>JAIQEY010000053.1 GCA_020073565.1 Terriglobia bacterium
GCGCGGCTGTCGATATCGGCGAGGACGGGGATCTTGAACTGCTCCATGAACTCGTCGGTGACCTGCTGCGAGCGCCAGTTGGAGCTGACTTTCGAGAACTCGCGGACGACCACGCCTTCGATGTAGGGGCGGATGGCTTCGTTGTCTTCGGGGTTGGTGCCGTAGTTGCCGATTTCTGGGTTGGTCAGGACGACGATTTGTCCTGCGTAGGAGGGGTCGGTGAAAATTTCCTGGTAGCCAGTAATGGAAGTATTGAAAACGACTTCGCCGGAACACTCGCCTTTGGCGCCGTAGCCTTTGCCGCGGAAGACTCTGCCGTCCTCCAGCGCAAGGATCGCTTGCATTGGAACTCCTGGGAGTGGATTTTGTAGATTCTAACAGCAGAGTAGCGTGGAAGAAAGGTCTGAGTTGTCAGGTCTCAGGTCTCAGGTCTCAGGTCTCAGGAAAATCACTCGGTGCAAACGGTGTGGGTTTTCCTGAGACCGAGACCTGGCACCTGCGACCTGAGACTTTCTTACCGCAGCCTTCCCAGCTTCTCCATTGGCCAGTATCCGAAAACGGCTTTGCCGTAGATGTAACGCTCGTTGACGGGGCCGAACTCGCGGCTGTCGCTGGACATGGTGCGGTGATCGCCGAGCACGAAGTAGCTGTGGGTCGGAACCGTTACCTCGGCGTAGGAGCGGGCATCGGCATACTCGCTGGGAACGTAATCTTCGTCGATGGCCCGGCCGTTCACGTACACTTGTCCATTTTCGATCCGGATGCGGTCGCCGGCAACGCCAATGACCCGTTTGATGTAGCTCTTCGAGGTGTCGGGCGGATAGCGAAAGACTACGATATCGCCGCGCTCGATCGGCTCCCAGTGGTAGACGAACTTGTTGACGAAGATGCGCTCCTGATCTTCGAGGCCGGGCATCATGCTGACGCCTTCGACCTTTACCGGCTGATAGAGAAAGATGATGATGAAGGCCGAGATGGCGAGCGACACGAGCAGATCTCGTGCCCACACCGCCATCACGTGCAACGGGCGAGAAACAGGTTCTTGATTGGCCGCCGGGGCGGACGGCGGTGTATTCCCCACTTCTGGCATCGTAAGATCATTTTATACGATGGCAGAAGTCAGAAGTGAGATTGCAGCGGCCTCCTTGCTAAATCCCTCCACTCCCCGTACAACAACTTCACATGACCGACTATTCGATTTTTCCGAAGATTAACGCGACCTTGAATGGCTGCAGCGCAGTGCTGCTAGTAACTGGTCGGGTGCTGATTGCTCGCGGGCAAAGGGCCGCACATCGCGCTCTGATGTTGACTGCCTTCGGGACTTCGGCGCTCTTTCTCGTGTCATACGTCTACTACCACTGGCCGCATCACGGAGGCATCGTGTATTTTCACGGTACGGGTTGGACACGACTCCTCTACTTTGCCATCCTCGGCTCGCACACAATCCTGGCTATCGTCATCGTGCCCATGGTGATTATCACGCTGAATCGCGCCCTGCGCGGGCAGTTTGACCGTCACCGGACGATCGCGCGCTGGACCTTTCCGATCTGGCTGTACGTGTCGGTAACGGGCGTGGTGGTTTACCTGATGCTGTTTCAGTTGTCTGCCTAGGAGTGTTTCGAGTCTTCGAACTCGGCCGTTCTGAACATGCCATTGTGACCGGCATCACGGACTGACGGTCACCGATAGCAGAACATTCTCCCGAGCCGTTCTCGGGCTCTAAGGGCCGCAGGCGCGAGTCTCATTCCGTTTCGCGGCGGCGCCTGGAGGCTTGGCATGAACCTACGCGTCGGATTAGACATCGGCGCCAGCAGCCTGAAGTTGGCCGCGCTCTGCTCTTCGAGCGGCCTCCAGGATGTTTCCGAACAGCAGCTCCCTGAGCAATTTCTGCGGCTGATGTTTCCCAGCGGCAGTCCGCAAGCCGGCAAAACGTTGCTGGTGTCGCGCTACCGGCGCATTCAGGGGAATCCGCTGCAATCCGCCTACGAACTGCTCCTGGAATTGCAGCAGTGGGCGGGAGCCAACTCGATCCACAGCTTGCGCGTCACCGGCTCGGGCGGGCGGCGGGTTGCCAACCTGCTGGGCTGCGGCTACGAGAACGAATTTCGGGCGCTGGCCAAGGGCGTGCGTTCCATGTATCCGGGGGTGCGCACTATCTTCGAGATGGGGGGCGCTTCATCGCGCTACCTGCGGCTTGATCCGGCCGATGCCAGCGGATACCTGGGAATCGTGGATTACCAATCCAGCGGGGACTGCGCGGCGGGGACGGGATCGTTCATGGATCAGCAGGCGTCGCGTCTGCGCTATTCGGTAGAGGAGGCAGCGGCGGCGGCCTGCGTCGAGGAGACTGCTGCGCGCGTGGCTGGCCGGTGCTCGGTGTTCGCCAAGACCGACATGATTCATGCCCAGCAACGCGGCTATACGACGGGCCAGATTCTGCGCGGGCTGTGCGAAGCGATTGCGCGCAACTTCAAGTCGAGCATCGTGCGGGGGCGGCCGGTCGTGGCTCCGGTGTTGTTCGTCGGCGGTGTGGCGATGAACGAGGCCGTGCAGCGCGCCGTCGCGCAGGTGTTCCGCCTGAAGCCCGAAGGTATGGTGCACGCGGAACTGCCCTATTGTTTGAGCGCGTTGGGTGCGGCTCTGGTCGCAGCCGACGACATGCCGCAGACAAGCGTTTCCATCGGAGCGCTGCAACTGCACGAATTGAGCACGCCAGAAGCGGCCAGCAGCGAACCGCTATCGCTGGAGAACGTCCGCCTGTTACGGCGCGAGGCGGTGACGGCTGACGTTGAGCCTGCAACGGCGGCCATCGAGGCCTATCTCGGAATCGATGTTGGGTCGGTCAGCACGAACCTGGTGGTGATTAACGCCGCCGGCCAACTTCTGAAGGAAATCTATTTGCCGACGGCCGGGCGGCCGATCGAGGTCGTGAATGACGGCCTGCAGGAAATTCAGGAAGAGCTCGGCACGTTCCTCGACATTCGCGGGGTGGGCACCACGGGCTCGGGGCGCGAGTTGATTGGCGAACTGGTCGGGGCCGATACGGTCAACGACGAAATTACCGCCCACAAAACAGGCGCTGTCCACGTCTGCCATTCGGTGGGCACCGACCTGGTGGACACAATTTTCGAGATCGGCGGTCAGGACTCGAAGTTCATCCGCCTGGATGGCGGGATCGTCGTCGATTTCACGATGAACGAAGCGTGTGCGGCCGGTACCGGATCGTTTCTTGAGGAGCAGGCCGAAAAGCTGGGGATTTCCATCAAGGGTGAGTTCGCCCAGCTGGCGCTGGCTTCGCAGCATCCGTCGCGACTCGGCGAACGCTGCACCGTGTTCATGGACCGCGATCTGACGGCGGCGCTGCTGGACGGCGCGCAGGTAGGAGATCTGTGCGCTGGACTTGCTTACTCGGTTGCCATGAACTACCTGAATCGCGTCGTTCGTGGGCGCAAGATCGGCAACGTGATCTATTTCCAGGGCGGCACCGCCTACAACGATGCCGTGGCGGCGGCGTTCGCCAAAATCCTGGGTAAGCCCATCATCGTGCCTCCGCATAACGGCGTGATTGGCGCGATTGGAATGGCGCTGCTGGCGCGGGATCGTATGATGGGAACAAGTCAGCGCAGCCGATTCCGCGGTTACGACCTGAACCGCGTGGACTATACCAGCCGCGACTTCGTCTGCCGCGCTTGCTCCAACGATTGCGACATGAAGGAGTTCGTCATCGAGGGGCAGAAGACCTACTGGGGGGACAAGTGTTCCGACAAGTTCCGCAAGCGCACGCGGACCGATCGCGAGCCGGTGATTGCCGACCTGCTGGAAGTTCGCGAGAAGTTACTGCTGAAGACTTGTCAGCCGGAGATGGCGGGCGAACGCGTGGTCGGCATTCCGCGCGCCATGTTTTTCTACGACTCCTTCCCTTTCTGGAGCACCTATTTGCAGGGGATGGGGTGCCGGATCGTGCTCTCCTCCGCAACCGACGGGGCGATCGCAGCGCGCGGTGAAGAACTGGCAATTGCCCAGCCCTGTTTCCCGGTACAGGTCGCGCACGGGCATGTTGAGGCGCTGGTCAAAGCCGGCGCAGAGAGCGTGTTCGTTCCGAACGTGGTGAACATGGAATCTCCGACTCAGAATTCCGTGGAGTCCTACCTGTGCCCATGGAACCAGACGTTGCCGTTTGTGCTGCGCGCGGCGGCCGGGCTCGCGGATGTGCGGGAGCGTCTGCTCGCTCCCACGGTTCATTTCCGTCTGGGCAGAAAAGCGGTGAGAGGGCAGTTGCGTTCCTTTGCCCGTGAGCAGGGTTGGACGGGTCGCCGGAGTGATGAGGCCGCCGAAGCCGCGTATGCCGCGCAGGCAGAGTTTCAGCAGAAGTCGCTGCTGGCAGGTCGCGAGGCATTGCAGCAGGTTGCGAGTACCGGGGAACCAGCGATCGTGCTGGTGGGACGCGCTTATAACTTGTACGACCGCAGCATGAACTGCGATATCCCGCGAAAGCTGCGGTCCCTCTACGGCGTGAACGTGATTCCTCTGGATTTCATACCGACTGAAAACGAGGACATCAGCTCGATTCACTCGAATATGTTCTGGAATTCCGGACGCCTGATCCTGGCCGCGGCGAAATTCACGGCGCGCGATCCGAACCTGCACGTCATGTTCATTTCGAATTTCAAGTGCGGGCCGGATTCTTACATCAAGCTGTATTTGCGGGACGCGGCGGGCAAGCCGGCACTGTTCTTGCAGTTTGACGCACACTCCAACGACGCCGGCTATCTGACGCGGTGTGAAGCCTATCTCGACAGCAAAGGATTCCTGGGATGTCCATCCTCCACCACCATACCTGCGTAAGGAAGACGGTTCCGAAAAGTCATCCGCTGTTCGGCAAGGTGATTTATGTGCCCGCGATGGCGGAAGGCAGCGCGCAAGCCTTCTGCGCGGTACTGCACGGGATGGGGATCGAGGCGCACACGACCCCACCGTCCGACGAGCGCACGCTGGAATTGGGCGGTAAGTACACCAGCGGCGATGAGTGCTATCCGGCGAAAGTAACGGTGGGCGACTTCGTCAAAATCACCGAGCAGCCCGGGTTCGACGCGAAGCGCACGATGTTTTTTATGGCCAGCGGCGGTGGGCCGTGCCGATTCGGGCAATACTCGACGTTTCTCAAGAAATTGCTGGTTGAACTGGGGCATGCCGAGGTCGGTGTGCTCTCCCCGAGCAACGAGCATGGCTACTCGGAGATTGGGGAATTTGGGACGCCGTTCGTGCGGGGAGCGTGGCGTGCGCTGGTGAGTTCCGATCTTCTGCGCAAGAAGTTATTGATGACGCGTCCGTACGAGGTCAGGCCTGGTGCGGCGGACTGCGCATTTCAGGATTCGGTGGACGATCTGTGCCGGACGATCGAGCAGAGCTGCTCCGATTTCGATTGCCAGATGGAGGCACTGGTCGATTCGCTGGGCCGGGCGCGACTGCGTTTTGAGTCCGTCGAGCTGGACCGCACACAGGAACGGCCATTGATCGGGGTCGTGGGCGAGATCTTCTGCCGGCTGAACAATTTTTCAAACAACGATCTGATTCGGCGCCTGGAAAAGCAAGGCGCGGAGTGCTGGATCAGCGACATCGCGGAGTGGGTAACCTATACCAACCAGGAAGAAGCGCGCCAGTTGCGGCTGGAGGGGCGCGCGCTGTCGCGCGCTATGTTGCAATGCTGGCTGCGCACGCGGATCCAGCAGCAGGATGAACACGCCCTGATGGAGGTATTCCGCGATGACTTCGCGGGCCACGAAGAGCCCACCTACGCCGAACTGATGGACTTGGCTCGTCCTTACCTGCCCAATACCGGGATCGGGGGCGAGATGGTAATGAGCGTGGGTAAGGCGGGGTATCTGGCTCGTAAAGGGGCCGACGGCGTGGTCGACATCAGCCCGTTCACCTGCATGAACGGGATCGTAAGCGAAGCCATCTATCCGCGGCTGAGCCAGGATCTGGGCGGGTTCCCGATCCGGAATTTCTATTTTGACGGCACGCAGTTCGACCTGGATCGCGATGTGGGGATCTATCTGGAGTTGGCGCGGTCGTACCGGGAGCGGAAAACGCACGGGCGGGAGAGGCAGGAGCGGGCCGCGCGCGCGGCGTAATTCACTGCGGGATTCATCACATATTTTGAGTGCGGGCGGCACGCCTTGCGGGCGCGCAGTTCTGGTATAGTGAGCGTCAAAGAGGAGCCTGCACCATGAAAAGCGTGAATAAAGTCATCCTGGTCGGAAACCTGGGCAAGGATCCCGAGGTAAAGTACACGCCCCAGGGCACGCCGGTAGCGAAGTTCTCGCTGGCCACCAACGAACGCTTCAAAGACAAGGACGGCAACTGGCAGGACCGCACCGAGTGGCACAACATTGTGCTGTGGCAGCGCTTGGCAGAGATCGCCGGGCAGTATTTGAAGAAGGGCAGTAAGGTGTACATCGAAGGCCGTCTCCGGACTGATTCCTGGGACGACAAGCAGAGCGGTCAGAAGAAGTATATGACCCAGATCGTGGGCAACGACATCGTTCTGTTGAGCGGTCGCGGCGAGGGTGGTGACGTCGCTGGCGGATCGCGCGGAGCGACTGCGTCTGCGGGCGGCAACAACTTCGATCAGAGCGTGCCGGAAGCGGAACACGCGCCAGCGTCAGCGGGGTCCGGGCCGATTACGGATGAGGACATACCGTTCTAGGCACTCTGAAACCCAAGCAATAAGCCCAGCTGTTCTCGGACGGCTGCCAGCACAGCAGGCGGAGCCTCATCGATGTAGCGGGCGTTGCGAGCGCGCCAGTCCAGGTTCTTGACTGCATCTGAGAGGATAACGCCTGTGACCTTGAGCCCTGCGGGCAAGACGGTCTCGAACGGGTATCCTTTCCGCCTGTTCGTAATGGGAGCAACGATCGCCAGCCCGGTCGGGCGGTTGTAGCTGGCGGGTGATAACACGATGGCTGGACGCCAGCCAGCCTGCTCGTGTCCAGTTCCTGGGTCGAAGTCAATCTTGATCAGGTGTCCTGTGTCCGGAACATAAGGCGCTTTCACCATACTTCCCTGCCGACGGGCTTACCCCAGTCCTGCTCGCCATGCAGGTTCTCCGGTTTGATGCGCGCTACCAGATCCCGCAACGTCAGCTTCGGGTGAGCGGGTTCAAGTGCAATGCGGCCTTTTTCCACGCGGATTTCCAGTTGATCGCCAGCGCGCATTTCGGCTTTTTCCAGGACGACCTTGGGAAGGCGCACGGCGTGACTGTTGCCCCACTTGACCACCTGTACCTTGACAGTTGCCATGGTTGCATCCCCTTTGTGTCAAGTATATACATACGGATATCCGAACGCAAAGACTCTTTCCCGGAGTATCCTCTTCAGCGAGGTCCATATGCCTTCTCTTGCCGATAAGACCTGCGTTCCCTGCCGCGGAGGAGTGCCGCCGCTGAAGGGCGAGAAGCTCGACGAGATTTACCATCAGTTGCCCGAGCATACGCAATGGAACGTCGTCGACGAGCACCACCTTGTGCGCGGCTACAGATTCCCGGACTTTCGGACCGCCCTTGCTTTTGTGAACAGAGTCGGAGCGCTGGCGGAGGAGCAGGGGCATCATCCGGATATCTTGCTCGTTTGGGGCAAAGTGGAGATCACGATCTGGACCCACGCCGTGAATGGGTTGACAGAGTCAGACTTCATTCTGGCGGCGAAGATCGATCAGCTGGAGAGGTAGGGATTACGCCAGGAAATTCTTGACCACAGATGGTACAGAGGAACAGAGAGGATCCTACCCGGCTGTTTCGGAATTTCTTCGGATCGCCAGTCCCCACAGCGCCGCCGGGATCAGCATCAGCATGCCGGCAACGCTGGCCACGTGGCGGGCGGCGAAGCCCCAATCGACGAAGCGTCCCGCAAGATAGGCTCCCGCCGCAATTGTAAACATGCAGAGACCGAGGTCGGCGGAGAAGACGCGACCCCGAAACTTGTCGTCACTCTGCAATTGCAGGAGCGTGGTCGAGAAGACCCACACGATCGAGCTGCCGAAGTGCGCCATTATCACGCATAGGCAGGCTTGCCAGAGATGTCCGGACACTCCGAGCAGCGCATAACCAGCGGCGGTCGCGAGATATCCCCAGAAGATTGCAATTTTCAGTTTAGGGATCCAGTGTCCTGCCCAGGGTGCAGTGAGCAGCGGACCGAGCAACGCGCCCAAGCCGCGTGCGCCGAGCAGCAGGCTCATCCCGAGAAATGCTCCCCGGGCGGGATCAAGACCGTGCCAGCGCACCGCAAATTCTTTTTGTCCCATGACGGTAAACAAGACCCAGCCTGGGCCGATGATCAGGTTGCCGAATTTTACAAACACGGTTGAGCGCAGCCGGACATGCGACCGCACATAGCGAATACCCGCAAGGATGGGCGAGAAGTCCACCAGTTCGCGCATGCGCCAGGGACGACCTCCCTCGGTGTGGGGCTCGGTGAAGCGCATGCCGAAGATGAGTGCAGCTGAGACAAGAAACGAGAGCGCATTGAGCGCGAAGACCGCGTCGCGTCCGAGCAGGGCGGCTACCACACCTCCGGCGGTTGCCCCTAGCATGAGGTTCACCGACCACGTGGCCGAGGACAGCGTATTGGCCAGCACAACCTCTTCGCGCGCGACGATGTTGGGGATCACCGAACTGCGCGCCGGCTCGAAGAACGCAGCCAGGAGCGTCTCGGCCACTAGCAGCGGGTAGACCAGCCACACCATTTGTTTCGAGCGCACGAACAACATGCAGAGGACGATCAGCACGCGCCCGATGTCGGCGGCAATCATGACGTGCTTGCGGCGGAGACGGTCGTTGACGACCCCGGCGGTCGGGCCGATAAAGGTTTGCGGCAGGACTTGTAGAACCAGCGCCAGCGCCACCGAGCCGGCGCGTCCGGTTAGTTGCAGAAGCAGGTTATAGATGGCAAGCGTGTAGAACCAGTCGCCGATCTCGCTTACGACTTGGGCGCTCCACAGGCGGCGGAAATTGCGATTGCCGCCGAGCAGACGCGCGTAAGAGGCCAGCGAGACCGGGCTAATTTCCAGCTCAGGAGCAGGTTCCATGGTGACGTGTGGCTTGATCCGCGGAGTTAGACAGGATACCGGATCGTCACCCACGAAGCATGGTGAGAAACGAAATCCTACTGTGGAAGAACAGTGCGCAAAACGCTGCACACGAGTCTCGCGTGGGATCGGGAGGTTGTCATTTTCAGGGCAGTGTCAGGAACCCATAGAACCATAGACTCCCGCAGAAAAGCCTTCTTTGAACAGTTCGTGACAAGCGCTGCATTGGCACCTAGCGTGCCCTGATAGCAGCTGGGAAGATTTCGGCTAATCGCTAAGAGCCGTTCCGCCCGGTTGCTTTCCCCGAGCTGCCCATCGTCTGCTTGAGATGAGCGGCAATCAGCTTGCCGTGGAACCGGCCATTTTCAATAAAGATTTCGTTGGTCTTCGAGCCTGCCACAATCACACCCGCCACGTAGACTCCTGGAACGTTCGACTCGAGGGTTTCGGGGTCACAAACCGGACGGTGCTGTTCCGTCGACAGTTCAATCCCAACGCTCCGGAGAAAATCGTAGTCGGGATGGTATCCGGTCATCGCAAACACAAAATCATTGTTCAGCCGGAGCGAACCCTTTGGGGTCAGGAGTACGACATAGTCTGCGCCGATTTCCTGCACGGTACTGTTGAAGTAGGCGGTGATTTCGCCTGACTTGATGCGGTTCTCGATGTCAGGGCGCACCCAGTACTTCACATGGTGGTGCATCTGGGCTCCACGATAGACCAGCGTAACCCGGGAACCGTGACGCCACAGATCCAGCGCGGTCTCGGCTGCTGAATTCTTGCCGCCAATGACCACCACGTCCGTGTCCGAATACGGGTGAGCCTCCCGATAATAGTGAAAGACCTTGCTCGAGTCTTCTCCCGGAATCCCGAGGTGGTTCGCGAGATCGTAGTATCCGGTGGCCACCACGATCTTGCGGGCGCAGTAGTCGTGGATGGCGCTGTGGCGGTCAGTTGCGGTCACCCGGAAATCGCCGTCTTCGCCCGTGATGGTTTTCACCCACTGGTACTGGCAGACATGCAAATGATAGTGCTCGGCCACGCGGCGATAGTACTCGAGCGCCTCCTGTCGAGTTGGCTTCGCGAGCGCAGTGGTGAATGGTATGTCACCGATTTCCAGCAACTCCGGCGTGGTGAAGAAAACCATGTTGGTCGGATAGTGAAAGATGGAATTCACCAGGCAGCCCTTGTCGATGATGATCGACTTGAAGCCAGCCTTTTGCGCCTCGATCGCGCACGCCAGGCCGGTGGGGCCGGCGCCGACGAGGAGTAAGTCAGCCCACGAGTCGGGCCGTGCGTGGGCTTGGGTCCGCGGTAGAGTTTCCGGAATCTGTTCTACAGGCAAGACGATCAGGGCCTTTATCGGAGGTTAGGAAAACAAATGATTCTAGCACCTGGGGCTGGACCTCACCGCAGCCGCAAATGTCTTCCGTCCGAAGCCCCTACTTCTTCACGCAAACGGAAACCCCGTCGCGAATGGGCAGAATGGTCGTAAGCAACTCTTTCGACTCATAGGTCAGTCGATTGAATTCCAGAATCGCCTTCGTTTCCGCGTCTGGGTTCGGCTGCGCGACCTTTCCGCTCCACAGAGCGTTGTCGGTGATGAACAATCCGCCGCTCTTCAGACGTGGAAGGGCCAGGCGGACGACTCGCGGGTAGTCGGTTTTGTCTACATCGTTGAAGATGATGTCGTAAGGTTCCTTTCCCTCAGACAGCAGTTCGAGAGCGTCGCCCACGCGCACGGTGATGCGCTGGCTGACGCCAGCCCGTTCGAAGTAACGCCGGGCTTTGTCGGCGTTCTTGTGATCGCCATCGGTGTAAATGACGCGCCCGCTCTCACCGACCGCGCGAGCCCACCAGATCGTGGAATACCCGATCGCCGATCCCATCTCAAAAACTCTCTTGGCGCCGCTGATGATCGCGAGTTGGTATAGGATGCGCGCAACCGCCGGGCCCACGATCGGCACGTCATTCTTCGCAGCCTCTGCTTCCATCTCGGTGAGAACCTCGTCCCGCGGCGGCAGCATGGCGTATAGATAATCTTCGACTTCCGGAACTGTGATTCCACCCATGCGCCAATCGGCCTGTGCGTTCTGGTCAGCCATGTGTTCCTTTCATCTTGTAGCGCCGATCGGGTGCCCCACTCATCGCGCACGTTGCGATGAGTGGGAACACGGCGCTACGAAATCGTTTGCCCTGGTTTTAGTTCGACGACTTTTACTTCCGGTACGAGCGCCTGCAATTCGCTGGGCTTCCCTGTCAGGAGGGGAAAGGTCCCAAAGTGCATGGGGATGACCGTCTCCGGCTTCAGCAGTTTACAGGCGTAGGCAGCCTCGCACGGCGACATGGTAAAACGGTCGCCGATGGGCAACATGGCAATCTTCGGTGCGTACAGGTCCCGGATGATCGTCATGTCGCTGAAGACGTTCGTGTCGCCGGCGTGATAGAGCTTCACGCCGTTTGAGAACTCAAGCACGTACCCGCACGCCTCGCCGCCATACACGATCTGGTCGCCATCCAGAATGCCGCAGGAATGCACGGCGTGCACCATGGTGATTTTGACGTCGGCGACGGTCTGCGTGCCGCCTTTGTTCATGGGCGCGAGCTGCTTGACGCCTTTCTTTTCCAGCCACAGGCAGAGTTCGTAAATTCCAACCGCCACGGAATCGTGTTTCTTGGCGACATCGACCGCGTCGGCAATGTGGTCGAAATGCCCATGCGTACAGATGAGCACGTCGGCGCGTTGCACGTTCTTCTCGCTGTCCGGACACATGGGATTGCCCCCAATCCAGGGATCAACGTAGAACCGCTTCCCTTCCGGGGTCTCAATACGGAACGCAGAGTGGCCGAGCCAAGTGAGCTTGATGCCTTTGAGATTCATAGGTCCATTCTCGGATAGGAGTTCTGTGGGCTCCGATGCAGCGACACCGACGGATGACGATCTATTAACTTTTCATCCACCCGTTGTACCCACCCGCCAGCGAGATCACGTTGCGAAATCCCATTTTGGCGAGCATCCAGCCCGCAAGCAGCGATCGAACGCCGCCTGCGCAATAGAGCACCAGCTTCTTGTCCTTGTCCGTTGTAACGCCGTCGATCTTGACTTCCACTAGGCCGCGAGGAATCGGGATTGCGTTGGCGATCGTACCGCGCGACACTTCTTCCGGTTCCCGGACATCGATCAGAACAAACTCTTCCCCTGCCTGCTGCATGTGTTTGAGGTCCGCGGGGCCAATTTCCCGGACGTCTTTCTTCGCCTCATTCAGCAGGTTAGCTAGTTCCGGCATAGGCATGGGTCATTCCTCCGTGCGAACTAGCATTCTAGTGACGTCGAGCAAGGCGCGCAACGAGGGCAGAGAGCGAGGTACCAGATAAGGCTTTCCGGTTGCGGCCAATCTCGTGTATAAGATTGTCCTCAATGCCTGACCTCAAAGTGCTGCTGTCGCGAGATCAGATTGCCAAACGAGTTGCCGAAATGGGAGAAGAGATTACCCGCGACTATCGCGGACAGTCCATCATCTTCGTCGGCGTCCTCAAAGGCGCGTCTATCTTTCTCAGCGATCTTGCCCGCCATGTCTCGCTCGATGCCACCTTCGACTTCATCGGGATCTCGAGCTACGGAAACCGTCCCACTCCCAAAGAGGACCCCGCCGGCCACGCTGCCTGGGATTCGCTGGGCGAAGTGCGTGTGACCAAAGACATGGATAATTCTCTCGCCGATCGCAACGTCATTCTCGTCGAAGACATCCTCGACACCGGGCTAACGCTGAATTACATCTCGAAGCTCGTGCAGGCACACCAGCCCAAGTCGCTCCGCATCGCGGCTTTACTCGACAAGCCTACACGCCGCAAACAGCCCATCCAGGCGCATTACATCGGCTTTACTATTCCGGATGCTTACGTGGTCGGCTACGGCTTGGATTACGCGGAGAAATATCGCAATCTTCCAGACATCTGCGTCATCGAGAATCTCTGAGACGGGCAATCGGAGGAATGTTTTCGTCGTGATTCCGGTTCGTCCCCTGGGCTGCGGGCTCGCGCTGGGCTGCTATCATGAACACGGTGAAAACGATCACGCCACCAACCCCGCGCCCGTACGAGGTCGAGCCCCTCCTGCTCGAAGTGGCCGACGTGGTCAATACCACGCTCGATCTGGAGACCACCCTGCGCCGGGTGGCGGAGGTAGTCCGCAAAGTCATTGACTATGAGATTTTTGCCATTCTTTTGCTGAATGAGCAGCGGCAGGAACTCTACGTGCGCTTCCAGGTGGGCTACCCGCCCGAAGTCGCCGACCGCATGCGCATCAAAATAGGCGAAGGAGTCACCGGGCGCGCCGCCCAGTCCCGCCAGGCGGTTCTCGTCGGGGACACCGCCACGTTGGACTACTACATCCCCGCCGTTCCCAACGTGCACTCGGAATTGGCAATTCCCCTGATCGTCAAGAACCGCGTCATTGGGGTCATCGATATTGAGGCGCGGGAAAAGGAATATTTCACCGAAGAACACAAGCGATTGCTGACGCTGATCGCGTCGCGCATGGGGGTCGGCATCGAGAATGCGCGCTTGCATACCCGCATCACCCGTCAGGCCCGCGCATTGTTGCTGCTGAACGAGATTGCGCAGGAACTAACCTCCATCCTGAACCTGGATGAACTGCTCAAGCGCATTGCCGAACTGCTCAACCGCCTGATCGATTACCAGATGTTCAGCATTCTGCTAGTCGACGCGAGCGGCGAAAAACTGCAGCACCGGTTCTCGCAGCGCTTTCAGGAGAGGCTGCACCTCAAGCACGATATCCCGCTCGGTCGCGGCGTCGTGGGCTATGCAGCGCAGGCCAAGGAAGCCGTTCTGGTTCCGGACGTGAGCAAGAATTCGCGCTACATTGCGGTCAATCCGGAAACGAAGTCGGAACTCGCAGTGCCGTTGATCTACAAAGAGAAAGTCATCGGAGTGCTCGATCTCGAACACACGCGCCGCGGATACTTCACCGAAGACCACAAGCGGACGCTGACCACGCTAGCCGCACAGATCGCGATTGCCATTGAAAACGCGCGTCTGTACGAAGAGATTGCCCGCCAAGAGCAGCGTCTAGAGCGCGATCTGGCGCTGGCGCGCGAGCTGCAATTCCGTTTACTGCCACATTCGCAGCCGAAGATGAACAATCTCGAAGTGGAAGCCAAGTTTGTACCAGCGCGAGCTATTGGCGGCGATCTCTACGATTTCGTGCCGTACTCGCTCTCGCGGCTGGGTATAGCGATCGGAGACGTCAGCGGCAAGGGCGCTCCGGCGGCGATTTATGCGGCGCTGGTCAGCGGCATCCTGCGTTCTCATGCGCCCATTGAACCCGGTCCGGCGGAGATGCTTTCCGCCGTCAATCTGTCGCTCGCTGAGCGCAGAATTGAAGCGCAGTTCGTCTCGATCATCTATGCCGTCTGGGATGATGAACAGCGCACTTTGCTGGTTGCCAATTCCGGATTGCCTCGACCCATCTATTGTCACGACGGGAAGACGGAAGTCATCGAGGCCACCGGGTTGCCTCTGGGGATGTTCGATGAAGCCGAGTACGATGAGTTCAAGTTCCGCGCGAAGCCGGGCGATATGTTTGTGTTCTTCAGCGATGGCATCCTTGACGCACGGAACCGGCATGGCGAGTCGTTTGGCCGGGAGCGCGTGGAAAAGCTTGTGGCCGGGTGCGTGGCGCAATCGCCCGATTGTGTGGTCAACAACATCTTCAACGCGGTGACCGAGCATGCGGTGGGCGTCGATGCCTTCGACGACCAGACCGTGGTGGCGATCAAAGTCAAGAGCGGCACGGGCAAACGCAAGTGAAGGCGGCCGGCAAAGCTGGGCTGTTGCGGCCGCCCGCGTTTTCCTACCGCCCGCGTAGGGACATCCGCCCTAGGCTGTCCAACCGCGCACAGCTTTTCTGCGAATCGGTTTCGCTCGAGCGACTCGCCGAACGTCACGGCACACCCCTTTACGTTTATTCCGCGGAGATGATCCGCGCCCGGATCAAAGCCTTCCAGCGCGCCTTTCGCGCCGTTCCCTATACGCTCTGTTATTCGGTCAAGGCCAACTCAACGCTCGGCATTCTGCGTTTGATCGCGCGCCTGGGAGCTGGGTTCGATGTGGTTTCTGGAGGAGAGTTAGAGCGCGTTCTGCGAGTCAAACGGCAGGCGGCCCGCAACGTGGTTTTTTCCGGCGTCGGCAAGACTGTGTCCGAGATGGAGCTGGCGCTGAAGGCCGGGATCCTGCTGTTCAACATCGAAAGCCCGTCGGAACTGCGAACGCTCGCGGAAACCGCTGCACGCCTGAAGAGACCGGCTCAGATTGCGGTGCGCGTCAATCCCGACGTCTCCGCAGAAACTCATCCTTACATTTCGACGGGGCTGCATGAGCACAAGTTTGGGGTACCCATTCCCGAGGCCCTGGTGCTCTACCGGGAAGCCGCAAAGTACCCGCGTCTGAAGGTAGCTGGGGTGAGTGTCCACATCGGCTCGCAGATTACCGATCTTAGTAATTTTCAGGACGCACTCCTGCGGGTTGCGGAGCTTGTGCGCCAGTTGCGCCGGGAAGGACACGAAATCCGCTATGTCGACGCCGGCGGTGGCCTCGGGATTTCGTATGAGGGGCTACAACAGCAATTCGCCGAGCAAATCTCTGCTTACGCCGAAGCTGTACTCCAGCCACTGCGCGGGCTCGACGTGCATCTTCTGCTCGAGCCTGGTCGATCAATTGTTGGAGCCGCAGGAGTGCTGCTGACGCGCGTGCTCTACCGGAAGACGAATAACCATAAGCGGTTCCTGATCGTGGATGCCGCAATGAATGACCTGCTACGGCCGTCGCTATATCGCGCCTATCACGAAATTGTCCCGGTAAGTTGTCGATCCCAGGAGAAGGAAACCACGGATGTAGTCGGTCCAATCTGCGAGACCGGAGACTTCTTCGCACGCGAACGCGAGTTACCCGTCGTGGGCGAAGGCGACCTGCTGGCGATTCTTGACGCTGGCGCATACGGCGCCGTGCTCGGCTCTAACTACAATACGCGCGGCAAACCAGCCGAAGTCCTGGTGGATGCAGGCAAGACGCGCTTGATCCGACAGCGAGAGAGTGTGAAGGATCAGTTGCGGCGAGAGCGGCTTTAATTCTATGCCAAACGTTTGTGCCGGCTCACAGCGATTCCAGAAAGGGCGTTACTGCTTCGCGCTCAGAGCGTCGTACGTCAGTTTGCCGCCGACCCAGGTTTTGAGCACTCTGACGTCGCGAATCTTCCCCGGATCGATGGTGAGCACATCGTCGCTGAGGAGCACCATGTCAGCCAGCTTTCCCACCGTGATTGAGCCTTTTTCGCCTTCCTGAAATTCGGCATAGGCCGAGCCCATGGTGTAGGCTTCGATCGCTTCCTTCACCGTCAGCTTCTGCTCCGGAAACCAGCCGTTTGGATTCTTGCCATCCAAAGTCGCGCGCGTCACAGCGGCGTACAGCGTCAGCATCGGATTCAGAGGAGCGACATTCCAGTCTGTCCCCAATGCCAAGCGCACACCATGATCCAGAAACGTACGGAACGCATACGTCCGGCTGGCGCGGTCGTGTCCAATCCGTCCCTCCGCCCAGCGGCCATCGTCGATCGCGTGATACGGCTCCACCGAGGCGATGACGTGAAGCTGTGCGAATCGATCGAAGTCCTTGGCCGCCATGTGCTGCGCGTGTTCGATGCGCCAGCGGCGATCAGCGGGGCCATGCGCCTTGTCAATCTCAGTGTAGATGTCCAGAATCGTTGAGATCCCCTCATCGCCAATTGCATGCGTGCAGAGCTGCAATCCTGTCGCGTCACCCTCCATCATGCGGTCGCGCATCAGCGAAATCGGGTGCATTTCGTCGGAGAGCAGCCCTCGATTGCCAGGCTGGTCCAGGAATGGCTCGAAGAAATACGCGGTTGTAGAGCCCAGCGAACCATCCGCATAGGCTTTTAGCGCGCCGATCCGAAGGTAGGGGCCACCAAAGCCATGCCGGATCCCGATCTTCACCTGGTCATCCACCTGTGTGATGAGTGGCGCAGCGTAGATACGTGTCGTCAGTTTGCCTTCATCCAGCAGCTCGTTGTAGATCGCGATGTCGGCATAGTCTGGATTCATGTGCTGCACGCTTGTCACACCGAGCGAAGCTGCATGTTCCAGGGCTCGTTCAATCGAGTGCCGCCGCTGTGCATGAGTTGGGGTCGAAATGACCCTGTAGACCAAATCCACAGCGGCGTCTTTCAATGCGCCCGTCGGGATTCCCTGCGCGTCGCGGACGATTACCCCACCGGCTGGATCAGGAGTCTGCGCCGTAATCCCTGCCAGCTTCAGTGCCAGGGAATTCGCGAGGATCATGTGGCCGTCATAACGGTTCACGGCCACCGGCGTGTTAGGAGTGACTGGGTCGATCAGTTCCTTGGTCGGCAGTTGCGCAGGGGCCCATTTGGTCTCATCCCAATCGCCGCCCAGCAACCACTCCTCCTTCGCTTTCGCGGCACGCTCGGCGATCCGGCGCACGAACTCCTGCGGCCTGGCCGCATCGTTCAGTTGCACGTTGTCGAGTTGCGCCCCGCCGTCGGTGAAGTGAACGTGCGCATCGTTGAAACCCGGCAGGAGTCGCTTCCCGGCCGCATCCACAACGCGGGTCGCGGGGCCGCGCCACGCATCGACCTCGCTATCGGAGCCAACCGCCACAATGCGATCACCCAGGACCGCAATCGCCTCCGCCTCAGGATGAGAACGGTCCACCGTCCAGATACGCGCATTCCGAACGATGAGATCGGCCGCGGGCTTACCCTGTGCGAAAGCAACCACAAGGCTAGTCAGGAAAAACAGCAGTAACCGGGATACAGATTGCATTAGAGACCCCAATTAAACAAATTCGACCGAGAAGTGTGGCGCCGGACATTCCTGTCCGCGACGACAGCGTCTTCGCTGCAGACACGCGGACAGGAGTGTACGCGCTACGCAATCTGAGATCTCAGCGCTCGCCCCATTTCAACTTCGTACTCAGCACTTCGAAGAAAGTTTTCTGGAAGCGCAGCAGTCGCGCTGGATGCTCGGCCTTCACACAACGCACAATATCGCCGTCGCGAACCGGCATGCCCACCTGTCCATCCAGGCTCAGATATGCTTCCTCCTGCCCGGTCTTGACCTGAATCTCGATCTCCACGGTGTCGCGCACCACCACCGGGCGGTGCGTGAGTCCATGGGGAGAGACCGGCGTGATCACGAAGGCATCCACGTCGGGCTTGAGGATTGGTCCACCCGCGCCCAGCGAATATGCCGTGGAACCAGTGGGCGTCGCAATGATCAAAGCGTCGGCCTTGTAGCTGGAAACAAACTCCGAGTCCACATAAAGCTCGAAGTGATTGAGGCGTGCGATCTCGCTCTTGCTGACGACCACGTCGTTCAACGCTTCCAGCGTGGCAACGATTTCACCGTTCCGCACCAGCGAGCAACTCAGCATGGAGCGGGGATCGACCACGTAGTGCCCCCGGTCAATCGCCTCCAGTGCCTGATAGAGCTCGTCGAGCGGAAGTTCGGTGAGGAATCCGAGCGTGCCCAGGTTGATTCCGAGAATCAGCGTTCCGGCTTTTGACACGGCCCGCGCGGCCGACAGCAGCGTCCCGTCGCCACCCAACACCAGCGCCACGCCCGGCGAGCGTGTCCCCAATTCGCTCCGCGCCATC
Organism: Terriglobia bacterium; assembly: GCA_020073565.1. Classification (GTDB taxonomy): domain Bacteria; phylum Acidobacteriota; class Terriglobia; order Terriglobales; family Acidobacteriaceae; genus Acidiflorens. The sequence goes on from JAIQEY010000053.1 coordinate 18,794, forward strand.
ACCTCGGAAGCCTGAAAATATGCGGCGCTCTCGTGATCCATCAACACCGCGTAGCCGTGCGCTTCCAGCCATTTTTCCAGCTTCGGCAGGACCTCGGATAGTTCCGGGCGGTCGGGTTTCGAAATGATGGCGACAATCTTTGGCAGGGTGGACCTTTGTGGTGCGTCGGGCATGGAATTCATGATTGTACAAGAATGCAGAAGTCAGAGGTCAGATTGCAGAAGTGAGGATACGTGGTGATGTTCAGTCTATCTTGCCCGCGCATCGCCTCTACTTCTGCACTCTGACCTCTAACCTCTGACCTCTCCGTACAGCAGGAATTCGCGGTTGCCTTCCATGCCCAGAATCGGCGAATCGATCCATTCTGTGCGTACGCATCCCAGTTCTCGGAGCGCCGCTTCAACCTTTGCCACGGCGGCCAGTTGCGCGGATTCGTCGCGCACAATACCGCCTTTGCCGACCAGTTCCCTGCCCACTTCGAATTGCGGCTTTACCAGCACTACAATCTGGCACGCGGTGTGCGGTTCAGCCTGTCCTTGAGACGCTCCCCAGGCTGCGTGAATCACCGCCGGCAGGACCAGCGTGGCCGAAATGAAAGACACGTCCATGGCAATGAAGTCGACCGGCGCCCCAACCTCGTCCCCCGAAAGGTAGCGTGCGTTGGTTTTCTCCAGAAGCCGGACCTGCGGATCTTCACGCAAGCGGAAGTCCATTTGCCCGTAGCCGGTATCGACGGCGATCACCCGCGCGGCGCCGTGCTGCAACATGCAGTCGGTGAACCCGCCCGTGGAAGCACCAATGTCGAGACAGACTTTCGCGTTCAGATCGATGCGCCAGTGCTCAAGCGCTCGTTCCAGTTTCAACCCGCCTCGGCTGACGTAGCGCAGGTCCTCGCCCAACAGCCGCAAGGCGGAGTCGTTTTCGACCGCAGCCCCGGCCTTTTCGATCTTTTGCTCGTTTACCAGGACTTTTCCGGCAAGAATCAGCGCCTGGGCACGCTCGCGTGAGGGAGTGATGCCACGATCCACCAGCAGTTTGTCAAGACGTGTCTTCACCGATGGCGATTCTGAGTGCAGCGCACGATGACGCTAGCACCCGATGCGGTGCAGAATGTAAAACCAATACTATTAACAGGAGGTTACAAGAGTAAGATCCCGTTTTTCCACAAAGTTTTCCACGCCTGTGTTGAAAACTCTTTTCGTTCGGATCAGAATTTTGAATCAAAGCGCCCCGGCGGCGGAAAACAAAAGAAAGCCGCCCCCCGCGGGGCGGCCTGACAACCATTTCTGATTCTGGCGAACTATCCAGCAACCTCTTCCAGCACCTTTTGATCGATGTCAAAGTTGGCGTGCACGTTCTGCACATCGTCATGATCTTCGAGGGCCTCGAGCAGGCGAATCATCTGCGACGCCTGTGCGCCTTCCAGCTTGATGTAGTTCTGCGGGACCATGGCCACACTCGACGAAGCCGGAGTGATGCCCGCCTTCTTCACCGCTTCCAGCACGGCCTCGTAGGCGGAAGGCTCAGTGATGATCTCCCAGTGATCGCCATCATCTTTCAGGTCCTCGCCGCCCGCTTCCAGGACGATGTTCATCAGGTCGTCTTCCTTGGCGGCAGACTTGGGCACAACAATGTCGCCTTTTTTGTGAAACATCCACGAGACGGCGCCGGCCTCGGCCATGTTGCCGTTGTTCTTGCCGAACACGTGTCGGATCTCACTTACCGTGCGATTGCGGTTATCGGTCGAAATCTCGGCCAGCAGCGCCACGCCGCCCGGGCCGTAGCCTTCGAGCACGAATTCTTCGTACGTCGCGCCCGGCAGCTCGCCCGTACCGCGCTGGATGGCGCGCTTGATGTTGTCGGCCGGCATGTTCTCGGCCTTGGCGGCCACAATGGCCGTGCGCAGGCGCGGGTTCATATCCGGATCACCACCGCTCTTGGCGGCCATGGCGATTTCTTTAATCAGACGGGTGAAGATCTTGCCGCGCTTGGCGTCCAACGCGCCCTTCTTGTGCTTGATTGTGGCCCATTTGGAATGGCCAGACATGGGAATACCTCGTATCGAAAGAACTTAAATTGCGATGATTCGCGAAACTCCAGGTCCGCCCGCGGAGGAAATCACAGGATCAGCCTCGATGTAAACAGTTCAGGCGAATACAGATTATAGCATGGGGCCAGACGGGCTTTGCCCTCAGCAAAACCGAGGCTGCCCCACCCTTGCGTACTTTGCAAGGGTGGGAGAAGCCACCACAGAGTCGAGGCTTCGCGGCCTGATATCATCCCTAGTCCCCGTGAGTTTCGGTCGAGACTCGAGAAAGCTCGGTCGAGATTCGAATGGTCGGATCTCGGGCGTCCCGGAGCGACCTCTGAAAATAGCCCGCCAGTTCACTGGCGGGTATACGAGATTAGAACTCCGGCAAGTGCCGGAGGCACGACTGAATCGCACCCTGCGCCCGTGACTTCAGTCGTCCCTAACGGGACTGGTTCAGAGGTAAGCTCGATACCCGGCGCTACAGCGCCGGGCTATTTTCAGCCGTCCCTGCGGGACTGATTCGGAGGATGTCGATAGAGCCACTCCATGTTCGCGAACACTCTGATCCGACGCCTCGCCGACCTCGAAGCCGCACGCTACCGGTTCGGTCCGAACGAGGCTGCCCAAGTTCTCAAACTCCTCAACGCACTCGACACCGCTCGCTTCCCTGACCCGTCGTCCCTCATCCGTTTCCACGAAGCGCTCATGTTCCTGCGAGCATTTCCCCACAGCCCGGCCGTCCTGCGCAAGACGGGAAGCGTGCTCAACAAATTCTGGAAGAAAGTCGACGATCTGCGCAAGTCCGGCGCGGACATGGACGCCTTCGATCCGCTTGAAGTCTCCGGCATCGCGGGCACCCACATGGAAGACACGCTCAGCTTCGACGTCGCCAATTGGCTGATTCGCCGTCTGCCAGGCAAAGTCGAGATCGCTTGGGACCACTACGATCCTGGCCGCGAACTTGGCACTACTGGTCCCCGCTTCCTGCCTTTGCTCGAAGACGACGCCTACGTTGAGGCCGACACGCCCTGGCGTCGCTGGCTCGAAGCCGCCGCGGGCAAGAAAGGTTCTGATCCTAGATGGTTGGTCCAACGCTTCGCCGACCTTCCGCTCGCGCCGATGCAGAAAGCCGAACTGTACGAATCGCTGCGGGTGCCCTTGCGTTGGAACTTAGGCAACTCGACGGTGGCGCGTACCCGCAACTGCAAGCCCGTTCGCAGCGTCTTCTATCACGACGGCCCACTGATCAACCGCAACGAAGTCTCACTCGCGCACGAATTAGCGAAACGCCCACCAATGTTCACCAAGCTCTCGCGCCAGCAAGGCGAAGGGGTCATCGACACCATCCGCGAAGTCATGCTGGTGCGCTACCGCGAACTCTACGGCACCACGCTCGGGGATCCGTCCTCCGTAGTTCGCGCTGACGTCGGCCGCGGCCTTTCGATCTATCTCTGGAACCTGCCGCCTGAGCGCCGTTTGCCGCTGCGCGCTTATGTCGCCGGGCTCACGCTGAAAAACGGTGTGCCCATCAACTACATTGAAGCTATCGCGCTTTGTGAATGGATGGAGGTCGGCTTCAACACTTTCTACACGTTCCGCGGCGGCGAAGCTGGATGGATCTACGCGCAAGTTCTGCGCTGCTTCTGCCACCTGATGGGAACGACGTGCGTCTCTGTCTATCCCTACCAGCTTGGCCACGACAACGACGAGGCCATCGAATCGGGCGCGTTCTGGTTCTACCGCAAGCTCGGGTTCAGGCCCAGCCGACCGGACCTTCAGCGGTTAGTCGAACGTGAGGAACAAAAGATCGCGGTCGATCGCACGTACCGAACTCCGCCGCGCACGTTGAAGCGACTCGCCGCCGGGCATGTCTTCTACGAATTGCCGGGAAGCGAAGTGGGCGCCTGGGACGCGTTTTCAACCCGAAACATCGGCCTGCGAGTCAACCGGCACATGGCCCGGCTTTTCGGCGGAGACAGCGACCGCATTCGGAAGGACTCCGTTCGCGCCATCGCGCGCATCCTCGGCGTCAACCCCTCTTCATGGACAGATCTCCAACAGACCAGCTTCGAGAAATTTGCGCTCGTCCTCGCCCTCGTTCCCGATCTCTCTGCGTGGAAGCGCGAGGAGAAAGATGCGCTCGTCGAGATCATCCGTTCGAAACCGAAGCCTGATGAGATGCGGTACCTTCACCTGACCCAACAGCATGATCGTCTGCGCAAGTCCCTGCAGAAACTTGGGTCATGAAAAAGTAGCGCCGCCGCCCCGGCGGCTGTCGCGGGAGCGCTACAAATTCACAACGCGCCGCCGGTGGGCATCAGTACAAGTTTCTCCACCGTGCTGTTCTCCGGCAGAAGCAGCGCGTTTACGACGGTTGCCGCCACCGTCTCCGCCGACATCATCTTCCGGCGCGGCGCTTTTGGCCACATTGTTTCCCAGATCGCCGTATCCGTCGCCCCCGGCATCAGGGCGATCACGCGGATTCCCTTCGGCCGTAACTCTTCCCGCAACGTGTCTGTGAAACCCAGTGCCCCATGCTTGGAAGCATTGTAGGCCGCCGACCCCGGAAACACGCGCTCCGCCGCGATCGACAGATTATTCACGATCGTGCCGCCGCGCTTCATGACCGCGAGCGCGGCCTGTGTCACCAGGAACAAAGCGGTCAGGTTCGTATCGATGACCTCGCACCAGGTCGGGTACGGCAGTTCGGCAATCTTTTGATTGGCATGGGCGATCCCTGCATTGTTGATCAGGATATCGAGCGGAGTGTGCAGCTCCCGGACGAGCGCGAACAGATAATCAACCGAATCGGGATTGCAGACATCGCAGGCCTGCGCCAGCACCAGGACGCCGATCTTGTCCAGCTCTAGTGTGGCCTTAGCAAGCGCGCGCTCGTCGCGTCCCGTGATGACTAGGTTGCACCCTTGACGTGCCAGCGCGCGGGCGATGGACAAACCAATGCCCCGGTTTGCCCCCGTGATAAGGGCCAACCGCCTCGATGCTGTGGGCGGTCGCTTCGACATAAGCGGATGTTTTAGCTTAGTCCACCTGCCGCCATCTTGGGAGGAGGGAGTCCCCAAACTAGGCAATAGTTCGTGTGGCGCGGACAGGAATGTCCGCGCCACAAGAGGCTGCTACACTACTGCCCGTTGGCTCTCTGCCGGATCAGCGACAGGAACTCGGTCCGAGTTTCTTCCTCGTCGCGGAAACATCCCAGCATGGACGAGGTCACCGCCGAAGAGTGCTGCTTCTCGACCCCGCGCATCATCATGCACAGGTGACGCGCTTCGATCACCACACCGACTCCTTGCGGTTCGATCGTCTTCTGGATCGTCTCGGCAATTTGCGTCGTCAGCCGTTCCTGGATCTGCAGGCGTCGGGAAAACACTTCGATGAGTCGCGGAATCTTGCTCAATCCGATCACTTTTCCGTTCGGGATGTACGCCACATGCACCTTGCCGAAGAAAGGCAGCATGTGATGCTCGCACAGGCTGAACATCTCGACGTCCTTCACGATGACCATCTCGTCGTAGGTGACGGTGAAGAGTGCCTTGCGCAGAAGCGCTTCCGGATCGTCTTTGTAGCCTTTGACCAGGAACTGCATCGCCTTCTGCACGCGCGCCGGTGTACGTGTCAAACCTTCGCGGTCGGGGTCTTCTCCCAGGCGGATCAGCATTTCGCGCACCAATTCTTCGTAGGTGGCGCTGGTCAGGGTGGCTGGTGAGGTAGTGGATTTCATGGTTGGGGTTGTTAGTCGATTGTCGTTGGTCGTTGGGAAATGCGCGTCGCGAACGACTAACGACCAGCGACTAGCGATTTTTCTCCCTCATATTCAAACGAATTCATCATAGTCTCTTCAATCCGTACTTTCTCTAGATGTGCGCGCCCGAAGCCGCGCTTCACAATCTCATAAATCGCGACGCACAGATTCTCAGTCGTCGGTACATTCGTCTTGAATTCCGGCAGCAGATTCAAGTTCTGGTGATCGTAGCGCTCGACAATTTTCTCGCCCACAAAACCATCCAGATCGGTCAGATTGCAGACCATGCCCGTCTTCTCATCCACCGGCCCACTCACGGTTACCTCGACCGTGTAGTTGTGCCCATGCCCATAGGGGTTGTTACATTTGCCGTAGGTCGCGCGGTTCTCCTCCTCCGACATCTCGTCGCTGTGCAACCGGTGCGAGGCTGAGAACATGTACCGCCGGGTCAAGTGTGCCTTCATGCTTCCCCGTAGAAATCGACGAACAGGTCGGGCGTTTCGTACACGCGCACGCGATGGAGTTGCGCGGCCTTCAGTTTCGGCTCCAGCCGCTGCCAAATGGCAATGGCCAGGTTTTCGGTGGTCGGAATTTGCGTAAGAAATTCGGGCACTTCTTTATTCAAAAACCGATGGTCCAGAACATCCAGCACTTCCCTGTTCATCACGTCTTTCAATTTCTTCAGGTCGACAACGAAGCCCGACCTCGGATCGACTGCACCCTTCACCGTGACTTCCAGCGTGTAGTTATGCCCGTGCCCGTTGGGGTTATTGCATTTGCCAAAAATGCGCGCGTTCTCTTCCGCGGTGAACTGCGGATTGTGGTAGTAGTGCGACGCGGAAAACTCAGCTTTGCGGGTTAGATAGACCATGGATTAGTAGCCAGGAGTCGGTAGTCAGTAGTTAGCGAAACCTCGTGCGCGGTTTCTAAATGTCATGCCGCCGCCCTGTACGCGCGCCCCTTCCAGATTACGCCACTGCGCGCGTGCGCACGGGCCGATCGCAACAGCAAATACGCAAACGCCGGCGGACCAAATGCCAGCGCAACCAGTGTCGTCCGCCGGCCAAAGTGTGCGCGGCGAATCTTCAAATACAAGATCAGCGCCGGAAATACCAGCGGAAGAGTCAACCATGCGACGATCCACCACGCACACAACAACAACGCACGTCTGGCAGGGTGTGGAAACAGCAATGCCAGATTCTTGGTCCAGCCCTCGCGGAGTTGACTCCAGTTGCGGTACATCCGCGTCCGCACCGCGTCACCGCCGTAGCGAAAGAACACTCGGCAGCCCAACTGCTTGAACCTTCGCGCCAGAGCCACGTCTTCGAGCACCTCGGAAGCAACCGCGCGGTGTCCGCCAACCTTCTTGTAGACGGCGCTGTTCACCAGCATGAATTGTCCGTTAGCGGCAACTACTCCCGACCCCGGTTCGGATACCTTTTCTGGCGGATACTGCGCCGCCAGTTCCGCAAAGATCACCGGCATCACAGCCTTTTCTGCAAGGGTTACGACGACCTGTTCCGGAGAGTACGACAGCAGATCGGCTCGCTCCTTCTTCGCTTCCGACAGCGCCCGCGCCAGCGATCCCGGCACATGCACGGTGTCCGCATCGGTAAACAGCAACCACTCCCCCCGCGCCTCGCGCAACCCGGCTACGATCGCATAATTTTTCCCGGTCCACCCCTCCGGCAAAGGTCCTGGAGAGATTATCCATACGCCCGCAAAGCTCCGCGCGATCTCCGCCGTGCAGTCGGTCGAATAGTCATCGACCACGATGATCTCAAACGTCACGCCCTTCTGCCCGACCAGCGACGCCAGGCAATCTCCCAGGCATGTCTCCTCATTACGGGCGGGCACGACGATCGTTACCTCGGGGGACGCGTCTGGACGTTCAACATTCATCGGAATTTCCGCTATTATAACGGGGTGACACGCACGCTCGCCGTTATTGGATTACTCTTTGCCCTGACCGGATGCTACAGCGGCACTCACCCACCCCGCATTGGTTCCGTGGCCCCCGATTTCACCGTGCAGGACTCCGACCACAAGGTCACCCTCAGCCAGTATCGCGGCCAGGTGGTCGTGCTGAATTTCTGGGCGACCTGGTGTCCGCCCTGCATCGAGGAGACGCCTGCGCTGATCAAGATGCAGAGCCGCATGAAGGACAAGGGTGTCGTCGTGCTCGCCGTCAGCATTGACGTCGATGACGCCGCGTACCACAAATTCCTCAAAGACTACGGCGTCAACATGGTCACCGTGCGCGACGAAGCGCAAAAGGCCGCTTCCCTCTATGGCACCCACGGTTGGCCGGAATCCTACGTCATCGACCGGAATGGAACCATCCGCCGCAAGTTCATCGGCGCGGTCGAGTGGAATAGTCCCGAAGTTACGGAGTTCCTCAACAAGCTTTAAGAGCAGGTCTCAGGTCACAGGAAAAGCCAGCCCATCTGAAAGTCGGAGCCCGAAAGCCTAGAGCCTTGTTTTTCTCAGTCGCAGCGAATTCGTAATCACCGACACCGAACTGAAACTCATCGCCGCCGCTGCCAGGATCGGGCTCAGCAGCAGCCCAAACACCGGATACAGCACGCCCGCCGCAATTGGCACACCGATCGAGTTGTAGATAAAGGCAAAGAACAGGTTCTGCCGAATGTTGCGCATCGTTGCCTGGCTCAACTTCCGCGCTCGCAGAATTCCTTCAAGGTCCCCTTTCAGTAGTGTGATTCCCGCGCTGTCCATGGCAACGTCCGTGCCGGTCCCCATGGCAATGCCTACGTGCGCCTGCGTGAGCGCGGGCGCGTCGTTGATACCATCGCCCGCCATGGCGACGACTCTTCCCTGCTGCTGAAGTTTGCGGACGATTTCGGCTTTCTGGGCAGGCAGGACCTGAGCTTCGAAGTGTTCAATGCCGAGCTGGCGTGCGACCTTCCACGCCGTAGCACGACTGTCGCCGGTTAGCATGATGATCCGCCAGCCCTCTTCTTTCAGCTTGTCAATCGACGCCTTGGACGAAGGCTTCACGGGATCGGTGACGTCGATCCATCCGGCGAACTGGCCGTCGAGAGCGACAAAGATGTTGCCGTTGTCGTCGGCGGGCAGAGTGACGCCCAGTTGCTCCATGAAAGTAATGTTGCCTACCGCCACAAGACGTCCTTCCACCATGCCTTGAACGCCTTTCCCAGTCTCTGATTGGAAGTCCTGCGGCTCTCTCAAATTGAGGCCCTTCTCTTGCGCCGCCGCGACGATCGCAGACCCCAGCGGATGCTCGCTGCGGCGTTCGAGGCTGGCGGCGAGGCGGAGAAGTTCGTCGTCGCGAAGATCTTTGGCACGGGCCGAAACGCTCACCACCTTCGGCTTCCCCTCCGTCAGCGTCCCCGTCTTGTCAAAGACGATCGTGTCGACCTTCTCCATTGTCTCCAGTGCCTCGGCATTTTTGATCAGCACGCCCGCGTGCGCTCCGCGGCCCGTGCCCACCATGATCGCCATCGGCGTCGCCAGCCCGAGGGCGCACGGACACGCGATGATCAGGACCGCCACCGCATTCACGATGGCATGAGCAAACCGCGGCTCCGGCCCCAGCGCCGCCCAGACCACAAACGTCACCACCGCGATCGCGATCACCGCCGGCACAAACCAGCCGGCAACTTTGTCGGCCAGCCGTTGAATCGGCGCTCTCGTCCGCTGTGCCTGACTCACCAGTTGCACGATCTGCGCGAGCATAGTCTCGCTGCCCACATGCTCCGCCCGCATCACGAGCGCGCCCGTTGTGTTCACCGTCGCGCCAATGACCCGTGCGCCGCTTCCCTTCTCCACCGGAATCGATTCACCGGTGATCATCGACTCATCGACCGCGCTCGATCCCTCGAGCACCACACCGTCCACCGGAATCTTCTCTCCCGGACGCACGCGCAGCTTATCGCCAGGCTTCACCTGCTCCAGCGGAATGTCGCGCTCCGAGCCATCGGCGGCGATCAGCCGCGCCACCTTCGGACTCAAATCCAGCAGCGCCCGGATCGCACTCGAGGTCCGGCTGCGCGCACGCAACTCCAGCACCTGACCAAGCAACACCAGCGTGACAATCGCCGTAGCCGCCTCAAAGTACACATCTGGCCGGTCGCCCATGCTTCGAAACGAGACCGGGAAAATCTTCGGGAACAAAGTCGCCACCACGCTGTACAGGTACGCGACACCGGTGCCCATCGCAATCAGCGTGAACATATTGGTGCTGCGGTTGACGATCGACGCCCATCCGCGCTCGAAGAACGGCCACCCACCCCACAGCACGACGGGTGTCGCCAACAATAGTTCCAGCGGCGGCAAGCCCCAGCGCCAGGTCGCCTCCATAAAGGGGTGCGGCCAGAGCATGCTGCCCATGGCAATCATCAGCAGCGGTGCTGTGAGTGCCAGGCTGATCCAGAAGCGCCGCGTCATGTCGCGCAGTTCTGGATTTTCTTCGTCCAGCGTGACCGTCCGTGGCTCCAGCGCCATGCCGCAGATCGGACAACTCCCCAGCTCCGCGCGCACAATCTCCGGATGCATCGGACAGGTGTATTCGGTCCGGGTCACAGGCATCGCGGAAGATTCCGGTTCCAGCGCCATCCCGCATTTCGGACACGGCCCGGGCCCCACCTGCCGCACCTCCGCACACATCGGGCAGACGTAAGGCCGAGTGTCCTTACCGGCTGGCGCATCGGCCACCAGATGAATGGAGCGCCGGACGCCCTCGCCCGTCGCCGCAGCGGAAGGCATCGCCAACGTCACCAGGCCAGAGCCCATCCCTTTGGGCCCTCCGGCAAGAATTTTGTCCGGCGCGGCTTGAAACTTCTCGCGGCAGCCGCCACAGCAGAAGTAGTAATTCCTTCCTCCGTGGTCGTGCGAAAACTTTGCAGTAGCCCGATCCACCTTCATCCCACACACGGGGTCCACAGCCGAGGCGTTTTGCAACGTCCCTGGGTTTAACGGATCCATAGTCTCCCTTGCCAGATCGTGCTTGGCGGAATCCAGCCCTTATTAGATACTCAAAGGGTAAACCTCGAACCTTGAACTTGGGAGCGATGAAGATGACCTACCTCGAAGTCGTGTACCGCTACCAGACTCCGCCCGGAGAGAAGGAAATGCGTGCCATCGACAGCGTACGCGAGGTGTACGGCATTCAACGAATCCAGTTCAAAGAGGCCGAGCGTACGGTGCGCGTGTTGTTCGATGCGTCTCGCATGAAAGAAGACGCCGTAGCTCGGTTGCTGCGACAGGCCGGCATTGATGTGCAGGAAAAGCTGGTTCTCGCTTGAGGCCAGCAGGCACTGGGAGCACCTGATCCTTCCACTTCAGCTCGCGCGCAGAATTCCACCAGTAAGTAATGACCTCTGAATATGATCCAGAACTTATCTCGTGCTTTTGTTGAAGCTACCATGTCGGCTGGCAATGCTGAAGGAGAACACTCCGCCCCGTTTTCCTGTCAGTCCGAATAAAGATAATCGGGGGAGGGCCACCAGGAAACGAGGGACGGAGAGCCTAGCGTATTCGACAAACTGGGTATGCAAAGGGGCATGTGGAAAGACCTCTGGCCGAAGTATTTTCCGTCATGCCCCGTTGCGCGCCACTTCGTCTGCCGTAAAGGGAAGCATCTGGTGGGCCATTCTCTAGATCCTCGCCAGAACGCATTCTCAAGGTGCGAAAGCGGGTAGGTTTTGCGCGTGGCAGGAAACTTTTACTCTTCTTGGCAGAATTTCTCCCTTCAATCTGCCCAATTCCCGCACCCAGCGCGGGCTTTGCCCACACTTTTTCCACCCAGCAATCGCTTCCCCAGTTCCAAGATTCATGCCGAGCGTCGCGTTCAGTGGCCCAAACGATTTTTTTTTCGATATAATCGTGCTGCTCACCGTCGCGCCCTTAGCTCAGTTGGATAGAGCGTCTGGCTACGAACCAGAAGGTCGGGAGTTCGAATCTCTCAGGGCGCGCCATCGTTCTCGTGGTTCCACTCGAGTCTTCCGATTCCCGCGCTGGGCGCTGCGTATCCAAGACGCCACTCTCTTTCGGTACCCAACCATCCCGCACGCTGTCCAACCGCCCGACCTTCTCCGCGCGGAGGGCCGCTGCTAGTGGCTCTGTTATAATTTTGCTGTCTCAAGAGTTGTTTTTGATCCGTGCGGAAGTGGTGGAACTGGCAGACACACCATCTTGAGGGGGTGGCGCCGAAAGGCGTGGGGGTTCAAATCCCCCCTTCCGCACCATCGGATTGATTCCGCGATAGAAGATACTGCCGTATACGAGCTTCGGCTCCCTTGGAGTTTTGCGCATGTGGGTAACAGTTCTAGTGACGATCGTTCACGTAACAGTTTGTTTGTTCCTGATTGCAGTCGTGTTGCTGCAGAGCGGTAAGAGCGGAGATCTGGCCGCGGCCTTCGGCGGCCAAGGCAGCCAGACCGCTTTCGGCCCGCGCGGCGCCGCCACTGCCCTTTCCAAAGCTACGACCTGGTCCGCGATTCTGTTTATGGTCACGTCCATCGTTCTGTCCATCTATGCCTCGCGCAAGACGGGGCCGAATTCGGTGCTTTCCGGGGTCAAGACCACCCAGACCAAGTCCCAACCCACGACACCGGCCCAGCAACCTGCCGCTCCGCCCGCCACGCCGCAGAAGAAGTAGGTCTCAGGTCACAGGTGTCAGGTCTTACAAAAAGCTCAACCTTATAGCTATGGTTATTGACAAATATATTTCTTCTAGGTGGAACCGGCGAACTCAACAACTTAGCGTCAATATCAATGAGTTATAGGGATCGCGGCGTTCTGCAAGCGCAATCCTCGATCCAACAGGGGTCTGGTCGTCGTCTAAAATGGCCCGTAAACACGCCAGGATAACCCTAGGCGCGTTTTTTCGCCTCAGGTGGACGAAGGGGGTCGTCGACACCTCGATCATCGCTCTCATCGCATTCTACGCGATTAACTATTTCTACTGGCTATTGTTTTGTAAGAAGGGGTTCTCTTCTCGTTCTTCCCCAATCGTGGTCTTCGGACCATGCCCCGGAATGACCAGTGTCTCGTCGGGCAGGGCGAGGACGCGTCCGTGCAGGGACTTCAGAATCTTCTCGAACGATCCACCGGGCAGATCAGTCCGTCCAATACTGCGGGCGAACAGCGTGTCGCCCGCGATCAGCATCTTCTCCGCCGGGAAATACAGGCAGACGCTCCCCTCGGTATGTCCAGGAGTGTGCAGGACGCTCGCGGCCAGGGCCCCGGTCCGCAGGCTCTGGTCGTCGTCGAGGCTGGAGTCGATCTCCACCTTCCCGGGGGTGGCCATGCCGAGCCAGGACGCTTGCACATCGAGCATCTTTAGCAGCGCATAGTCATTCTGATTGAGCAGAATCGGGGCGCCCGTCTGCGCCCGCAGCCTCATCGCTCCCCCGACATGATCGATGTGGGCATGGGTAATGACGATCTGCTTCACCTGCAGCTTGTGCCGCCGGACGATGGCGAGGATGTCTTCAATATCATCGCCGGGATCGATGACCATCGCTTCGTGCGTGGATTCATCGCCGATGACGGAACAATTGCACTGCAGCGGACCGACGGGCAGGATCTCGTGAATCATCGGCTCTATTGTAAAGCGCGGGAAGTCAGAAGGCAGGAGCCAGATTCCAGAAGTGAACTGACCGCCAGTTTGCGGCAGCGTGGCATCGCGGCGAATCCCAAAGTCCAGAATGACAACAATCCGCCCGGAATAAATCCAACCACCTCGCGGTGTCGTGATCAACTTTCTTATGGGTGCGCTCACCCCCATCGTTGACTTGCCAACTTATGCCTCCTAACATGGCAACGCTGAGTTCCCGCGCCCATTGTGATCGGTAGAACCATCTCGCACTACAGCATCCTCGAGAAACTTGGCGAGGGTGGGATGGGTGTGGTCTACAAGGCCCGTGACACCCACCTTGACCGCTTTGTCGCCATCAAAGTGCTGCCCGCGGAGAAGGTCGCCGACCCCGAACGCAAGCAGCGCTTCGTGCAGGAAGCGAAAGCGGCTTCATCGCTGAACCACCCCAATATCATCACCATTTACGACATCGGTCAGACCGAGGGTGTGGATTTCATTTCGATGGAGTTTGTGTTCGGTAAGACGCTCGACCGGTTGATTTCCCGGAACGGTATGCGGCTGAATGATGCCCTCAAGTGCGCTGTTCAAATGGCCGATGCGCTCGCTCGGGCACACGCCGCCGGCATCGTCCATCGGGATCTCAAGCCCGGAAACATCATGGTGAACGAGCACGGGCTGGTGAAAGTTCTCGACTTCGGCCTGGCGAAGCTGACCGAGGCCACTCCGGCTGGCGAGGACGAGGCCACGCGTACCATGCGGCCCACGACAGAAGAGGGCAAGATCGTCGGCACCGTTGCGTACATGTCTCCCGAGCAGGCGGAGGGCAAGAAGGTCGACGCCCGTTCGGACATCTTCAGCTTCGGGTCGGTTTTGTACGAGATGGTGACGGGAGAAAAAGCGTTCCACGGCGATACCAAAGCCTCGACACTGGCGGCGATTTTGAAGGACAATCCGCGGCCGGCAAGTCAAATCGTGGATAGCCTTCCCAGAGAAGTGGAGCGGCTGATCTCCCGTTGCCTGCGGAAGGAGGTCAATCAGCGCTGCCAGCACATGGACGACGTCAAGATCGTGCTGGAAGACCTGAAGGAGGAGTCGGATTCCGGGGTACTGGGAATCGCTGCTCTGTCCAGGCCGAAGCCTCGTCGTCGCCTCACCTGGGCCCTCAGCGTAGCTGCAGCACTGGTCATTGCAACGGTTGGAGTGTGGCTGGTTCGATCGAAGAATGAAGTGTCAGAGGTGCCGTTGGTGGCAGTTCCGCTGACCAGCTATCCGGGCAATGAAGATGAACCGTCGTTTTCTCCGGACGGAACGCAAGTAGCATTTGCCTGGAATGGAGAGAAGCAGGACAACTGGGACATCTACGTTAAACAAATCGGCGTGGAGCCGCCTTATCGGTTGACCAACGATCCAGCGATAGACTACAGCCCTGCCTGGTCCCCGGATGGGCGTCTGATCGCGTTCTTACGAGATCTCTCACCGGGCAAGACCGCGATCATGCTCATACCGCAGCGGGGGGGATCCGAACGGATTGTGACGGAGCTCAACGGGTCCCTGCGGCCCTTACCCTTTGGTCCCTACTTATCCTGGACCCCGGACTCAAAGTGGCTCGTCGGTGCAACATCCGCAGTAGGACAACACGGTAGAGGCTTGCGCTTGTACTCGACGGAAACGGGAGAACAGCGACCGCTGACGAACCCGCCGATTGAAGAAGTCGGCGACACGGCCCCGGCGGTCTCGCCGGATGGCCGGACTCTCGTTTTCTCAAGGGTCTCACCTGATCTCTTCAACGTAACTCTACGGCTCCTGCACCTGGGAGAAGGCTACAAACCACTCGGGAAAGAGGAGAAAGTACAAACCGGCAACATGACAAACGTGGGCGCAGCTTGGCTGCCCGATGGCAGTGAATTCGTATTCGGCTCCGGAACAGGAAACAACTTCGGGCTTTGGCGGACGGCGGCATCCAACGCCGCCATTGCCAGGAGAATCAATCTTGAGGCGAGCAACGCCTCCTCGCCAGCCATTTCCCGGCTCGGAAACCGTTTGGCTTTCACGACCGAAAAGTACGACCTCAACATCTGGCGCATCGACTTGAAGGGGCCGGGCCAAAAGCCAGGCCTACCCTTTCAATTTATTGCCTCCACGGAGGTTGAATACTATCCGGCCTATTCGCCAGACGGCCGGAGGATCGCCTTTATGTCGCAACGATCAGGGACGCAAGAGATCTGGGTCTGCGACAGTGACGGATCCAAGGCCACACAACTGACATCGTTTGGCGGGGCAGCGATCTACGGCCCGAGTTGGTCTCCGGACAGCCAGAACATCGCTCTTACGGTTGCCCAGAAAGGAACGAAAGAAGACATATATGTTATCAGCGCCAATGGGGGACTTCCCCGGCGCTTGACGACCAACCCAGCAGAGGACAAGTGGCCTTATTGGTCGCACGATGGAAAGTGGATTTACTTCAGCTCAACCCGCACCGGCCGGGAGGAGATCTGGAAGATGCCATCCAACGGTGGAGAGGCGGTTCAGATCACGCGGAATTCCGGCGACACGCCGCAAGAGTCACCAGACGGCAAATTCCTTTATTACATGAAAGGCTGGCCGGAGGCGCTGACCGTCTGGAGAGCCTCGGTGGATGGAAATCAAGAAGCGAAGGTTCTCGATTCTGTGGATAACGAAGGCCAATGGAATGTCGGGAAGGAGGGAATTTATTTCTTCAGAAACCCAGACAAATTGGGACACAATGACATCTGCTTTTACGAATTCGCCACCGGTCAGATCAGGACTATTCTGACAATTCAGCGTCCCGTGAGTAACCATATCGCGGTTTCCCCCGACGGCCGGACGATTCTTTACCCGCAGTCTGACGAGTCTGGCAGTGTCCTCATGCTGGTGGAGAATTTCCGTTAGGCGAAGCTCTTCTCCGATCCGACTTCTTGCATCCTACGAGGCCACAGCGATCTGTCCTGTCCGATTCTGGTCGGCGCGGAAGCGCAGCAACGCGGCGATGTTGCCAGCTTTGTCAAGCTCCGCGTGGTCCTTGAGATAGAACAGTTCAATATCGCGGCGGATTGCGATGGGAATGATGGCGTCGCTCACATCGCTCAGCTCCCGCGTCGGCTGTCCGCAGGCGGCACACGTCGGAATCATGTGGGCGTCGATATGGCCGCAATTCGAGCACGCGACGGCATGCGCCGAGTAGTTTTCGCTGAGGAAGATAGTCTGCACTTCCCCAGTCTCCAGCGCCTGCAGCACACGGCGTAGGCCAGTGACGCCTTTTCCGTTGGATTTGGCCAGGTCCAGGGCCTCGCTGGCTTTTGTGCGACCGCGCTCCACGATCCATTTGTTGAGGACCGAGTTCGCCTTGTCGCGAACCTCTTCGTTCGAGACGCTGGCCACGTCGGCGGAGAAGCGGCCAATCACCCGCTGCCGGACGTCAGGATGCAGGTGCGCCTCGAATTCGGGCCAGTTACTTTCCTGGCAGCCGACGATGAGCCGCTCCCAGACGCCTTTCTCACGGTCGGTGCGCAGGCGCTCGGAAACCGCCTTGAAGTGCTGCAGGGCTTCTTCGGCCACGCGGCGCTCGGCGTGTCCACCTTCGTAGCCGTTATAGCCGTAGCTTGCGCCACTGCGGGAAAGCAAGTGGACGATGGCCTGATTTTCGCGCAGGTCGTCGAGGCGCAAATCAAAGAACCGGGCGCGCTGGCGATCGACCATCGCGACACAGAGCGTGGGCTGCGCTCCCAGCAGAGCGGCCAGAGGTTTCAACTGAAATTGCGGCTGCAGATAAATGCGGGTCGTGCCCAGATGTGGAGGTAGGTCGAATTCTTTCCAGAAATTTTGACCGGAACAGGCGAAGATTGCTTTACCCCGAGCATGGCCGTGCAGATTCGTAGCCACCTCGAGCACACGATCCAGGTCCGCATGGAGCGACCCGTTCCTCCCTTGCGCGACGGCGCTCTTGAGCGCTTGTTTGACCACATCTTTCGCAACAATGGCCTCGCGGCGGTGGGAACGGTCCTGGGGAGGATCGGGCTGGAAGTAAAAACTGAGCGCGCACGCGCCCTTGGTTTCGTCCGCTTGAAAAGCTGCCAACTCACGGATTTCATCCCGGGTCATCATGTTGGATATCTCCTGAAAACTGAAATACCTACGTTCGACTTTTTAGGAGGAGTTCGTTCGGAAACTCGTTGGCTACAGAAGGTGCGTTGCGCACCTGCTCGCGCGCCCGTTGCACGGACTCGCGCACAGCCTCCGGATGCCGGCCGGTAATGACGGCGATTTCGTTGAGGGAAAAACCTTCGAGCCCGTACAAAAGAAAGGCTTCGCGGTCGGTACGGTCGACCCCGCGGAGCGCGGCTTGCACGAGGGCAATCATTTCATCGGAATACGCGGCTTGCTCGGGATTGGTCACGCGGCGGTCGGGGATCGAACTTTCGCGGGTCCAGCCCTCGTCCGCCTGATGGAATTGCAGCGCCGCTTCGTCGCTCGCCAGCACGTTCTGCTTGCGGCGGCTGTCTTCCAGGTGGACGGGAGA
>JAIQEY010000054.1 GCA_020073565.1 Terriglobia bacterium
CGTACCATTCGCCGTCGGAGCCAGCAACGTCGAGTCTCCTGGACGCGCCTTCTTGTGTTGGCTCAGCGATGGCTTCCTCAGCCGCGAGCGCTCCATCCCTTTCCTGACGCTCGCTTTGCCGCCAGTCATCCGAGATAAGAACCGGATGCGCTAACAAGCGCTCGTCCGGGTCTGTACGGGGGGCAACCAGAAATGGTTGTCCCTACCGTGATCAACAGTAACTGTCTGGCTTCGCGCTGTGGCTCTGGGCGATCACCGCACATCAAGATGTGACCTTTCTCACTGACAGGATGCCGGTCATCCGTGTCAAATTAAGAGGTTTCACCTCTCCGAAGAGCAGTTCCCGCCCGTTGAGACGCAACACCCCCTGAGGCGAGACAACTCAAATCCCTTTCGAACCAGGCAGTTCAATACGAACCTATTTCATAGGGGCAACCATGAAACGCATCAGCATTCTGCTTTTGATTCTTTTCACCTTCCTCGCTTCGGACGCGTGGCCGCAAGCACAACCACAATGGAAACACAGAATCATCACATTTGACGTTCCGGGCGCGGGCACAGTCCCCGGCCAGGGCACCATTCCGGTTGGCATCGTCCAAGGCGACTGGGTCATGGGGAACTACATTGATGCGAACGGTGTGTATCACGGCTTCCTGCGCGCTCCTGACGGCAGGATCACTAAGTTTGACGTTCCGGGCGCAGGCAAAGGTACCGGCCAAGGCGCCGTCGAGGTTCACGGCATGAACCCGGCGCGGGAGATCGTGGGAACCAACCTTGACGCAAACAATGTGTATCACGGCTTCCTGCGCAGTTCCCACGGCAAGTTCACCACCTTCGACTGTCCAGGCGCAGGCACGGATATGTATCAGGGCACGGCAAGTCACAGTGTTAACCCGGCGGGGTTGATCTCGGCGGAGTACCTAGATGCAAACAACGTGTGGCACGGCTGCCTGCGTGCGCCCGACGGCACCTTCACTACATTCGATCCTCCCGACGCTGGCACGGGCTACTACCAAGGCACATTTCCAGCGATTTTCTCAGGCATTAATCCAGAGGGGGCGAGTGTTGGAGAGTATTTTGACGCGAACTATGTGTATCACGCCTACCTGCGTGCTTCCGACGGTACTATCACGGAGTTTGATGATCCCAACGCGGGTACAGGTGGCGGCACTGGCACTCTCGGGATCAACCCGGCGGGGGAGATCTGGGGATGGTACTTTGACGCGAACGCTGTGTTTCATGGCTATCTGCGCTCCCCCGACGGCGTCCTCACGGAGGTTGACGTTCCGGGCGCGGGCACAGGCGCCTGTCAGGGTACCACCGCGGCTTGCTATATCGCCTCTTTTGGGGCCATCAACCCCGCGGGTACGGTCACAGGGTTCTACGCAGACGCGAGCAATGTCTATCACGGCTTTCTGCGCACTCGCCGGGGCGAGATCGTCAGGTTCAGCGTTCCAGGCGCGGGAAAAGGTGACTGGCAGGGGACCAACCCCACAGGCATCAACCCCGAGGGGGCGATTACGGGCTGGTACATAGACGCGAAAGGTGTATATCACGGCTTCCTCCGGATGCCGTAAAACGAATCGCAACCAATACGATGCCGCCCGATGTCTGGGCGGCTTTTCTGTGCCTCGCGCCGGAGTTATCAGGCCATTACACCACTTATTTTGGACGCACCTTGCCGAACTATCTTATGAGATTGGTATCCAGCGGTGGGGAAGAAGTTGGGTCCGCCCCACTCAAGCTGCCGAGCTGCGCTCGGCTGGACGGGCGAGGGCGCCCGTCCCCACACTTCCCCAGTCCCCACACGACCTTACAGCACCCGCTCGTGGGCGTAGCCTGCTGCGCCTAGCGCCGAAATGATTTCCGCGATGTGGTCGGGGCCGCGGGTTTCCATCGTGATTTCGATTGCGGTCTCGCCCAGGTTCACTCCGTGGTAGGCGCGGTCGTAGTCGGTCTCGACGATATTGGCGCGGTGCTGGGCCAGAATCGACGTGAGCCGGTGGAGTGCGCCGGGGAAATCTCCCAGATGAACGCGCAGGCGGACGAGGCGTCCGTCTTTGACCAGGCCGCGCTCGATGATGCGCGAGAGCAGCGTGACGTCGATATTGCCGCCGCACACCAGCACGGCAACTTTCTTCTCGATGAAGGGCAGCTTGCGGTTGACCAGCGCGGCGATGGCTGCGGCCCCGGCGCCTTCGGCCAGCGTTTTCTCGCGCTCCAGAAGAAGAAGAATGGCGTTGGCGATTTCTTCTTCTTCTACGGTCACGATGTCGTCTACATACTTTTGCACGAGCGGGAGCGTGCGATCGCCGGCGCGGCGGACGGCGATGCCGTCTGCGATGGTGGACGCGGCATTTAGTGTTACGGGCTTGCCTTCGGCGACCGCGACTTTCATCGAGGGCAGGCGCGAGGGCTGAACTCCGAACACCTGAACTTTCGGATTCGATTCTTTGACGGCGCAGGCGATGCCGCCGATCAAGCCTCCGCCGCCAATCGGGGCGACGACGACTTCGAGGTCCGGATGCTGCTGGAGCAGTTCGAGCCCGATGGTGCCCTGGCCGGCGATGACGGCGTCGTCATCGAACGGGTGGATGAAGGTCATGCCTCCCTCCTGGCTGCGCCGGATGGCCTCTTCGCAAGCTTCGTCGTAGTTGGCGCCGTGCAAAACGACTTCAGCGCCATAGCCGCGCGTGGCGGAAACTTTGATGAGCGGCGTGGTGAGGGGCATGACGATCAGGGCGCGCACTCCGAGTTTGCCGGCATGATACGCGACCCCCTGGGCATGGTTTCCAGCGGACGCGGCAATCACGCCGCGCGAGCGCTCTTCGGCACTCAGCAGAAGCAGTTTGTTGAGCGCTCCCCGTTCCTTGAAAGCACCGGTGCGTTGCAGGTTATCGAGCTTCAGGTAGACATGGTTGGCGGTCGACTGCGAGAAGGTCTCGGAGCGCGCGCAGGGCGACAGATAGATGGAACTGCGAATGCGGCCCAGGGCCGCTTGGACATCGGTAAGTGTGATCATTTCCAAGTGTGATCATTCCAAACCAGATGACTGGGATGAACGATTTCAACATCTTACCTGAATCTCGGAGGAGCGCGTGGAGTGCACCTCCGCAGAGGTTACTAAACTAAGGGACAAGGCTTGGCAGGCGCAGGGGCACCCTCCGTCATGGCCCGTTTGTACGGGGAAGCACGCCCCTTCGAAACCTGTGCAACCGGCAAAAAGCCCGCCAGAATGGGCATTCAAAGGAGTTCACCCCTGGGACTCATGCACACTGCCACCGGCCACGCCCTAGCACATATGCCCGCTCACCGGAAAGCCGCGGCGCGCGTCGCTTTGTTTAACCTGCCCGAGTCATCCGCCACGTTGATCTCCGAGTGTTTCCGGCAATACGCCATCGAAACGGTACTGATCTCGGCAGACAATGCGGAGCGCCTACGGCGTGAGAAGTTCGAGGCGTGCGTGCTGCCCTTGGGAGCGTCCGCGGGCAGCGTGATCCAACTCGCCCGCGCCTCGGCTTCTAACAGCCGGATCGTGATCTACGGCCTGGGCGGCAGCGCACAGGACTCGCTGCAATACTCCAAGCTCTGCATCAACGCGGTCTTCCAGGAACCCCTGGACCGGTCGGCGGCGTTGAAACTGGTACGCGCGACCCGCATCCTGGTGCTGCACGAATTCCGCCGCTACGTAAGAATTCCCGTCATGACGGAGGTTTCAGTCGTTACCGCCGACGGCGCGCGCCTCACCGCCACCAGCCAGGAAATCAGCTCGGGAGGAATGTCACTGAAGGCACATCACTCCCCCGAGCCGGGCGCCATGGTCGAAGTATCGTTTGCCTTGCTGACCCTGCCGCGGGTCTGGGTACGCGGATCCGTCACCTGGAAGAAGTCCAATAAGAACTTTGGCATCCGGTTCGATGCCAGCGACCAGAGACGGCAGCGCCTGAAGGAGTGGATTGTGGCGTACCTGGAGACCTAGCAACCGTTGCTGGTTTCTCGTTCCCGAGTTCCGAAGTCTTCTCGTTACAATAACAGGGTGAATTCCTCGCCTGCGGTAACATCTGCTGCGCAAGCCCCCCCGGGACAGCCTGGATTCACACTTCGACAGCGAATTCTTCTTCGGCTGATCAGTTCCGCCTGCTACCTTGCCATCCGCCTCATTTGCCCGACGCTGCGCTACTCGCTCTCCTGGGAAGAGCCGCCGTCTCCGCCTGGCGCCGTCTTTGAGAAGCTCGTGATCTATTCCTTCTGGCATCGTGCGGTGTTCCCGGCTGCGTGGATATGGAAGAGGCTCGGCATCGCCGTGATGGTAAGCCGCAGCTTCGATGGCGAATACATCGCGCGCATCATCGAAAAGTTCGGATTCGTGGCGGTGCGCGGTTCAAGCAGCCGTGGTGGCTCCGAGGCTCTGCGGGATATGAAGAAAGAGTTGGAAAAGGGCACCTCGGTGGCGTTTACGATTGACGGGCCACGCGGGCCGAAATACGTGGCCAAGCCGGGACCGGTGCTGCTGGCGCGCACCAGCGGGATGCCGATGGCGGCGTTCTACGTAGCGTTGAGCGATGCCTGGGTGCTGAAGACGTGGGATGAGTTCATGATCCCGAAACCGTTTTCAAAGGCGCTGGTGCGGATCAGTTCAAAGGTGCGCGTGCCCGCGCAAGCCGACGAAGTGCAGCTCCGCGACTTCCGGAATTTACTGCAGCAAGCCCTCGAGCGGGTGACGAAGTTTGCAGAAGAGAATGTGGCGCGTGTGGGAACAGAGGAATTTCCGCTTCTCAAAGCGTAGCAGCCGGTGGAGAAAGTCCAGTCCGGAACAATACCTTGCAATGAACCATGTAGCGATCCGAGAAGCGGGTCATTGACTTGAGCTCGGCCTCCCGGTAAATTTGCGGGGTTCGTTGTTTCCGCTCTTTCCAAAGTTGGGTTCGCGCATGATCGTAGGCCGGCTCACCGCCGGCGCTATGGGAAGCGGGTGCAATTCCCGCGCTGCCGCGCAACTGTAAGCGAGGACACGGCGGACGTCCACTGGGAACAAGCTTCTTTCGGAAGCTTCCTGGGAAGGACGCCACCAGCAAGGGGGGCCCACCTCGGGCCCTAGCTCGCAAGCCAGGAGACCGGCGCGAACCATCACCAAGACCCTTTCGCGTGTAAAGGAGGATGGCTTGCGTCTCTCGACTTTTCTGCTGCTTTTCTTTTTCATTTTTGCCGCGTTCGCCGCCGATCTGCGCGTCAAAGTTCTCGATCCACATTCGGCCGCCGTGGCTGGTGCGCAAGTGTCGATCTACAAGCAGGGCGAGTCCGTCCCACTGCAGGTTCGAACCACCTCGGGAGACGGCGAGGCTGTATTTCACGTGGAGAACACGACTGCTCTGCGCGCCCAAGTCCTGGCGCCGGGCTTCGCGGCGGCGTGGGCGGACGTGGATTCGTCTTCCTCAACTCCGGCGCTGGTCAAGTTGCAGGTGGCCACGGTTTCCGAAACGGTGGTCGTGATCGCAACGCGAACGCCGACTCCGGAACAGGAGACCAGCAGCAGCGTGTCGCTCTTGACTGGCGAACAAATCGACACCATGGGTTCCACATCTTTCGGGGATGCGGTGCGTTTTCTGCCGGGGGCAGTAGTCAATGCGGCTGGGCAACGGGGTGGACTCGCCTCGTTGTTCGTGCGGGGCGGCGATTCCCGCTACAACAAAATTCTCGTGGACGGAGTGGCGGTGGACGAGTCGGGCGGCACGTTTGATTTCGGCACGATTCCGATGGCGGAGACAGACCGGATTGAATTCCTGCGTGGAACCGAGAGCACGCTGTACGGCTCGGACGCGATGACGAGCGTGCTCGAAGCCTCCACCCGAAGCGGAGCCACGGCGATACCCGAGCTGCGCTTTGGAGCGGACGGAGGGAATTTCGGAACTGCCCACGGGTATCTGAACCTGGCGGGTGCCAGATCGCGTTTTGACTACAACGCCTTTGCCGACCAGTTCCGGACCAACGGACAAGGCCCCAATGCGAGTTACTTCAATGCACTCCAGGGCACGAATCTGGGTGTGCAACTTGCGCCCAGAATCTTGTTCCGGATTCGTGCAAGACATTCCAACAGCCGTACCGGAGTACCCGGAATCTGGGACTTCAACAATCAGCGCCTCCTGCCTCCTGACAGCGACACTCGTGCTGGGCAAAACAACTTGCTGGGGAGCGCGGAACTGACCATCGCGGGACCTTCGCGGTGGATCCATCACGTGACCGGGTTCGAGTACCATCACCGTCGGACAAATGCCGATAGCGTGCGAGACCCGGGTCGCGTTTCGCCGATTTATGACAACTTCGATTCGCCCTATGACACGCTGCTGAATTTCAATCGCGCAGGAGTTACGTATCAGGGCGACTACGCTGAGCGCTCCTGGGCGCGCACGACGATCGGGTACGAGTTTGAAGACGAGAACGGTTTCTTCGGCAGCGTGCCGGGTCAAGAGCACGGGTTGCGCCTGAATCACGCTGCATTTGTGCAGCAGTCGGTTACGTGGAGTCGCTTTTCGCTCGTAGGAGGAGTTCGCTTCGCACACAACGAAACTTTCGGCAATAAAGTTGTCCCCAGAGTCGCAATCGTAGGAAGCATTTTTCGCGGCGGAAGGTCCTT
The DNA here is from genome assembly GCA_020073565.1 of Terriglobia bacterium. Taxonomy (GTDB): domain Bacteria; phylum Acidobacteriota; class Terriglobia; order Terriglobales; family Acidobacteriaceae; genus Acidiflorens. The sequence goes on from JAIQEY010000054.1 coordinate 6,632, forward strand.
CTCTGGCACCAGGCTGCGTTTTTCATATGCGCACGGTATCAAGGAGCCCCGTTTTGAAGAGTCCTTTGCAAACGACGCGTTCACCATACCGAATGACCATCTGAGGGCCGAACAGAATCGCGCCTTCGAGGCGGGTTTCGAACAAGGTCTGCTGTCCAACCGTTTTTTGCTAAGTGCGGTTTATTATCACAATAGTTTCCGCGACCAGGTTGACTACAATTGCTGCGATGCGCAGTTCCGCGGGCAATATGTCAATGTCAATCGGTCACTGGCGCAGGGTGCGGAACTGACGGTGAGCGGGAAACTAACCTCGCGTGTGCGACTCGAAAGCGGCTACACCTACACCTCGACCCGGATCCTCGCAGCCCCGCTGTGTATTCCGGAGAATTTTTGCGATCCTCTACTCGCTACCGGAAAGCCGCTTCTCCGCCGCCCGAAGCACTCGGGGAATCTGCTGCTGACATATCTCGGATCACGCTGGGGCGCCAACCTGGGCGGCAGCTTTGTCGGTCGCCGGACGGATTCGGATTTCCTCGGATTCAAAATCAACCACGCCGCCGGTTATGCGCGCGTGGACCTGGGCGGTTGGTATGCCATCAATTCGCGTATCACTGTTTATGCCAACGTCGAAAACGCGCTCAACGAACACTACAACGAGGTGGTGGGATATCCTGCGCTGACCGCAAACTTCCGCGCCGGAGTCAGGTTCCGCATCGGGGGAGAGTAGGGAGGTAAAACCATAACGGTCCTTGGCGGGGATTTCGCTCGATATTCGCTTTCGCCTCGGAGCCATTGAGTCGGACCCTGTGTACGCAGACCTTAGAGTGTCCCCGCCACCCTAATGTTGATCCCGGTTTGTGCCGATAAAGACTCCGGACAAGGTCGGGCCCGGTCCGGGCCCCGTTCATCATGCCTAAGATTCTGATCGCCGACGACTCTCGCTTCCAGGGGCAGTTACTGGCCTCGTTCTTGAGTCCGAAAGGCTTCGAGGCACTCTATGCACTGGATGCGCTCCAGGCATGGACGACTGCGCTGCGCTCCGCTCCCCAGTTGATTCTGCTCGATATCAACATGCCCGGGGGCACCGGCATCGAAGTGCTGAAACGGCTGAGAATGTCCACCAAGACCCAGCACATTCCTGTGATCGTGGTCAGCGGCGAAGAGAATCCCGCGACTGAATCGATGGCGCGGAGTCTCGGGGCGATCGATTTTCTGCACAAACCAGTGGAAGCGGAGCAGCTTTGTGCCGCCGTGGATCGCGCTCTGCACCCCGACCCCCACCCCGCCAAGCAGTAACCTTTGGGCTACAGCCGACCAATCTTCTGATCAGAGATTTGTGACGGTCCAACGCGGACAGGAATGTCCGCGCCACACGCGCTTACCGGCGGCTGCCGGCAGTTTCTCTGGGATCGGTTTCGGAGCGGAGGTTATCGCACTCGACCGACATTTTTTGCGGAGCGGGCTTGCCTCCTCCGTTATAGCGGTCGCGCGCGGCCACGAGTTTCTCAACTTCCTTTTCGCCGAGTGGTTGTTCATGACCCAGCAGGTGAGTCACGAGCGCAATCTTGGCAAAGTGCTCGACCGTTTCCATCTTCATGTAAGCATTTTCGAGCGACGAGCCAAACGTCACCACCCCGTGGTTGGCCATGAGAATGGCGTCGTGGCCGGGAATGAGCGGCTCCAAACCGTCAGTCAACTCAGGCGTGCCGGGGGTTCCATAGCGTGCCAGGGGAATCGAGCCGAGGCCCAACACGACTTCACAAACCAGCGGCCGGTTCAGGTCAAGACCCGAGGCGGCGAATCCGGTTGCGGTCGGTGGATGCGCGTGCACGATGCCCTGCACGTCGGGGCGCAGCCGATAAATCAACAAGTGCATCCCGATTTCGGAGGAAACTCTCCGTTTGCCCGCAAGGCGATTGCCATCCATGTCGACGATCACCATGTCGGCGGGACGCATCATGCCTTTGCTCATGCAGGTGGGAGTCACCAGCAGGCGACGTTCGTCGAGACGAACCGAAAGGTTCCCATCGGTAGCGGCGACGAACCCATTATCGTGCAGCCGGCGGCCGAACTGCACGATCGCGAGGCGATGTTGACGTTCGCTGGGCATTCGAGCCTTTCATGGTAACCCAGCATTTTTGACCTTACAACCAGCCTGTGATCAAAATCGACAATTTTTTCGTCCAAATCGGACGGAGGAACGTGCCCGGCGGCCACCGTCCCTGACGACGGGAACCCTATAATCTGGGCGGTGCTCGTTTCCGACTTCCATTACGACCTGCCGCCCGAACAAATCGCGCAGGACCCCCTGCCAGACCGCGCGGCCTCGCGCTTGTTGCATCTTGATCAGCGAACGACCATCCAGCAAGACCGGTTGTTCCGTGAATTCCCAGACCTGTTGCGACCGGACGACCTGCTGGTAGTGAACAATACACGGGTGTTTCCCGCGCGTCTGTACGGACACCGCAGCGGGCACCGCGCGCAGCCCCTGAGCCCGCACAACCCGGCCGCGCGGGATTTCTTGCAGGGCCGGGTGGAGGTCTTGCTGACCCGACAGGTTTCCGCCGAACCGAATGAATGGGAGTGCCTGGTGCGGCCCGGACGCAAAATTGGGGTCGGGGAGAAGCTCTATTTCGGTGATCCGCCCGAACTGGAAGCGGAGGTCATGGAGCGCGGCAGCTTCGGGGAGCGGCGCATCCGGTTTGCTACGGCGGCGGATTTCTTTGCGCAAGTGGAGCGGCTGGGCCACATTCCCCTTCCACCCTACATTGACCGCGCAGATCGGGCGGTCGACCGCGAGCGCTACCAGACCGTCTACGCCCGGACCCGCGGGTCAGTGGCGGCGCCCACGGCGGGTCTGCACTTCACAGCGGAAATCCTGGAGCGGATTCGCCAACGCGGCGTAGAAATGGCCGAGGTTACACTGCACGTCGGGCTCGGCACGTTCCAGCCCTTGCGGATGGAAAAGGTCGAGGACAACCGACTACATCGCGAGGGGTACGAGATTTCACCGGCTGCGGCGCGCGCGATCAACGCGGCGAAGACCTCCGGGCGGCGAATCGTGGCCGTGGGCACGACCACGGTGCGAACGCTCGAATTCGCGGCGCAAAGGGCCGGTGCGCATTCAATCGAAGCGGGCACCGGAGAAGCAGACCTTTTCATTTATCCCGGATACCAGTTCGGGATGGTCGATGCCCTGCTGACGAATTTCCATCTGCCGCAATCGACGCTCCTGATGCTGGTGTGCGCCCTCGGCGGGAAGGGTTTCGTGATGCGTGCCTACCGCCACGCAGTCGAAACGGGCTACCGCTTTTATTCCTACGGCGACTGCATGTTCGTGGAATGAGGGTGTGTGTGGCGCGGGCATTCCCTTCGGCTTCGCTCAGGGCAGGCTCTGCCCCGCGTCCGTTATACTGAGTTCTTTGTGTGCGGCTGGCCGTTCGCACCGTATGGGGAGCAACCGAAAGCTGTCCTAGTGCATATGAGATCTGTGCGCGTTCCGGTCGATACACTTGTGGAGAAACTGCGAACCCACCCTGCCTCGGCCTTCGAGAAAACCGAAGCGATCCGCACCTTGCCCCTGGAGATGCCGGTTGAAGAAGCCAGCCTCGCGCCTTATCTGACCTGGAACCGGCAGCACTACACACGCAATCTGATCGACAAATCGGACCTCTACGAACTGCTGGCTATCTGCTGGGAAGCGGGGCAGTCGAGTTCGATCCACAACCATCGCGACCAGATGTGCTGGATGGCGGCGCCGACGGGACGCCTGGTGGTAGAAAACTTTTGTGTCCAATTTCAGGATATTGCGGCAGGCAAGTGCCGCCTGGAAGCATCTAACACGGTTGACTTGACACCGGAGAATCCATGCGCGGTCGATCCGCGGGAACCAGTGCACTGGGTGGTGAATCCGCGGGCAGCAAACCAGCGCGCGGTGACCCTGCATTTTTACTCGCGGCCCTTTGATACCTGCGTGGTCTATTCGCCCGAGCAGGGTGCATGTGGAGATATCCGGCTTCACTACAATACGTGTACGGGAAACCAGTAGTCAGTAATCAGCTTTTGGCGCTGGCTGCTTTGACGAACTTTTGGATTCTGCAGGGGGAGGAGAAAGAGCGCCCCTCGGGGCTGAAGCCCTATATCTTGGGGGCGCATGTCGGCACGACTGAAGTCGTGCCCTTCCCAAACTCAGGATTTTGCTGACTACTGACTACCGACTACCGGCTACTGACTACTCATTTAGGAGGACTCGTGAGAAAAACCCTGGGCTGGCTGGCTGCTGTGGTTGCGCTCAGCGTGATGTCGTGGGCGCAGCTTCCAGGAGAAAACCCCCAGCCCGGCCCCAAATTTCCCCGCACGGAAATATTCGGCGGATACTCATACGGCCTTACTGACCTTTTTAACTCGGGATATCGCACGGGACTCAACGGCTGGAACGCCTCACTCGGCCTGAACGCGGCCCCGTGGCTGGGGTTCGTCATCGAAGGCAGCGGCTACTACGGAACCTCGAAAATACCGCGAGGAGCCGCGCAAGCGCCGTTTCCGAACTGTCCATCGTTTTGTCCGGCCGGGACGGACACGTTCAACGTGAATACCACGCTCTATAACTACATGTTTGGAGCCCAGTTTCCGTACCGAAAATGGGAGCGCTTGACGCCGTTTGGCGAGGCGCTGTTTGGGCATTCTGGAATCCGCGGTGAGGCACGTTCGGTGCCGGACGGGACTCTATTTGCCCGAGTCGGCACCGGCCTGGGGCTGATCGGCGGCGGCGGGGTGGACTACGGCATCAGCCCACACCTTGCTCTCCGCTTCAAGGCGGAGTATATGCAGACCCGTGGGTTCAAGCCGCTGAAACAGGATAACGTCCGCTTCTCGATTGGAATTGTATTCCGCAGCGTGCACAAGAAGAAACGTACGCTGGAAGACGAAACCGCACCCGAACCGTAAGCGATTTGGACGATGGAGAGACGGGCGCCCCCGCCCGTCCTTGAATTGCGAAGTCCGGCACCGCGCTCTACGGCTTGCGCAGCAAATCGGTCAACGGTTCGGCCTTTGCGCGCAGTTCATCGGCAAAATCCGAGCCTTTCTCGACCGCTTCATCGAAGCGGTCTTTGGCTTCATCGGTCCAGTCGGAAATGGTTTCCAGGGCGTCTTCGTAGGAGCGCCGCAGGTCTTTCCGTATCAGGCGGCCCGACTTTGGAGCCAGCAACAGACCGAGGGCCGCGCCTACTCCGAGCCCGATCAGCAGAAATGTAACAGCTGTGCCGGCGGCGCCCTCCGAACTCTGATATTTTCCGATCCGCATAAGGACCTCCCACTGCTTCCATTGTAGCCCGAACCTTACTTCTCGATGGCGCCGACGTCGCCCAAGCTACCGCTCGGACGGGCATGCCCCAGTTGGTCGGAGGTGATAAGCTGCACGCTTTGCGATCGTTTGGTGACGGTGATCGAGACGGTGTCCGAGATCGGGCCAGTCTGGTAGGTCGCCCAGAAGGTGTCGTTCAGTGTGGCCGCTCCCAGGCGGCCGCCGATGTCGGTGTCCAAGTTGCGCCAGAAACTGATCCACGGAGCGTTCTTCGGATCGGTGGGCCAGGTCTGGGCGGGACCGTACCAGGTGGCGAGGGCCATGTCGTCCAATTCCGTTCCGAAGTCACTGCCCAATTCATCCGAGTAGTCGGTGCGCACCTTGTCGAGCAGATGGCTCAGGAAGTCATCGGTGGACACTCCGTAGCCGGTGTATCCGGCGCTCACGATATCGAAACTGTAAGCGGCGGTTGGGATTACGTCGGTGGAGGCCGTGCCGGGCGAGTACCACATCACCGCCGGCCCACCTGCATCCGTGCCGGCAGACAGGATGGTCGGGTGGTAGTGGATGGCGCTCAGGTCGAAGACGCTGGCGAGGGTGAGACCGTCTTTGAGGCTGTCGAGATCTCCAGGTTCCGGATAGTGTTTCCGGCTGAGATCGTTCCATTCGGGACACGGCACCAGGATCTGGCCGAAATCGAAGACGCCAATTCGGTTGTAACCGTTGCTGTAGAAGTTGATCACGGACCCGGCGAACCAGTCCTCGGCGACGCCGTTCATCTTGTTGCCGATGACGATGGAGTGCTGCACGGTCGCGTCTTCCACAACGTGGGCGTTGCCGATGGTGGCGGCGACTCCGCCTCCTCCCATGTTGGACTTGCCACTGAACATGGCTTCGGGTCCGTTAATCTCATTTTCGGCAATCGTGGAGCTGATGACTTTGAGCGATCCGCCACCCATGTAGATGCCGCCCCCGCGCTTGTACCACTGGCCGACTTCGGGAAGATCGGGATTGTCCTCGGCGACGTTGCGGGCCACGGTGCAATTGGTGACGGTCATGGTCGCGAGATTGTTGGGACCTCCGGATAAGGTGAAGACGCCACCGCCATAGGCGTGCTGCGCGGTGACGCGGTTTCCAGTGATGACGCAGTTCGAGAGGCGGGCATCGTTTCCCTTGCCGCTGGTGTTGTCGGCGCCGCCGACGGAATAAATGCCTCCTCCGGCCGCGCCATATCCCCAGCCCGTGTTGCCACTGACAATGCAGTTTGTGAGCACCAGGCCATTGGCGTAGATGCCGCCGCCATAGGTGCCCCGATCGCGGCTGGACTCGGTATCGCCGACGATCTTGTTGCCGTAGACGGCGCAATCTTCCAACGTTGCCGTGCCCCAGACTGCCAGACCACCTCCACGGGCGAGGGTGAAGGGTTGCGTGCCCGTTCCGCTGATGGCTTCCGCCAGTGAGTAGCCGCCGGTGATGGCGACGTTTCGCAGTGTAAGGTTGCCGTAGACGGCCAGAACGCGGGCAGGGTTTGAGTCTCCGCCGGTCCAACTGATGGTGATGCCGGCCGGTAAATCCGTGGCGTCGAGGACAACGTTCTTCCTGGCGTAGAGGGCCGACTTCCCGTAGTCGCGTTCGAAATAGCCCTGGAACGTCGGCGGACCTCCGGAATAAACCTCGCCCATCAGAATCGAGTGGCTCTCCCCGATGATGCTCAGCTCAATCGTGCCGCCGTTGAGGGCCGGGGCAAAGGTGATCGCCTCGCCAGAGGTGGCCTGGTCGAGCGCCATCCTGAGGGTCACGGTTCCGGCGGGCGGCTGCGCGACATCATCCAGGGAAGTCACGACCAACGTGGGCGCAGGCGGCGCAGGCTGGCCGGAGGAACCGCCGCATGCGTTGCCGGCCAGCAGAAGGCTTGCCAATAGGATCGTCTGCGTCATAGCCGACGAGATTCGGTCAGAAGCGAAAATAGAATCATTGCGAAAGAGATGCGTCACGTGCAGGGACCTCCCACGAAACAGGTACTCTCCCTTAGTAGCACCGGCAAGGAGGAATTGCGGTGACCGCAGTCATAGCGGTTCGTGACTTATAGGCAGAGGGGCGATCGTGGCGGGGTAGTGCAGGGACCACCAAGAACACGAAGTCACACGAACGCGTAATTCAAGGGTTCCTTCGTGGACCTTAGTGTCCTTGGTGGTTCATTAGGACACTATCGGTGGCGGTTTTCAGAAGATCCGAAGCCTGTGTAAAATGGGAAGTTACCCCGTAAGCGGCGGAAGCCCCGGCGCCACCTGCCCCGCTGCCGAGAATTCCTGGATAGAGAGAAGGAGATCTAAACCAGCAATGGCAATTCCTGCGACCCAACTGCGTCCCGGCATGATCATCAAGCACAACAATGATCTGCATTCCGTATTCAGCGTGGAGCACCGCACCCCCGGCAACCTGCGGGCGTTCATTCAGGCCAAGCTCCGTAACCTGCGCACCGGCGCCATGTTCGAGCACCGTTTCCGCTCGCCCGACCCGATCGAGAAGGTCAACGTGGATGAAGTGAACATGGAGTTTCTCTACGCCGATGGCGACAGCTACTACTTCATGGACACATCCAACTACGAGCAGACCCATCTGACCCGCGAAACGCTCGGAGACGCCGTGGACTACCTCACGCCGAACCTCGAGATCAAGGTGGAGTTCTTTGATGGCAAGGCCGTAGGTATCGAGCTGCCGCAAACCGTCGTGTTGACCGTCATGGAAGTCGAACCGGGCTTGAAGAGCGCGACCGCGTCCAGCGTGACCAAGCCCGCCAAAACTGAAACCGGGCTGGTCGTGCAGGTACCGCCGTTTATTAGCGAAGGCGAGAAGATCAAGGTAGACACGGCGGAGGGAACGTATTTGTCGAGGGCGTAAGGGAACAGGTTTCATGGTTTCATAGTTTCGAGGTTTCAAAGTTAAGCTGCGTGCGACGTTCTTTGAAACTCTGAAACCTTGAAACTTTGAAACCTTCTTCATTCGTCATGTCTTCCACTGAAAAATCTTCACAACAAGCTCGTCGCTTTCTAGTTCGCGGCCGCGTGCAAGGAGTCGGCTTTCGCTGGTTTGTCGAGCGCGAAGCGGCTATCCTGCAGATTGCCGGCTGGGTGCGCAACAATCACGACGGCAGCGTCGAAGTGCTGGCCCAGGGCACGCGCGACCAGTTAGCCGGATTGCATTCACGATTGCGCGAAGGCCCTCGAGCGGCGCGCGTGGATGAGGTAGAAGTATCCGAAGCGCAGCCTGCCGAAGGGCTGACTTCTTTTCGAATTCAAGGAGTGTAGATGTCGACCAAAGCAGCCGTCGATTGTGACGCGTTGAAGAAGCTGATCCGGGAGGTCCCCGACTTCCCCAAAAAGGGGATCTTGTTCTACGACATCACCACGCTGCTCAAAGACAAGGTCGGCTTCGCGCGCCTGATCGACGCGCTTTCGGAGAACTACATCGGCCAAGGAATTGACCTCGTGCTGGGCATGGAGGCGCGTGGATTCATCTTCGGCCCCGCGCTGGCCTACCGGCTCAACGCCGGATTCGTACCGGTCCGCAAGCCTGGAAAGCTGCCCGCTGAAACGGTGAAGGTCAGCTACGATCTTGAGTACGGCAGCAACGCTCTGGAGGTCCACAAAGATGCCATCAAGAAAGGCCAGCGCGTGCTGATTGTCGATGATTTACTGGCCACCGGCGGGACTGCCGTTGCAACGGCAGAGCTCGCCCATGGTCTGGGAGCAAAAATTGCGGGCTTGGCGTTTGTGGTCGAACTCGACTTCCTGAATGGGCGGGAAAGGCTGGCAAAGTACGATGTCTTTTCCCTGCTGCATTACGACCGGTAAATCCCACTGCGGGTTTCGTTCTCCGAAACCAGCGGCTGCTTCTTACTTCGCGAAGTGCTCTACGATCCGGAACAAGCCAACCCAGATTGCCAAGCTGAGGGCCACCGACCCGGTGTACGATAAAATCGCGACCCAGTTCAGCTGAAGGACAGGCTCTCGTTCCTGAACGAGCATGGGGGAGGCTCCTTCAAGTTAAGTCTAACAGTTTTGTCAAACCGTTCATTGCCCTATTGCAAGTAGCTGAAAACATTCGTGCAGCGTCTAGGGTTCTGGAACAAGGTCACGTCGGCGCTGGATGGAATCCCACACATCGCAAAGAACGCGATGTGTGGGGCACCCGATGCTATCGGGGATGAACAATTCACGGTAGTACAATTTCAGGTATGGGCGGCCTGATCCAGCAGACTCCAACCACGCAACCGGAAGAATCCAGTCTGCGACCGATCTTGATCGGAGTGTTCATCGTCGCCGTGGTCGTGGGCATTCTGGTGCTCGCGTTCCGCGGAGAGCAGAAAAAGCCCGTCCAGCCTCCGGCCTATGCCGCCAGCCTAAAATTTTCCGACCTGAAGGCGAGCGCCGCGCAGAATTTCGTCGGCGCCACCGTCAGTTATCTGGATGGCACGGTAACCAACGCCGGCGATAAAACGGTCATCCACGCCGTGGTGCAGATCACCTTCAAGGACGACATGGGACAAACGGCCCAGCGCGAAGAACTCCCCATCCACGTTCTGCGCACCGGCGGACCCTATGATGAAGCCGTCGATCTCAATATGTCGCCGCTTGAGCCAGGTCAAAGCAAGCCCTTCCGCCTGATTTTCGAGAGCATCTCTGCGCAGTGGAACCACGCGTATCCGGATATGCGGATCACGCAGGTCAACACAAAGTAGGTGAAGCCATGCGTGATATCGATCAAATCATCCGGTCGATCACGCAAATCTATCCGGCCGTGACAGCTCGACAACTCTCGGTGTCGCACCCTGGCGTAGATGATGACGGGCTTTGGTTCTTTCAACGGGCCGGCAGTGAATTCGAAGTGCAGATCGAATCATCCACGGGCATGGTTCCCTTTTTGATCGAGACGGATGAGAGTGATGCCCGCCTTACTGCGAAATCCATCAACGAGACACTTGAGATTCTCACTAAGCTGCTTCACCTGGAACCCCAGTGATGCATTTCGGCGGTGTGCCGGAGCCTTTCTGCTCCTCCTTTTCCTCGCGGGTGGCCCTCAATGCCTTCTGCACTCTGACCTCAAACCTCTCCCCTCCGCTACAATCTCCTCGTGCCCGAAGTAAAACCATTCCGGCTGACGGAGTCCGTAAAAGCTGCGGGTTGAGCGTCCAAGCTGAGTCCGGCGGTGCTGGACACGGTGCTTGGGAAATTAGCCCGGCAACAGGACCCGAACGTGCTGGTCGGCTTCGATCACGCCGACGACGCTGGCGTGTATCAATTCACGCCCGAGACGGCGCTCGTCCAGACGGTCGATTTTTTCACCCCCATCGTCGACGACCCCTACACCTTCGGCCAGATCGCCGCCACCAATGCGCTCAGCGACGTCTATGCCATGGGTGGAAAGCCGCTGACGTCGCTCGCACTGGTCTGCTTCCCGGAAAAGGCCGATGTCGAAATTCTCGAGCGCATCCTCGCCGGCGGCTTGTCAAAAATGGTTGAAGCCGGATGCACTGTGGTCGGCGGCCACAGCATTCGCGATGAAGAAATGAAATTCGGATACTCCGTCACCGGCGTGATTCATCCCCAGCGCGTACTCGCCAATCAAGGCGCGCAACCGGGCGACAAGCTGCTGTTCACCAAGGCGCTCGGCACGGGCGTGATTTCGACGGCCATCAAGAAAGGCGTCGCCCGCCAGGAATGGATCGACGCGGCCGTGAGGTCGATGACCACGCTGAACAAGGCCGCCGCCGAGGTGATTACTGGAGGGACGGGCGTCTCGCCCGTCCGGGCGGAGCGAAGCTCCGCAGGACAGCCGAGAGCCTGCCCTGAGCTTGCCGAAGGGGCGGCTGTCCCCACGTGGTCCGTCCACGCCCTCACCGACATCACCGGCTTCGGCCTCGTCGGTCATGCCCGCGAGATGGCGCTCGCTTCAAACGTGAGTCTGGTGCTTCATTCCGCTACGATCCCCGTACTTGAAGGCGCGCTCGACTGCGTCCGCGCCGGCTACATTCCCGGAGGCCTCAAAGCCAACCGCGAGTTTGCCGAGTGCGTGGTGGAGTATGAAAGCGGAATCCTCGAGGAAGTGAAAACGATCCTCTTCGACCCGCAGACTGCGGGTGGATTGCTGATCTCGGTTGCGGCCCAGGATTCCACACTTCTCGCCCAAGCTCTTCATGCGGCCGGAGTTCCCGCCATTGAAATCGGCGAAGTGTTGCCGCGCACGAGACCCCTGATTCGCGTCACGCCTTGATGAGTGCGCTCCGGAAGACGGCCCGGTCCCGGAGGGACCTCTGAGAACAGCCCGCCAGTTTACTGGCGGGTGAGCGCTGTTCGTGGGAATCCTAAAGTGCCGGAGGCACGACTGAGTCGCACGCCTCGTCGTTGGTATTCAGTCGTCCCTAGCGGGACTGGTTCATAAACGGTCCGGTGCCCCGGCGCTGAAGCGCCGGGCTATTTTCAGCCTTCCCTGCGGGACTGGACATCGGGGCGACGACATCCTCCGGATCAAGCCTACGCTAGCTTGCACCGATTAGATCCCAGATGTAGGCCAGGTGGTGGTCATCGTGCTCTGCCGCAAAGTACAAATGGTCCACCAGTCGCATGGGTATTTTCAGCCGCGGATGGAGGATGGAGCGACCGACCATGGCCGGATCGATCTTTTCCACTCGACTGACCAGCAGCGCGCGTGCGTTTCGGAATTCGGCCAAGATCTCGCCGATCGGACGCCGGTTATGCTGCGCGTCGAACGTCTTCTGATTGGTCAGGTCCGCGACGGTGAGGGTTGACGCTGCCGTGAAAAAGTCATCGACCCGGGCCATCCATAGAGGTTCGAGGTCCAGCAGGTGCCCTGCATGTTCCTGGGCCGACCATTTCTCGCCCGGTTTTTTCACGAGAAGGTCGCGAGCCACCCCACGAACGACTTCTTCCAGCCTGGCCGGTGTGCCTCGCAAGCGCGCACACAGATTCGGAAGTTGCTCTACCGGAAACGTGAACTCAAACTTCCGCTCAAACCAGATCGGTACTCGATTCATATCCTAGAAGATGCGGGAGCAGGCGGGACGGATGCGGCACGGGGGCAGAGCCTGCCCTGAGCGAAGTCGAAGGGAATGGTCGCGCCACACAGTCAACCGCCCATCATTCGGTTGACTTCCAAACCCGGCACGGCGCTCTCCAGGGCGCTATAGGTCCCCGTCGCTTTCAGTTCCTCCGCCATTCTCCTTAGCAGCCCGAGTGTCGCCCGCATCGGTCCCGATCCCAGGCTAACGCGCGCCACGCCCAGCTTTTCTAATTCCGGAATCGAGGGCGTGCCCGCAACTGCAAGAATATTCACCGGACATTGCAAGTCCCGCACCAGCCGCCCGATTGTCTCGGCATCTTTCAGCCCCGGCGCAAACGCGCAATCCGCGCCCGCATCCCGATAGGCACTCAGCCGCCGATGTGCCTCGTCGTATCCGGTCGCCGGCTGCGCGTCTGGAAGCAGGTAGACATCCGTGCGGGCATTCACGACCATCGGCACACGCAATTGCGCCGCAGCCTCGCGCACCGCCTTGATTTTCTCGACCGCCAGCTGCAGATCGAGCAGGGGATGATCCGGATTGCGGCTCCTGTCCTCGAGATTCATCCCGACCGCGCCGGCTTGAATGAGTTCGCGGGTCGTGCGCGCGGCGTCTTCGGGCGTGGAGCCGTAACCCGCCTCGATATCCCCTGTGACAGGTACCTTCACGGCGCGGGCGATGCGGCCGATGCGCGCGATCATCTCCTCGCGCGGAATTTTCTGTCCATCCGGATAGCCGAGCGAAAACGCAATTCCGGCGGAGGTGGTGGCAATCGCAGGAAAGCCGGCTTCTTCGATGATGCGGGCGCTGGCGACGTCCCACGCATTTGGTAGAACTAGCGCGCCCGGCCCGCGATGACGCTGCCGAAATTGCATCGCTTTGTCAGTCTGAGAATCCATCGTTCTGATCTCCGAAACGAGAAGGCCTAGCGGCTGCGCGCTTTCTCGCGCATCTTCGCCACGAAACTCGGCACGTGCACCACGGCGCGTCCCACCGTGCCGCGTCCAATTTCCTGCGCACCATCGTGCGCAGTCACGCGCATGCTGTAAAAGCGCCCGTCGAACGACTCCAATTCCGCTTCCGCGCGAATCCGCATCCCGATGCCGCTCGCCGCCCGGTGCTCAACATGGATCGAGATCCCCACCGTGATCTCGCCTTCGTCGCAAAAAGGTTGTAGCGCGTTAAAACACGCGATTTCCATCAGGCGGATCATGTCCGGGGTCGAGTATACCGGAGGCAACTCGGGATGATGACCGGCGAGCGTATGCTTCAGTTCGACAGTCTCTTCGGCTTCGCCGCGTACAGCGATGGGAACGGGTCGCGCCATGGTTCTATGCCTCCACCACCTATTTGGCTTCCTGCGCCTTTGCGAAGCGGCTCAGAACCGGCATGGCAATCGATCCCACAATGAGGTTGAACGCCGCGTGGAAAGCAATCGCCAGATAGAGCGACTGCGTCGCGAAGACCAATCCGTGAAAGATCAGGGCAAGTAGAAACGTGCCCAACACACCGCGCCATCCCTGGGTCATGTGTCCAATCGCGAAACAGACGACGCACACCAGAACAGCCAGCGCAGGCACAAAACTCATCCGCACAAGCAACTGGTAAGCCAGCCCGCGAAAGGCGCATTCCTCGCTGATCGCCGCCATGGCCGCAATCCCGACCCACAGGCGCATCAGGGACGGATCGTCGGGTAGAAACCGCCTCGCTTTCTCCATGCGATCGGCGCTCATCCGGGCCCACGCACGCCTTCCACGCCAGATGATGAGCCCCGCATATCCGGCCGTGATCAGCCAGATGGCGGGACTTCCCCACTCCCGCCCCAGCAACACGATCCCTTCGCGGCGCGCGGCCCACAGAGTGACCAACAACACAATGAATTGCACTACGATGATGACGCGGTATCGCTGCCGCTTCGGACGCAATGGCTTTCCGCTGCGAATGCGGAGATACCCCGCAACACCTGACACCGGAACAAAGATGAGGACGATGAAAAGGAAGTATCGTGCGGCGTCCGAGAGTTCGAAAAAGGCCTTCATGATGGCAGAAATCAGGTCGCAGAATGCGCGAGCGTGCTGCTGGTGGGCAGCGTTCTGCAATCCAACTTCTTACTTCTAACCGGCCAGGAACTACGCGGCTACTCCGGCCTGCCGCCGCGCTTCGATCCCATCCAGAGCCTTCCACAGAGCCTTGGCCGCGCCTTCGGCTGCCGCCAGCGCCTTCTCCGCAGCTTTCGGATTCGCCTTGATCCGCTTCTCCAACTGTTTGCGCCACACCTGGGCGTGAACCACATCGGCGGTGGTGTGAAGCGTGAAATAGGCACGCGTGTTTTCGTTTGCACCATACAACTCGCGCAGCCCACGGTCTTTCTCCTGGGCAATGCGCGGTACCTGCGACTCGTACGCATAGAAGGCCGCCAGCGCTTCTTCCACCGTTCCTTCGCTGGCCACGCGGTGGAACCAGGAGACGAGCTCGCGAATCTCCCGAACGGGCTTCCGCCTCGGAAGCCGGCTTCCGCCCAAACCTTCGACAAAGTCCAGCCACAACGCGGAATGAGCGCGTTCCGGCTCGCCAAACGAATCTTCGCCACCCTTTTCGTCGGTCATGTTGGCCAGAACAGCGCGCCGCAGCTCGCCCTCCTCCAGCCGGATGCCAAGTTCGGCCAGATAAGTTGGAAAAGCATCCACGTGATGGTAGTAGTCCTCGGCGTATTGCCGCAGATCGTCGCGGGTCAGTTTGCCGGCAGACCACGCCTCGTAAAATGGATGGCACAGCAAGTCGTATTTATGAATGCGTTCCTCAAGAAGAGAGCAAAATGCGTTTGTTTCCATGACTACCTCCGGGACTCTTCACTATACGGGCTGACTCTTGCGGTGACAAGGACATGACGACGCTAAACGAAACAACATTGTTACAATCGAAGGAGCGAAGTTCCCGCCCTGGTTACGGGTTTAGAAGCAAGCAGATGCAGCCGTTTAATGAACAGTTCGACGTCGTCGTAGTGGGTGCCGGCCACGCCGGATGTGAGGCCGCGATGGCCGCCGCCCGCATGGGACTGAAGACTGCCTTGTTCACGCTCAACGTCGACCTCATTGCGCAAATGTCATGCAACCCCGCGGTCGGCGGCATCGCCAAAGGACACCTCGTCCGCGAAGTCGACGCCCTGGGCGGCATCATGGGCGAAATCACCGACGCGGTCGGAATCCAGTTCCGTCTGTTGAACACCTCCCGCGGCCCGGCCGTCTGGTCGCCGCGAGCCCAGTGCGACAAACAAGCCTACCGACTGAAAATGCGCGAGGTGCTCGAGTCGCAGCCGAACCTCAAGATCAAGCAAGCAGAAGTGGCGGATGTGATTGTGGAAGAGCTCTCAGCTGTCAGCTCTCAGCTGTCAGTGAAAACCGGAACCACTGAGAACTGGGAACCGAGAACTGGGAACTGCGTTCGCGGCATTCTCCTACGCGACGGCCGCCGCGTCTCCGCGGGCGCCGTCATCATCACCACCGGGACATTCCTCAACGGCCTCATCCACTGCGGGGAGCAGCAGTATCCTGCAGGACGTTCCGGCGAGCCCCCCGCAGTTCTGCTGGGCGAGGCGCTTAAGAAACTCGGTTTGCGCGGATGCCGCCTCAAGACCGGCACGCCCCCGCGGCTGGACGGCCGCACCATCGACTGGTCAAAGTTCGAGGAGCAACCCGGCGACGCCGATCCAACGCCCTTCAGCTTTCGCACGAAGCAGGTCGCACACCACGGCCGGCAGGTGCCATGCTACATCGCGTTCACCACCGAAGAAACGCACCGCATCATCCGCGAGAACGTACACCGCTCGCCGATGTACAGCGGACAGATCCAGTCCATCGGCCCCCGATACTGCCCTTCGATCGAAGACAAGATCGTCAAGTTTCCCGACAAACTCACGCACCAGCTTTTCCTCGAACCCGAGGGCCTGAACACCCACGAAATCTACGTCAACGGCATGAGTACGTCGCTGCCAATCGACGTGCAGTTGGCGATTCTCAAGTCCATTCCCGGGCTCGAAGACGCCGAGATGATGCGTCCCGGCTACGCTATCGAGTACGACTCGATCGACCCAACCGAGCTGAATCGCACCCTGGAAACGAAGAAGATCGCCGGTCTGTTTCTCGCCGGTCAGATCAACGGAACGTCCGGCTACGAAGAAGCCGCGTGTCAGGGAATCATGGCGGGTATCAATGCCGCGCTGAAAGTAAAGAACGAAGCGCCGCTGGTGCTCGATCGCACCGAAGCCTACACGGCCATCCTGATCGACGACTTGATCTCCAAAGGCACGAACGAACCCTACCGCATGTTCACCTCGCGGGCCGAGTTCCGCCTCCACCTGCGCATCGACAACGCCGACCGCCGCCTGACGCCGCACGGCCGCAGAGTGGGCCTGATCTCAGACGCGGCATGGGCCGATTTTCAAGCCAAGCAGCAACGAATGGAGGGGATGAAGCGGCTACTGGAAAGCACAAAGCTGACGAGCGCAATGCTCGAACAGATCGAAAGTGCTGCGCCAGCCCCGGAGGGGCGATCGAGTTTAGCCGAGCGCTGCAGCGCTGGGAACGTCGGCAGTTCCGAACAAGTCCCGGAGGGACGGCCCTCTCAACTGGCCGATACTCTTCGTTCCACGATCGGCCAGCCCCTGGCACAGGTTCTCAAGCGCCCGGAAATTTCCATCGAGCAACTCGTCCCCGCGCTGCGCGGGGTCTACCCCGGTTTTTTTGAACGATCTTCCTCTGCGAACTCTGCGTTCTCTGCGGTTCATCTTTCTTCCGAAGTCCGCAACGAACTCAAGTCCATCGAGACCGAAATCAAGTACGCCGGCTACCTCGACCAGCAGGAGCGCGCCATCGATCGCTTGAAGAAGGCCGAGCAGCGCCGTATTCCGCACTGGTTCGACTACCGCGCGGTCAGCGGGCTATCGCGTGAGATGCAGGAGAAGCTCCTCAAGATCCAACCCCAAACACTCGGCCAAGCCTCGCGCATCCCCGGCGTCACGCCGGCGGCTGTCTCGTTGGTCAACGTCTATATCGAGATCCAGGGTCGGCGGCGCGAACAGGCTGCCACCCTCTAGCAGCCTGGCTGCGGTGCCGAGCGCGCGAATGACACACCGAGCGCCTCTGACGTATCACTCATTTCTTGGGCCGGATAGTGATGGTCTCGACATTACTAGTGGCTGGTGTGGGGTAGGCATTCGCCGCCCAAATCTTGTAGACGCCTGGTTGGGGAAAAACAACCTGCCGTTCTCTCACTCCGCTCAGAGCGCTCTCCGCCGCGTTGGGCAGGCTGAATCGCGCGACATTGGGGGGATCGGTCTGCCAATGCACATTGGCCTGGACATCGTCCTCCACGCCGGGAGGACTCTTCAGATAGAATGTTGCCCCCTCGGAAACCTCGCTGCGTTTTACCTGCCGCCAGGGACCACTGGTTCTGGATGCTTTGAGTGGAATCCACTCCCCAGCCGTTGCCTCCGCGGGAACCACGATCTTCACGGTGCAGGCATAGCTCTCTGCCGGAATGAAAACCATCTCGTCAGTCTTTTTCGAACAACTGCACAACACCATTGGTCCGAGGAGGAAGAGCAACTGGACGAACCTTCGCGTTCGCATTCGGGCTATGCCTCGAGGCAATCAGACGGGTGGTCTCAACCGCATCCTGCCATCTGAACGCTATGATACTTCGGCCCGCGTAAAGGCCACCGATCGAAGCGGGTCAGCGAGCCACCACCTTCTGCAAGGAGGATCGCAACTCATCGTAGGAGAGCGCCCCTGGATGATACAGCGCCACTTGCCCTGCGCGATTCAGCACGACCAGCGTTGGTGTAGTGCTCGCCCCGTAGGTTTTGAAATTCTGCTGGCTCAGCGGCACGGCCATGTCCAGCAAACCGGCGTAATACCGCTGGCGAACGGATTCTATATAAGCGCGTTCCTGCGTCGGCGAAGCATCGGCCCCTTGCGCCGCGTAGCCATAAAGCTGGGTTGGACCAATCACCACCAGCCCGGCTGGCGCGAACTCCTGCCGTAAGCGCGCGATGATCGGGACCTCGGCCTTGCAGTCCCCGCACCAGTGCGCCCAGAAGAACAACAGCACCGGAGACCCCTTCAGCGATGCCAGCGCCGGCGGCTTTGGTCCCAGATACTGCACTGTCTGCAAGGGCGGCGCCGCTCGACCGACCAGAGACAGCAGGTTGAGATTTTTCTGCAGCCGCGGCCCAATTGAAGTGGTCCCGTAGCGCACCAAGGCCGACCGCAGCAAGGCGACCGCCTGCGACTGTTGCCCTCTTTCCGCCATCCCCTGCGCCAGCACCTCATACGCCGCCCCCAGCGCGAGCGGCAGGTGCGGCTCAGCGTCCAGCTTGCGTTTGGTCAGTTGCTGTTCGCAAAGTTTGCGTGTTTCCCCGGCATAACCTGTGGCCTGGGTCCACTGCTTCATCCCGGCCGCTTCGCGCGCCATCCACGACAGCGCTTCAAGATATTCCGGAGTGACGCCGCGCTGGCTCTTGTAGCTGCGAAGCTCCGACTCCGCTCCCGAAAAGTCGCTCCCAGCCAACCGATTACGGACGTCGCCCACCAAGTCTCCCTGGCCAGCCAGAGGGGCAACCGAGACCAGAAGTCCTGCCAAAACCAACCCTATCTTCCCCACACGAAAGTTCATAACTTGACGATGAATCAGGCTTTAGAAAGTTGCAACCCGATGCCTCCGATCCCCGATTCCAGAAGCCTTACCTCCGTAACCGCAGAATCTGATAGCTATTTGACGGAGTGACAGGTAGAATGTAGCTGCGTTTGATCTTTGCGGTTGTAAGCAGTACCCCGCTCTACAGCGTGACCTGCCTGCACTATCCAGCGAGCTTCAGCGCATATTTCAACACAAAAGGAACACAAGCAACACCATGGAAACAGGAACAGTAAAGTGGTTTAACGATGCCAAGGGCTATGGATTCATCAGCCGCCAGAACGGCGAGGACGTTTTCGTCCACTTCTCCGCCATTCAGGCCAACGGCTTCCGCAGCCTTCAGGAAGGTCAACAAGTTCAATTTGACGTCGTGAAGGGCCCCAAAGGCTGGCAAGCAGAGAACGTCAAGGGCGTCTAAGCCACACCCAAAATTCGAAAAAAAAGGCGACCGAAAGGTCGCCTTTCTCTTTGCCCACGAGCCTCTGTGACCCTCCGTGACCTCAGTGGTTAGTCCGGCCTCTGCCATCTCATTTACAATCTCGTTCTGATTGGAGAAAGCATGCCCCTCAAGGTTGGCGATCCTGCCCCCGAGTTCGAGCTTCCAGCCGTAGCGGGCGAAAACAAAATCACTATCCGCTCCCGCGACTATCTCGGCAAACAGCACTTGGTCGTCACCTTCCACCCGCTCGACTGGACTCCGACTTGAGCCAGCCAGGTTCCCGAACTCGATGCCCGCCGCAAAGAGTTCGAGGCGCTCCATGCCCAGGTTCTGGACATCAGTGTAGATTCCATCCCCAGCCACGTGGCGTGGCGCGAGAAAGAAATTGGTCCCGTCCAGGTCCCGCTCTGCGCTGACTTCTATCCTCATGCCGAAGTCACTAGCAAATTCGGCATTCTCCGCGAAGGCCCGCCCGTTCCAGGTATCAGCGAGCGCGCCGCCTTCATTATCGACAAGAATGGAAAGATAGCATTCGCCAAGGTCTACGGCATCAGCCAACTGCCCGACATGGCAGAGCTGATACAAGCCCTTCGCCGGCTCCAATAGCGGCTGGCGTTGCACGAGAACACCCGACGGCCTAGCACCTCCGTGACTTTAAAGGTAGGTTCGGCCGCCCGACAATACGATATGCCGAAGCCGCTGCGGGCCCCCTGCCAAGATTCCAGTTGGTCTTTTGTTTACAATAGGTTATCTAAGGTTGCTCCTTTCCGTCTTCCAGTCGAACTCGCGTTGGTGGTCGCGCTCTTGCTCGCATTGACTGCCTGCGGCGGGCTGGCCTCAAATTCCCAGCCCGTAACGCCCGCTCCTACCATTGCCAGTTTCAGCCCGCCCTCGGGAGCCTCGGGCACCTCGGTGACCATCACCGGCACGAACCTGACCGGCGCCACCGCGCTCGCATTCGGTGGGAAGGCCGCCTCCAGTTTCTCCGTTAACAGCGCGACGCAGATCACGGCCGTCGTTGCCGGCGGTTCGAGCAGTGGAAAAATCAGCGTGACCACGCCGGGCGGAACCGCCACCTCGTCCGGCAGTTTTACGGTGATGACCGCCCCGACGATATCGGGCTTTAGCCCAGCGAGTGGCCCGGTTGGCACCTCGGTCGTGATCACTGGCACGAGCTTCACGGGCGCGACTGCGGTCACGTTTAATGGCAAGGCCGCAGCCAGTTTCACGGTGAGCAACGACACGCACATCTCCGCTACCGTCGCCAGCGGCACCACGACTGGGACCATTAGCGTAACAACGCCGCTCGGGACGGCAACTTCGACCAGCAGTTTTACGGTGGTGGCGCCTCCGGCAATTTCCAGCTTCAATCCGGGAAACGGGCCAACCGGGACTTCGGTGGTAATCACCGGCACCAACTTCAGCGGAGCGACTGCAGTCGCATTTAATGGCAAAGCAGCGTCCAGCTTCGTTGTCAACAGCGCGACGCAGATCACCGCCGTGGTGGCTGCCAGCACAACCAGCGGTAAAATCACCGTGACCACGGCGGGCGGCACGGGCACGTCGGCCGGTAGCTTCACCGTGACCTCCACCGGTGCGCTCGACCTCACCATCGAAGGTCTCTACATCACGCAAGCGACGCAGGAGTACCCCAACCCCGTAGTGCCTCTCGTCCAGAATCGCAGCGCGTGGGTCCGGGTGTTCGCCAAAGCAAACCAGACCAATTCCGTGGCGCCGCAAGTGAAGGTTGACTTCATCAATGGAACCGCCACCAACACGCTGATCATCAATGCGGGATCGGGGTCGGTTCCAATCAGCATTGACCCGGCGGACGCGGCAGCATCGTGGAATGCAGCAGTCCCGGCGGCGTGGATGCAGCCCGGAACGCACGTCACAGCGACGGTGGATCCCACCAACGCGATTCCGGAAGCCGACGAAACCAACAACACGTTCACCCAGAACCTCGATGTGCGCAACCTCAAGACGTGGAAGGTTACGCTGATTCCGGTACACACGGCCGATAGCAACCAAGGGGTGGTCACGAACGGAACGCGTACCGCCAACGACTGGGTGGACTTTGCCAAACGGCTTCACCCAGTGCCTGACGCGATTGATGTCGCGGTCGGGAGCGTGTTCAATACGACGGTCAACGCCCTGCAGAGCGATGGCACCGGTTGGGACCAGGTGCTGAGCGCGCTCGATGCGAAACGGACCGCCGACGGCGTAGCTGATCGCTACTACTATGGCGCGGTACACACCACCTATGGAAGCGGAGTGGCCGGACTCGGCTATATCGGCTGGCCGGTGGCGATTGGGTGGGACGTCAGCGGCAGCTTCCCCGCGGTGTTCGCTCACGAAGAGGGCCACAACTTCAACCGCCCGCACAGCCCGTGCGGTGGCGCCGGGAACCCCGATCCTAACTATCCGTATCCTGGTGGAGTGATCGGCGTACCTGGATGGGATGTGTTTGCCGCCAGCAACAATCTGAAAGCGGCTTCAACCTATACCGACGTCATGGGCTATTGCTCAACGCAGTGGATCAGCGACTACGTATACGTGTCGGAGCTGACTTTCCGGCAGAACAGTGCGTTCGGGATCATCGGATCTGGGCCCGGTGGGGCCGCAGTCGCGGGAGATGGCCTGCTGATCTGGGGACGGATCGAAAACGGCCAGGTCACCCTCGAGCCAGCTTTTCGCGTTCCGGTCAAGAATAACCAGGCGCAATCCGGCCCCTACACCTGGGAAGCGCGCGACTCGATTGGTCGTGTACTCGCCAGCGTGAGTTTCGACGTGCACGAGGTGGCGGATGTGCCCGACCCAAGTTCGGTGCAGATGTTCTCCTTCGTGGTGCCGCTGAAAACCGACGTCATGGCGGCCCTGCAGAGCATGCATATCAAACTGCGGAATCGGGAAATAGCTCAGAAGGCCCAGACCGCTCCAGTTCTGTCCGAAGCTGATTTGCAGAACATCATCCGAGTGGAAGACCTCCCGGATCACGGCGCGCGGGTCGTCTGGGATGCCACACGGTATCCCGTCGTAATGCTGCGCGACGCGCTCACCGGAGAGGTTCGCGGCTTCCTGGAAGGTGGCAGTGCTGAAATTGTCGATGCGCCCGGGGAGGTCGAAGTGCATGCTTCTGGTGGTATTCAGACAAGTTTCATCCGCCACCAGCGCTCGGGAGAGTAGCTTTCGAAATGGAGAGCCGGGCGTCCCCGTCCGGCTGAAGGCCAGACGCTGGTCCCTCAGCGTGGGATTCAGTCTCTTGTTTTCAGGAATGAGACCACAAATAGCGCCCCGAGCAATCCGTCCACTGCAGCAAAGGTGAGATCGGACGAATGCAGGCGGTGCTGCAGGTACAGAACACCAAGCGTGCCGGCGTAGCCGAACTTTTCAACCACACAGGCGATCATGAGGGGCCGGAAGCGCACCGGGTTGGTGGCGATGATCAGGAACGTGATCTGCCACGCCAGGCCAACTCCGACAAAGCCGTAATAAAAGCCGGGATGCGTGATGGGCGGTGGGTCCTGCCGGCCAATCTGGTCGAATAGGAAATACAGCGGGGTGAGCACCAGGATGCCCCAGATCCCCGCAATCCAGAAAACAATCTTGGTGAATCTCATGGAACGTCTCGCGCTATTCACCGCCGACAGTGAGGCCGTCAATCCGAATCGTAGGTGAAGCCACGCTGCCGCGGAACTCAAGGTCGGTGCCGATCTCTGAGATGTTGCAGAAGATGTCTTTGAGATTGCCCGCCACCGTGATCTCTTCGACCGGGTAGGCGAGTTCGCCATTGACGATCCACAGGCCCGACGCTCCCCGCGAGTAATCGCCAGTGACAAGATTGGCGCCGTGGCCGAGAAACTCAGTAACATAGAGCCCGTCTTTGATTTCACCGATGATCTGCTTCGGCGTCTTCGTGCCCGGCTGCAGAAAGTAATTTCCGGGACCAATCCCCGGAGTGCCGGCCAGTCCGCGCGAAGCATTCGCGGTCGTTTCAAGGCCAAGTTTCTTCGCGGTGTAAGTGTTCAGCAGGTACGACTTGAGCACTCCGTTCTCGATCACGACCGTGCGCCGGGTCGGAATGCCCTCGCCATCAAACGGCGAGGTGCCAAAGCCGCCGACCATCGTTCCGTCGTCGATGACGGTAACATTTGGACCGGCAATTTTCTGTCCAAGTTTGCCGGCCAGAAACGATGCTCCGCGATAGACCGAATCGCCATTCACGCCCTCGAAAATGTGTTCGAGCATCGAGGTGGCGACCATGGGGTCGAGCACAACGGGAACATGCGCGGTCTTTACCTTGCGCGCGCCCAAGCGGCGCAGCGTGCGGCGAGCCGCTTCCTTGCCGACCTCTTCGGCGGAATCGAGCTTGGCGAGGCTGCGCGCAACCGAATACCAGTAGTCGCGCTGCATATTGCCCTGCCCATCTTGTGCGATGGGAACGACAGCGACGGAACAATACGAGCGGCGATACTCTCCGACGAACCCGTGAGAGTTAGCGAGCACCTTGCGGCCGGTAGCGGCGTCGAACGATCCACCGTCAGAGTTCTTGATACGCGGATCGGTGTCGAGAGCGGCTTTCTCCGCGCGGCGAGCGTACGCGATGCGCTCGGTTCCTGGAAGCGAGTAAACGTCTTCGTGGTACAGATTCAGACCGCCGGAAAGGGAACCGAGTTGCGCGGCTTCGGGGATACCGGCACAAGGATCTTCGGAAGTGATCTTCGCCAGCTGGAGTGCGGACTGGAGCATGCGGGCAATGCCCGCCGCCGAGAAATCGCTGGAATAAGTGCTGGCAGAGCGCTGACCAAAGAACACGCGCACTCCGATGGCCTTCGAACCGGACTCTTTCAGGGTCTCGACTTGTCCAAGACGCACGACGGTTGAGAATTCGTCGCCTTCACGGACAACGCATTCAGCGGCGGTAGCGCCGCCCTTCAACGCGCGGCCGACAACGTCGGTGGCAAGGGACTTAAGATCAGTTGCTTGCTGATTGTCGGCTTCTAGAGTCGTTGTCATCGATATAAAAGTGTAGCGTGGACACTCCTGTCCGCGTGTTTGCAGTTCCAGTGTGCCTGCGCGGACAAGAGTGTCCGCGCTACACAACTCACTGCATGAACCCGCCGGTTTCGCGCTTGGCGGTTCCGCCGACGGTGAGGCGATCTACTTTGATCGTCGGGATGCCCACGCCGACCGGAACGGCCTGTCCGTCTTTGCCGCAGGTGCCGACGCCTTCGTCGAGCTTGAGGTCATTCCCAACCATGGAGACGCGCGTCAGCACGTCCGGCCCGTTGCCGATTAGGGTTGCGCCTCTGATGGGCGCAGTGATCTGGCCGTTCTCGATCAGGTACGCTTCCGACGCCGAGAACACGAACTTGCCGTTGGTGATGTCGACTTGTCCGCCGCCGAAGTTCACGGCATAAACACCGTTCTTCACGGATCGGATGATGTCGCCGGGATCGTCCTGCCCCGCGAGCATGTAGGTATTGGTCATGCGCGGCATGGGAATGTGCTCGTAGCTTTCGCGGCGTCCGTTGCCGGTGTCGGCGAGACCCATGAGCTTCGAAGAAAGCTTGTCGCTCAAGTATCCCTTCAGGATTCCGTTTTCGATGAGGACGGTTTCCTGCGTGGGTTGGCCCTCGTCGTCAACGTTGAGCGATCCGCGCCGCCACGGCATGGTGCCGTTGTCGACCACCGTGCATTTTTCGCTGGCCACGCGCTTGCCAATCAGGCCCGCGAAAGCAGACGTTTTCTTGCGGTTGAAATCGGCTTCCAGCCCGTGACCGACCGCTTCGTGCAATAGAACGCCCGGCCATCCCGGACCGAGGACGACTTCCATGTCGCCAGCCGGAGCTTCGCGCGCATCGAGCTGCAAGATGGCCTGGCGCGCGGCTTCCTTCGCAAAGCCTTCGGGAGTCTTCTCGCCAAAAAAGAAATCGAGCGCGACGCGACCGCCGCCGCCCGAGGTGCCGCGTCCCGACTGGGCATCCGTCTTCGCAATGCAGGAGACGTTCATCCGCGCCAGCGGCTGCGAGTCTTCGGCAAAGGTTCCATCGGAGCCGACGACGAGAATGTTGCGGAGTTCGTCGGCGTAATTGGTGCGGACTTCCTTGATGCGCGCATCATATCCACGCGCAGCGCGATCAGCGCGCATGAGCAACTCGACCTTGGCGGTAATGTCGGCGTCGACCGAAGGCAAGGTGACCGGATACAGGCTTCGCGCTGGCTTCTGCTGGAATCCGGTGACTGTCGTCTTGGCCGGCGCACTGGCAATCAGCGCCGCGGTGCGGGCGGCGTGCAGAATACGCTCGGGCGAAAGGTCGTCGGTGTAAGCGTATCCGGTGCGCTCGCCAGAGACGACGCGCACGCCACATCCCGCGGAGATTCCCTGCGAAGCCGACTTCACCATCGACTCGTCGACCATCAACGAAGTCGAGGTCAGGTACTCGAAGTACAGGTCAGCGTACTCGCCACCGGCCGAAAGCGCGGCCGACAGATACCGCTCAAGGTCCTGATTCGTTAGGCCGTAATGTTCGAAGAAGAAGTGGTCTTGATGTGTACTCACGATATTTGGATGCCCTTTTGTGGGAAACGACTCGAAGCCATCTTTATTATCCCACGAGAGAGAAGCGACCGACGGAACAGATGCGACCGCCATACAAACCTCCGATTCAACACAATTGCGCCGTACCAGTGTCACAGACGAACGGCTGTCGTTGCCAAACAATGGCCGCATGACTCCAGACTCGCTCAGCCAGATGCTGTCCGACTTTCTCGACGGATCACGCGCCGCGGTCGTTGTCGAGGACGGAGCCGTCGCGTTCGATCTGGCGGAGTCGAAATATTCGATTTCGGGCGAGTACAACAAGTGCCTGCTGCATCTGTGGTCGAGCGAGCGAAACGTGGTTCGGCGCGTGCTGGATGCGGAACTGAAAACAACCACGCTCCGGCTGCAAGTGCAGCGGATGGGGCAGAGCCGGCCGACCCGGCTCGATTTCTGCCGCGATCGCGACCAGCGATCTCCAGCGGCGCGGCGGTCGTCGCGGGTGGCTTACGAGCCCCGTCTGCGCCGGGCGCTGGAGCGGAACTTTCCCAATTGGACTGTGGTACGCCTGACCACGAGTCTCGATCTCCAGCATTCCTTCGGACCTGCGCACCTGCGCGGCTTCATGCGTCAGGGGCAACGCGGACTGGCCGTTCTCGGCGTAAATGAGCAAGAGACGCAAGGCACGGTGGACGGCGCCCTGACCACCGGAATCCTGTGGCTCGATGCCTGCCGCCTGGCCCACGCTGCACGCCGCGCGGTCGAAGGGCTGGTGATGGTTGTGCCCAAGGGCACGGCGGCGCTGACGCAGCAGCGCATGGTGCATCTGCACCCAACGTCTGCCAAGTGGCAATTGTGGGAATTCGACGAACGCGGCGACGAGATGGCCGCGGTCGAAATCGGCGATCAGGGCAACCTGAACACGCGTCTGGTACATGCGATTGATGAAGCCATGGCACACGATCGCTTTGCCCAATCGATCTCCCGCATACGCAACATTCTGCCGCAATGCGAGATTGCGGTCCTTTCGCCTGCACTGATTTCGTTCCGCCTGCACGGCCTGGAATTCGCCCAGGCTCGAATTGCCCATGACCCACGGAATTTTCAGAGCGGCGAAGAAGTCGCTTTCGGCGCAGCTGCTGAGGAGCAGGTTTTGGGCGCGCACAATGAAACCGATTTTGGCGATTTGATTCGGCTGGCGGCGGCCATCCGCCACAAAGACGGTCCCAAGAATCATGCGTTGTGGCGGATGCATCCGGAACGATGGCTGGAGTCGTCGGTGGTCGCGGACATTGAGGCGCTCGACGGACGGTTACGGCCGGAGTGCGTGTATTCGCAGGTGCCCGCGTTTTCCGCAGCCGATCGCGCCATGATCGATATTCTGGCGATGACCCGCGAGCGCCGGCTGGCGGTCGTCGAACTCAAGGCCAATGAGGACATTCATCTGCCGCTGCAAGGGGTGGATTACTGGTCGCGTGTGGCCTGGCATCAGAGCCGCGGAGAGTTTGCGCGCTTCGGGTATTTCACCGGCGGCGAAATCTCGGAGCAGACGCCGCTGCTGCTGCTGGTGGCTCCGGCGCTGCATGTGCATCCAGCGACGGACACGCTTCTCCGCTATCTTTCACCGAAAATTGAATGGGAGTTGCTGGGGATTGACGAGCACTGGCGCGAGGGAGTGCGCGTCGTGTTTCGGAAGCGGGCAAGCGATTTGAAGAGTGAGATCGCAAAGCGCAGGAGTGCGTGACGGGCGTGGGAATGTTTCGACTGCGGTTGAACTTCGCTGGCGCGAAGGTCAATCCTGGCTCAGCATGACACAGGTCAGATCCCGATACTTTTCCGCAGCATCACCAGTTGTCCGAGGTGATGCGCATTGTGATCAGCCAGCAGCAGCGCTTCGCGCAGCACGGTCTGTCCGTCGCCCCAGGGCAGCTTCACAAACAGATCCACTTTCGGATCAGCAACCATTTTCCCCATGGCGAGTAAGTCTTTTTTGAAAGCGGCGATGGACGCTTTCCACGCCTGCTCGCTGGGAGGCGCTTCCGACGCAGGCCAGTATCCCTCGGGCCATGCCGGAGAAACGTGCTTGGAATTCCGGCTGAACTCCAACACGTCCCACTGCGCGATCCGCAGATGCTCGAGGAGCATCCATGCCGTATGCGGAAAATTCGCGACTTTCGCTCCCGCCAGCTGCACCGGCCAGTCACGCATCCCCGCGTCGAAGGTCAGGTGGGCGCCGCTCTCGTTCAGCAGGTACAGCAGGTGCTGGCGTAGCGCTCGATCGTGTGGGCTGGAGGTGTGACTGGACGGCTTCTTCGCGCTCCGCTTGGCCATGTTTCGTTTCAATGCGTTCTTTCTGACTGTTTTCTTTTTCGGCATAGGTCCTCGATAAACTAGCCCGGCGGGGCCGGCGTCTCTGGAATCGGACTGGCAGTCGTCTCCGGCGCCTCTCCCTTATAGACGCGCGAAATGCCCCGGACGATGCGCCGCATGGGTAAGCCTCCTTTCCCATCGGCGAAGAAGATCTCGCCCGCCCGGCTTCCGTGATAGCACCACCGCTTCAGAATCGCCAGATGCTCCATGCGCTCGATTGCACTCTGCAGTTCGCCAGGTGCGAACTCGGGCAGGGCTGCCTGGATTCTTGCTTCCATCGACTGTGACTTCATGTGTTCCGCGCCCGAGATCGGGAACGACAGCGGACCGGCGATTGCGCCCGCATCAACGCGAAAAAGAGCAACACTTTCGGGCTGCACAGATTTGTGCACGATGAGCGCGTGCATCTGGTCAATTCGGTGGACGACTTCCTGCATCTGCTGCAGTACCGGAGCCAGTTTGTCGAGGCGGGCGTGGAGGGTCGCGGCTTCCTCGAATGCGAGGTGTTCTGACGCACGGTCGCGTTCGGCCGCCATCTGCCGCTTGAGCGATTCGCCGCGCGTATTGAGGAAGTCTTCGACCCGGACGACTTCGGCCCGATATGCGTCGTCCGTACAACCGCGAAAGCAAGGAGCGAGGCACATCTTCATCTCGGAATAGACGCAGCCGGGGAACTTGGGATCAGGGTGCAGGTCTTCGACGCAGCGCCGCATTTTGAAAAAATCGAGCGCGTCGTTCATGAATTTCTCGGCAGCTACGCGCGTGGGGAACGGGCCGTAGTAGAGATTCTTGCCATCCAGGCGGCCGAGACGCGTGGTAACGGAGGCGCGCGGGTATTCGTTTTCCAGGTGCAGCTTGACGAGGGGCGCGAAGCGCAGCCGCAGACGATTCGAGTACGTCTTTGGAAAGGCGGCGCGCAGGACTTGATAGAGCAAGAATCCGGATTCGAAATCCGAACCAGTCGGCGTGTATTCGATCTCGCGAACCTTGTCCCGCAGATTCAGGCGCTTCGTGCGTTCTTCCGGGACAGAGAGGAGGCGCTGCAGTCGCCGGCGCAGGTTCGCCGTTTTGCTGACGTAGGGCTCGGAGGCGGGATCAGGGCCGCGCAAGAGAAAGGCCGCGGGAGCGGCGGGGACGGCGGCAAAGATTTCGCCGTCAACTTCCGGACGGAACTGGAGTCGCTCAGTCAGCACATTTGGAATTCTAAGTCAGAAGGCAGAAGTCAAATTGCAGAAGTGGATTCATTTTCGGCGCCTACAGAAGGCTTTTACCACAGAGGACACAGAGGGACACGGGGGAAGAAGCAAATTCTTCTCAGAAAAGAGATCTTTGGGAGGTAGGGGTCCTTCGACTCCGCAGGACGATTCGCTTCGCTCCTCGTCCTGCTCCGCTCAGGAGGACAGTGTACGGAATTTGCGATCTCAACGGCGTTGGCTTGAAGCTTGCGGCTCAAACGGTCATGGCTCGTAACTTGCAGCACTTCTGCAATCTGACTTTTTGCTTCTGAATTCATCCGAAGCTGGCGCTGCGAAATTTCTGGCGGTAGTCGGGGCCTTCCATCTTCACGACTCGACACATCTCGTGGAGGCG
>JAIQEY010000055.1 GCA_020073565.1 Terriglobia bacterium
TTGCAGTGTGCGCGCTGGTGAATCTGTACTTGACGCGGAAGAAACTGTTGCTTCTGGCACCGGCTTAGCTCGGAAGCGAAGGTTGTAGATCACAAGCGATCCGCCGAAACGGCGGCAGCCCGGAAAAAACAGAATCCGAACGCTCGCGCCGACCTGGCAGAACACGTACTACCTCGAAGACACGGGCTTATTCAGAGTTTCCCTAAACACAGTTTGAGTGTTTTCATATTTTTCCTTTATTAATGCATGGAATTTAGCCCACAAAGATGACCCAATTCGTCGGCGCTTGGGGGCGTTCGAGCACCAAACCTCCTCTGAACTTCAATGGGGCATACGCATTCCGCCCAACGCGTAGAAGAGCACGAGAATGATCAGGACCAGCCCAAAGATTCCGACGCCTCCGCCCGTCCCCCACCTCTGATATCCGTAGTAGCCACCACCACCGCCGAATGCGAGTAGCAGGATAATAATGAGCACGATCATTAACATGTGAATCTCCTTTCAACACCGGGCTGGCTTCGATCTCCCACCCCGGGTAGTGGTACGAGCATCAAAATGCGCGATGGCCTGTCGCTGGACTATCTCATTGCGGGCCGGCCATCGCCTTGCTATCGCCTTGTACTAGCTTCACCAGAGCTTGGCCCCGTAATACTTGAACACTTGGGTGCCCCAGCTGCGGTCAGCATTTTCGGCCAGTGATCCTTGTCGAAACCGGGCGCGCTTGGGCCGAGCCATCCGTGGAGATTGTTTCTTGAACATGGCCACGGCTCCTCACGCTCAGGTTGGGAACTCTACTGGCCAGAGTTTTAATCCAGTCTGAAATTTAAAAAACCTGTCGGGGTCGCGTCTGTTCAAAATGGCTCACTTCGGGTAGATCACCTCAGAACACGAATCTGCAGCGGTGCGCCGGGTTCTGTTTTCGTGTTCGAACAAGAAATGTCTAGCTTGGCTGGCCTGCCTAGCCGAAAATGTTTAGCGATGAACATTCCATCCATGCCAGGCGTCTATGACCTCGCCTACCGGTTTGCCGCCTCTCTCGGAATCGGCCTGCTCATCGGTGCCGAGCGAGAGCGACGAAAAGGGGAGGGCCCCGCGCGCTCCCCGGCCGGTATACGGACGTTCATGATTGCTTCTCTGTCGGGCGGAGTGAGCTTCGCATTGGGGGGTATGCCACTGCTCGCGATAACCTTTCTGGGAGTGGCTGGCTTGTGTGCAATCGGATACATGCGCACCGAAGAGCAGGATCCTGGTCTGACCACCGAGACCGCTCTCTTGCTGACCGTACTGCTCGGCGGATTCGCCCTGAAAGAGCCGGTGATCGCTTCGGCCCTGGCGGTGACGGTAGCGATCGCGCTCATGGCTCGAACCCGGATTCACCATTTCATACGTGATGTTCTAAGCGAGGAGGAACTGACCGATGCTCTTATCTTCGGTGCTGCCGCGTTGGTGGTACTTCCTTTGGTCCCTGATCGATTCGTTGGTCCGTTCAGCGCCACCAATCCTCGGACTATCTGGAAGGTCGTGATTTTGATCATGTCGATCAGCGCCGGCGGCCATATCGCTGTGCGTCTGCTCGGGCCTCGGTTTGGCCTTCCCTTGGCGGGGTTGGCTTCTGGCTTTGTATCGAGTGTGGCCACCATCGCGTCGATGGGGGCACGTGCACGAAAGGATCCGCTGGTTTCGCGGCCTGCAGTCGCTGGAGCTGTGCTTTCCACGGTAGCCACGGTGATTCAGTTGGCTGTGGTGTTGGCAGCTACCAGCTGGCCTGCATTTTCGGTGCTGAAGATCTCCCTTGTTGGAGCCGGACTTGCGGCGATCATCTACGGGGCGTTATTCACGTTCAGGAATATCCGACAAGGCGTGCCAGATTCAATGCAGGTCGGAAGGGTTTTTAGTCTGAAGACTGCATTGATATTTGCAGGTACTATCGCTCTGGTGCAGTTTGCTTCGGCTGCGCTCGACGCGGAGTTCGGCAGAGCCGGAGTTATTGCTGCGGCTGCGGCCGCTGGCTTCGCCGATACGCATTCCGCCGCTGTATCGGTGGCGTCGTTGGTTGCGTCCGGCAAGCTGAGTGCTCAGGAGAGCGCGCTTCCAATCCTTGCCGGGCTGACCACGAATACTGCGACCAAGATGGTTGTTGGCATCAGCAGCGGTGGCAGACGCTTTGCCTTGCAGATCATTCCGGGGCAGATTCTTGTGGTCCTGGGTGCGTGGTTCGGGGCGATCTCCTCTCTCTTCCGTTAATTACGATTCGTTTCAGAGACACAGTCCAAATTCTGTCGTGTGAAAAAAAGAGACACGTGCCCCGGCAAGATGGACTGCGGCGCTTACGATGGAATCCGCACAATCTGCACAGAGCAGCGCGCGTGGCGTGCTACGGCTTCAGAAACGCTGCCGAGGAGGAAGCGTCCCAGCCCCCTGCGCCCATGAGAGCCCAGAACAATCAAGTCGGCATTCCATTCTGCGGCAGCATCCAAAATGACGCTCCTCGCGTCGCCTGTAGTGACTGACGTGGTCACTCTGAAGCCGGCGGAAGAGAGCGTTTTGGCAGCCCGCTCTGCGACCTCGCGTGCTTGCGGAAGTCGATCCTCCAGTTCCGGATAGTACCCTGGAGACATCTGTGGAGGTACTGAGATCGCAATCGGTTCTACGACGTGTAGAACCCGGACTTCGGTATCCTGAGGTCGGAACTGCTCAGCGAGGCTCTTCGCAGCAGCTTCTGAGAACTTAGAATCATCCGTGGCTAATAGGATCTTCATGACTTCCTCCCGTGCTGGCCAAACGCCACATGCACTTTTGCAATCAGGCAAGCAGACCTCAGCGGCTCAGAACTCCCTGTATACTCTGAATCCGCCGGTACCTGGTACTTTGGGGGTTCGATTCTCCCCGCCGGCACCAGATCTCTTGAGGTTTAGAGTCCACACCTTAGTGATCCGCCTGCGAAGTTTGATCGTTCTCTTACAGCGTCGCTGAACGCGTGTCGCCAGGACGGCCTTGCGTCTGATCCGTAATACCAGTTTTTAATGCACCGACCATAAAAAGAGCGTCCCGAACCTGTCCGAGTTCGGGACGCCCGTCGGCAGCCCTCCCCCGAAAACTGCCCAGTGTCATGACAGCAAGAGGCAGAGTTTTTACGCTGCTGCTTCGCTGCGCTGGCGCCGTTGGTCGGAACGTGGTCCAAGCCTGTGCGTTCGTTCGATGATCGGCACCAGTCGTTCCGGAATTTCGCTCCTCATCACGTATTCATCCACCAACCATAGGATTCGCCCTGGCATCTCGCAGTACGCTGAAAGCAGGATGATCGGCAGGTTGGGAAACTGTTGCTTGATATGGTAAGCCACGGCTTCTGCGTCCATCCCTTCCAGTTTGTACTCCAGTAGAACCGCGGCCACCGACGTTTCCTCCAACATCTTCATCGCCGCGTAGCCGCTCAACGCGATCTTGACGGAATAACCATGAGATTCTAGAGTCGCTTTCCGTAGCTCCAACACTTGTGGACGGTCGTCGATGCACAACACAGTGGGGGAGTCCATTGCCACATCTCCTCTGGATAGTTACAAGGTGTCTTTGGCTCGCCGTTGCCCGGCGTGCACAAGACGCAAGGCACAATACGCCGGCCACGACCTGATGACCGTTAGGACAGAGCCATAATCGCAAAATAGGCAGCCAAAGGACGCCTGTCTGTTCAAAATTGACCACTTTCCGCAAGATGCCCCACGCCGTGGCCGCCTTGGCATGGAGAACGACAATGGAGACTAGGGGGACGCCGAGTCTGTCTGGTCACATTGGACCAATTTGAGCGCTCGATTTGTATGGCGCGCCATCTACCCAAATCAATTATTAGAAGTGCGCAGTTTGGACCAGCCGAACCAGTCTTTCCAAGACTATGCTGTCTCTATCGAAGAGATGAACAGTTGCAGCGAAGGGCATTGTTCCTCATAGAAAGAGAATATGACCCATATCACTAATAATCCGATACCCAAACTGCGTAAAGCTCCCCAACCACCCCTGTCACACCGTGGGGCGGCGCCTGACTCGGACCGAGCCAAGAAACCACGTCTCGCCGACCCCTCTGCCAGCGACCAGGAACTGAGTCCCGGAAATCGCGTCGAGGGTTTGGGCGACTTCGGAAAGCCGACTGGAGAATTCGGCACAGTTGAGCAAACTAACGAAGATGACGCGGTCGTCCAATGGGATGATGACGGCCGTAAGAGACTCCACCAACCCTGGCTCAAGAAGGTTTAGCCTGCGCCAGCCAACCCGGGTATCGACCCGGGGGACCGCTCGCATTGCGTGACTTCGCCGAGGTTGAGAAAAATAAAGGAGGGAAAGATCAATGCGACATAAACTCGTCCTCTGGTTTCTGCTGTTGCTTGCTGGATTTCTTATTGGGTTCATCCTGCCGTATTCCAGACTGCAGCGGGTACAGCATGAACTTGCTGCCTCGACGAAACAATTAGGGTCCTGTCAGTCCAGCCAACAATTGGCGCAGCTTCGCGACACAGCCACGATGATGTATCTGGAGGTGGTTCAAAAAAACTATGGGAAGGCCGGGGAGTATTCCAGAGAGGTTTTTGATCGAACTCAGCAAATTGCAAGTAGCACAGAGGACCCAGCACTCCGCAACTTGCTCCGTGACACCTTGGCAACCCGCGATCAGATCACGGCGGACCTGGCGAAGGGAGATGCCGCTGCCCTTTCGGAAATACAGCTAGTCTTATCTAAGCTCGAGCAGACTGCGAAGCATTGACGGATGTGTGCACGTGACCCTGCGCGACCCTCCGAGACAGGCAGAACTGAAGCTACCGGATTACCGTTGAATTGCTTTCGTCAGTCGCAATCCGCCATTTGGCCGTTTCGGGTCTGCTTGTGAGTGGGCCATTCTGATTCCCCCTCTGCACTCTTCCCACACATTCGGCTAGATGGCGTCCGCTTTTTGGCTACAGCGAGCAGGATCGCACTGTCCATGGCACCCATCTCTCCTTCGACCAACTCCCTCGTAATGCGGACGAACGTCACGAGTGCAAGCGCGGCACCGCCTAACCACAGAGAGAGGCGTCCCGCGCGGGCCGAGAACAGAGTGGGACTCATGAATTCAACCTCAGGAACAACTCGCGAATCCTCAAGCTACTTGCGATCGGCGTCTCTGTGATGACGGCTGCCAAGAGCTACAGACTCTTGCCTTCATCGGGCCGCCGGCGGCTCCTGACCGGTGGGAATTCCGACCAGGTAACGGTAGAACGCAACAGCCCGGTTGACCGCGGAAGACTCATTTCCCGTGATCAGCCGGTTTGCGTTCTTTCCTATGCGCACGATGCTGTAGTATCGCCAGACGTTTTCTGATTCGCGATCCAGAAAATAGATTGACTGCACGTCACCCGGGTGGAACAGAGTTATACATCGGCCGCAACGAAATGTGTGACGGTTTGGGAGGTGGTGCGGCACCTGCGGGAATCCAGCAACGGCCAACGCAATCGATGCGGAACAATGTGCTCTTCATCGGTCATCTTTGCACTGTGTCAATTGCCACATCTCCTGACAATTGCCGCGCTTCAACACTTTAAGAGCCCATTTTCGCAATGGAGGAGCAGTTGCACCTTCCTTGACGTATCTTCCTCTTCTTCATAGCAGTCTCCTTAGCAGGCTGCTGAAAAACTACTCCTAATCCACAGCCTTGTATGGTAGGAGAAGGCATGCGCGGAGACGATCAGCAGCAGAATCACATCTTCAGTTATTTGTCGCCGGAAGCGCGGGTGCGGAAGGATCATCCGCTGCGTGCCATCCGGACCATGGTGGACGAAGTACTCACGCAACTGTCCCGGCGGTTCGACACGATGTATGCCCGCGTCGGGCGTCCCTCGATTGCGCCGGAGAAGTTGTTGCGGGCACAGTTGCTGCAGATGCTGTACTCGATCCGCAGCGAGCGCCTGCTGATGGAAGAGATGGATTACAACCTGTTGTTTCGCTGGTTTGTGGGCCTGAACGCCGATGATGAGGTGTGGGACCCAACCGTGTTCACCAAGAATCGCGACCGCTTGCTGGAGGCCGACCTGGCCCAGGAGTTTCTGGCGCGGGTGGTGGAGCAGGCGCGGGCCAAGGATTTGACCAGCAACGAGCATTTCACCGTCGACGGTACGCTGCTGGAGGCTTGGGCGAGCACGAAGAGCTTTCAGCCGAAGGTAGGAAAGCCGTCGCCTCCACCGGACGATTCGGGCAATCCCACGGTGAACTTTCGCGGGGAGCGGCGGTCGAACGAGACGCACGCGTCGAAGACCGATCCCGAGGCGCTGCTGGCGCGCAAGGGCGAGGGCAAGGAGTCGAAATTGAGTTACAGCGGGAATCTGTTGGTGGAGAATCGCAACGGGCTGATCGTGGACGCGGAAGTGTTTCAGGCGAACGGCACGGCCGAGCGCGACGCGGCCCTGGTGATGCTGGAGCAGGTTCCGGGAACGAAGGCGGTAACCGTGGGAGGAGACAAAGGATTCGACACGCGAGATTTCGTGAAGGAGTGTCGGCAGATGGGAGTCACACCGCACGTGGCGCAGAACCATGCGCGGCCCGGTGGCAGCGCCATTGATGGCCACACCACACGGCACCCGGGGTACGCCATCAGCCAGAGAAAGAGGAAGCGGATCGAAGAATGCTTTGGCTGGCTGAAGACGATCGCGCTGCTGCGGAAGGTACGGCATCGCGGAGTGTGCAAAGTGCACTGGATTTTTACCCTCGCCTGCGC
This sequence comes from Terriglobia bacterium, assembly GCA_020073565.1. Taxonomy (GTDB): domain Bacteria; phylum Acidobacteriota; class Terriglobia; order Terriglobales; family Acidobacteriaceae; genus Acidiflorens. The sequence goes on from JAIQEY010000055.1 coordinate 6,734, forward strand.
CGCCTACAATCTGGTGCGCATGCGCAACCTGACCGCCGCAGTTCCCGCGGCGTAACTCGGCGCCGACGTGTGTCTTCAGGAGCATCGAGTTAGCCCCGAGGGCCACAAAAACAGTGGAAATCAAACCGTTCGGCATCGTTAACGATGAGAAACAGAAAGAAAAACACGCTGCACATCAATTTTTCCGCAGCCTGTTAGGGAACGAATTGTGTCCGTAAGCGAATCGCGGAAGGAAAGCAGAACCTGGCCCAGACGATGTCTCCGCAGGAACTGGAGGAAGCGGAGCACCGCGCCTCCGACCGGCTGAAGAACATGAGCAGGCCATCCACTTCCTCCGGCATTGGTCCGGTGCCTGATAAAACGCTGACGGGTGTGCCTTAGGTATCAGGATGCTGACAAATTTGAGAAACAGCCCTCTGGCGGTGTCTAAGTCCAGGGATCGAGAACCGCTTTGAGGGCTGGGAAATCCGACACGTTGCGGGTCACCAACGTCAGACGATGGACTTCCGCTGTGGCTGCCAGAAATGCGTCCATTGCTCCGATCGGACGTCCGGCCGCTTCGCTGCGCGAAACCGTTTTGCCCCAGGCTTCTGCAACGTTGGTGTCGACGGGCAATATTCTGCCTTCGAATCTCAGCAACAATTCGTGCCCTAGCCATTCCTCTAGTCGGCGACGACGAGCTTCAACCCCCAGGCGTTCCACGCCATACCTTAGCTCTGCCAATGTGATGACACTGATGAAAACCCGATCCTCATCAGTGGATTCCATCCAGCCGATGAGACCGGGATTGGGGCGCGGTTTGACCCATTCCGAAACCGCATTAGTGTCTAGAAGAAAGCTCATAGACTAATCTTCCGAGGCCGTTCTTTGAGCCGACGGACCTTCAAACCCGATCCTCGTAGCGGAGATGCTGCAAAAAATTCTGCCAAGTTGCCAACGCGCTTTGTCTTTCGTTGCCACTCCTCTGCCCCGACGACCACGGCGGCGGTACGGCCCTTTCGGGTAATGGTCTGCGGTCCCTCGGACATTGCCCGCTCGATGATTTCACTGAATTTCGCCTTAGCCTCGGCCACGGTCCACGTTTGCGTACCCATTAGAGCATCCTCTCAATCCACAAGGTCATTATGGTCATTATAGTCATCAGTGAACCAACAACGCAATAATGAAACAATTCCGCCCGGATGAAGAACATGAACAGGCCATCCACTTCCTCCGGCGTTGGTCCGGTGCCGAATAAGAAGACGCTGACGGGTGTGCCTTAGCAGGATGCGGAAAAATCCGCCTTTCGTATCAGCACATCGCCGTAGCGATGAGGCGGTTCGTTCGCTCTCAAACCGGCTCGTTAAGTAGAGGCAGTGCAGATTGGGCCTCTCTGAGAATTGGGGGTATCTCATCGCCATTTCACGGCTACGCGGAAACGCGGGCGCACGGACGCCGGTATCCACCTTCTCCAACTCTTTGGAGACTGAACCGGTCGGCCATCACCTTCGTGTGAACCAAGCGTCACAGCAGCCGGAGCAACCCCGGTGCTATACGTAAACGAATCGAAAGAACCGACGCGCCCAGAGGGGAGATGGTGATGCAGCGAAGTATTTCCTTCACGCTGAATGGCAGGCCGGAGCAACTGATCGTCGACGACGACCGCATGCTGCTCTGGGTGTTACGTTATGACCTCGGGCTCACCGGCACCAAGTTCGGCTGTGGAGCCGCCCTGTGCGGATCTTGCACCGTAATCGTGAACGACGAGGCCGTTAGATCGTGCATCACTCCGGTCAAGGAGATTGCCGGAAAGCACGTGCTGACCATCGAGGGCTTGAGCACCGAGGGTCACCTGCACCCAATCCAGGAAGCGTTCCTCAATCACCATGCTTTCCAGTGCGGCTACTGCACGCCGGGGATGATTGTGAACGCCTATACGCTCCTCCTCAAGAAAGCGCACCCCACCCGGGAAGAAATTATCCGGCACATGGATGACAACCTCTGCCGCTGCGGATCTCACACGCGCATCGTGCAAGCCATCTTGGAGGCAGCAGGCGCGACGAGAGGAGGTGCCTAATGCATGGGGACGACTGGAATGAAACCGTCGAGAGTGCTGTCGACACGGCCACTGGCATAAGCCGGCGCGAGTTCTTCCAACTGGCTGGCACCGGGCTCTTCATCTTCTTCGCCACCGACCCGATGGCCGCCTTCCAGGAACCGTCACGCCTCCCCGGACGGCCCAGTTATCCCACCGATTTCAATGCCTATCTTCGCATCGGCGGTGACGGCCGGGTCACCTGTTTCGTCGGCAAGGTGGAATTGGGGCAGGGCTCAAAGACCGCGCTGGCACAACTGGCGGCCGACGAACTCGACGTCTCCCTCGATTCGGTCGACATAGTCATGGGCGACACCGACCTCTGTCCATGGGATATGGGCACCTTCGGTTCGCTCAGCATTCGGCAGTTCGGTCCCGTGTTGCGGGGTGCGGCCGCCGAAGCCCGGGCCGTGCTGTTGCAGATGTCGGCCGATTACCTCCATCTACCCTCGGTAGAGCAGTTGCGCGTGAAGGATGGCGTGGTGACATGCGCACAGGACGAGCACAAGACTGTTTCCTACGCCAGGCTGGTTGAGGGCAAGAGGATCGAGCGCCATCTCGAAAAGGTGCCTGTGAAGGCGGTCTCGGCATTCACTGTCATCGGGAAGGCACCGCGGCGCAAAGATGCTCTGGAAAAGGTAACTGGTAAAGCCAGGTACGCAGCGGATATGACTCCGCCGGGTACGCTGCACGCGCGCATTCTCAGGCCGCCCGCGCACGGAGCCACGCTGAAAGAACTCGACACAGCAGTCGCCGAGAAGGTGTCGGGTGTTCGTGTTATCCGCGACGGCGAGATGATTGCGGTGCTCCACGAACATCCCGATATCGCCGATCGAGCGCTGGGACTCATCCGAGCTCGATTCGAACCTCCCCATCCGAGCGAGGACGATCAGACGATTTTCGAACATCTGCTCAAAGCCGCACCGCCGCTACAGATAGTGGACGAAAAAGGCAGCCTGGCCGAAGGAGAGAAACTCACCACGCGTGTGGTCGAGGAGACCTACTTGAACAGCTACGTCGCCCATGCGCCGATGGAGACACACTCCGCTGTCGCCGCCATCGAAGGCGGCAGGTTGACGGTGTGGGCGAGCACGCAGACGCCCTTCCCCCTCCGCCAACAATTGGCGCAGGCCGTCGGCTTCACGCTGGAGAACGTGCGGGTCATCACTCCTTACGTCGGTGGCGGGTTTGGCGGCAAAAGCGCGTCCCACCAAGCCGTGGAAGCAGCGCGATTAGCCAAGGTCACGGGCAAACCTGTGCAGGTCGTCTGGGATCGCGCCGAGGAGTTCTTTTACGACACCTTCCGGCCCGCGGCTGTCGTGAAAATCCGCTCGGGACAGAACGACGCCGGAAAACTCCTGCTGTGGAATTACCGTGTGTACTGCGCCGGTGATCGCGGGGCCCGGCAGTTCTATGACATCCCCCACCAACGCACGCAGTCGTCCGGCGGCTGGGGCGGCGGCAGTTCTCCCGGACTGCACCCCTTCGCCGTCGGTCCCTGGCGGGCGCCCGCGGTCAATACCAACACCTTTGCCCGCGAATCGCACATCGACATCCTCGCCAGCAAACTGGGTCGGGACCCTCTTGAGTTCCGCCTTGCCCACCTGAGCGATCCACGCATGCGCCGTGTGTTGCTCGCGGCGACTAGTCAGTTCGGGTGGAAGCCGGCACCTGCGCCGAGTGGTCGCGGCGTCGGCCTTGCCTGCGCCACCGATGTGGGCACTTACGTCGCCACGGTCGCCGAGGTCGCGATCAATAAAAATACCGGGAACGTGGAAGTGAAGCGGGTGGTCTGCGCCCAGGATCAGGGCGTTACGGTGAATCCCGATGGCTCGCGCCAGCAGATCGAAGGCAGTATCACCATGGGCCTGGGTTACGCCCTGACTGAGGAAGTACGTTTCAAGGATGGTGCCGTTCTCGACCGCAACTTCGACACCTATCAGACTCCACGTTTTTCCTGGTTGCCCAGAATCGAAACTATCCTGATTGAGAATCCGGAAACGCCCGCGTCGGGTTGCGGAGAGCCGCCGATCACCACCATGGGAGCGGTTGTGGCCAACGCCATCTTCGACGCCACGGGCGCTCGTCTGCGGCAACTTCCCATGACCACGGCACGCCTCAAAGCCGCCTTGCGGCAGCGCTGATGGAATTCTTGGATCGCAGAAGATCTCTGGGTTCATCTGCATGGACCCGCCTTGTCACTTCGGACTTGGCAGAATTGTGACAAAATGCGAACTTTTAGAACGGGAGACACAATCTAGTGGACGTTTATCGATGGTTGCCGCCCGAAGCTGTGAAAATCCTCCTGGTTCTCTTCCTGTCTTTCCTTATCGGACTGGAGCGCGAGGAGCGCAAGGCTGCAGCCGGGCACTACGCATTCGGCGGCGTGCGCACCTTTCCGCTCATCGGATTGATTGGCTACTCGATCGCACTTCTGTCCGGCACGCAGCTTCTTCCGTTGACGGTCGGCTTCCTGGTGGTTGGTGGCTTTCTGTTGTTGTCCTATTGGCACAAACTCTCTTCCACCGAGGCAGCAGGCGTGACGTCAGAGATGTCGGGTCTTGCGACTTACCTGGTGGGCGCCCTCGTGTACTACGAGCATTTTTGGATTGCCACTACCTTGAGCGTGGCCAGCTTGTTACTACTGGAACTCAAGGAAGCTCTGGAGAAGCTCGCCACCCGGGCAGCGCCAGGCGAAATTCTCACGGTTGCCAAGTTTCTGTTTCTCTCGGCTGTCATCCTGCCCATATTGCCCAACTACGAGTTTGGACCGTTTCACCTCAATCCTTTTAAAACCTGGCTTGTCGTCGTTGCCGTAAGCACGATTTCCTATGGCAGTTACATCCTACAGAAGCTCACCAAGGAACGCGGTGGAGTAGTGCTTGCAGCCTTCCTGGGTGGGGCATACTCATCCACTTTGACCACAGTAGTCATGTCACGCAGAGCAGCTCATGAGGAGCACCCCCACCTTTTCGCGGGAGGGATGTTGATCGCATCCGGTGTCATGTACCTCCGCTTGGTTGCGCTCCTGGCTCTTTTCAATCGTCACTTAATGTCCCTGTTGGCGCTCCCCTTTCTCCTATTTTCAGGTCTGGCGATAGCCGTTGGCTGGATTTGGTCGCGCCGGCCAGATGTGAGCGCCGAAGCAGTGCAGCGGGAATTTGAGCCAAACAACCCCCTCGAGCTGTTCGCAGCCTTTCTCTTCGCTTTTCTCTTCTTAGCAATGCTGGTGGCCACGCAGTTGGCCGTTACCTACCTCGGAAGAGCGGGAGTCAACACACTGGCCGCGATCATGGGTGTCACCGACGTAGATCCCTTTATCCTGGGCATGACCCAGGCTGCGGGCGCGCTTACGCCTCTGAAGGTCGCGGGAGCGGCGGTTCTGATCGCCGCCGCCAGCAACAACCTTGTGAAGGGGATCTACGCCTACAGCTTGGCCGATCGAAAGACGGGCATTCAAAGCCTCTCTCTCTTGACTGCTCTTGCGGCGCTCGGTCTTGTGCCTTTGTTTTGGTTGTGACTTCGCTCACCGTTCTCCCGATCCAGCACGCCCCAGAGCGGCGCTAAGAATGAAGCGCTAACATCAAGCCAGGCTTGGAGGCCACGACATGGAACCGTTCCGCTTTCATCTTTTCGTCTGCACGCAGCAAAAACCCGAAGGTGTCCCCTCCTGCCCGGCCAGCGGGGCGTTCGCTGTGCTGGACGCGCTAGATCGCGAGATCCAAGCGCGTGGGCTCAACCACGAGGTGCAACTCACTACCTGCGGCTGCATGGGACTGTGTGATGAAGGTCCGGTGATGGTCGTCTATCCGGCAGGGGTGTGGTACCGACACATGCAAGGCTCTGATGTTTCCGAGATTGTCGAGACACACCTGCGCGACGGTAAGCCCCTCGATCGTCTCGCATGGAACGATGCTTCTGCGATGAAGGCCATGTCGGTCGAGCATGGGGAAAAGTTCCGTGCTGCAATGGCTGCCCGCGACAAAGCAGGGATGCTGCCCGATCGCCTCGATCAGATGATCCGCGGCTACATGTCGAGTCGTTGCATTCTTACCGCGCTTGAACTCGACCTCTTTACCGCCGTCGGGGACGGAGCCACTGCCGCACAGATTGGGACGAGGATCAACGCGAATGTCCGAGCCGTAGGCATGCTGCTCAACGCGCTCGTCGCCCTCGGACTGCTCTCGAAGAGCCACGACGCTTACAAGAACACGTCCGAGTCAGCACGCTTCTTTGTTCAGGGCTCCAAAGACAACCACCGCAATGGTCTGCTGCACACCGCCAACATCTGGCATCGCTGGAGCACCATGACCGACGCTGTGCGCAGCGGTACCCGCGTCCCTATCGATCGGGACGAAACCCCCGCGTGGACGCGCAACTTCATTGCCGGCATGCAACGCAACGCCAAAGATCGCGCCCCGCTGGTGGTGAAGGCCCTGGGCACAACTGGTGTTCGACGCATCCTCGATCTCGGGGGCGGCTCCGGCGCATACTCCATCGCGTTCGCAAAAACTTGTCCCAATGTGCAGTGCGAGATCCTAGACATCCCAGAGGTCGTACCGCTCACCACCGAATATGTCAGCCAGGCCGGCGTCCTGGCACAAGTCAACCTTCGCACTGGAGACATGCTCCAGGACGACTTTGGCTCCGGCTACGACATCATCATGCTGAACGCGATCTGCCACATGTTTTCCGAGGAGCAGAACCGGGACATCTTCCGCCGTGCACGCCAGGCACTCGCGCCGAACGGCCGCCTCGTTGTGCAAGACTTCATCCTCAATCCTGACAAAACCGGCCCGCAACACGCGGCACTGTTCTCACTGAACATGCTCGTTTCCACCGATGCTGGTGCCAGTTACAGCGAGTTCGAATACACCCTCTGGATGAAGGCTGCGGGTTTCACCGAGGTATCCCGGATCAACCTGCCTGGGCCCAGCGACCTGATCGTGGGGTTCCTGAAATAGGGCCACCCATACTTCCGGGTTTGTTGCGTTTGTTCCCCTCATTTCGGGCCAATGGATTGGGATTGGCGGAGACTCCGATCCACTCACTTCAGTAGTTCGCTACGGGTCTGAAGAAAACGCAAAACATGGCCGCGAGAGAAGACCCCTTCCATTCGCCCGTTCGAAACCACCGGCAGTTGGTTGACGTCGTTGCGGGTCATCATCTGGAGCGCTCGGATGGCAGGTGTGTCGGGCGAAACAACGATACATGGGCAACTCCCCAGAGACTACGATTCGCTGATCCGGGCACATCAGTTGCTCCGGCAGCACGGTCAAGAACTGTGCAAGCGGTCAAAGCCGCGTTGCACCGAATGCCCGGTCAGAGATAGCTGCAACTACAATGGGAGGGGTTGATCAGCCGTTTACCAAGGGGTGCGAGGTGCACCCGGCGAGAGCAAATAATGATCCGCCTTTTTCGTCGCGCTGGAAAACCTGTATCGAGGCAGGAAAACAGAACCTAGCAAGGGAATTGTATTGCGCGTGCCATGTGCGTCCCGGGTGGCTGAACGAGGAGCTATGTTCAAAGAATTCAGATCCGACTCAGAACCGTCAAGGTCCGGAAATAGCGCAAGCTCTGAGGTCTCGAAGCCCTACGCCGCTTTCATCCACGCAGGCCGACGCCGCCCGCATCCACGGCATTGGCTGGCTCTGGCAGAGCTCGCGGGCATTGCGGGGTGATCACCGTCACTGACGCCGCATTGCACAACCCTTTAAACTTCCGCTGTTGATTGAGCAGCTAGTCATGGGAAGATAAATTCCCCGATATCGGCTGCCTCGAACCCTTTCCTTATGGGCGCGATCATTGGGATTCGAAGGGAAGACAAGAACAAGTGGGAACGTCGCGCGCCTCTGGTTCCGACTGATATATCCGACCTGCAGACGAAGCAAGGGGTGCGGGTTCTTGTCCAGCCCTCCAGTGTGCGTGTCTGCACGGATCATGAGTACCGGTCCGCTGGAGTCGAGGTTAACGAGGATCTGGGCTCTGCGTCGGTTGTCTTCGCGATAAAGGAAATACCGACGCACTTGCTATTGCCGGGAAAGACCTATGTCTTCTTCGCGCACGTGGTGAAGGGGCAACCCCACAACATGCCCATGCTTCGGCGTTTGATGGAACTGGGCTGTTCCCTGGTGGACTACGAAAAAATCACGGATGATCAGAAGAGAAGGCTAATCTTCTTCGGCCGCCACGCCGGCTATGCCGGAATGATCGAGACGTTGCGCTGCCTCGGGCAACGGCTGGCTGTGTCTGGAGTGTCAACGCCGCTTTCACAGGTGCACCCGGCCTTCGAGTATCGGGATCTGGCTGAGGCAAAGGCTCACATCACCGCGCTCGGCGACCAGATTGTGCAACAGGCGGGAGCACCCCCGTTGGTCTTTGGCTTTTCCGGGTATGGCAATGTATCGACGGGGGCGCAGGAAGTGTTCGACTGTCTCAAACCCGTGGAGGTGGCCGTTGCGGATCTGACTGCGGTGGCGTCCGCAGCCGCGGGTCCGCGGCTTGTGAAAGTCGTGTTCCACGAAGAGGACATGGTCGAACGCAAGGAACAGAACATCCCGTTCAACCTGCAAGAGTATTACGACCATCCGGAACGATACGAGGGCTGCTTTGAAAAGCATCTGCCGCACCTTGATGTGTTGGTCAATTGCATTTATTGGGAGTCGCGATATCCGCGTCTGGTCACGCGCGAGTGGGCCGCAAGAAACTACCTCCCGGGTTGTGCCCCGCGCCTCAAGGTAATCGGTGACATCAGCTGCGACATTGAAGGAAGCGTCGAACTCACCGTGAGAGTCACCGAGCCGGACCACCCCTGCTACGTTTACCTCTCTGAACAGGATTCTGCCCGGGATGGTGTGGAGGGGAATGGACCGGTCATCATGGCGGTCGACAATCTCCCCTGCGAGATTCCCCGGGAATCGTCACAGTACTTCAGTTCCGTGCTGCGGGACATGGTTGCCCCGTTGGCGAACGCCGACTGGCAGGGTCCATTCGAAATGCTCGACCTGCCGCCTTATTTGAAGCGGGCCGTGATCGTGCATCAGGGGCGTCTGACCCCTGACTATCAATACATTCAAAAACATCTGGAGGGTGCGTCCCGTGAGCTGCGCATGGTGATCGGTACCATGCGGAAGGGCTCAGCTGCGCACCTCCCCATGATCCAGGAGCCGCATATGAAACGTGTTCTAGTGTTAGGCGCCGGGCTGGTAGCCAAGCCGTTGGTACGATATCTGTTGGAAAAGGGTTATCAGGTCACCGTGGCGAGCCGCACGGCAAGCAAGGCTGAAGCCATGATTGCAGGTCATCCAGCCGGTAAGGCACTCGCTCTCAATGTTCAGGATGAGACCATGCTGGTGCAGTTGATTAAGGACTGCGACCTCGTGGTTAGCCTCGTTCCCTACACGTTCCATCCGGTGGTGGCAAGACACTGCATCGCTAACAGAAAGCACATGGTGACAACCTCCTATGTTTCGGCTGCGATGCAGGAACAAAACGGCGCGGCGCAGGAAGCAGGAGTCACAATTCTGAATGAGGTCGGCGTCGACCCCGGCATTGATCACATGTCAGCGATGCGGATCATCGATAGTGTCCGTAGCCGAGGCGGGCGCATCGTCTCCTTCAGGTCTTATTGCGGCGGCCTGCCGGCGCCGGAGGCCAACGACAATCCGTTTGGCTATAAATTCTCCTGGGCTCCCAGAGGCGTCCTGCTGGCCGGCCGAAACAGCGCGATGTACCTGATGGACGGCCGTAAAGTCGAGATCCCCTCCCATCGCCTCTTCCACGAGATGCATATCCTGTCGGTACCGGGCCTAGGGGACTACGAAGCCTATCCGAATCGGGATTCGATCAGCTACATCGACGTCTACGGGCTACAAGGTATTCAGACGATGTACCGCGGGACTCTTCGCAACATGGGCTGGTGCGATTGCATGTACAACTTCGGGAAGCTGGGTCTCTTCGCGCTGGATGAAATCGATGCCCGTGGGAAGACCTATGCCGACTTAATGCGCAACCTGGCGGGGGCCTCCGAAGGTGAGGACTTGGCGGCCGCGACAGCCAGGAAACTCGGGATCCCGAAGGAGTCTTACCCAATCCGGAATCTTGAGTGGCTGGGTATGTTCTCCAGTCGGAAGCTTAGTGCCGAGCGGATCAGCCCCTTGGATGCCATGGGCGATTTGATGTACGAGAAGCTGGCATTCCACCCCGGTGAGCGGGACATGATCGTGTTGTTCCACGATTTCCGAGCCGAATTCCCCGATGGCAAAAAGGAACGGATCGTCTCCGAACTCATCGACTATGGAATCCCGCACGGCGATTCCAGCATGTCGCGAACGGTCTCCCTGCCGGCTGCGATCGGGGTGGACATGATTCTCACTGGCCGGATTAATGCAACCGGCGTCCTGCGTCCGGTGACCCCGAATATATACAATCCGGTGCTGAACGAACTCGCGCAGCTCAATATTTCATGCAAAGAACGGACCGAGACGTTCTATGTCCGTGCGGCTTGAGCAGATCGGATGAAGAGCTGTTTCCCCATATTTTGAAAGGTTGTTCGCATGGAAGAAAAAGACAGGATTCTCAACTCGCTGGGATTGCAGGTAGAACTTTCGGGTGCGAGTTACGGGGACCAGTGGTTTGCGAGCAGCGGTGACTGGATCGAAGTCCACAGCCCGACGACCGGCGAGTTGCTGGCCAAAGTCGAACAGGCGAGCGAGGCCGACTACAACATCGTTGTCGGGCAGGCGATGAAAGCGTTCGAGTTCTGGCGCGCTCTGCCTGCTCCCAAAAGAGGCGAAATCGTGCGTCAATTTGCGGTCGCGCTGCGCGAGAAAAAGGATGTGCTGGGACGACTCGTCTCGCTGGAAATGGGCAAGATCTTGACCGAAGGCCTGGGGGAAGTGCAGGAAATGATCGACGTCTGCGACTATGCGGTCGGTCTGAGCCGGACGCTTTCCGGCCCGACACTCCAGAGCGAGAGGCCGATGCACCGCATGATGGAGCAGTGGCACCCGCTCGGGCCGATCGGTGTCATTACTGCCTTCAACTTCCCGGTTGCAGTCTGGTCGTGGAACAGCGCGCTGGCATTTGTCTGCGGCGATCCGGTGGTGTGGAAGCCTTCGAGCAAGACACCGCTATGCGCCATCGCATGCCAAAACATCATCCGCGAGGTGTTCCGGGCCAACGGTGTTCCGGACGGAGTGTCCTGTGTGGTCGTTGGACGCGGGTCGACCGTCGGCGAACGGATTCTGGCCGACAACCGGCTCACCCTGATTAGCGCCACCGGATCGACCCGGATGGGGAAGCGCATCGGTCAGGTTGTCGGTGCCCGCCTGGGTCGCACCATTCTCGAGCTCGGAGGCAACAATGCCCTAATCATTTCGGACAAGGCCGACTTGACAGGAGCGCTGGCCTCGGCATTCTTCGGGGCCGTCGGCACAGCCGGGCAACGCTGCACCTCCACCCGCAGGCTGATCATTCACGAGAGCGTTTACGACTCATTCGTTCACAAGCTGATTGGAAATTACGAAAAGGTGAAAATTGGCGATCCACTCGATCCTAAAACCCTGATGGGACCGCTGATCGATGAAGAGGCCGTATCGGACTACGAGAATGCGCTGGTTGCTGTCCGCCAGCAGTGCGGAACAGTGCTTTACGGAGGCAAGGCCCTCGATCCACCGCCGTTTGGCAGGCGGACCTTCGTTCTGCCGACCATTGTCGAAATCCGCAATGACGCCGGGATTGTGCAAACCGAAACCTTTGCTCCGATCCTTTACGTTCTGAAATACCGGACCATCGATGAGGCGATTGCATTGCACAATGCGGTTCCCCAAGGCCTGTCGTCAGGGATCTTCACGGACAGCATGGCTGAAGCGGAAAAGTTCCTCAGCTTCACGGGATCCGACTGCGGCATCGCGAACGTGAATGTGGGCACCTCAGGTGCGGAAATCGGCGGTGCCTTCGGCGGCGAAAAGGAGACCGGCGGAGGTCGTGAGTCCGGTTCGGATTCCTGGAAAGCCTACATGCGGCGCCAGACCAATACCCTCAATTGGGGCGGTGAAATTCACCTGGCGCAGGGAGTGGAGTTCCACTCGTAATCCAAGTGATGTGCCCGGCGAAATTTGTACCAAGTGGAATGAGAGAGAATCCACTGGGAGCAAAAGCAGGTCATGCCAATCAAGAGGCACAAAGCAGAGCAGATCGATCCTGGCGGAATGCGACAAACCCGGCCAGAGATGGGCGTAGAATGGTGTTGTCGATTGAACCAAAAAGGAGATTCCGGGTTAACCGCGAACGTTTCAGAAAGGAAATGATGTATGTCCATTCAAGAAGTATCCGCGGAAGAACTCGCGAAGTTGTTTTACCAATACGAGGGAACTCTCTCTGAGAATTTCCATGGCCTGCGAAAGGAAGACGCCTCGCTGTCCTGGGAGCAGGTACCGCAGAATGAACGCGAACTGATGGTCGCGGCCGCCCGCCGGACGCTGCAGGAGCTCGGAGCACCGGTCGAGAAAGAGCGGGTTGTTCGCCGGTATTTCGCCAAACCCGGCGAGGCAAACTGGGGCTGCTAGGTTTCCCGGCTGGTCTTCTTTATGGCAGAGGAGGACAATTCTCAGTTCTTCGACTGTCGCCGAAACTGCCTCCCCTAAACTGAGGGGCACACCCGTTCAACGAATCCTTCTTGCGCCTGTTCTTCGTTGAAGCGACTCTTGCGCACGACTCCTCCTCTCTGGCCCTGAGCGGGCCATCCTAAATGGAGAAGTCACATTTCCGCTGGACTACTTTTCAGGAGGCAGGTCAGTGTGCAGTCGCAAAAAGACGGGGGGGGATCGCTCGTGATTGGTTGAGCTAACGATGACTTCCGACACTCGTCTAAGATCCGTGATTCGAGGGCAAACCGAATGAGAGTGAGACCAGGACACAGGAGGCTCACCACATGTGTTGTGATGCTGCTTTACGGGGCCTTGCTTGCCAATTCACAAGACCGTTCACTTCCCGCTGCCAGCATGGAATTGCTGACACTGCGAAGTAAGATTTTCGCCAATACGAGAACCATCAGGGTCTGGCTTCCTCCTGCATACCACCAAGCTTCGCAGCGCGAGCGGAAGTATCCCGTATTCTACTTCACCGATGGAATTGCTACATTTCACGGCCGTCGGTTGGATCGCATCGCAAAACAGTTAATTCTGTCCCGAAAGATTCCGCCGACAATCTTTGTGGGAATAGATAACGGCGGCTCTACTAGGGAATCGAAGAGCCCAGGATCGGACCGGGCAAACGAGTACCTGCCATATCCCGACGACTCTCTTCTACCTCCTGTTCCTAGTCCTCAAGGCAAATTGTTCCCCGCATTTCTGGAACAGGAGGTTCGCCCACTCGTCGAGTCGCGATACCGAACAACGAGCACTATTGGCATTGCCGGCGCTTCGTACGGAGCAGCCATAGCGCTCTTTACTGTGATGGAGCATCCGGGCCGTTATCAGTGGTTGCTGCTCGAAAGCCCGTCACTTTACATCGCAAACGACGCCTTGCTTCGTCGATCGGAGACTCTTCAAAACTGGCCGTCGCGCGTTTATGTCGGCGCGGGCACCAATGAAGGTGAAGGAGACGCCAAGCGCGAAATGGTGGACGATGTTACTCGGCTCGCCAAGTCGCTTCAAAATCGCACAACTACGTGCCTTGTGGTTGTTCAAGGGGCGGAACACGGCGAGGATGCATGGCGTATGCGACTGCCCGCCGCCCTGGAGTTCTTGCTCGGGGATGAACCATGTACAAAGGCAACTGCGAGGATTTCTGACAAGGCGCGCAAGTCAGGTTCACAGGCCACTTCAAAATAATCCGTCGCGCCAAGAGGAGACCCTGGCGGACAAGAAATATGGATTGTTGATGTAAACAGATGGGATGAGAGGGCTGCTCTCCGACGGGATGCGGTACGCTCCCAAGTTATCGACGCGCTCGAAGCGCAAGAGATAAAGGAGACCGGCAATACCCGCGGTTATGCCGTCGAAATCGTTGCTCCTAACAAAGTCCCCGACAATATTGCCGATCTGGAATTGCGGGTCGACGCCGGTCCCGGAGATCAGTTGATTGCGAACGTGGAAGCACACGATGGGGAGCGGGCGGCTTCGCTTGAATTTGTGCATGCTCTGGCTGGCATCCAACAACCCCGCTGTGAGTACCGACGACTAAGAAAAAGAAATCGAGATTGTCTCGATCGCCCCTGTTCAGTCAACGAGCGCTTCGGCATGCACCTCCTGACATGCAGGGCGGCGAACCCTCTTAGCGGCAACTTCCAGGTAGCGCTTCTGTGCGTAAATCCAGAGATGCCAGCCCCACTGGGAAGCAAGCCAGTCTTCGATCAACCTTGGGATCAGTTTCCCTATGCCAGGCAGCCAGTTGGGATTCCAGAACATGACTTCTGTTCTGACATTCTCGAATTGCCAAAACAGCCCACTTGCCGACGGCCTCGAAAACACCTGCGAAAGAGGATTATCGGGTCCATCGGTATTTCGGTTGAGCATATTCTGCATGTCGAGGTAAGCATCTGGGTCCTGCAGGATGAGGTCCGCATGTCGCCTCAATTCCTCCTCGGGCTCGTGCCATATCTTGCGGGCCAGCTTGATTCCCGGTTCCGTCTTCAGGAGGTGTGCGCGCAGGCGGCGGACGACTCGCAGATTCACCTGGTAGTTAAACGAGTCGCGGTGATACAACATGATCATCGCACGTCCGCCGGGAGCCAGCACACGGTGGACCTCACGGATGGCCCGAGGAGTGTTCGGCGTATGGTGAAGGACGCCGTGAGAATAGACGAGATCAAACGAACCGTCAGCGAAAGGCAAATCTTCGGCGTCTCCCTGGGTGAAACATCCTTCCAGCCCTCCTAATTGAAAACGCCTCTGTGTAATGCTCACGGCGGCGTTGGTCAAGTCAACCGCAGTGTAACGAGCTCCGGCGCGGGCGAAGCGCTCGGCTTCGCTGCCACATCCGCAACCGATTTCGAGCACACGCAGACCCCTCGTTTTCTCAAAACCCACCGCAGACAGCAAGCCCGGGTGCACTCTGTACCTGTGCTCGTCCAGGCTCCGGTAAAAGGCGGGGGTCCCGCGTGCCTCATTAGTAAACCATGAGTCACACGGTGAATTCTGCCAGAAGCGCTCCACTTGTTTCTTGAGATTTGACTGAAGAACAGAGGAGGTGGGCCTCACGCGGCGTCCGGCCACGGTGATACTTTCAAAGCCGGTTTCAAGAAGCTCAGATCGGTGCGCCCCAATCTCCAGACTTGACCTTCGGACCCGGGTCGAGACCGGGCGCACTAAAGAATCGAACAAGCTAGACACATCGATGCGAATAGGGAATACCTTTTTCGGGCGGGCGTCTGGTTGTCCCGAGGACGGAATGATTCCTTGTGAGTCCCGAGCTGCAATCGTATGCATTTGAAGCCTCCAAGAAACACAAAGCCGATGGGTGGAAAGGATGTGAGCTGAAACAACTCACGTCTCTCCCGTGCGCCGGATGCTATGTAACTGAGTTCTAGGTTGCAAAAACCCTTTTGAAGCATTTGTTCACGACTGATCCTGACAACCGGAAACGGCGAAGAAGATGCCTGCCAATTTCCGCGGCCCTTTCTTGCATTTCAACGTGGTGAAGGAAGGTTCTGTCGAGACGATAACGGTAAATCGGAACGACGACTCCGCCGGATTTCCTGAGAAACGGATGCGCTGCCCCCAACGAGTATCGCGAAAAGCCGTGATCACAAGCCCACTGAATGGTTTTCCAGATGAGTAGGTCATTGGGGCGAAGCCGGTTGAATTCATCGATAGAGCAGTTTGCGGAATACTCGATCAAACCACCGAGATAGAAGCGAACCGTGGTTGCAGCAATCGCCTTGCCCTCATAGCGCGCGAGGAATCGGCGATGGGTTGCTTGTAATCGATGGACCTCCACCGCTTTTTCAAAGTCTCCACTGGCGCAGATAGTCTTGCGCTCAGTCTTCAGCCATGCGCAAAAGACCTCCCAGTAGTCAGCCAGGTCCTGGGCACTGTTAACTTCGGAAACTTCCACTCCCTTTCGAATTGCGGTGCGAATGTTGCGCTTCCGATTGTCGTGAAACGATTGGAACAGCGCCTCGGCGCCAGGGCGGAGGTCAAGCACGACAATGGTTTGCAGCGGCCGCGTTCGAAAATGTTTCCGCTCGAATTCCGGCGCCAAGGCCGAGTTCCAACTATAGGCGGTGATCAAGCGAGCGCGCGAGAACTCTGAAATGAGACCCTTTGCCAGAGTCTCTGCCGTCCTTCGCGTCTCGCTAGCAGGGTCGATTAACACCTGGGGTCGTCCCGGAAGACCGGCCGTCACATGTTCACCCTCGTCAAGTCCCGTGAGGGCGCCGGTTACTTCTCCTTCATTCATGGCTAGAATCGCAAACGGGTTCTTGCCTCTCCAATGGGGCTCAAGAAAATAGTGGGGGCTGCTGTACAGATCAGGAAATTCCACTCGGCCCAAGAAATCTTGCCAGAGCCTTTCAATATCAGGGGTTGGAAGTTGCCTCAAGACGAGATAAGCAGGTCGTCTTGTATCGCGACGCGCTGCTGATGCGCGAGTCGGCAGTTCGAGAGCGAAGTCGGAAGATGCTAATGCCCCAATTGTTTTCTGCATAAGACCTCCTTTTGGACATGGAAGTCTGAGTTCGGCAGGAATCGGACCGCGATGGATTCAGGTGCACGGACGAATCCAGACATTGCCAACCATGCCGAAGCCTCCTTCCAGGGTTCAGGGTTAACGATTCTCTCGACCGAGTAGTCGGTCCAGAGCAACCGGGCCGATCACGTGAGCAATGACCTCTTGCCAGAACCACGTGAGGCGGCCAAAGAGCCAGCGCCCATTTGCATAGAACTGAGTTTCGAGGTTCTCTATCCGGCGGGGTCAGGTCCTCGTCGCAGTCGAGAAAAAGTATTCCGCAATTCAAAAACAAATCCAGGCCAATGCGCCACCCGGCTGGATCGGAGAGGTCAAAAGGGGGCCCTTTGCACTGCAGCGGAGCAGGCTAGCATGGACTTCGCGAAGGCGCAAAACTCGCATCGAGCACTGTCGTTAGCACATGATATGTCCGGCTGATTGGCGCAATGCCAGATAAAACTACTTCCGCCGCCACTCTGGATCGCTGCGCACCGTGACCTGCGCCGCTTCCACCATCAGGAGAAGCAGCAGCGTGTTGCCCTGCTTGCTGATGTGTCCGAGCCGCAGCCAATGTCCGGCGGCACAGCGACTGGCAACCCGATCACCGCTCGACTCTTCTCCTGGGAGCAGCCCAAGATAGCTCGCCACCTGCTTGCCCGAGCGCAGGCATTCTGTGCTTGAAAAATTGCAGAGTCAAGATGCAAATCAACAGCGCTCAAGTGCAAACAGTTGCACCCGGCCCGCAGAAAATCCGGAGCACCGCGAAGCAGAAGCATGCTACAAGGAAGAAACCGGGACAGTGCCTTGCGGAAGAACAGCCCTCTCTACGGCCCCGAGTGTTTCACCATTAAGTGTAGTGGCGATATTTCAACAACCATCGCCCCCATGACAACCGTTGTGCTGCTGCTCAATGAATTGAGCCAGTCCTGTGCCTTTCAATACCTGCTTGACCCTTGGGTCATGGGGTTTCCAGTCCTCAATCTCCTAGGCTCGATTGTGGGATTTGACCATCCACATCCAACCTCAATCTCCCTCGCTGGGAGCCTCAGGGGCTCTTCTAAGCACCCGGACCGTCCATTCTCGCCACGGCAGCGACTCAAACTCCGCCAGGTAGGAATACGCGACCGGTACAACGAGCAACGTTAACAGCAAGCACAGCGTCTGCCCACCGATAATCGTCACTGCAATCGACGCTCGCTGCTCCGACCCCGCGCCAATTCCGAGCGCCACCGGAATGAGTCCCGCCACAATGGAAAGCGTCGTCATCAAAATCGGCCGAAGCCGCACACGATTTGCCTCCAGGATCGCCTCGCGTACCGGCATCCCCCCGGCTACGAGCCGGTTGGTGTAGTCCACTTGCAGGATGCCGTTCTTTTTAACGATCCCGAGCAGCAGGAACATGCCGAGCGCGCTCCACAAGCTCAGTGCGCGCCCGGTGATCCACAGCGAGAACAGCGCGAACGGCACACTCAGCGGGAGCGTCAGCATGATGATGAATGGATAGGAGAAGCTCTCGAACTGTGCCGCCAGCACCATGTACATGAAAATCGACGCGAGCAGCATCGCGAGCACCAGATTCCACGTCGTCTCTTCCAGGACTTTGACCTGCCCGGAGAAGCGGACCGAATATCCTGGCGGTAACCCAACTTCTTTGATCGACTGCACCGTGTGTTCGGCGGCCAGGTCCAGTGGATATCCCGACGTCACATTCGCAAACACGCTGATCTGAAATTCCCGGTTATACCGCCACAAGCTGGATGGCCCGAATCCGCGTGTGATCGACGCCACGCTCTCCAGCCTCACCTGACCCAGCTTGTTGGAAGGTACCATCATCCGTGCCAACACGTCGGGATTGTCACGCTGCTCCTGCAGCAGCTGCATGGTTACCGGGTACTGCTCCGATCCTTCCTTGAATCGCGTGATCTCATCTTCGCCGGAGTAGAAGAGACGTACCGCATCGCTGATGTCGGTCATGCGCACGCCGATGTCAGCCGCCCGCTGCCGGTCCACTTTCACCTGCAACTCTGGCGTATTCAGATTCAGACTCGGATTCACGTCCACCAGGTCCGGATACTTTGCCATCCGGTAGGCAGCCTTCTTGCTGATTTCCGCCAATTGATTGAGATCGGGGCCCCGAACGATGGCGCTGATCGGGAAGTAGATCTCGCCGCCCAGGACCGAAGGCAGCCGCACGTTATAGGTGACGTTCCGATATCCGGCGAGAATTCCGCGGATCCTCGTCGCCATCTGCTCGTGCGACGCCTTGCGTTCGCTGCGCGGGACCAGCCCGATAAATAGATGCGCGTGATGCGTGGGCCCGTGTGTATAGGCCTGCACAAACGAAACTTCCGGCAGCGCGATAATTTTCGCAGACATATCGGCCGCCATCGCGCTTGTCTTTGCCAGTGCCGTGCCCTCGGGCAGAGTGAACGAACTCTGCAACTCAGACTGGTCATCCGCGGGAATCCAGTCGCGCCCTACCAGGTGATACAAACCAAACGTCGAGAGAAAAGCCGCAAGGCAAATCAGCATGATGACGCCGCGATGGGCCAGCGACCAACGCAGCATCTTAAGGTAGTTGTCTTCAATCGATTTCAACACGCCCGACACATGTGCTCGCTTGCTCGTTTCGTCCAACTTGAGCAGGCGCGAGCTCATCATCGGCGTCAGGGTGAAGGCCACGAGAAGTGAAACGAGAATCGCGATGGCCATCGTCCACCCGAACGAGTTGACGTACTTCCGCGCGTATCCCGTCATGAACGCGATGGGCAGAAAGATGATGACCAGCGAGAGGGTAGTGGCCATCACCGCCAGGCCAATTTCCCGTGTGGCTTCAATCGATGCGTGAACGCGGTCGCGGCCCTTCTCTTCCATGAACCGGAAAATGTTCTCGAGCACGATGATGGCGTCGTCAATCACGATGCCGACGGCCAGGGTCAGGGCCAGCAGCGTCATGTTGTTCAGCGAGAAATCCATGCCGCGCATCAGCGTGAAGCTGGCGACAATCGACGCCGGAATCGCGACCGCCGCGATAATCACCGCCCGCCAGTTGCGGATGAACAGCCAAACCACCACGCTCGCCAGGATGCTGCCCAGAATCAGGTGCTCGATCAGCGAGTGAACGGACGCTTTGATGAAATCGGAAATGT
This sequence comes from Terriglobia bacterium, assembly GCA_020073565.1. Taxonomy (GTDB): domain Bacteria; phylum Acidobacteriota; class Terriglobia; order Terriglobales; family Acidobacteriaceae; genus Acidiflorens. The sequence continues at coordinate 26,627 of JAIQEY010000055.1, forward strand.
CATGGACAACCAGCAACTGGACGCCGGGGGGCATCTGCGCCCGCAACTCCTCAATCTGTTTTCTGACATCGTCAGCCACGCGCACCGTGTTTGCGCCCGATTGCCTAAGGATCTGAACGCTGACCACGTCCTGCCCCAGGTTACCCTTACGGTACAGCGCAGACCATGTCCGTAGCTCCTCCGCTCCATCTTCCACTTGCGCAACATCGCGGATGCGAACCGGATTTCCGGCGCGCGTGCCCACCACAATCTCGCTGAATTGATCGGCCGACGTCACCCGCCCCAAAGTCCGCAGTCCAAGTTCCTGCGGCCCGGTAATCATGCGGCCGCCCGGGGCTTCGATGTTTTCGCGCTGCAGCGCTTCGCGCACGTCGAGCACTGTGAAATTGTGGGAGGTGAGCTTCTCGGCGTTGAGCAGCACTCGAATCTGCCGTTCCTGGCCGCCGTTCAGCTCAACGCTTCCCACTCCGTCCACGGTCTGTATGGCGCGCCGCACCTGCTTGTCGGCAATCTCAGTCAACTCGCGCCGGCTCAGCGGACCACTCACCAGCAGCGTCATGATCGGGTCCGACTGCGGGTCTTGCTTGGTAATCACCGGCGGAAGCGTCTCGCGCGGCAACCGGTCCGTTGCCGCCGCCACTTTTTCCCGGATATCCTGCGCCGCGCCCTCAATGTCACGCTCGAGCACGAACGTACAGGAGATGTTGGCGAGTCCTTCGGAGGAGTACACGCTGATCTCATCGATACCACTGACCGACGAAATCGCATCTTCAAGCGGCAGCACGATGCCGGTCACCATCTCTTCCGGCGTCGCCCCCGGCAGCCGCACTTCGACGTTCACAGTCGCCGGATCTGCTTTGGGAAACAGGTCCACCGCCAGGCCGCGGTAGGAGAACACCCCCAGCGTCACCAGGAAGGCGATCAGCATCACGGTGAACACGGGATGTCGGACACAAATTTCCGCGAGCTTCATGGGTTGCTCTGTTGGTGTTCTTGTGGTCGGAACTTAGGGGCTAAACCGTGCAGGAATCGGCGGGTGTCCCTATGCATACAAAATCGCTGCTCCACCCCTACTTCACCACAGGCGCAGAATCATCGCCTTGCTCCTCGACGACGTCCCCTTCCCGCAGTGTCCCCGAGATGGCTGCTGCCACGCGATCTCCCGGCTTCAGCCCCTCTGCCACTTCGAAGCGGCGGCCACGCTCGTCTTCCGTTTGTCCCGCGGGACGAATCTGCCGCTCGGATATCCGGTTGCCATTCACCAGGAAAACCTTGTACACGCCATAGCGGTAATTCACCGCCTGCTCGGGCACGAAAATCGCTTTATCTTCTCTTTCGCTCGGCAGCGAAGCCTGAACAAAGAAGCCGGGCTTGAGACGTCCGTCAGTGTTTTGAATCAGCGCCTCCGCCTCGAACGTGCGCGAATCCTGCGACACTGCCGGATTGATCCGTGAGATCCTCCCCTGAAAAGTCTCGCCGGGGAAGGCTTCCACGTGCAGGTCAACGGTCGCTCCTTCGCTGATCGACCCAGCCCACTGTTCGGGGACCGCTAGACGCGCTCGTAGACGGTCCGTCCTTACCAGCACCATCACCGGGCTCTGCACCTTCAGATATTCTCCCGGATGCACATCGCGAGTCTTGATCGCGCCCGGAAACGGCGCCCGGATCACCGCATCGCGCAATTTCTTTCCCGCCAGTTTTTCGCTGGCCTCGCTTGAAACCAACAATGCCTTCAGGCGGTCAACTTCTTGGAGCGCGACCTCGTAGGTGGCCTTGGTACTCTGATAACGGCTCTTTGCTTCGTCTGCCTGCTGCTGCGAGATCAGGTTGTCTTTCAGCATCTCCTGCGCGCGTCCATATTTGCGTTCCGCATCGAAAAGGTCCGCGGCCGCTCGCTGCACCGATGGCAGTTTCTTGGAATCTGCAGGTGGTGCATCGCCCGGTCCAATGCCAAGCTGGGCACAGACTTCGCGAACCACGCCCTGTTGTCGGTCCACTTCAAACTGCAGTTCTTGCTGATCGAGTTTGATGAGCGGCTGTCCTTCCTTCACCGTGTCGCCGACATCGGCCAGGACTGCATTCACCCGGCCCTCGACCTCGGCGCTGAGAGTGCTCTCTTCGAGCGCAAACAGCGACCCGACCGTCTGAACCCGGCGCCGCGTCGTCTCTTCGGCAACGGTGTAGACATGGGCTGGCGTGGCGCGAGCCCTGCTCGCCGCTGCACTTCTCGCCTGGCCATTCGAGCACCCACCAGCAAAAACCACAGGGCCTACAGCCGCCATGACGCAGCAAGCTCTGAACCAGATCGTTCGCATCGGGATTCGTTCAAGAACGCACGTTAACTTGCCTGCCGATTTTGTCCTTGTCTCCATAACCGCCGGATGAGAAAACTCAGACCCGACGGTTCAGACAGGCTTGCTATCGGGGAAGCCTCGACCGGGAGTCGAAGCATTATAAGCCGATTTGCCGGTTAGCTGGGGCGGGACTCGCGTTGGTGAGACTCCCGATCGCATCGCGGCGCATGGGGAAGAGCCTCCGATCCAGACTGATAAAGGGCAAACCGGAGGCAACTGTTCCACGATCAACGGGAGGCTGGGATCCGGTTTGCCGTCTCTGTGCACCCAGGGTGCACAAACTTGCCTGTGCAATCTGGTTGCACAAAAGTGAGCCTCAGTTCCCTGCTTCAGTCAAGGACCGGGATTTTTCACCACCTATCCGTGGACGGTATTAGGGCAACCGTGCTGACCAGGTGCGCGACGTCGTGATTGACGCAGCTCGTTCGCGAATCCCGATTGTTGCAAACAGGCGACTACCAGCGCATATTTGACATACAAAAATAAGATTCGTCACTTATGAAGACCCGACGAGACTTTGTGAAGTCAGTATCCGCCGGAGGAGCCTTGGCCTGCGTCTCCAATTCGTGGCGTCTCTGGGCTCAGATTGTGAACCCCGGAGAACAGATCGAGAACCAGTTTCTGACAGTTCGCTTCGACACAACCTCAGGCCAAATTCAAGTTGAGAGAAAGAACGCGCCGTCTCTGCTACGGAATGCGATTGCGCGAGCAGCCTTGTCGGGCGAAATTCGCGCCACGTCGGATCCGGAGTATGACCGGTCCACTTCGGTTCGTCCGTTTCAGGATGCTCTCGGGAAGGGTCGCCAGCTTTCGGCAAAGTGCATTGACCGACGCAAGCAGCTGGATTTCGAAGTCCTGCTCACTCTCTACGACGGCAGAAACGCGCTGGTAGTCGAGGTAACCTGTCGAAACCCATCGGAAAAAGACGCGAGACTCGCACGCATTGAGCCCGTTCGAGCGGTCCTGGAGGAAGGAAGCTACTGCGGTTGGGCAGAGGCGAGCAAGGCGCTCACCAACGGATACATGTATCCCGACCCCGGTCGCGTTGAAGAGTTAGGTCAATCGAATCGACACGCGATTACCAGCATGTGGAACATGGGTTTCTATCGCGGAGCGCAAGAAGAAGGGCTCGTAGTCGGTTATCTCGAAAACAAGGTCGCGACCGGGCGCATCTCAGCGATGTACGACCGTACGGTCCTTCCGCTGCGATCGCAGGGTGGCCTGTCTCTGATTACAGAGTCACTTTACGGCGTCGACTACGTGCTGAAGGCCGGTGCGAGCGCTACGTCTGGAAGGCTCGTCTTCAACATCGCCGCTGATCCGTTCACGGCACTCGAGTCGTACGCTCAAGCTATGGCGGACGTCCAGCAGGTCCACCTGAACCCAATCATCAATGGATGGTGCAGCTGGTTCTATTCTCACGAGTACATTAACGAAGAGGAAGTATTGAGGAATACCGAGTTCGCCGCCCGTGCGCTGAAGCCATACGGCCTGGAGTATGTGCAGATCGACGCCGGCTGGTTCCGCACTTACGGAGAGTGGGAAGGCAATCAAAACTTTCCGCACGGGATGAAGTGGCTCGCCGCAAAGATTCGTGACTGGGGCCTGCACGCCGGAATCTGGTTTGCGCCGTACTGCATCGCCGAGGGAACGGATGTCTTCTCCAAGCATCACGACTGGCTCCTCACCGACAACGACAGTCAAGTCAAACAGTGTGGAGGCGGCCTGTCGTCGCCACAGGTAGGTCCGTACGGCATACCGAGCCTGATGACGAAGATCTACGGGCTGGACGTGACACATCCGGGGGCAGCGACTTGGCTGCATGAGCTCTTCAAGAAAGTTTCCGATGACTGGGAATACGAGTTCATCAAGATCGATTTCGTCGAGTGGAGTCTGTTGAGCGCGGAGCGTTACCACGATCGTAGCTGCAGCCAGGCGGGCGCGTATCGCAAAGGGTTCGAGATTATCCGGGATGCCATTGGCCCGAGGCGGCATCTGCTGGACTGCGGCCCGATGAACAACACGGCGGGGTTGCTGGACAGCGCACGAATCGAACTGGATCAGCCCCAACTGACGTGGGAACAGTACACGGGGAACTTCAACAGCAGCGCTCCGGCAATGGCGAAGAGGTACTACTTCAACCACAAAAGCTGGATCAATGATGCAGACCACCTGGGTCTCGCCTTGCTGACTTTGGCGCAATCCAAGGCTGCAGCGTCGATCATCGCGCTCTCAGGCGGGACCGTGATTTCGGGCGATCGTCTTGTGGACCTCGACCCGGATCGGCTTGAGATTCTGCGAAAAGTGTACCCGTCCTATGGGGTGGCGGGGCGCCCCATTGATCTCTTCGAGGCGGACCGGCCGGAGATTTTCGAGATTCCCATCAAGACGAACTTCGCAGAGTGGTCGGTTGTGGCACTATTCAACTACGCGGACGCCTTCATGGAAAAAAGTGTGACGTTGGAGCGTTTGCGACTCTCCGAGTCCAAGACATATTTAGCTTTCGAATTTTGGACCCAGCGCCTGGTGGGCGAGTTTGATCGAGAACTGAGAGTACGTGTCGAACCTGAGTCCGTGGCGTTACTGAGCGTTCACCCCATCGCGGGAGTCCCGCGCGTAATCTCCACGGACCGGCATTTCACGCAAGGTGCGGTGGAACTGAAGAATGTGAACTGGAACACGTCGTCAAACATCCTGAGCGGTACTTCGGTCGGGGCCGTGGGCACAGCCCATAACATCAGCGTCTATGTTCCGCGCGAATACCGGTGGGACAGCGACCTTCCCGCGTACTTTCACGAATCCGGTCAATATTCACTCAAGCGGACAAACTCCAGGATTCTGCGCGTACGAGCACGATTTAATGCGGGTACAGTAACCCCGTGGCAGGCCCAGTTCACCGGAATTTATTGAAGGAGATGCTCGACAAGCTCGGGGGTAACGAATTTTCGCACCGCGCGCGTAATTGGGCGGCGTTTCCTTTTAGCGGTCACGTTCACCGCGTAAAAGCGTTGTTTCGTCAGTCGTTGAAATCAGGCGTCTGCGCTCAGAACCATCGTAGTTGGTGTAATCGATTTTTCGCCAACAATCCAAGGGCCTTACGAATCGCCTATGATCCGGTTCGCTGGGATGGAACTCGAGGTTCAAATCGTGCGGTACGTTGACGACCACTTTCCCGGGTGGGTCGAGTGCGAGTTCTTCGACGCGGAGAACAATCGGCACAGCTTCGTCGAGAAAGCTCCCGTTGTTAGCGATCAGTGGTTCGGGCCGAACGACTCCTATCCGCAGAACGGGAGCATTCGATGTGAGATCTTGGAAAGCTGGCACGATGTTGGCTGTCGCGAACTGGTACGCGTGACCACAGAACGACCCGATTGCGTCGAAATTAAGGAGGGGAAATCAGAGTTTGTTGTGTTGTCCTCGCAGGTAGTTTTCGCTGAAGCCACGATAGTCGAACTGGAAAAGAAGGCGCCCGAGTACGAAGAGAGGTCAAAGACCGAACCTGATCGAATTGCCACGGCGCTGAGGCACCGTGCGAAACAATGTCGCGAATCGATTGCCGCGCTCAGGAACGGACATTGGAGGTGAGCAGAGGCTGCTCGCGGAAGAATCTTGGTTAGTGACGAAATCAGTTCGATAGCCTGCGCGACGACACGCGCTTTCAAGATTTGATGCGCCGCATGAACTTTCCCAAATAGACTGAGACCGAGGGCGTGAAGCCGCGCCATTTTCCGTCGCCCAAGCGACGCTCGCGAGGCAGAGGCTCGTAATCAATCGCCAAGACCGCGAAGGTTGATTCGCCGTCACTGGAATGCTGCGCACCTCCCTCCTCGCGTACGGTGCACCAGCGCCCAATGTTTGGAGGATAGCAAAACTCCTCAGTGCGTGAAACCCCGGCATTCATTTTGAGGAGTTGTGCTATCCGCCAATGAGAGGCGGCGGGCCTCGTCCAGAATTCAATTGACACGGGTAGCCAGAAGGACTAAGAAGTATGCACTTTCCTTTTAGCGTGGGGGAACTCCGATTGAGGCGTTAGGAGGTCTCGATGCGGCCGAACTTGCTCCGGCGCACCGCATTCGTGTTAGTTTGTCTTGCTGCAGTCAGATTTGGTGGCGACATTCGAGCGCTTGCTCAAATGGCCCCAGTGCAGTCTCGTGTCGAACCTCACCTCAGTGTGACGGTGGAGGTGTTCTGTAGCGAGACAAAACTGCGCACCTCGAACGCGCGGATCCATTGGAGCGCGCCCCGTGCGACCCTCGAAGCGAGCGGCCTTAGAAGTCTCGCAGCCGGAAAGCAGTATCTGGAAGCGACCGTCTTTAAGGGGGGCTTCGACAAGGGACTACTCGTCTCCGTTCCGATTTCTCAAGCCACTCCGGAGCGCCCAGTCGCTGCGCAAGCGCAGGACAGAAAGTCAAAACTCCGGGCATTTCAATTTTCCTTAATTGAAGTCGAACCTCCAAGAGGGCCGGCCTCCGCGGAAACCAGCGAGATGGGTGCTGTCGTTGAGGACCTGGAGCCCGGCGTGAACTACGCCTGGCGGGTCGCCATTGATACGGCGTCGGGGCGGATCGTTTCTCCCTCGGCGACCAGCGAGGCGCTGACTTGTCCCGCCGATATGGTCGGGCCGACTTCGGTTCCAAAGAGGAGGAAGCCGTGATGCGGGTCGGAGCGGTCTGGCTCGCGTTGACCTGTCTGCTGGCTGGGGGCGCTTCAGCGCAGTTGTCCGTCACGGTCACTGATATCAGCCCCGACCAGTCGAACAGTACCGATGCGGATGCGGCCTCCGGGGGACGCGTCAATAGTCTGGGCGTGGATGCAAGCACTCCGGGACGAGTGTACGCAGCCAGCGAATTTGGGGGCCTCTTCAGGAGCAATGACAACGGACTGACCTGGACCCATGTTGAAGGGTTTGTGCCGACGGTCACCTGGGATGTGAAGGTCGATCCGACAAACTCCAACCGTGTGTACGCAACCTCTTTTTATGATGGCCGCGTCAACAGCCGATCTGGCATCGGCGTGAGCACCGACGGTGGCGTGACGTGGGCACACCCGGCAACGGCCACTCCTCCGGCTGGCTTCTGCCTGACAAATGTACGCCGCACTGAACCGGCCGCATTCGGAATCGCGATCGATCCCGCAAATGCGAACCACGTATTCATTGGGACCAACTGCGGCCTTGCGGTCAGCCTCAATGCAGGCGTCACGTGGACTTTCATCGACCCGACACCGACGGACGGCGCGGACGATGTTCGCGACGTGGTGGTTCACCACGGTGGCATCATCGACCTGTGCGGCGACGATGGGCACCGCCGCTCGACGGATGGCGGCGCCACCTGGACGACCGCCACGACCCAGCCCTTGCCTTCAGGCAGGTGCTCAATCACGGCGTCTCCGGACGAGTCCTATGTGCTTTTTGCGGTTGTTGGCACATCGATCTTCGAGTCCGACGACGGAGGCCAGAGTTGGCCCGGCACGTATGTAAACCCGTCGCCACAAGGGCGCATTCCCTTTGTGGCCACCAACAAACGCTCTGGTTCGAGCTACGACCTCTGGTTCGGAGACGTCCGCCTCAACCGCGGGACCTGCACCACGCCTTCGCCGGCCGTGTCCGGCGGCGCGCAGCGCTGCAATGCGTCCAGTGCGTGGGCTGGCCCGTTTACGCGGACCGTGGGTGCGCATGAAGACTCTGGCGACATTGCGTTTGCGCCCGGCGTCGCTTCGAATGCCTGCCCGACTTTTTTCTCCTCGGACGGGGGCGTCTTCCGCAACACCTTGGCGGCAAGCCCCGCCTGTCACTCGCCGGTCTGGACGCAACCCAATGTCACCCCGCACGCGCTTCGCGAATACGCTTTCGGGGGCGTCTCCCGCCCAGGTCCTACGACGGAACACTTGTATCTGGGCAACCAGGACAACGGCACTTTCGGAGCGCTGAATGGAGGCGCCGCCACCGTCACGTGGAACAACGAACGCTGCTGCGATGGGTTTGGTGCGGAGGGGGACGCCACACGGGCCCTTACAACTGTTTGCTGCTTCCTCGGTGGTCCTCGTGTGAACCAACTCTTCGTCAGCGGGCCGGGACTCACCGGGGCGTCCCCTCAGATCAGTACGTACCCACCGGGAAACATGCGGTCGTTCGAACAACTCGAATCGATCCTCACGTTCGACACCAATGCATATGTCATTGCCACCTCGACGGGAGTGTTCGTCACGTTGAATATCGGCGCCGGGACGATCACATGGACACAACTGGGAGCCGGCAACTCGCCCGCCTCACCTTGCGGGGTGCAGGTCGCCACCAGCGCAGGCACACCGACTTTCTTCGTAAAGAGTGGGGGCTGCAACGGGAACCTTCAAGGCACGCTGTGGCAATACCAGGGAACGGCCGCGGGCGGCACGTGGCAGCAAGTGCCTTCGCCCGGGGTTGGAGGGTTCGGGGTCTTTGCCGTCAACCGGAACGATCCGCAGCGGTTGATTGCATCGCACCTCGGCGCACCCACGGGGCCGGAGATGGTGTTGACCACTAATGGCGGTGCGGTCTGGGGCAAGCTCTCAGCGCTGGACAACCTCATGACCGGATTGGGGACGTTTCAATATTTGAACCAGTCGGGTCCGAACGTCAATACCGGGACGGCATCGATCTCGTTCAACGGTTACCCGCAACCGACGCTGGTTGCGTTTGATCCTTCCGACCCCGACATCGTGGTTGCGGGTGCTACTGACTCCGGCGTTTTCATCAGCACAAATGGCGGCCTGCAGTGGCAACTTGTGACCGACCCGATCTCACCTGGTGCTTCGGGCACACCTCACGTGCCCAGGCCATACTATGCACATTTTGACCACGATCCACCGGGCGGGAACATCAACCTGTATCTCGGTACTCGCGGCCGTGGGGCATGGCGCCTCACTTTCAAGAAGGCGCCAATGCCCCAAGTCCAAGTGCCGTCTCCGCCGTCGTTCGCGGCGGCCTGCCTGGGCAGCAAGCAAACCGCCGTTTTGAAGGTCTGCGACACGGGCCCCGGGGATTTGATCGTGACCTCGATTACGTCCTCGAATCCAGCATTCGCGGTGGTGCCGCCGTCGGGCGGCTTCCCGGTCGTGATCAGCCACGATTTCTGCTTTCCGTTTGCCGTAACCTTCACGCCCACGGGGACTGGTGTGCAGACAACCACCCTCACCATCGTGTCCAACGATCCCTCGAATCCGTCGCTGACCGTGCAAGTAAGCGCCCAGGCCGGGGCGGGTGCACTCGGCTTGATGCCCGACGTGCTCTTTCCGCCGACGGTCGTGCACACGGTGGGGGC
>JAIQEY010000113.1 GCA_020073565.1 Terriglobia bacterium
ACCACCAGCAGGGTAGTGAAAGTCAGCGCCGCTGAAACCACGACCATGGAGAGCAGGAACTTGGTCCGCAGCCGAATTCCGCCCATGGTTCTCCTTGCCTACGCGGTGCGTTTCCACGACCACTTAGGGTACAAATTTATAACCCGCGCTGTGCACGGTGCGGAAGTGCACCGGGTTAGCAGGATCTTTCTCCAGTTTTTGCCGCAGCTTCAAGATGTGATTGTCGACCGTCCGCGTGCTCGGATAATTCTGGTATCCCCACACCGTGTTGAGAAGTTCCTCGCGGGTGAGTACCCGCTCGGCATTCTGGATCATGAATTTCAACACCTTGAATTCCTGCGACGTCATCTGGACGGCTTTCCCGTCTCGCCACAACTCCATCTTCGTGAAGTCAACTTTCACGTCGTCAAAACTGAAGGTTTCGGTCACCGGAGTTCGAGTCGAGCGCCGCATGGCCGTGCGCACCCGTGCCAGGAGCTCTCGCGGACTGAACGGCTTGGTGACGTAGTCGTGCGCGCCCAACTCGAGCAGCAGAACTTTGTCCATCACTTCGGCGCGCGCGCTCAGGATGATAATGGGCAGCGAAGGAGCAACCCGGCTGATTTCCCGGCAGATATCCTGGCCCGGCATCCCGGGCAAACTTAGGTCCAGGACGAGCACCGACGGAGTCGCCGCCCGGAACATCTCGAGACCCTCAACCCCGTTGCCGGCAATATCGATCACGAAACCTTCGCTTTCGAAGAGCCTGCGTAGCGCTTTTTGGACCGCACGATCGTCCTCGATGACCAGAATGCGCTCGGAACCGACAGGTAGCGTCTCGACTGTTGCGTCTGACAAAGATGGCATTTTGTGCACCCCTGCCCCCACCACCAAACTTGAGTAAATCATACCCCTAAACTCTAGCCTGAACATGGGTTAAGAGCACGCCTTGGGCGCGGAAAATGACAAGGATTTGACAATTTACTTACAAATGACGTTGCATTGCAAATTAACGCAAGAACCCAGCGATCGGCCGGAATCCGTCAGCCACCCCCATGTTTGACATCCCCGCCTTTCCTCCGCAGAATAGAAGCAGCTCTTTGAGATGGGCCATCCCACCAGTGGGGGCGTCACGGCTTCGACGGAGATGCTTGCGGCCCGAAGGCATGCCGGAGTGCACACATCCGTAATCGCGTGCAAAATGATAATTGCCAATCAACAGATGGCATACGCAGCCTAACTAGTTTAGGCAGCCGTCCCAGGAGGTTTCGCCCGTGGGCCTCCGAAGGACGTCGCACAGCGGGCTGCTCTTCCCGGTTACGTCTGGGCCGGGAGGTTAAGATCTCAGGCTAGCGGCTAGCGTTTCTTGTCGGTTCTGAGCGACGGCCGCGAACGTCCCAGGGTAATGCCTGGGGCATGAACACGACTAAGCATGTAGTTCTTCGGACCAGTAACATTTACGGACGCGGGTTCAACTCCCGCCGCCTCCACCACTCTAAACTACTGATAATAAGATGTTTATAAGATGATAGAAAAAATCGTACAATAAACGTACAATGGATTCGGCAAAGGTGCTGATTCCATGCTCTCGGTTTACTCCCGCCACTATCCTCCCTGCCCCTCCAGCGACCTCAACTACAAACGGTGCCGCTGCCCCAAGTGGATAAACGGTCTACTCGGATCTGATGGTCCGTTCATCCGTCGCAGCGCCAAAACACGAAGCTGGGAAAAGGCCGAAGACTTCAAGCGCAAGCTGGAAGAGGAATATGAGTCGAAGGAGAAGGGACTGGAAGAGGCGTCTCGCCCCGAGGCTACTGTAGTCACTGTCAAAGAAGCCGTTGCACGATTTCTAAACAGCAAACGCAACGAAAATCTAGCCGATTCCACGGTAGACAAGCTAACTACAATCTTCGAAAAACAGTTCCTCGCCTGGACGAATTCAGCCAGGTTCACACATATCACTGAGATCACGACTGCTGATCTCGAAGGCTTCCGTGACACATGGACCGATGGCCCCCTGGCAAAGAAAAAGAAACAGGAGCGGTTGATCGGCTTTTTCTATTACTGCTTGCGCCTCGGTTGGATCAAGTCCAATCCCGCTGTTCTCCTCGGGCGCATCAGGGCAGACGGGCCTCCTACGGACTACTTTCCAAAAAGTGAGTTCGACAAGATCATGGACGCGACATACATCTATCAGCCCAGAGGTTGGGTGGAATGCAGAAATCAGGCAACACGGCTTCGCATTCTCACGTTGCTAATGCGTTGGAGTGGACTTGCGATTAGGGATGCTGTGACGCTGGAAAGGCGCCGGCTAAACGAAAACGGTGAGCTGCTTCTATATCGCGCAAAAACCGGCAGTCCCGTATACGTTCCACTGCCTCCAGATGTGGCGGAGTCCCTACGAAACATTCCGCCCGGCCCCAGCCCCAATCCCCGGTACTTCTTTTGGTCCGGGAACGGATCACCCAAATCCGTGGTTGGCAATTGGCAGCGAAGCTTTCGACGACTATTCACGATTGCCAACCTGCGCCGTGATGACGGCTCGTTGAAGCGTTGCCATCCGCACATGATTCGAGACACATTTGCGGTCGAGATGCTGCTGGCCAATGTGCCGTTAGAACAGGTCTCAATGTTGCTTGGCCACAAGAGCGTGAAGATCACCGAGAAGCACTATGCTCCGTGGGTCAAGGCTCGGCAGGAACAGCTCGCAGCCAATGTTCGCAAAGCCTGGAGTGTACTTGATACGGGCAACAAAACTGCGAAACGCAAATCCCAGAAGCGCGCGAAGACCGCCTAGCGAGCTGGTCCTTGCGTCTGGTGTTTTGGCTGGGGGATCACCTTAGCTTGCTCTGCGCAGCTTTCGATGGACACGGTGAAGAACGGTCTCAGGCACCCGCAGCGTGCGGTATCCGCGCTTGTGCAACCTTTCCTCTGTACTCCAGTGAATCACGCCTGGTTCCCGTTCGAAGATCTTGCGAACGGTCTTCTCGCTGAGCGCCCAAAGCTTGGCAATCTCGATCACCGAATAGTGCTTCTCGCTGGCTAGGTCAATCGAAGCCACAGGCGAAGGACCGGATAACGCATGGAGGGAATGGGACGACTCTGCTGGCTTGCGGGCGAATTCAGACATGGCATCACTCCAACTGCCGTTGCATGTTAACCAACTTGATTCCGGATGATTCGATTGTCCAATGAATTCTCAGCCGACATCTATTCCCAACGGGAATAGATGGCCGAAAACAACCACACCGGAGGCCGCTTTGTGCTGGCCGTCCGGCGGGCGATTCGCAATTGAATATGCGGAGCTCTCGCCTCCGAAACCGAAAGCCCTCTAGACTGAAGATCACAGGAAGGATTTAACGTCTATATCGCCGGGTTTGCCTTCTTCATGCTGACAAATCGGGAGGAAAGGGACAGTTCGATTGGCTTTGGTGGACGGCGCTGGTCAGCATATCTGCGGAGGAACGATCGGGCGAACTCGTTCGCGAATCGCGACTCGTCGTCGGCTCTCATGACCACACACGTTTGGAAACACAATGAGGCATCAGAAAACGGCCTTACTACTATACCCTCAGTGCGAAAACCGAAGGCCGCAGGTTTGGTGAGGATGGCTACGCCGACGTGCTCAGATACTAAGTGAATCGCCTCTTGCGACGTAATGGTGTCGTGCGCATGTTTCGGAGTGATTCCCGCGCGCCGAGCCGCATCTATGATCACGTCATGAACGACCGGATGAACTCGTCGCGCAAACAGAATCCATTCGTCTTTTGCTAGGTCTTGGAGCTCTATTTGTTCCTTTTGAGCAGCCGCATGCGTTTCAGGGAGAGCCGCATAGAGGGGCGTCAGAGCGAATGGCGCGGCCGTGATCTGAGGGTCCTCCGGGGGCGCCGTCACCAGCGCTAGATTCAATTCGCCGGCTAGAACACTCCGGACCAACTCGATCGAGAACTGACTGATCAGTCGAATGGCAAGCTTGGGGTACAGGGGGAGACGAACTGCAAGAAGGCCCGAAACCCAGGATTGATCGGCCTCGTGCGAGTGTCCAATCGTCAGAACGCTGTCTGCTCCGTCATGGGCGGTACGAGCGAGATGAAAGGCCCGCTCCATATGCAAGAGCGAAGAGCGAGCCTCTGCGACGAAAACCTGCCCAGCGTCGGTAAGCTCCACACGGACAACCCGCCGATTGTCACGAGTGAACAGGCGAAATCTGAGCTGTTTTTCGATCTCAGTGATCTGTCTGCTGAGCGCAGATTGGGTAAGGTTTAATCTGAGGGCAGCCTTGGTAAAGTGTAGCTCCTCGCCCAAGGCAATGACTGCGTGCAAGTGGCGTACTTCGACGTTGGGAAACACTGGTCCAACCCCCGCCCAAAAGTTCGGTGATACCAGGAATTTAGTTCTGCCATTTGTGCTAAGCGACGAGTGGTTATGACCTTAGAACCCGGTCGGTTCTGAAAAGTTTCCCGAGAGCCAACAAATTTTCAAATGACTTGCATCTGAAACCCGCTCCAGGCCGAGGCTCTCGGGCATTGCGCCCTATAGACCGAGATATGCTGCCCATGTCCATAACTTCCATTCCTACCCGACATCTTGCGACGAATAGCGCGCAACGCTGTTCGTATCAGTTGTCAAGCAGAAACAGTCGCTCTTCGGCTGAGCCTCGACCTCGTAGGCCGTTAGTTTAAGTGGGATCACGTGGGCTGATACCGTATGAATCCAACACATCAAGCAGGGTCAAGACGCCTTCCAACTTGTGGACGTCGGCACGGCTTACAACTGGGAGGACTTCGATCTGATTTGCGCCCATGCGATCGAGCGCTAAATCAAGCCCTTGGTCAAGGTGGATGTGCGGAAAAGCACCTCCGGCCACCAGGTCGCCCAGCACTTTGGCAGCATTTTTCTGTACCTCTAGTTCGAGCGTTGGAAGGTTGATAACACCGATTACCCCTCGTCGATCAGTGATCAGCCACGTTCGGAATTTACCTGAGCGCGCTCGCTCCAAAGCCTCCCCAACCGTGGTCTCGGCTGGTAGCAACGCGGTCGCACTGCGCATAATGTGCACCGCTCGGCGCTGACCATGCCGTTGACGTGTCTCCGCCGTGGGCAGGTGTATGCCATCTTGGACCGCCAAGGCTTCGTAGATAGGCTGCGGCTGCAATCGTGAAGAAATGAAAAGGCTGATCAGATTCGCAATCATTAATGGCACGATCACCGCGTAGTCCTGGGTCATCTCGAAGATCATTAGCACGGAGGTCATGGGGGCACGCACGATGCCGGCGAAGGCCGCACCCATCCCGACTAGCGCATAAGCCCCTGGCGTTGCGGTGTAGGCGGGAAACAAACGATGCGCCACCGTCCCAACAGAACCACCCAGCATAGCGCCGATGAACAGAGCGGGGCCGAAGATGCCGCCCGCATTGCCGGAAGCGTAACTCGTGGTAACCGTTATGAGCTTCAGAATGACGAGTAGAACCATCAGTTTTAGCGCCATGTTTCCATTTAGGGCATAGCCGACATATCCATAACCTACGCCCATGACCTGTGGCACAAACCATCCCACCAAACCGACCAACAACCCGCCTGCCAACGGTTGAAACCAGACTGTCTTTTGCGGGAGGCGGAGAAAACGTGCCCGCATACCCAGCAGAAGTTTGGTAAAGGCCACCGAGACCAAGCCTCCGGCCACACCGAGCACGGCATAAACGGCAAACTCAGCGGGATGGACCAGTTGGTATTGCGGAACCTTGAACAAAGGGCTATTGCCGAGCAAGAGGCGGAGTACGCACCAAGAAGTGGCCGAGGCTAGTACTACCGAACCCAGCACTGGCGCATGAAGGTCTCCGACGATCTCTTCGAGCGCAAACAATACTGCTGCAAGGGGCGTGTTGAAAGCGGCAGCGATTGCTGCCGCCGCCCCTACCGGCAGAAGCGCCTTTACTCTTTCGGGACGTAATCCCAAGAAGCGGCCGAGCACTGAAGCAATGCCGGCACCAACTTGAACGGAAGGCCCTTCGCGCCCAAGCGGGATTCCGCTGGCGAGAGTTGCCGATGTGCAAAAGAACTTTCCGAGCACAGTCCGCAGCGTAATGCGGCCTTCGCGTGCAAAGAGAGCAGCCTTGGTCTGCGGTACTCCGCTGCCTCGCGCGTAGGGAAAATAACGAAACAGCAGGTAGCCGATTCCTAGCGAGCCAACGACCGGAAACAACAGACGTCGCCAGGGAGCACCGCCGACCGGATACAGACGCATCCCCATGCGTTCTGTGAGCAGGATGAAAGCGACGACCGCGAGCCCAGTCAGCGCGCCGATCACCAGCGCCAATATGAGGAACACTTGATCCTCGCGTTCCCGCAGTCTTGCGACCCGATGTAAGAGCGGAGTTTTCCACCAACTCCCGCTCGTATCGCCGCTTGCACTGATCTCTGGGGAATGTCCCATCAGAC
>JAIQEY010000114.1 GCA_020073565.1 Terriglobia bacterium
TGCAGGCTTCGGCCAAATCCAGACCTCAGCAGCAGCGCCGGAGAATTCACCGCACCGGCACAAACCACCACGACTTTGGCGTCGATTTGGTAGTCACCGGTTTCCCACTTTGACGGCTCGCCTTTGTTGCCTTCCAGTTTCTCGCTGACCCTTGCAAAGATCTTCTTGTTTTCGATCCGCTGAACGTTGCAGCGCGTCACAACCTCCACTCCGTTACGCTCCGCGCGCGGCAACTGGACCTGGTGAGTGCCTTGTTTCGCCTGGTTCGGACAGCCAAGATTACAGAGGCTCGATCCCCGGCACCCTTTCAGGTTTACCGGAAACTGCTGCACGTGATAGCAAAGCCGCCGGCATCCTTCTGCAAACAGCCGGTTGTTGTCGTTGAGAGGCGGCTCCTCGAGCAAGTGGACGTTGTTTTCCGCCATATACTTTCGCGCGCGTTGTTCAACGTCCGCAAACGTCAGCCCCGGCACGCTCCATCGCTGTAAAACTCGCTCTGGGGGAAGCAGCGATGTGCCCGTATACACGACCGTTGAGCCCCCGTACGCGCTTCCGAAGGCCAGGGTCATCGTGTGCTCGGCTGTCAGGAACCCACCTCCGTCCTCGTAGAGCGCCCTCGCCATTTCCACTTCGCGGCCCGTAAATTCCTCGTTCCGGAGTTTTGGGCCCTTCTCGAGCACCGCAATCCGCACGCCGTCGTGACATAGCGACGACAGCTCTTGGGCCACCGTCCCTCCGCCTGCGCCGGAGCCGATGATAACGATGTCATAGCTGCAGCGCTTCATCGCTTTACCTCCCAACCGCGTGGATCGGGAGCATAGCCGATGGCGTGTGCGCCTTCGAGCCGTCCGTAATAACCCAGAAAAGCGAGTGTGCGCAGCCCCCAGAATCCGCAGCGGATACGTTCCACCGGGTGATCCTGCATGTAACGGAGGATGCGGCTGCGTTCCTCGTCCCTCAGCGCAACAAAGGTGCGGCCGTAGCGCACGACCGGCAGCCACTGGATCACACGCAGGAAGAGTTGAAGCTGCCCCCGCAACGCTGGCCGTCGAATCTCGAGTGCATCTTCCACCAGCTCTTCCAACGCAAGCCAACTCGGCTCGTCCAGTTGTCTCGCATCGGGCACAACCGTCACAACCACTGCCCGAAATACCGCGCGCACAGGGGCCAGCACAGAACGTGAAGTTTCATTCGCAGGTGCACCTCGCATGTTCTCCTCGCCATGCTGGAAACAGGAAACCCTCTGACGCGAGGGTCCATCTCCGCACGTACTTTGCTGGGTGAAACAGACACATTGTACAAGTAGGAGGTCATGCTATAAGGTGCTGTCAACGTGGACTGAGCAGGAAATGTCTTCTGCAGTAATGTTGCGAACGAGCGAGATGGATGGGGACTGGGTGCCGTTCTTGAAGTCAAAAGGGACATGCCGATTGGAACACCGTCGGCCTCCGTTCCCAGATGTCAAACAACGGCAATTCAGGAGTTGCTCATGAGATTCAAATCCGTCTCAGAGACTTTGTGTTCGCGAACGATCCTTTGGTTCTCCACGCTTATGTTCTTTATCTGTGCACTTTCCTGGTTATCGTTCGCGCACCCCCCCGCTGGTGCCGATGACGGCTTGTACACCTCCGCGCAAGCCGAGCAGGGAAAAAAGCTTTACGCGACGCGCTGTGCCGGGTGTCACGGTGCGGGCCTCGGCGGACAGAGTGCCCCTCCGCTCGCTGGTCCACGCTTTGAACAGAATTGGATTTCAACGACCACCCTGGATGATCTTTTTTTTCTCATGCGAACCACCATGCCGCTGAGCATGTCCAAGTCACTGACGGCAGAACAGCACGCCGCTGTTTTCGCCTACGTTTTGCAGCAGAATGGATATCCCGCGGGCAACACGCCGGTCCAACCGGAGACACCACAACTTAAGACCATGCGGGTTCTGAGCAGGATAACCAGTTCACTAGCGAGCGGGGGACCGGCTCCTCTCTATGTTCCCGGAGACCCGAAGAACATCCCTCCCGAGCCGCCACCTTCTTTCATCCCGGGTGACGCGAAGAACCTTCCCACCAACGGCGGACCCACGCAAGAACAGCTCAATGCGGCAGCGCGTTCCGGGCACGATTGGCTGTACCACACACATGATTATTCCGGTGCGCGGTTCGTGCCGCTCAACCAGATCGACTCTACGAACGCCAAACGACTGCAAGTGGTCTGCGCGTTTCAGGTGGGGGAAGTCGCCAATTTTCAAACGGGGCCCATCGTGTACCAGGGCACCATGTACATCACTACTTCACACACGACGATTGCACTGGACGCTTCCAATTGCCGCCCGAAGTGGCGTCAGAACTGGGAGCCCAAGAGCCTCGAGCCTTGGGGACCGCACACAAATCGCGGAGTCGCCATCAAAGACGGCCGCATTGTACGAGGCACGGCAGATGGGTACCTCCTCGAGCTCAATGCGCAGACCGGCGATTTGATCTGGGCGAGAAGGGTGGCCGACGCGATGGCCGGGGAAACTTTCTCGATGCCACCCATGATCTTCGAAGACTTGATTCTGATCGGCCCGGCCGGAAGCGAAAACGGCATCTCCGGCTGGATCGGGGCGTTTCGCCTGTCCGACGGGACGGAAGTCTGGCGATTCAAGACGGTTCCCGGGGTCGATGAGTACAATTCGCAAACCTGGAAGAACCCCACGCACATTAAGTTGGGAGGCGGGGCGGTCTGGACCCCACTCTCACTCGATCCCGAGAAAGGAGAGCTCTACGTTGCAGTCGCCAATCCTGCTCCGGACTTGCCTTCCGAACTCCGCCCGGGGGACAACCGTTATTCGTCCTCGGTGATCGCCCTCGACGTGCATACCGGCCAACTTCGTTGGTACAAGCAGATGGTCCCGAACGACGCACACGACTGGGACCTCACGCAGGTCAGCCCGATTTTCAAAACCAAGGTCAATGGACAGGAACGTGATCTGATCGCAACCGTCGGCAAGGACGGCATTTTGCGCCTGGTGGACCGCACCACGCACGATACTCTTTACGCTACGCCGGTAACCACGATCAAAGACGTGGATAAGCCGGTGACGCCCGAGGGCGTTTCTGTTTGCCCTGGAGTTCTCGGCGGCGTCGAATGGAGCGGGCCCGCCTTCAATCCCGCAAGCAACCTGCTCTACGTGGGAGCAGTGGACTGGTGTACGACCTTTTACTCCGCTAAAACCGCGCGTTTTATTCCAGGAAAGCTCTACATGGGCGGTACGATTCAGCTTGATGACACCTCTCAGGGCTGGCTCACCGCCATCGATTCTTCAAGTGGGAAAGTGCGTTGGCATTACCGCTCACCGCGTTCGATGGTTGCCGCGGTGACGACCACATCGGGCAATATCGTGTTCGGCGGAGAACTTACGGGCGACTTCATCGTTCTGGATGCGGTTTCCGGGGATGTTCTCTACCGCTTCAATACCGGCGGATCGATCGGTGGCGGCATCGTCACCTATGAAATCGACGGCAAGCAGTACGTGGGCGTTATGTCCGGCCGCCTCTCAGGATTCTGGATCGATAACAATCCCGGCGCACCGACCGTGTTTCTATTTGCACTACCATAAGCGGGTTTCGAAGTGCTGCGAGAGGAGGGGGCAGAGCAGTGGGCCCGGGCGCAACGACGAACAAACCGGAGACAGTCGCCCAGTTGGTGAGATGGCGTTTGTTCCCCAGCCACATGAGTCCTTGGAGCGGAACCAGAATGCACCGTCTTCTGAGCAACTCCGACGTCTACTGCCCCTCCGCCACCGCCTTCTCCAGATCATCCGCGGCCTTGCCAATCGTGACCGCGACGTTCTCCAATACATGGCCAACAATCGGAACTTGGGCATCGGCTTCCTGCCATTTTTCCTGGTCCATATATTCACGAACCGCCGCAATCGGCTTGGCCCCATAACCAGTGTAGGCGCCGGGAGCATAGAGCTGATGCTTGAACCACGGGCGCTCCGGCAAGCCTTTCTCGGTTAGAAAGGTTCGCTGAATCTGCATCAATTGTGCGTTCAGAGCTTTGGCGGTCTGAGCCGGCAAATCGGTTCCGCCAGTCTGCCATTTGGCAAACGCGGCCTGGTAACGTTCCGCGCTCTTCTTGATCGCCTCAACTCCGTTCTTCAGCGGCGCAAAGCTCATGAACGGTGGAACAGGTTTTGCTGGAGGAGGGGCAGAGGTCTTGCGCGGGTCGGCCGTTGCCGCGAACACCCCTTCTTTCAGCTCCAGATTGCGCTCGCTGATTTCGTCCTGCTTGTCTTTGAGCAGCTTCTCCAGGTCTTTCACATACTGTCCGATGGTCTCCGCCTCGGCGTTGTACTCGTAGGGAATCACGTCGGCATCCGCCAGTCGCATGACTGCAGTGCCCCCGGTCTGTGCCAGCACTCGACCGTAGGAGAAATCGGTATCCACAAACTTCGTGTACCAGTAGAAGTCATCATAGATGGAATGGTAGGCGTCGGCGTCGTTCTCACCGCCGTAACCGATGTTCAGGGTGGAGATGCCTGCATGGTCCATAAATGGCGCGTAGTCCGAACCGTCCCCCAGGGTGCTGATCCGCACATCGTTGTTTTTTCTGATCTCGGCCCGCTCCTCAGCATTAGGTGCTTTGGCAATTCGCTGCAGACGTGCCCGTTGCTGGACGGAGATGTGTTTCTCTGGATCTTGAATGTCAAGAGCTACGTCGTTAATGAGATGCTGCAGGTCATGCGTGCCGCCGGCGCGGAGGAAGCCCCTGCCATTGCTATCGGAATTGATGTAAGCGACGGCCCGCTTCTGAAGTTCGTCAAGATGGGTTTCGACCCACTCGGTCGAGCCCAGCAGCCCGGGCTCTTCGCCGTCCCACGCGCAGAGAATGATCGTCCGCTTCGGATTCCATCCTTGTTTATGCAGCTCGCCGAGCACACGAGCTTCTTCCAAAACCGCTACCATCCCCGAGATTGGGTCATCAGCGCCATTGACCCAGGCATCATAGTGGTTTCCACGGATCACCCATTCATCGGGCGCATCGCTTCCGGGCAAAGTGGCAATCACGTCATTGACCGGCTTCAAGTCCCAGTTCGAAGCCACTTTCAGATGAACTTTCGCGGGGCCGGGGCCCACGTGATAGGTGATCGGCAAGGCTCCTCGCCATGCCTCTGGCGCCACCGGTCCCTGCAGAGCGGAAAGCAACGGCAACGCATCGCCATATGAAATTGGCAGCACGGGAATTTTGGTAATGGTCTTTGCATCTTTTATCTGGAGTCGCTTCGCGTCGGCCGTGGCGCCAACTCCCGGAGTCAGAGGATCACCAGGATAGTCCGTGTCCATGACGCTGCCGCGTTGCACGCCTTCGCGCGGCCGCCACCCACCCTTGGGATAGTCCTCTCCGTTGAAGAAGCCATCGTCCTTAGGATCTGAATAAATGATGCAACCGATCGCCTCATGCTCGGCTGCAACTTTGGGTTTGATGCCGCGCCAACCTTCGCCGTAGCGCGCGATTACGATTGCGCCTTTGACGGAAATCCCCAGACGGTCGAGTTGCTCGTAATCCTCGCGGTTGCCGTAGTTCACGTACACCAGTGGGGCGGTCACGTCTCCGTCGATGGAATACGCGTTGTAGGTGGGCAACTGCTCGGCGGTCTGATTGGAGGTCGGATCGCCAGGCACGACAGGCTCCTGCAGCTTGGCTCGGAACTTGGTCGGCTCGATCATTTCGACGATGCGCTCTTTGGGCGTCGGGAAAAGCACCTGGAAGGTTTCGATGCGGGCATCAAATCCCCATTCTTTGAACTTGGAGAGGATCCAGTCCGCATTCTCCTTATCGTAGGGAGAACCCACGTGGTGCGGACGCGCGCTCAAACGCTGCATGTTCAAACGCAAGTTCTCCGCCACGATGCCGGCCTGGAGTTTCTTCTCCCAATCGCGCTCTGTCCTGGAGGCTTGCAAGGAGTAGCCAGCCAGACGGGAACTCTCAGGAGCCGTCGTTTGCGCCGATTGCGCCAACGTGAGATGAGCAATGCCGATCATTGCGGCTGCGAGATGTACGAGAAAAGAGCGTGGTGAAATCAATGGAACCTCCTCAAACAGTCAATTTCCTTTCGGGATGATCGCAGCGAATTATAGGACGACGTATCAGAAAAGAGGTAGTCAGCCGCTTGAGTCTGAGGTTTTGTCGAGTGCGATTCAGTGCTCATTTATGGGTTTCATGATACGAGAGTGGCGCAGCGCATGGTTGGCGATCACGGTAGGGACAACCATTTCTGGTTGCCCCCCGTACAGACCCGGACGAGCGCTTGTTAGCGCATCCGGTTCTTATCTCGGATGACTGGCGGCAAAGCGAGCGTCAGGAAAGGGATGGAGCGCTCGCGGCTGAGGAAGCCATCGCTGAGCCAACACAAGAAGGCGCGTCCAGGAGACTCGACGT
>JAIQEY010000006.1 GCA_020073565.1 Terriglobia bacterium
ATTCTGCAGCAGCCGCGCGTCGAAATTTCCGATCGGCAGCAGTTCGAGCATCTTCATCGCGTCTCGACGGGTTTGCTCCAGCCGTATCTCTTCAGCTTGTGGTGCAGGGTGACGCGGTCAATGTCGAGGGTCTCGGCGGCGCGCGTCTGGTTCCAGTTGCACTGTTCGAGCACGCGCAGGATATGGGCTTTCTCCATGTCATCCAGCGATTTCGGCCCTCCGTTGGGAACGGCCGCGGCTGCGGCTTTGAATGCGAAGTCGCGCTCGCAAATTTCCGGCTCCTGAGCGACCACCATCGCACGCTCGATGGCGTTCTCGAGTTCGCGGATGTTCCCCATCCACGGTTGCTGCTGAAGCAGGTCCATGGCCTCGGGCGAAATGCGATTGATCTTCTTATTCATCTGCAGCGAAAACTTGCGGATGAAATGATTTACCAACAGCGGGATGTCGTCGCGGCGTTCGCGCAGCGGTGGAAGTTCGATATGAAAAACGTTGAGGCGATAGAAAAGATCAGGACGAAACTTGCCTTCCTCAATCAACTGCTCAAGGTTCTTGTTGGTAGCCGCGACGCATCGGAAATCAACTTTAATGGGCTGCGTACTGCCCACGCGAACGATTTCTCGTTCCTGCAAGACGCGAAGAAGATCGGTCTGGGTCTTGAGGCTGATGTCGCCGACTTCATCGAGAAAAACGGTTCCGCCTTCCGCGATCTCGAACTTGCCCTTCTTGCGATATTGCGCGCCCGTGAAGGCGCCCTTCTCGTGGCCGAACAGTTCGCTTTCAAGAAGCGTTTCGGTCAGCGCGCCGCAATGGATGACGACGAGCGGGTGGAAGCGGCGCGGACTGGCGTGATGAACTGCGCGGGCTACCAACTCCTTCCCAGTGCCACTTTCGCCGGTGATGAGCACGGTGGCATCGGTCGGCCCAACCGTTTCAATGGCGTGGAAGACCCGCTGCATGGGGACGCTTTGCCCGACGATGTCTTCCGGGCGCGCGACTTCGGCAACCGTTTCACGCAGGCGAACGTTCTCTTCCTCGGTACGTTTGTGCGCTAGCGCGTTTTTGACGAGGTGCGCGATTTCGTCCGGGTCGAGCGGCTTGGTCACGTAATCGTAAGCACCGTTTTTTAGTGCGGTCACGGCCGTATCCACAGAAGCGTAGCCGGTCATCATGATGACGATCAGCTTGGGATCGATCTCATGCATGCGGCGCTGCAGTTCGATGCCGTCGGTGCCGCGCATCTTGATGTCGACCAGGGCAGCGTCCCAGCTGCTTTCGGCCATGCGCGTGAGGGCGCCGTTGGCATCCTCCGCCGTGCCTACCTGGTATCCTTCTTCGTGAAACCACTTGGCGAGCGAGTCACGCACGCTCAATTCGTCGTCCACGATCAACAGTCTTCCTTGTAATGTCACAGGACTCACCTCTTATTCGTTGCAACTCCGGCCATGACAGACTCGGCCGCAGGGGCCAAACTGGCAGGCAAGGGCAGTGTGATAGTTACGGTTGTTCCTTTTCCAAGTTCCGATTGAACAGTAATCTTCCCGCTGTGGCGTTCGATGATGCTGCGGCTTACCGCCAGACCAAGACCCGTTCCGTGGCCGTGCTCTTTCGTGGTCACGAACGGCTCGAAAATCTTCGGCATAACCTCAGGCGGAATTCCTGAGCCGTCGTCGCGGATGGTGATCGCAACCCGGCGCGTGTCGTCACACAGGCGTGTTTCGAGCCATAGGTTCCCGCCGTGGGGCATGGCGTCCGCAGCATTGACAATCACGGCAAGCAACACCTGTTCGATTTGCGATGGGTCGCATTGCAGATGCGGCAAGCCCTCAGCCAAAGTCTCATGGAGCTGAACGGAGCCGATCTCGAGGTTGTGCCGCAACAACATGGTGCACTGCTTCACAACCTGATTAAGGTCGGTGGATTGCACGTTCATGGGCGCCTGGCGGGAGAAGTTGAGCAGGTTCTTCACCAGTTCGCCGCAGCGGCGGCTTTCACTGGCGATCAGGTTGAGGCACTGTATCGCCTCATCCTGCTTTTCGTTACTCACATCATCGTTCTCGACCCACTTCTTGAGCAGCTTCGAGTAGGTGAGGATCCCGGAGAGCGGGTTGTTGATTTCGTGTGCCACCACGGCGGCCATCTTGCCGACCGTGGCCATGGTTTCAACGTGCAGCACTTCGTCGTGGGCTTTGCGCAACTCGCGCGTCTTCTCTTCCACCCGGTCTTCCAGCGTGCGTGCCCATGCCACCATCTGTTCATTGGCGGAGCGCAACTGCAGGCTCATGATATTGAACGATGTGGCCAGATCCCCGATCTGGTCTTTAGACTTGAGGTCGATCTGGTATCCGAGGTCTCCGTCGCTCAGCTTGTGCGTTCCCGCCTGCAGTTGCTTGAGCGGGCGATCGATCATGTGGTGGATGAAGAGCCAACTCAGCACACCGATGGCAATCATCGCGAAGACATCGTAGGCAAGCATCCGCCGTGTGCCCTGAGCGAGTTGCTGGTCCGTGCGGGCAAGCGACAAGTGTGTGTCCAGCACACCCAGGATCTGCTGGCTTGCTGGATGCGCATGGCAGGCGGCGTTGGAGCAATTCGGCTGGTTCTCGATCGGCGTGATGATGGCCAGCACGCGCTGTCCTTCCGCGCGGTAAACGCGAAAACGATCCGGGCGGTCGAGTTTCGTAAGAGTCTGCTGATGCGCGTGGCACGCATAGCAGGCCTCTCCATCTTTATCGACGACGCGGTTGATCTCCGAGGGCAGGGTGGAGTAGCTGATGTGTCCCTCGCGATCAAAGACCCGAACGCGCATCACGCCGGGCTCGTTGGCCATCATCGAAATGGCGTGATGCAAGCCCTCGCGATCGTTGCGCAGCATGTATTCGGTTGTGTTGTTCCGGATGACGTCGCTGATGCGTTCCGCGCTGAGCAGCGTGGCGGCTTCCAGGTGTTTGCGGTGCAGTTGCACCGTCAGGTAACTGAGCAGCCCGAAGATGAGCAACATCGCCCCCAACAGCAGGCCAGTTAACTTGGTGCCCAGTCCGCGGCTGAAGCGGTCTGCGAGCGCGCTCGTCCATCGTTCTTGCTCAGTCTCCGTCATAGCTCAAAACCCCGGCGGGTACGGCCGTCTCCGGTTCTTCGAGCGTGGGTCGTTGTGCTAGCGGCGAGAAGATCGGCAGGTACTTCGCCGCTAAGCCAAACAAGGCGAAGCCGCCCGCGATAATGGCGGCGGTGATTGCCAGCTCGGTCCACTTCGGGATGTAGCGCATACCCGCCGATGACTCCAGTCCCGTGATGCTCACATTCAGACGATTCGTAATAAAGCCGAGCACTACCAGCACGGCGATCACGTACAGCCCGCCGGCCGTCGTCCGAATACGTTTCTGCGTCAGCAAGATCAAGGGAAGGATCAGCGCCAGCCCCAGCTCTACCCAGAACAGATAGGTTTCATAGCTGGGCTGGAACAGCAGTTTCAGCACGCCCCGGTGCAGCAGATCTTCGAATCGCAAAATTCCGTAGACCGACAGCACGACCAGCAGCACGCGCCCGAGTTCTTGAATGATCGGCAACTCCAGGTGCTGCCCGAAGTGTTTCGAACTCATCGACGACTCGAAAATGGTCATCGCCAGGCCCACCGCGATGGCCGACAGAAAGAAGAACACCGGCAGCAGCGGCGTGTACCAGAACGGATGCAGCTTTTCGGGCATGATCAGGTACAGCGTCCCGAGCGAGGACTGGTGCAGGGTCGAGAGAATGACTCCGCCGATGACCAGCGGAATCAGCACAGCCCGCACCACCTTGAGCGGTTTGTGCAGGTTGAAGCGCTCCAGGACGATGGGAGAAAACTCCAGGGATAGCACCGCCGTGTACAGCATCACGCAGTAGGCAACCTCAAACATCACCGAGTGCGGGTTCCGCATGATCAACGGATGCCAGATGTTGTACGGCTTCCCCAGGTCGAACATCAGCGCCACGCACACCAGCAAATAGCCGAGGAACGCGGTCAGAATCGTCGGCCGCACGATCGGTTGCAGCCGCTTGATATTCAAAATGTGAACTGCCGCCGTGAGCGTGAATCCGCCCGCGGCCAGCATCACTCCGCACAGCACGTCAAACCCGATCCAGATTCCCCAGGGGAACTGGTCGCTTAGATTTGTGGACGGCCCCAGCCCCTTGGCGAATCGCACATAGGTCGCGTACACCGCCGACGCCATAATGAAGAAGAAGACGAGCTTCCAGAAAGTCAGCTTGATCTTCATTTTGTCCTCCGGTCGTCGTGGCGCGGATAAAAGACGGTCTTCTCGGCCTCGCCCTCAGCGGCCGCCACTTCTTCACGCCGGTGCGTGATCCACCACACTCCGCCCAGCACCATCCCGCCCAGGGGAATGAAATCGGGAATGCGCGACAGCACGCGGTAGGTGAACAGGGGCAGCGGATCGCGCGTCAGGTCGGTGCGGTAACCGAACTCCTCAAACGGGACGCTTGAGAGCAGCAGCACTGACGTCCCACCCACCTCATTCAATCCATAAATGTGGTTGACGTACTTGCCCGGATTGTCGTGCAACCGCTGCTGCGCTTCCGCGATGAGTTCGTCGCGCTCACCAAACTTGGTTGCGCCCGTCGGGCAAATCGCGGCGCACGCCGTAGGTTCGCCCGCTTCGACTCGGTCCGAGCACATCGTGCACTTCTGCACGCGCGGCGCCAGCTTGTTCCATTCATATTTGGGAACGCCGAAGGGACACGCCACCATGCAGTACCGGCATCCCATGCAGCGGCTGGCCTCGTAGATCACCGGGCCAGCGGGCGTCTTGCGCAGCGCGGCTACCGGACAGACCGACGCGCATGCCGGTTCGGCGCAGTTCATGCACAACCGGCGCATGTACTTGTCGCCCTTAGCGAGCACAACCGTGAACTTGTGTTCGGATTGCCGGTCTTCGGCCGCTACCGCATCGTCATAGCGGAGCTTGTTCTTCTCGGCGCACGCTGCTTCGCATTGTTTGCAATCGATGCAGAGCGTGGCGTCGTACAACAGAGCCTTGCTCATCAATGAGTCTCCAAGCCACTCCGGGACAGGACGTCCGCTTCCGCCGGATCAGAGAGTCGGCGGATGTGGGGGCTGTGGCGAAGCAGCCATCAGGAGCCGGCACCGGGGATGCGCCCGCTCGTTGCCAAGTAAAGGCCCGCGCTCTGCGTCTGTGGCAAAACCCGGGCGGGCTGTTCCGTATGTGGCTGAGGAGGGGGCTCGACGCTCACTTGAACCTGAGGAGCCGCCGGTATGTTTCAGTATGAGTCCAGTTTCACCGGACGCCGGCATACGAGCAACCTCCTGCGCGCTTCCATCGGGGCCGATACCAGCACGGGCCAGAGCCTGGTGGAAGCCAAAGCAGAACAGCCGATCCGTTACTTTTTCTGCAGATCGCGAACTGCGCCTACGATGGCTTTCAGCTGATCCTCATTCAGCGCCTTGGCCAGGGCGGCGTGCTTCGGATTCGTCTGAACAGTCTTAATGAGGTCGGCATCCGCCTTGGCCTTTACTTCAGGAGCGACCAGGCTTGGAATCTTGGCTGCCGGCTTGCCCGCGCCGTCTGGACCATGACACATGGCGCATTTCGCCTTATAAAGGGCGGCGCCATCTTCGGCCCAGGACAGACTCGGGATCAAGATGAACAGCGTGACCGCCAGGGTCAGGATCAGCATCGCGATTTTCGTCATCTTCATTATTGCTTCCTTTCAAATAAGTAATTTGGCGCGTCTTGCGAGGCTGCCGGGCGGGAATGGAAAACAAAGCCTGAGAAAGCGGCCTGTTGCGTTTTTCACCACTGCCAGAACCTCCCGAATCGCAAACTGCTGAATCTGTTTCTAGCGATTCTCTGCATTCTTGCCGCGCTGATGTAAGTTTCAACGGTGAGGGAGAACCGTGCCGTGACGCGGGTCACTTCGGAGGGTGACCGCTGTACGTAGCAGGAGAGGCAGAGCACACACCCGAAGAGCGAGGGGTGGTGACGCGGGCAAGAGAGCCCGCGCTTCCCTGCTTACTTTCCTCAGATTCTTCTGGTCCTTTGGACTCACCGACTTACGAGGTCAGGAGCCAAGGGCTCATGCTGTTAGTGGATCATCCACGTGGAAGCGGCAAGCACGATACCGACGGCGCCGAAAAGGAGGCCGAGGCGCCAGAAAATCCGGCGGCCGGAGAGCAGCGTGATGGACGTGATGACCAGCGCAATCTCGAGGAAGACTTCGCCAAGGTCAAAGCGGTCAGTCTTGCGGTGCGTCAACCCGAACTCCTGCTCAAGTTCCCGGGCCTTGGCTTCGAGTTCCTTCTGTTCGTCGCGATAGCGTTCGGCTTCTGCGCGAATCTTCTCCTGGAATTTGGCGGCCCCTTCGGCGTCCTTGGTCGCGACCACTCCGGCCAGGCTGGCGATTAACTCATCATTGTGGCGGCGGATGTTTTTGGCCTGGTAGTAAGCCCACTGGTCGGTAACCTTGTTTTGCAGGATCACTTCTTCGGTGCTGGAGCGGTGTCCAAGCAGGGACACGGTGGCGACCAGCACGGCGAGGATTGCCATGGTCAGGCTGACGGGGGCTAGGTCGGGATGCTCTTTGCCGCGCTCGGCGTGTTCGTGAAGTTCGTGTACTTCTTCCACTTTGTTCTAGCTCCGGGAACTGGGACGAGTTGAGATCGAATCAGCGACCGCTTCGGCTGAGTGACTATTCTCCCATGACCTTGACGATCACGCGCTTGTCGCGCTGGCCGTCGAATTCGGCGTAGAAGATTTGCTGCCACGGACCGAAATCCAGTTTGCCGTTGGTGACCGGTACGATGACTTCGTGATGAATGATGAGCGACTTCAGGTGTGCATCTCCGTTGTCTTCGCCGGTCTGGTGATGCTTGTAATTGCGGTTGAAGGGAGCCAGCTTTTCGAGCCACTGGTCGATGTCTTCAATCAGACCGCTTTCGTGGTCGTTGACGTAAACGCCAGCCGTGATGTGCATGGCGGAGACCAGGATCATGCCGTCTTTGATTTCGGATTTCTTCAGGATGGCCTCGACCTGCGGCGTTAGATGGACGTAGGCGCGCTTGGTTTTGGTGTGCAGGGTCAGGTATTCGGTGTGGAACTTCATGGTTCAAGATTTACCATATTCATGGCGTTCGTAGATTGGTCACTCACTACCGAGCCGCGGAGAAGACGCTGGCATCGAGCCGGACATGTTGATGGAGCTGTCCTAAGGTCTTGGCCGGGCTTTGTGCTTAACACCCCTTGACTAGTATCAAGTTTGTGGCCTTGCTACCGTCAAAAACTATCATCCATGAACTCTGTCCGATGAAAAGCACTTTCCTATCCTTCCAGGGCGAATTCTGATAACAGCCTCTCAGGTATGGGGAGATTTCTGCGGGCAGAAGAAGCAAACCGAATTTGTCTCGAAGTTGCGCCACCGTTTTGCCCACCACAAGTTTGTCCCGGTCAGGGTCCCCGACCATTGTTCCGGTCGCAATATCGAAATCCATCTTGTAGAGACCAGCTTTCCAGAAAACATACTGGATGTTTTTTGGGTCGGGAGATGGATACATCAAGGCCCATCCAGTGACAAAAGCTAATACAACGGCAAGGATGACAATCAAAATTCGCACAGATCGTCCTGTTATTCGTCACTCCAACGCATGATTTGACAACAACCTACCGCATCGATTCTTCGATCTCGGAAATCCAGTTGGGACGTTTCAGGACTTCGCGTGGTTTGGGGCCGTCAGCGGCTCCGACGATGCCGTCGCGCTCCATCAGATCAATCAGGTGGGCGGCGCGGCCATAGCCGATGCGCAGTCGGCGCTGGAGGAGGGAAGTGGAGGCCTTGCCGAACTCGACGACCAGGCGGACGGCGTCGTTGAACAGGGGATCGTTGTCGTCCGCAGAAACCTCGCTGCTGCCTTCTTCGCCGTCCACGCGGGCCTCGCGTTCTTCCTGCGGGGTTTCGAGGAAGTGTTCCTGATACTGCGCTAATGCTTGCGACTTCCAGAACTCGACGACTGCCGCGATTTCTTTTTCAGTTACGAACGGAGCGTGCAGGCGATGGACACGCGCCGAGCCGGCCGGGAGGTAGAGCAAGTCGCCGCGTCCCAGGAGCGATTCGGCGCCGTTGGCGTCGAGAATCGTGCGCGAGTCAACCTTGGTAGCCACGCGGAACGACACGCGGGCCGGGAAGTTGGCCTTGATCAAGCCGGTGATGACGTCAACGGACGGGCGCTGGGTGGCAAGCACCAGGTGAATGCCGACGGCGCGCGCCATCTGGGCAAGGCGGGTGATGGACTCTTCCACGTTGTGGCCGTCGAGCATCATCAGGTCCGCAAGTTCGTCAATGATGATGACGATGTAGGGGAGCGGTTCCTCATCCGATTGCTCGTCGAAGAGGCCCGGCGTGTCATTGAAGAGGCGGTTGTAGCTGTCGATGTTGCGGACGCCTTTCGCGGCGAGCAGCTTCAGACGGCGTTCCATTTCACGTACCGCGTTGCGCAGGGCGTTGGCGGCGAGCTTGGGCTCGGTGATGATCGGCGTATAGAGGTGCGGGACGCCTTCGTAGTTGCCCAGTTCGAGGCGCTTCGGGTCCACGAGCACGAGGCGAACCTGTTCGGGCGTCGACTTGTAGAGAATCGACATGATCATGGCGTTGATGGCCACGCTCTTGCCGGTGCCGGTGGATCCCGCGATGAGCAGGTGCGGCATGCCGGCCAGGTCGGCGACCGCCAGGCGCCCGTTGATGTCCTTGCCCATGGCGATCGTGAGCTTGGATTTCGAGCCGATGAATTCGGGCGACTCGATGTTCTCGCGCAGCCAGATGATCTCACGCTCGCGATTGGGGACCTGAATACCGACCGTGCTCTTGCCGGGCATACGCTCGACCAGAATGCTTTCGGCGCGCAGAGCCAGGCAGAGGTCGTCGGTGAGTCCGGTGATCCGGCTGTACTTGATGCCGGCTTCGGGCTTGTACTCGAAGGTGGTCACGACTGGGCCGGGATTGATCTGCGTGACTTGGCCGTGGACTTCGAATTCGGCGTAGCGGTCGGTAAGGACCTGGGCCAAAAGCTTGAGTTCGTCTTCGTGCACAGCTTGCTGCTCATCAGGACGGTGCAGCAGGCTCGAAGGCGGCAGCTTGTAAGTGCCGGCAATCTTGGGGAACGTGGTCTTGGGCTTGCGCTCGGAGTCCGCGCGCTCGGTGACTTCGATCGGCGCGGATGCGGGTTGTGCTGGCGGCGCGGAAACGAAGGCGGATTGATCTTCCGCGGCCATGCGCTCGATGCCGGTCGGGCGCGCGGGAGCTGCGGACTGTGCGCCCGGGATCTCCTGCTCTCTGGTGGAGACGTCCTGGCGTGAAGTTTCGGAACGCGGCGGCACGGGACGGGCGGGCACGAGTTGAGTGGTAACCACGGGCTTTTCGGCGCGGCGTTTTTCCAATTCTTTCTGCTGGCGCCTCCTCGCGCGTTCTTCGCGCCAGTCTCTCCAGCGATCTCGAAGCGCAATGACGAAGGCGAAGCGGGTGGGTGCCCAGACCTCAATCGCCGAGAAGGAGAAGGCGGTGGTCAGGTAGAGAGCGACCGCGAGGACGGTTGTGCAGACTATGTATGCGCCGGCCAGGTTAAGGTAGCGGATTAAGGCGTCGCCAATGATCCGGCCGACCAATCCTTCGATCGGAATCGCACCCATCCAGCGGAAGTGACCGGGAAGGATGGCCAGCAGAGCGGGAACGAACATCAGGAGCCAGATTGCGCCGAGTGTTTTCGCGACCGGGTTCTTGATGGCGCGAGAGCGGAACCAGCGCACTCCGAGCGCGCCCAGGAACAGAGAGAACAGGAACGAACCGACGCCCCAGAATTGCAAGACGATGTCCGAGGCGTACGAACCGGCGATGCCGATCCAGTTGCGGGCGAAGTGCGACGCGGTCAGGTCAGACTCGCTGTTGAGTGAGGGATCGAGCGGCGAGTACGAAGCCAGCGCCAGGAAGAGAAGGAGGGCGGAGACGCACAACACGAATCCCACCAGCTCGTTCAGACGCCGGTTCCTGGTGGGCTGAAAAATCTTTGAGAAGACTGTCATGTGGCTTCGACGGCGGCTGGGCGATACCCTGCCCGCAGCACCGTATCCGGCCAGAGCTAAATAATTATGACAAGAAGTGATGGTTCCGGCAATGTGGAAAAAGGCCAGGTTGGCAAGTTGGGTACAGCGCGTAACGAATCCCGTTCTTTCCTGGCGCGGACGAACCGTAAGTCAAACGAACAAAACGCCAAAACTGATCCACGATCCCATGAACAAGCCAATGAAAGTTGCTGGGTGCGGCGATGCTGCACCGGCCGCGCAATACTGAAGAGCCCTTCCGGAAGATGCTGCCGGAAGGGCATCGGCATCTGCGTTGCGGTCAGGGAATCATTTACTGCTTGTCATAAACGGAAGTGCTAGTGACCGTTTTGCCCGCCGCATCGGTTCCTTTCGCGGTGAGGGTGCGGCTCTTGCCGTCCGCCGAGACAACGATTCGACCGGTCATAGTGACTTTGCCGCCCTTCTTGACGGTCAACTCCAGTGTACGCTCGTCGATCTGCTTAAGCGACCGCGTGTCGGAATTGGCGTCGCCGGTGACCGGATAGTCATTACCGTCGAACTTGCCCGTCCACTCGTTATGCGTGGGCTTACCTTGACCGTCGACGCCGTCCACAGTGGCTTTCAGGCTGTCGCCCACGGCTTCATACACAACCGTCGTATTTTTCGGGAGCCCGGGACTTAACTTTGACTTGGCTTCGTTGAGCTTCCAAGTCCCCATGTTTGGGTTTTCGGCGAAGCACAGCGTCAGGCCGGCCAAGAGCGTTACGATCGTTAATGCCGCCGTTCTTATTTTCAATGGTTGCCTCCTGGTTCTGGAACGGATGACTTAGCTGGTGAGGCTTGGATTCTAGTGTTGCTTGACCCTTTTCGCAACTCCGATCTGCTGCCAGGTGCAAAAACCTGCCCCTCCTTCTTGATCGTCAGGAGGCCTTTGTGGGCGCTACTTTCCCATCACTCCGGCAGCCCAGGCCAGCACCGCGATTCCGATCACGATGCGGTAGAGGGCAAAAGGGGCGAAGCCGCGCTTGCGGACCCATCCCATGAACCAGGCGACGGCTCCGTAGGCGACGATGAAAGAGACCACGAAGCCGATGGCCAGGACGACCCACTGGTGAGACGTGATCTCGGCGACGCCAATCGGATTTTCCTCGTTGCCGGAGAGCGACTTCAAGAGAGTGTAGAGAGTGGCTACCGTCATGGTGGGCATCGAGAGAAAAAAAGAGAACTCAAGCGCTGCGGCGCGCGACATTCCTGCGAGTTGTCCGGCGGCAATGGTGGCCATGGAACGTGAAGTTCCGGGGAAGACGGCGGAGAGAATCTGGCAGGCGCCGATCCAGATGGCTTGGCCGCCGTAAATGTCGTCCATATTCCAAGTGCGGAGGGGCGAGCCCGCGGCTCCCGGACCGGCCTTTTCCCATGGCGCTTTCATCGCATCGACGATCCACATCACAATGCCGCCGACGAGTAGAGACGCGCCCATGACGTAGAGGCTCTCAAGGTTCTTGCCGATCACTTTGGTCAATAGAAACGACGGGATTGCGGTCACTACAAATGCGATCATGACCAGGCTCAACGGATGGGTCAGATAGTCGCAGTCTCGCTTCTCGCCTTCGGGGAAGGTCGAGAAGAGCTTGGCTATGTGTTGGCGAAAATAGACGGGGAGCGT
The DNA here is from genome assembly GCA_020073565.1 of Terriglobia bacterium. Lineage (GTDB taxonomy): Bacteria > Acidobacteriota > Terriglobia > Terriglobales > Acidobacteriaceae > Acidiflorens. Next base: position 11,749 of record JAIQEY010000006.1, read on the forward strand.
CAGGATGGCGCCCAACTGGATGACGATGGAATACATCTTCCAGTAGCCGCTGGAGAGCGACACCTGCAGCAGGGCTTCGGAGATGCGCAGGTGCGCGGTGGAACTGACAGGCAGAAATTCGGTGAGCCCTTCGATGATGCCGAGCAGCACCGATAGCAGGTAGTCGTTCAAGCGGCGTCTCCAAAGAACTTCACTCAACGAAGGTTCTTAGGATAGCAGGAAGCGGTGGGCCACGTTTATCTCACGAACGGGTTGCGGGTGAAGTGGAAGACTCCCAAACCGCTTTTCAATTCACAGTGGTGCAAATTGGACTTGAGGAAGCGACGTGATTGCCAATGGGGTAACACCCTTCGCGAGGCTCACATACCTTAGTCACGTTTGAAACGGCTGCGCGTCAGCCGATAACACTATCAGGTTGGTGGAAAACTGCGCTGCCCAACTGACCTGTACTTCTGGTCTGTGAAACCCGGGGAGGGTATGAGGAAAAAAAAGATGAGCCGGTTCCGGTTAACGAACGCGCTCGTGTTTTGCGCACTGCTTGCTCTCCCGGCATGGGGACAAAGCACGGCCGAAGTGCGGGGGAGAGTTACGGACGCCTCCCACCAGCCGGTGGTAAGTGCATTTGTCATTATCACGGCCCCGGATACGTCCTTCATGCGCGCCGCAACCACCGACGATGCGGGCGAGTTTGAGTTTGCCTCACTGCCGATTGGTACCTATCACCTCCGGGTCAAGGCCGACGGTTTTCTGACCTTTGAAGCGAGCCGTGTTCGTGCCAGCATTGGGCAGGTGGTAAATCTCGTTGTCGTCCTTTCCCAGAAACAAGACACTACGGCCTTCCTGCACGCCGTGAATGCCACCATGATCGAAGCGGGGAACGCTCAACTGGGCGTGGTCATGGGCGATCTCGATGTCACGCAGCTTCCCCTGAAATCTCGCGATACCTTTGACCTGCTCCAGTTGCAGCCGGGTGTGCAAGGCACACTGGGTGCGGATCTGTTTTTCGGCAACGACCAACCCGGAGTGGTTTCCGTCAACGGCGGGCGCTCTCGCTCGAACAATTCCAATGTCAATGGCGGGCACGCTGGCGACCAGATGGTGAATTCTCCTTCCATCCAGCCCTCGCCGGATTCCGTCAGCGAGTTTCGCGTCATCTCCCACAACTACGAGGCAGCCTTGGGCCGCAACTCCGGGTCCGTGCTGAACGTGATCACCAAGTCGGGAACGACCGCCTTTCACGGCAGCGCATATGAGTTTCTGCGGAACAACACACTGAACGCAAAAGGCTACTTCGATTCAGCCACGCCGGATTTCAAACAGAACGAATTTGGCGGTACCTTTGGCGGTCCCATTCGGCACGATAAGACTGTCTTTTTTTCTTCCTACGAAGGCCGGCGAGTGCGGCGGGGTATCAGCTCCGATCCGGTGATCGTACCCACGTTCGAAGAGCGCGCGGGAAATTTTTCTGGCGGCCCGGCATTTTCCGGTGTGCTCAACAGTGCCGTTGTGGCCCAGACCCTTGCCAGACGCGCCGCATGCGCGGCCGCCGTACAGGCCCATGGCGGAGCGTCGATCGCGGCCGGTGCCTCGTATGCGATCATTTTTCCGGGCAACATAATTCCTTCGGAGTGCTTTGATCCCACGGCTGTCGATCTGATGAACCAGTTTGTTCCCAGGGCGAATACGGGAAACGATGCATTCCGCTCTACGCCCAATGCAAAAGTCCGGCAGGACCAGGTGACATTCCGCCTGGACCACAACCTCACGAGTCAGCAGCAACTCAGTCTCTATTACTACGGCGCAGACGGCTTCGACGGCGAGCCCTTCTCTCGCTTCATGGCGAGCGGGGCGAACCTGCCAGGATTTGGCAACGAAACAGGGAATCGCTTTCAGCAGCTCAACCTGTCGCATGTCTGGACTCTGACAGCAAAGACGAGCAACGAGGCCCGGTTTGTGTATTACCGGGAGGGGCAGGGGAAGTTGCTGTCTCCGGCGCGCACCAACCTGGTCCAGGATTCGTGTGTGGTAGTACCGACCAACGAGTGTTTTGCCGATCCGGCAAACCCCAGCCTTGGGATTACGCCCGGATACGGTGCCCGCTACGAGGGAGTTCCCTTCGTGTCTCTTGCAGGAGGCTTTGCTTTTGGCAACAATCAAGAGGGAAACTTTTCCCAAACGGGAAACGTTTATCAAGGGCTGGATACCTACAGCCGGATCGTGGGCAAACACACGTTGAAGGTCGGAGCCGATATCCGCAACCAGCGCCTGGATCAGTTGTACTTTTATGATGTAAGTGGCAGTTTTTCCTTCACTGGGGACGGTGCCAACGACGTCGGTTTCAGCAGTCCGATCCCCAACTATCTCCTCGGCCTCCCGGACACTTATCAGCAGGGGTCGGCAAACGCGGTGGACGTCCGTACAACGCAGTTGGATCTTTTCGCCCAAGACGCCTGGAAACTGAGGCCCAGCGTCACACTCAGCTACGGGCTCCGCTGGGAGTGGAACACGCCTCAAGCCGATGCCGGACACCGTATTCAGGCCTTCCGTTCTGAGCAAGCCACCAGAATTTACCCTTGCGTCTTGAATTCCTCAGACCGGCTGCTAGGATCGGTCGGCAGCAGCGACTGCTCCCCGCAAGGACCCGGCCGCTCCGTCTTCCCTCTGGGCATGGTTTTCCCGGGAGATCCGGGAGTGCCGGTCGGACTCACGAACAACTACCTGCGGGCCTTTGCCCCGCGGCTGGGCCTGGCTTGGTCGCCGGACTGGTCAGACGGCTGGCTAGCCAAGGTCTCCGGTGGACCGGGCAAGTCCAGCATCCGTCTGGGATGGGGGATGTTCTACGACAGCAACGAGGAATTGCTTCTCGGTGAGACGTTCACCGCCCAGCCACCGTTCGGTGGCAGCACTGCTCTCAGCAATGTTTTCCTGAACGCACCATTTCTGGGCCAGGACGGTTCCATTGCACCCAATCCATTCCACGGATTCCTGGACCCAAAGCCAGGCTCCCCGGTCGACTTCGCTCTTTTTCGTCCTATTACTCTGTACGGAAATTTCCCGCCAACCTTGCGCAATCAGTATTCCGACCACTATCACGTGACCGTGCAGCGCGAGCTTGCCCGAGACACGCTCTGGCAGTTTGGATACGTCGGTTCTCAAGGACACCGAGTCCTGACCACTTTGGACCAGAATTTCGGGAACCCACAAACGTGTCTCGACCTAATTCAAATCCCGGGACTATCCTGTGGTCGATTTGGAGCTGACCATACCTACTCGATTCCGGCTGGTGCGATTCCTCCGGGTGTCACCCTGCACCTGCCCTATGGTTCGGTGCCGACCGTAACGGGTCCGAATGCGAATCCGATTACTCTGGTCGGACTTCGCAAGTACTCGTCCCCATTCTGCGAACCCACGACGGGTGCCGGCTGTCCGCCCGACGGGATTCCGGTATTCGGAAGCATCTTCGGGGAGATGCCGGTGGCCAACTCTTCCTACAACTCTTTTCAGACTCTGGTGAATCAGCGTTGGTCGCACGGACTGCAGTTTCTGGTCTCCTACACGTGGAGCCGATCGATGGACAACGCTTCCAGTTTTGAAAACGCCGTGAATCCGATCGACCCGCAAAAGTCGCGTTCCCTTTCCCTGTTTGACGCCCGCCACCGGATGGTGGTCACTGAGTATTGGCGGACTCCCGACTGGCGAATCTCGAATTGGACACGGCACTTAGCCATTGGATGGGCCCTCAGCTGCATTCTCACGATTCAGTCGGGCTTTCCGATTCGCCTAACCTCCAGCGACGATGAGGAGCTGATGAGCAGTTTCGGCATCGAAGCACCGGGCGAGCCAGACCAGATCGCGCTCTTCCGGCGCCTCAATCCACAGAAATCGGGCGGCTACTACTTCGATCCCGCATCGTTCGTCGATGCTCCCCTGGGCCAGATCGGCAATGCGCCGCGCACCATATGCTGCGGCCCCGGCATAGCTAATCTGGACGTGGGTGTGCACAAAATTGTAGTGCTGCGGGAGGGCTTGAATCTTGAGTTCCGCACCGAGATTTTCAACGTGCTCAATCACACACAATTCTTTAATCCCGACGGCAACGTCACGGATGGAACTTCGTTTGGACGAGTAAGCCGTGCGAGAGATCCGAGATTGATTCAGCTAGCTGTGAGGCTCACTTTTTAATACGACCCCGAGTGAGAACTGGGATAGCCAATGACGAAACTGAAGTACATTTTGCTTGGCGCAATATTTCTAGTCGGCAGCGCGAGTGCGGCTGACCAGGAGCGCGAGGTTGTCCGCCGCGAACAGCCCGAATATCCACCCATTGCCGCCCGGATGCACCTTCACGGCACCGTCAAGCTGAAGATCTGGATTAACCCCGACGGCACGGTGCGCCGGCTGGATTACATTGGTGGCCATCCGCTGTTGGCAGAGTCTGCGCTGAAAGCAGTCAAGGGGTGGAAATACGAACCTGCTGCCCGAGAGTCGACGGACACCGTTGCCCTGAAGTTCTGAAACCGATAAGCACTGAAAGAGAAACGTAGGCCACTCTTGAGCGACTCTTTCAGGGTATTTAAGGTCCGGCGTTGACGGACTAAGTGACCGGTCCCAACTTAGCCTCGCGATAGGCGCGCAGATAGCTCTTGCAATTGGCATCGTGGCCCAGCAGCGCTTCGGCTGCGATGACGCTCATCATGAGCTGCGGATCGCACGGATCGACAATCGCAGCATCGAGGCCATGGGCCATAAGCAGCTGAAGGAAGGTCTCGTTCAGCAGCTTGCGAACCGGCAGGCCAAAGGAAACATTACTCACGCCCGCGCTGATGTGAACTCCCGGATACCTTTCAACAATCTGGCGAACCGCGGCGAGCAGATGCTGGCCGCTCGGACCGGTCGCGATCGGCATCACGCACGGGTCTACGTAGATGTCGTCCAGGGCAAAGCCCTCGGCCGTCAAGCGATCGACCAGACGGCTGGCGGTGGCCACGCGATCATCCACTCCGTTGGGCACTCCCGACTCCGACAGGCACAGGGCGATCACCCGGGGATGGTGTTCCTTGAGCACGGGCAACAAAGCCCATCGCGCGGGTTCGTCGCTGATCGAATTCACCATCGGACGCTGCTTGCAGCGCGGAAGCGCCTTGGTCATGGCTTCCGGGTCGGCGCTGTCGAGGCAGAGGGGAATTTCTACGACACCTTGCACCAAGTCCACCAGCCAGCTCAGAAGTTCCACTTCCTGCTCCGGCAGGCCGGCATTGACGTCCAGCATGTGGGCTCCGGCAGAGGCTTGCTTGCGCGCCAGATCCTGGAAGAACTCCGCATCTCTTTTTTGTGCCGCTTCACCGACCTTCTTGCGCGTGCAGTTGATCAGTTCACCGATGATCAGCATGTTCTTGCGTCCTGCTTTCGTTTGTCTTGATGGAGCGGAGATCCATCCGCTTGCCGAGATTGTCCAGGCCGGCGAATCGGTTGGCGAGAGCATTAGTGCGGTCGAGACGCCAATCGCGGGGAGGAATAAGAACGTGCGCGAACGTGGCCGGGTCCTTACCCATGGCCAAGGTGCCGAAGTAGATCACGTTCCAGATGCAGGGCTGATCGGGACGAGCCTCACAACTTCCGTCCACCCGGGAGCCACCGCACGGGCCGTTGCGCAATTCCTTGAAGCACCCGTGCATCGCGCACCCCGCATAGTTGAGATGGTCCTGCACGCAATCTCCGCAACCGACGCAGCCGAGCGTTGCCTTGCGGTAGAGGGCCGCGGGTCCCAGCAGCCTGTACCACAGGCCGTGGCGCCAGGAATTCTCCCGCGCTGACTGGCCAACGGCCTTCAATCGCGAACCAAAAAACCGTGCTCCGAATGAGCCGTCCTTGATGAAGTGACGGTGCACCGCCGCGGACAGGCGCTGGACCGCCGACGGATGGGGCTGGACCCCGGTGATGTGATATTCGGCAGTGCCGTCGCTGAGGCCGTCTCCACGCGCCGGAAAGAGATAGAACTCGTTTGGAGAGGGAAAGACGAATTCATCCATGCGGGCGCGCCAGCCGCTCCCAATGGCAGCGGAGCGCTCGATGATAGTCGTGAAGTCCGCGTGCGTCAGGCCGAACCCGCCAATGTGGGCGCCGGCAAATCCCAGGTTTTTCGCAGCGGCCACCATGAGCGCGGCGCGCTCCAGCCTCTGCGGCTTCTTTTCTCCCTCCAGACGCTTGATGAATTCATTCGTGATCACGCAACCCGCCACCTCGCCCGCCTGCATCATTTGGGCAACCTTCGCGGTCGGGACGTAGACATTCGCGAGTACCGGGACATGGCCAAGGCCTTCCCGGACCATGTATTGCTTCATCTCATACAGCTTGCGCAGGTTGTATCCCAGCTGCGTGATGATGTATTGCGCTCCCGACGCAATCTTTAGTTGCAGCTTGTAAAGCTGCATCCGAAGATCGGGCTCGCGGACCTTGAACGGATTCACCACGGCACCGGGGAAGAAATCGAAGGGTGTGGTGCGCGCCGGCTTGGTGCCCAGGTCGTATGCGAGACCACCGCGCAGGGCGAGAAGCAACCAGAGAATGAGCACCGAATCCAGGTCGTAAACCGGCTTTGACCTACCGGCAAACCCCTCCTTGGGCGCATCGCCGGTCAAGGCAAGTACATTCTCGACCCCCAGGCGCGCGAGGGCGTGAAGGCGAGCCTCCAGCAAGGAGCGGTTTCCGTCTTTGCCCGACAGATGTGCAATGGGCGTGAGGTTGTGCTCAAGGACGTAGGCGACAAAAGCGTCCGCCGGCAGCGCAGGATGCCCGCCCGGCAAGTCGGTCAGGCTGATTACCTTGACGCCATCGGGGCAACTTGCCGCTTCCTTCACGAAATCTTCCGCAGCAACCGCACTGTGGTCGCGGCCGAGCACGAGTTCGGCCGTGTAAACGAACTCACGTTTCTCTAGTGCCGATCGAAAGATGTTCGGGCTTTGATATCTTCCGGCTGTGCTCATGAAGGATCCTCGCCGGTTTCGCCAACCTGGTACAGGCTCGATGAGCCCTGATCCATTGGAGCAGCGGAGTGATCCTTAAAGCTGTGATGCCTATCACCGCCGTAAAGTCGGGCAGAGTCAGTGGGTGACTGCTGGCCATGCCAGGGGACGTGAGGAAGCCGCGTTACTGCACCGCATTGCCGTAGGTCGGCACTCCTTGCTGGACCAGGAAGAGCAGGGCCTGTCCTCGAGCGGACCAGTCGCTTTGTGGATACTGCGAGATCAACTGTTGCGCTAACGCGACCGCGCGATTCTTGGATTCTTCAGATTTCTTCGGCTGTTCCTGAGTCTTGTAGATCTCGATGAGGGCCGCCTGGCGCGACGCAGCGTTGTAGAGCGCTTCGGGGGAGGACGGCGACTGTGGATGCTCTTTCACATATTTCTCGTAGACCTCCGTTTCCTTTTCGGGGCACTTTGGAGAGCCTTGCCAGTCTCCGCAAAGTTTGTTGTCGAGCAGGTGGAAGGCGGCCAGGTCAGCCCACTTGGTGCCGGGGAATTTCTTCATGACTCGTTTCATGGACTCCTCGTTAATCCCCTCTCGCGTTGGGTTCTGTTGTCCCCGGGCGGAAGGACGGGACATGAAGTCGGATTTCTCGATTTGCCAGCGGATGTCGGCGGCGCGATAGAGGGCCTCGCCGGCCAAGGGAGCATTCGGCAAGATTTCGTAAACACGTTGATAGAGGCGCAGAGCGTCCTGGGCAGCGCCGCGGCGGCCATGGCGGCGGCTGGCTTCCTCTTCGGAATCGGCAGCGGCTCCGAACAGGATCCTTTCTCCGTTGGGTGTGGACGCCCAGACTACACCGGCGTCGAGGATCCAGCCGGTAATGGTTTTGCCTTCGATGTCCTCATCTTCGACGAAGGCAGGATCGGGAGTCCGCGCGTAGCCGAGCAGAGCTTCAACGTGCAGCCAGTTGCGGCTTTTCTCGAGCAGGACGACTTCGCGGCCGCGTTCGGCGTTCCCGAGCTTGCTGGAACTGGCGTCGGGCGACAGATAGATGATGGCTTCGCGGACCAGGGCGCCGCGATCGGCGGCAAACAGAAACGAATTCCCGAGCATGATCAGTGCGGCGGCTGCGAATAAGTTAGCGATTGTCTTCACGGCGGTCGAAATCTCCGATTTCGAGAGTAGCACGCGAGGATATACCGTGAAATGGGGTCCGTGATACGAACGCGTCCAACTCCTGACGGCCCGACGCAGCAAGTGTTGATTGCCGTTGACACAGAGCAAAACGTGCTGTACACGATGGATGCTCTTTTACATTGGATCTGCTTGGGGGCCGAGGAATGGAAAGGAAACAGCAGTGGAATACTCCGCTCGAGCAGCGCATGCAGCATGCGAACTCCAGGCTCAGCACGCGGCGCAGGCAGTTGCTGGAGTCCATCCTGGAAAACGCGGAAGACACCTACTACCTTTCGTCACGAAAGATGGCTCGGAAATACGGAGTGGACGCGGCGACGATCGTACGCACGGTTCAAGTGCTGGGGTACCAGCAGTTCGCGGAGTTCGCATCGGATTTGCGTTCGCATTTCGTGACGCGCATCACCCCGTACCGGACGATGAAGTCGGCGACTCGAGAGGGGCGGAGTGTGGAGGGTCACGTCCAGAATAGTCTGGAGATGGATCGCGCGAACTTCGAGGCGCTACGCGAGAATGTGCCGCCCGCGCGGACGGTGGAGTTGGCACGCAAGTTGATCAAAGCCCGGCAAATCGTGGTGGTGGGCGTAGATCTGGCGTATTCGCCGGCTTGGTTTTTGGCGTATAGCCTCTCGTGGCTGGGACTGCGGGCGGAGGCACCACTGGGAAGTTCGGGGAATCTACATCATCGGGTGCGAGGGCTGGGCCCGAGAGACCTGGTGATTGCCATCAGTTTTGGGCGGTGTCTGCGCGACACAGTGGAGGCAGCTCGAGTCGCGAGAGAGCGGCGCGCCTGGACATTCGGGATCACCGACGCCAGCAATTCTCCGATTGCCACGGTTTGTCATGATCACTGGGTGATCTCGGTTACCAATCCTACTTTCAATGGATCGTACGTCGCGGTGCTGGCGGCGTTGAATGCGCTGCTGGTGGCGTGCGCGCACGTGCGGTCGCGACGCTCGTTGCGGCGTCTGCGAGAGATTGATCGGGAGGAAGCGTCGGCCGGGCGTTGGTGCACGCCAGATCTCGCCAAGGAGAAAGAGCGCCCATGATGGCCGCGAACGCGGGAGCACAAATCGTCGTCCGCGATCTTAAGACCTTCGACGAACTTTGCCAACTGAAGGCGGTGGAGAAGGAAGTGTGGGGGATGGCGGATGAGGACAGCATTCCGCTCACACTGGCGATTGCCTGTAAGGCAGCGGGCAATATTTTTGTGGGGGCATTTGATCAGGAGAAGCTGGTCGGGTTTGCCTTCGGTTTTCTTGGGCGGGAACACGGGCAGACGACGATTCATTCACACATGCTGGCGGTGCTCGATCGCTACCGGCATCTGGACCTGGGCTCGCGGCTAAAGCAGGCGCAGCGGGAGCGGGCAATGGCGATGGGAGTTCACGAGATGACGTGGACCTTCGATCCGCTGCAGAGCCGGAATGCGCACTTCAACTTTGCCAAGCTGGGCGTGGTTTCCGACACATACAAAGTGGATTTCTACGGGCCGGAAACTTCCAGCATGCTGCACCGCAACGGGACGGACCGGCTGTGGGTGCGATGGGTGCTGAACTCGCGCCGGGTCCGGGATCGCATCGCAGGAAAGCATGCACTCACGGAGACCATGGATGCGCTCAGGTTGCTTGCTCCCGTGGTGCGCTTTAACGGAGACGGACGTCCGGTGCGGGCCGATCTGGCAGATTCGCTCAGCCGCCAGCGCGTGAGTATTGAAATTCCCGGTGAGATACTGGAGGTGGAACGCGCGGACATCGGATTGGCCCGGGAATGGCGCGAGACAACGCGCTGGGCTTTTCGGGAAGCGATGAAGGCAGGATTCTTTGTCGCGGAGTTTTGCCGGTCGATTCGAGGGCAACAGGGGCCGGGAGCCTACTTGCTGCAGAAAGGGACCGTGGACGAGTTTGCGAACAATATATGAAGGTTAACCGTCTAGAACGAAAATTATCCCGGCAAGAACAGAGGCTGATTGCCCGAGGAATACTTGTGCCTCCGTTGAAGAAGCGCCGAAGTCATTCTCCTGGCCGCAGCCGCCAGGGAATGTTTCGGATAAGGTCATGCAGCAAATCTGGCGAGATGAGCGGGAAGGCCGCTAGTTCTTTGACTGCGGAAGGACGGTAAGCAACCTTCCTCAACCTACCGCGTTGCCATCATCACGTGCTGGATACTCTTCACCGCCCGCATGTATTGCGCGCGTTCGAAGGCGGAAGGATCGGGGCAGTTCTTTTGGCTCATGCTGCCCTGCATCTGCTGAACCGACTCGTAATCGTGCGACTCCATCCATTGGCGGACACCCTGCTCGATCGAGCGCAAGTGATTGATCCCGTTTCGCAAGAGCGTGGAACAGAGCATGGTCGCGTTCGCGCCGACCATGAGCAACTTGATGACGTCCTCAGCTCCGTGAATGCCGCTGGTGGCAGCCAGGCTGGCTTGGACGCGTCCGTAGAGGATGCCGACCCAGGTCAGGGGCAGGCGCATGGCTTGCGGCGTGCTCAATAGAACGCGGGGGTTGAGTTCGAGCGTTTCGAGATCAATGTCGGGCTGGTAAAAGCGATTAAACAGGACCAACCCGTCGGCGCCGGCCGCGTCGAGACGCTTCGCCATGTTCGCCATGTTGCTGAAGAAGGGGCTGACCTTGACGGCAACCGGAACGGTTACGGCCGACTTCACAGCCTGTAGGATGTCGAGGTAGTGCTGTTCGACGTCGGCGGAGGTCATGTCGGGATCGGTGACAATCCAGTAGATGTTGCACTCGAGGGCATCGGCTCCGGCCTCTTGCATCTGGGTCGCGTACTGAATCCATCCGCCGACCGAACTGCCATTGAGGCTGGCAATGACCGGAATCTTTACGGCCGCCTTCGCCTTGCGGATGTGTTCGAGGTATTCATCGGGTCCGAGGCGAAATTCGGAGGGCTCCGGAAAGAATTTGATGCTTTCGGGATGGCTCTCGCTGCCTTCGCTGAGATAGAAATCGAGTTCCAGGCTTTCCTGGCGCAGTTGTTCCTCGAACAGCGAGTAGAGAACGACGGCGGAGGCTCCGGCATCTTCGAGGCGGCGGAGGTCGGTGATTTCCTGCGAAAGCGGTGAGGCCGAAGCAACCAGCGGAGTGCGAAGCTGCATTCCTAGATAGCGAGTGGTCAGGTCGGGCATAAACTTTCTCCTAGTCTTGTAACGCCGGACAGCGGCCGAGACGGCGGCGCTACTTCTGCAGTACCGGCTCCGCTGGCGGCGCGGACGATTTGCGCGTGGCCAAATACTCGTAGAACTTGTAGCGTACCTCAGCGTCGTGCTGCGCCTCAGCCCAGAGGCGCTTAGCGTCTTCGGGCTTGCTCTTGGTAAGCATCTTGAAACGCGTCTCCATGAGCATGAAGTCCTGCACCTTGCGGGTAGGTGAGCGGGAATCGAGCTGAAGCGGATTCTCGTTGACCAGCACGCGCTCCGGGTTATAACGATAGAGGAGCCACTGGCCGGAATCGACCGCGGCTTTCTGGTCCTGCAAGCCGGTGGTCATGTCGATGCCGTGGGCGATGCAGTGGGCGTAGGCGATGATGATGCTGGGGCCGTCATAGGCCTCGGCTTCGAGGAAAGCTTTGAGGGTGTGCTCGTCCTTGGCGCCCATGGCGACGCTGGCGACGTAGACGTTGCCATAGGCCATAGCCATCAAGCCGAGGTCTTTCTTCCCGCCCGGCTTGCCGCCGGCCGCGAATTTAGCGACCGCGGCCCGCGGCGTCGCCTTCGACTGCTGTCCGCCCGTGTTGGAGTAAACCTCGGTATCGAGCACGAGCAGGTTGACATTCTTGCCGCTGGCAAGGACGTGATCGAGGCCTCCGTAGCCGATGTCATAGGCCCATCCGTCGCCGCCGACGATCCAGACACTCTTCTTGACCAACATGTCGGCTACGGCCAAAAGCTCCTTAGCTTCGGGCGTGTTGACGGCCTGTAGCTTTTCCTTGAGTTGGGCGACCCGCAAGCGCTGCTCGTAAATGTCCGCCTCGTCCTTTTGCGGAGCGGTGAGCAGAGCGGTGACCAGTTCGCTGCCGATCGCGCCGTCAACCCGCTTCACCAGTTCACGCGCGAACTCAGTTTGCTTGTCGATCGAGAGACGAAAGCCGAGTCCGAATTCTGCATTGTCTTCAAAAAGAGAATTCGACCAGGCGGGGCCGCGGCCATCCGCATTCTTCGCCCACGGAGTAGTGGGCAGATTGCCGCCGTAGATCGAAGAGCATCCAGTGGCGTTGGCAACCAGGGCGCGATCGCCGAACAGTTGCGAGAGCAGCTTCAGGTAGGGCGTTTCGCCGCAGCCCGAGCACGCGCCTGAGAACTCGAACAAGGGTTCCTGCACCTGCTGCTGACGGATGGTTCCGACCTTAATCTTGCGGCGGTCAAGTTCGGGAATCTTGAGGAAAAAGTCCCAGTTGTCGCGTTCGGGCAGGCGCAACGGGGGCTGCGGCGCCATGTTGAGCGCTTTGAGCCGCGTCTCCTGCTTGTTCTTGACCGGGCAGACGTCGACGCAGATCGCGCAACCGGTGCAATCTTCCGGCGCAACCTGGATGCTGTACTTCAAGCCAGTCCATTCCTTGTCGCGCGCTTCGGTGGACTTGAAGGTGGCGGGCGCTCCTTCAAGTTGTGTGGAATCGAACACTTTGATTCGGATCACGGAGTGCGGGCAGACCATCGCGCATTTCCCGCACTGGATGCAGATCTTCGTGTCCCATACAGGAATTTCTAGCGCGAGGTTGCGCTTCTCCCACTTGGCCGTGCCAGTGGGGAAGGTGCCGTCGACGGGGAAGGCGCTGACCGGAAGTTCGTCGCCGCGATTCTCGTAAATCGTGCCCAGCACGTTGCGGTCGAAATCGGGCGCGTTAGCGGGGAAGGGAGCCGGAATTTCGAGTGTGCTGGTGACTTGGGCCGGGACCTTTACTTCGTGCAGGTGCGCCAGCGTTTCGTCCACCGCCTTCATATTCTTCTGGACGATCTCTTCCCCTTTTTTGCCGTAGGTGTCGCGGATCGACTTGCGAATGGCCTCGACGGCCTCATCGCCGGGCAGCACTTTGGAGATAGCAAAGAAGCAGACCTGCAGAATGGTGTTCATGCGGCTGCCCATGCCCGTGTCGCGCGCGACCTGGTAGCCGTCGATGACGAAGAAGCGAGCCTTTTTCGCGATTAATTGCTGTTGCACGAGGCGCGGCAGTTTGTCCCAGACTTCCTCGGTGCCGAACGGGCTGTTGAGCAGGAACGTGCCGCCATCGACCAGAGCGCTGAGCATGTCGTAGCGTTCGAGGAAGATCCACTGATGGCAGGCGATGAAGTTAGCCTTCGACACCAGATACGTGGAGCGGATCGGCTTCGGCCCGAAGCGCAGGTGTGAAACCGTGACCGCGCCTGATTTCTTGGAGTCGTACACGAAGTAGCCTTGCGCGTAGTTATCGGTGTTTTCGCCGATGATCTTGATCGAGTTTTTGTTGGCACCCACGGTGCCATCGGCGCCCAGACCGTAGAACATGGCGCGAATGACACTGTCGGGCTCCGTCGAGAACGATGGATCGCAATCGAGACTGGTGTTGCCCACGTCGTCGTGGATGCCGACGGTGAAGTGGGTCTTGGGGGAAGGCTCATTCAGGTTGTCGTAGGCGGCCTTCACCATCGCCGGCGTGAATTCCTTGGAGGACAGTCCATAGCGGCCACCAACCACTTCTGCGGACCGCTTGCCCTCGTGCAGAGCGTTGACCACATCGAGATAGAGAGGTTCTCCGGCCGCTCCGGCTTCTTTGCAGCGGTCGAGAACCGCGATCTTCTTCACTGAAGCTGGAAGCGCAGCGAGGAAATGCTTAACCGAGAAGGGGCGATACAGGCGGATTTTGAGCACGCCGACTTTTTCGCCGCGCGCGGTGAGCGCATCGACGGTTTCATGGGCGGCTTCGGCGCCGGAACCCATCATCACAATGACGCGCTCGGCATCGGGGGCACCCACGTAATCAAACAGGCGGTAGGTGCGGCCGACAACCTGGGCGAACTTGTTCATCACCCCCTGCACCTTCTCTGCGCAAGCGTCGTAGAAGGGGTTGATGGTTTCGCGGATCTGGAAGAACACGTCCGGGTTCTGCGCGGTGCCGCGCAGCACGGGGTGGTCGGGAGAAAGCGCGCGCTGCCGATGCTCAAACACGCGATCCATGTTGATCATGGCGCGCAGGTCGTCATCGTTGAGCATTTCGATCTTATTGACTTCGTGGGAAGTGCGGAATCCATCGAAGAAGTGCAGGAAGGGAATGCGCGTTTCGAGCGCTGCCGCGTGCGCGATCAGAGCCAGGTCCATCGCCTCCTGCACCGAATTCGAGCACAGCATCGCGAAGCCGGTGGTGCGGCAGAACATCACATCGCTGTGGTCGCCGAAGATGGAAAGCGCATGGGTGGCCACGGTGCGCGCCGAAACGTGGAAGGCCGTGGGCGTCAGCTCGCCGGCGATCTTATTCATGTTAGGGATCATCAGCAGCAGGCCCTGCGACGCAGTAAACGTGGTCGCTAGCGCTCCGGTCTGGAGAGCGCCGTGGACCGCTCCGGAGGCGCCGCCTTCGCTCTGCATTTCCGTGACCTGTGGGACCGTGCCCCAGATGTTGACCAGACCTTCGGAGGCCCACTGATCCGCCCACTCGCCCATGTTGGAAGAGGGAGTGATGGGGTAAATAGCGATGACTTCGTTGACGCGATACGCAACGTGCGCGACCGCCTCGTTACCGTCCATAGTCTTGAACTTGCGCTTCATGTGCTCCCCTTGTGACGTGGCGGGCTGCGGCTGAGACAAGAAATCCACCCCGGAAAGGCCGACCGAACCACCGTCGATCTTCAATATGACGGAGGGAAGAGGGCGCGTCGGCAACCTGGATCACTCCAGACTGTGACCACAATCACAACGAATTTCTCCTGGTTTCCAGTCGGGTTTTCACCGGAGGTCAGGTCCGCCACCGAGAATTTATCACCCAGTAATGTGATCGCGATCACTGAATGGCTGTGCTATCCGATACACAATCTCGGCCCATCTCCCGGTGAAGGTCGGAGCCCCGATGTTTCCAGCCCGGGAAGCCGCAAGTGGTGCGGCGAAACAGGAGGCAAGATGCGAGCAAGCTACGCGATGCTGTTTGGTCTGGCTGTCTTTTGTCTTGTGGTCGCAATCGCAACTCAGGGCGAAGACGCCTCTCCGGCCGCTCCGGCGGCAAATGGTTCCACCGCAACGGCGCCGGATCCGCTGTTACAACTGTTGGTCAGCAAGGGAGTGCTGAACGCGGAAGAAGCGAAATCCCTCAGCGGCACGCCCACGCAGCAGAGATCGCAATTGCTCGACCTGCTGCGGCAGAAGGGGATTCTCAGCGCGTCGGACTACGAAGCACTGACCACTCCGCCGGCCTCCGCGCAGGTGGCTGGGAACCTGGTGGCGTCGACCGCGCCGATTCTGCCGGCGGCGGTGACCAATCCGGCGCCGGAGCCACAGCCCGCGAAACCGGCTCCTCCCAAGGTGATCCCTGCGGTGGCGCCCTTGCGCGTCCTGCAACTCGAGCCCTCCAAACCAGACGGGCTGGTTCCAGATCTGAAGTTAGGAAGCGGCGCCCGGCTCAAACTTTACGGCATGGTCAAGACCAGCGTCATCTATGACTCTTCGTCGCCATACGGGACTGACATGCCTTTGCCGGGGTTCCTGACCGCCTCGGGTACAACCTTCGATCCCGGACCGACCAGAAGTCCCGAGTTTCACGCCAAAGCGCGCTTTGCCCGCGTGGGTACGAACTTCGAGTGGCCCGACATCGCCGGCAGCAATACCGCCATCACCGGCAAGCTGGAGTTCGACTTTGAAGGTAACTTCACCCGCGCTCTGAACCGCAACATTTCCACTGTCCGGTCGAGCATGGCTTCGATCCGCCTGGCCTATGGACGCGTGGACCACAAGTTCAACGACCAGACCAGCATGTTCGCTCTGTTTGGGCAGGACTGGACTCCGTTTGGATCTTCCACGCTGCCCAACATCTTTGAGACCACCGGCCTCGGCCTGGGCTTTGGCACGCTCTATGAGCGTGCGCCGCAGTTCCGGTTTGGTGTGGGCCACAAGATGGGCGGTTCGCGGAACGTCTTCTTCCAACCCGAATTTGCAATCGTCATGCCGGCCTACGGGAACGATCCGTCGAACGTGGCCGACCAGCTCGGATACGGCGAAAAGCAAGGCGCCGATTCGGGGAGGCCGGAAGTGCAGGCCCGGCTGGTCCTGCAGTGGCAACTGGACAAGGCGGCGGGCGTTGCTCCGGCGCAGCTGATCTTCAGCGGCGTCCAGGGCGAGAGGAAGGTGATGGTGCGGGCTTCGGACGTCCCGCTTTGTAGCAACCCCGACGTAGCCGTTTGTTTCAATCCTTCCACCCCCGGCGTTCTTGATCCCAAGGTATTCCAGGAAGCTTTTCCGCACGGTACGCAGACCACCACCAACCGGGCAGGCTGGACCGGGGAAGTCCAGCTTCCGACGCGCTACCTCACGGTCATCGCCAAGTATTGGAGCGGATCGGACCTGCGCTTTTATTTCGTAGGCAGTTTGGATTCCAACTTCACTGACACGGCAGGCATCGCCAAACTCTGCGGAACCGATGCGGCCCCTGCGTTCTGCACGGCATCGTCCAATGACGGCGGGTCCGCGAGTATGATCTTCGGCGCCAGCGGCGGTACTGCGGTGATGGCTCCTCAACGTCCAGTGCGTAGCCAGGGAGGCTTTATCAACATCGGGTTCCCGCTTGGCCGCATTTTCGGTGCGGATCCAGCCGGGCGTAACGCCGGGTGGCAGCTTTATTTCCACTATGCATTCGACCAGGCCAAGACCAGGGATGTCCTGCGTCTTGGCAACCAGCGGTCGAAGAACGACTTAGCCGCTGCGACCCTTTCCTGGAAGATGAACAACCTGGTGTCGTTCGTCCTGGAAGAGTCCATGTATCGGACGCGGATTGCCGATCCCAATAACCTGGCGACGGCCCCGAAGTATGAGGGCGTTGGGGCGCGCCAGTGGCATGACATCCGTTCCGAGTTTGGACCGATCTTCACGTTCTGAGAAAAATCGGCGATCCCCGCCGATCTTGCTCGGAATGCGGGTCCGGGAGTGGTAGGATTCCCGGCGCAAGCCGGAGCAACGTTGTCCAGCAGTGATAGCTGAGGAGGCGCGGTCCATGCGCCTCCGAAGGTTCAAGAAGCCGTTGTAGTGGGAAAGAAGATTTGTGTTCTGTGCGAGGGTCCAGCTCGAATCGCAGTTCTTTCTTGCGGGCGAGCGTGCCTATGGCGGATCGGGGCGGCGGATTTCAGAAGCGAGACCGAACCCCGTTCACACTTCACTTTCTGCAAAGGAGAAAAACTGTGGCTAACGCAAATGTTGAATCCGGCGCTCCTGGCATCAGTCGTTGGTGGCGCGTAGTGGGCGGGATGTCCATGAACCTGGCCCTGGGTACGTTGTATGCCTGGAGCATATTCGTTGCCCCCTTAGAGAAAGAGTTCGGCTGGAAGCGGGCAGATACCTCAACCGTGTTCGGCATCGCGGTGGTCGTGTTCGCACTCTCGTTTATCGTGGCCGGAAGGCTTCAAGACAAGTTCGGGCCGTTTAAGATCTCGCTCATTGGCGGGATTCTGGTCAGCCTCGGTTTCTTCCTGTGCTCGTACACGCATAGCTTGACCTACCTGTATGTCTGCTTCGGTGTGATTGGCGGGCTGGGCAATGGCTTTGGGTACTCCACGCCTATACCGGTCATGGCCAAATGGTTTCCGGACAAGCGCGGCCTAGCGGTAGGACTCGCCGTGGCCGGATACGGCGGAGGATCGGCAATCTTTGGACCGTTGGCCAACTTGAAGCTTATTCCCGCTTACGGCGTGCACACCACGTTCCAGATCCTGGGTGGGATCTTCCTGGTCATGACCGTTTTCGGCGCCTTCTTGCTGAAGAATCCGCCGGCGGGATACAAGCCTGCGGGTTGGGCGCCGGCGCCAGCTTCTAAGTCAGCAGCGACCACGTACGAATTCAGCCCGGGCGAAGTGCTACGGACACCGACGTTCTACTTTATGTGGGTGGCATACGCGCTCGGCTCGTTGGCGGGCTTGATGGTCATCAGCCAGCTCGTGCCCTTCGCCAAGAGCATGAAGATACCCGGCGAGGCCCTGCAAACCCTGACCATCTTCGTAGGCGCAGTCGGCAACGCTTCCGGCCGCATTTTGTCGGGCTGGATGTCGGATGCCATCGGGCGGCTGAACGTATTGCGGCTGATGATCGCTGTCTCGATGATTGCCATGCCGGTGCTTTACCTGGTCGGCGGCAACGTCACTGCGCTGTACGTGGTGGTGTTTGTTGTGTACTGGTGTTACGGCACGCAACTGTCGGTGAATGCTGCGACGGCCTCGGATTTCTGGGGGACCAAGAACGCCGGCATCAACTACGGGATGTTGTTCACCGCTTGGGGATTTGCAGGCTACTTTGGGGCCAAGATCGGCGGATCAATGTACGACAAATACCACAACTACCAGATGGCTTTCTACACGGCGGGGGTGCTGGCGGCAGTTGCTCTGTTGTGCGAGTTGGCAGCCAAACGCCCGGCGGTGCCAGAAGGGCTGGCCGTAAAGAAAGTGCCGGCGGCAGCCTAGTTTCGGGGAGAAGTTGGAGGGAGGAGCGGGATGATCCATCCAATGCAACTTGAACGGAGGGCGAGGGCGCTTTCACCCACGAGCGCTCACGCGCCGCCCACACGCGAGGATTGAGTTCTTCGACTTCGCCCACGGGCGCCGCGTAAGTACTTGGGGCACAGTATCTGAGGGTTTTTATACGAGACGGTGTACGACCCTGACTAACTTCGCCAACTCAGAAGGCTGGCGGAGAACTGCGGGTGCATTACAAATTCAGAAATCGAAGGGGTAACCGATATGGCAGATGTGATTCGTCAGAAACCGACCGTGGTGATGGAGACCACCGAGGCTCAGATCGCAGTTCACTGGCGGGAGGAAGAATACTACTATCCTTCCGCGAAATTTGTCGGTCAGGCCAATCTGACCGATCCCAACGTCATTGAACGCTTCAGTGAGAAAAATTACCCAGAGTGCTTCCGGGAATACGCCGATCTACTGACGTGGGACAAGTACTGGGACACAACCCTCGACACCAGTGATCCGCCGTTCTGGAAGTGGTTCGTGGGCGGCAAGATCAACGCCTCCTATAACTGCGTGGACCGCCACCTTGCGAAGTACAAGAACAAAGCGGCGCTGATCTTTGTTCCGGAACCGGAAGGCGAAGCGCCCGTATCCGTCACCTACCGCGAACTCTATGTGCGAGTGAATGAATTCGCGGCGCTGCTGCGCGATTTCTGCCATCTCAAGGCCGGAGATCGCGTCACCATTCATATGCCGATGGTCCCCGAATTGCCTATTACCATGCTGGCCTGCGCGCGCCTGGGGATCATTCACTCGGTGGTGTTTGGGGGCTTCAGCGGCGAGGCTTGCGGGATGCGCGTGGCCGATTCGGCCAGCCACGTCCTGATCACGATGGATGGGTACTATCGCAATGGCAAGCTGCTCGACCACAAGGCGGCCGCTGACATTGCGCTGGAGATTTCCAAGAAGGAAGGCCATGCGGTGGACAAGGTCCTGGTCTGGAGGCGGCACGCCGGACAGAATGCGTCCGCTTCGCCCTTTGTGAAGGGCCGTGACTTCTTCATTGACGAAGTGCTCCCGAATTTCTCGGGTGAAATCGTGCCTCCCGTTCCCATGGAGTCGGAAGCCCCGCTGTTTCTGATGTACACCAGCGGCAGCACTGGCAAGCCCAAAGGCTGCCAACACCGCACCGGCGGCTACCTGGCCTACGTGACCGGCACCTCCAAGTACATCCAGGACATTCATCCCGAGGATGTTTACTGGTGCATGGCCGACATCGGCTGGATCACGGGTCATTCCTACATTGTTTACGGTCCGCTCGCCTTGGCTGCGACCAGTGTTATCTACGAAGGCGTGCCCACTTATCCCGACGCGGGCAGGGTATGGAGAATCGCCGAGCGTTTGGATGTCAACATCTTCCACACCTCGCCCACGGCCATTCGCATGTTGCGCAAGGCCGGCCACGATGAACCTCCCAAGTACAACTACCATTTCAAGCACATGACCACGGTGGGAGAACCCATCGAACCCGAGGTCTGGCGCTGGTACTACGAAACCGTCGGCAAGCGCGAGGCGGTCATTGTCGATACCTGGTGGCAGACCGAGAACGGCGGCTTCCTGTGCAGCACGAAACCCGCACTCGATCCCATGAAGCCGGGCAGCGCCGGCCCAGGCATGCCAGGCATCTACCCCATCGTCCTCGACGAAATGGGAGAAGAAGTGCACGCCGGTTCGGGGAAGGCGGGCAACATCTGCATCCGCAATCCCTGGCCCGGGATCATGCAAACCATTTGGGGTGATCGCGAGCGCTTCGTCTATCAGTACTACAAGAAATACTGCAAGGATCCCAAGAGCAAGGACTGGCGCGACTGGCCGTATTTTGCGGCGGACGGAGCCGTGCAGGCCGTGGATGGTTACTTCCGCATTCTCGGACGCGTGGATGACGTCATCAACGTCGCCGGACACCGCCTGGGCACAAAGGAAATTGAGTCGGCGTGCCTGACGATTCCGGAGGTGGCAGAAGCAGCCGTGGTGCCGGTGGTGGACGAGATCAAGGGCCGCGTGCCCGAAGTCTATATCGCCCTGCAGCCCGGTCTCGTGTCCACTCCGGAGATTATCGACAAGGTCAACAAGGTAATCGAGACCATGATTGGCAAGATTGCCCGACCGAAACGGATCCACGTGGTTCCGGATATGCCCAAGACTCGTTCGGGCAAACTCATGCGTCGTGTTCTTGCCGCCGTCTCCAACAACATGAACACGGGAGATATCACAACCTTGGCCAATCCTGACGTGGTGGAAAAGGTTCGGGAAATGGTCCAGGGCAAAGAGCCGGTGGCATTGACAGACGGACCGGAAGACTTGAAGAAATTCGGGACTGTCGATTAAGAGTTCACCACAGGAGCAGACCTCGAGAAGATCCGCAGGTTTGCTCCTTTCTTTGTCTGCTCGCGCAGCGACAGCCGCCCTCGGCTGTCCAGCCGAGGGACGCTCGGCAGACGCCTGTAACCACAGGTACTCTGGATGTGTTCTAGTTCTTTGCGGAACCGTCTTTTTTCTTTGCGGGGTCGCCGACCTCGCACGCCCCGCTGCGTCAGGTGGGAACGCCCAGCTTCGGAAGAACCCATTGGGTCAGCACGAGCCAGGCGACGATAAACAGCGCGAGTCCAAGCCACTGATTCATAAGCGTTCGTAGTGTAAGCACCCGGCCCGTGAAGGTCTAGCGGAATCTTTTCAATGCGATTCCAGAGCCTGGCGCTGCTGCTCCATGTGCTGAAGGAAAATCTCGACCGGAACTTGAGATTTGTCCCGGAACAGACCGACCAGGGCATCGTCGGCGGTAGATGCCGACTCCGCTGCTTCCGTGTCGGCGGTTGACGTGTCCAGACCTTCAGGGGCGACCTGAAGCTCGGGTGCCCGCTCCTGGTTAGAGCGCAAGTACTCGACCATCTGATGGACCTGGTCCCGCTGCTCTGGGGTGGCTTGAATGAATTCCACTCCCATCCCGAATTCCGGATGCGTAACCCGCACGATGCCTCCGGCGCGAATCTCAAAATCGTTGGTCGTCATGGAAAGGACAACGCGGGTTCTCATCGGGAAGGGCGAGCTTGTTTTTAGGTAGCAGCCGCCTAGACTGAGATCGGTGAGGCTACAGCTTACTGGCGGGTCATCCTGTTCCGGTTCGGGAAGTTGGTTGTTCAGCCACTGGCGGAGGGTGTTGCGCTGCTCTTCGGTGACGTCCTTGAAGCGCACGCCCGCCTGATTGCCGCTGCCTCCCCACGCCATCTCGCCACAGATTTCAAGTCTCCGGTCCAAGCCCGGCAATTCGAGAGAAAACCGGAGTGTGTTTTCTTTGACAATACGCCCCGAAAACTGAATGGCCATGCCGCCTTCGCAAAGGTCGAGCGTCTTGGCCCGGTATTGGTTGGAGCCATTGCATTCCACTGGAACTTGCACGGCAACCCGCAATTGGAGTCTCCGCTCGCGCTTCATGAGGGCCCGGACGGCACGGAAACTGCCTTTTGTGCGTTCCCCGGAGAGCGGCTTGTGGAGGACAAAATGGGCTCCCATTTCAAATCCGCCACGCAGTCCAACCGAGGACTCCACCAACGCGATCGACAGTGCTCGCTGGTTAACCGGAGAGGCTTTTGCGCTCCGCAACACGCTGCTGGCTTCCTCTGCGTTCGAACAATCGACGATAATGGCTTCGAAGCGCTGGCGAGTAATTTTGCGGATGGCTGCGTCGGCCTCGGAGCAGTGTTCGACCCCGATTTCAAGGTCGCTGAGGACGCGGCGAAGAACCCGTACAGTCTTATCGTCGGAACTCAATAATAGCGACTTCAGACTCATGCTTCGCCAACGCCGATCCAACTCGATTTGCCGAGCGCCGCTTCCGGCTTCGAAAGCGGATTATCGTGATTACCCTCTGCCATTTCACTCTAAGTGTATGAGATTCCGGGATCAATGCCATGGCCTGATCTTCCGGTTACTCTGGTCACCCGCCTCTAGTGAACCACTCTCAGATCCCATCGGCTGGAGGGCTCCTCCCTTGAATCGAGGGTTGTGGGCCGCGTCCCCCGCCAGAGGACTGCTCTGCAAGTGGCTGGATGGAAAGGGGATATGCGGGGGGGACTGACTAAAACGATTTTTCTATTGACAAATGGAGGGAAACCTATTATTATCAATAGCTTCCAAGATAGCTGGCGGGCTAGAGGTGAGATCTCGCTTTCCTTTCTTTGGGCGTGAATCCCTGCAGCGAATTTTGGAATCAAACAGGTAAGAGACTGAACGCGTAGTCCTCATTCCAATTCAACAAGAGGGTATATTTTTCATGGCCAAGCGACGCGGAAATCCCAACTGGGGCAAGCCCGAGCCTATCGGGCCGATTACTCCCACAATCACTGAGTTCGAACAGGTTGTGCACGAGTATAAGCTCTCCCCCGACCAGTACTTGCGGTCGACGCGACTGCGGGAATGGGCCCGCCGGAACAAGAACTCCAAGTACATCCCCGAGCCCTTGCTCGAGGCATGGGGTTTTGAGATCGAATCCACCCTGTAAGTTGGAGGATTCTGGGTTTTGCTGAAAGGGTCGCCCTTGGCGACCCTTTCCTGTTTTATGCTGTAGGAGCCGGAGAGGGCGGAACCTACATGCTCGCAGGCATGAAATTTGGGGGCGCGGAACTGGTTGGCTTGATCGTTGCGGTCAGCTTTGCGGCTGGACTCAACGTTTACGCCACGGTAGCCACCTTGGGGTTGCTCGCCCATGCTGGTGTGCTCGACCTGCCTTCCGGTCTCCGTCTACTTTCGAGTTGGTGGGTGATTGGGGCCTCGGGTGCGCTGTTTGCCGTTGAGTTCTTTGCTGACAAGATCCCGGCCTTTGATCTTTTCTGGAATGCCCTCCATACATTTGTGCGAGTCCCCGCAGCCGCCCTGATCGCTTTCGGTGCGACCTCGCAACTCTCGCCCGAGAGACAGTTGCTGGCAGCGCTGGCGGGCGGTGCGATCGCCTTGGCCGCCCATGGAGGGAAGACTGCGGCCCGGGTGGCGGTGACGCCCTCACCCGAGCCGGCCTCGAACATTGCACTTAGCTTCGGAGAAGATGTACTCGCCATCTTTTTGACGTGGTTCGCGACCCAGCACCCCATGATCGCGGCTGCGATTGTGGCGGTGTTCCTGCTCGTCATTGCAGTCGTGATTCGCTGGGTCATACGGGCCATGAAGGGACTGTTTCGCGGCGCCGAGGACGAATTGACAGCGAGTTCAAAGAAGCTGAGCGCTGTTTGAGAGTTCCAGGACTAGAATTGCTCTCTTATGACGCCTAAACCTCCGTTTACCGACGTCACTACCGCCATTGAACAGATTCGCGCGGGCCGCATGATCGTCGTCGTCGATGACGAAGATCGCGAAAACGAAGGCGACCTCACGCTGGCGGCCGAAAAAGTTACGCCGGAAGCGATCAACTTCATGGCGAAATACGGTCGCGGCCTTGTCTGCCTGGCCATGACTGAAGAGCGCCTCGATCACCTGCGCATCGGGAACATGACCGCCGAGAATACGTCACAGTACGGCACAGCCTTCTGTGAGGCGATTGACGCCCGCGAAGGCGTGACCACCGGAATCTCCGCCTATGATCGATCACACACCATCACGGTGGCGATTGATCCCGCGACCCGGCCGGCGGATCTGGCCCGCCCCGGACACGTATTTCCGCTCCGTGCGCGCAAGGGCGGAGTGCTGGTGCGTGCCGGGCAAACGGAAGCTTCGGTCGATCTGGCGAGGCTTGCGGGCATGGTTCCGGCTGGCATCATCTGCGAAATCATGAAAGATGACGGCACCATGGCGCGCGTGCCTGACCTGATCGAATTCTGCCGCACCCACGAGATGAAGATGCTCACGGTGGCCGAGTTGATCCGCTACCGCATGCAGCACGAGCGTTATGTGCACCGCGTGGGCGAGGCCATGGTCGAGACCAGGCACGGCGAGTTCCGCCTGATCGCCTACGAAAGCGAAGTGGACGGGGGCGAATCGCACCTGGCGCTCGTCCGCGGCGACATCGGCGACTCGTCCACGCCGGTCCTGGTCCGCATGCACGCCCACTGCCTGCTGGGAGATGTCTTTGGCGCCACCGGATGCGATTGCCATGCCACCCTAGAAGGCTCGCTGCAGGCGATTGCCGAGGAGGGACGAGGTGCGCTGATCTACCTGCACCAGACTTCCAAGGGATTCTCCGCGGAAAGGATTGGCGATCAGGCGTTTCTTACCTTCCACCGTGAGCGCCGTTTGCCAACCCTGCCGGAAAGCGAGCGCAAGATCCACCGCGAGATCGGACTGGGCGCGCAGATCCTTTCCGATTTGAATCTCAAGCGGATCCGTCTGCTGACCAATCACCCGCGAAGGGTAGCGGCGCTGGAAGGATTTGAGGTCGAGATTGTCGAGCAGATTCCGGTGAAATTGTCAGTTCCGCAAAGGTAAATCTAACAAACTCGTTTTGCTCGACGTACCGGGCTGGCCCAAGGCAATAAGTGATGGGGAGCGCGTAGGAGAGCATGGCCTGCGTTCCAGCGCTTCGACCGGTTCCACACTGAACGGGTGACACATGGACGAACTAGAATTGCTGCGGCAAAAAGCCCTCGCCGTTCTGAGAGATTCTGCTCAGAGTCTTGACGATATGAAGAAGGGATCGGATTTGCTGAACAGCGTTGAAGAAATAGAGAACCGCAGACTCAACACCCGGAAACTACGAAGAGAGCTTTCTGAAAGCCGTGTCGTCGAGCTCATTAACCTGTTAGCCCCCTATGCTACGGTCCTGGTTCTCGCGGCGACTCTCTGGTTTCAATTTTGGCAGCAAGGCCAAGTGGCAAGAGATAAGGCGCAAGATCGCGATGACGCTCTCTGGGGAGACGCTCTGAAATCCGTGTCGGAGGGTAAAGCGCTGCCGGCCATCATTCAGCTCAAGTACTTTGAAACGTCCCCACGCGGCCACAAGCAGGACGGATTTCAGCTGATGATCAGCCTCTTTCGCCACAGCAAGGACATAGAACAATTCAAAGAGTTGTTCGAGAATGAATTCACACCTGTCAGCGCAGAGAATCTAGACGCCATACTCGATCTGAACCGCGCACTTCATAGCCAGTGGGTCGATCTTAATCGTCGAGGTGACAACCCGCAGCTGCAGTACCAAGTCATACTAGAGCTGAGTTACATCGGTACCCGGATCGCTCCCATTTTGCAGAAGCGTC
Source organism: Terriglobia bacterium (assembly GCA_020073565.1). Lineage (GTDB taxonomy): Bacteria > Acidobacteriota > Terriglobia > Terriglobales > Acidobacteriaceae > Acidiflorens. The sequence goes on from JAIQEY010000006.1 coordinate 37,791, forward strand.
CTCCAGACAAGGCGTTCGATCTTCATGATGTGGCAGTATTCGACTGCGACTTCTCATGGGTTGATCTAACGAACGCCAATCTGGATGGTTTCGTTACGGGCCGGGTGAATCTGTCCAATGCCAACCTGAGTGGAGTCAAGAACTTCAATGCCAATCCCAGCGGAGCCAAAGACTTTAGAGATAAGGCGTGGACCGATACAGTCTGGTGGCAAGCCCGCGCGATCAGCCCCGAATTTCTTGCATATCTGCAGCAGGCTGCGGCGTTCACGCCGGATCCCCCGAATGCGCATCCGGGCCACTATGGCCCGAACGCCCATCCCACCCAGGTCCAGTATGATCAGGAGATACGAAGGCTATCCGCGTTGAACTCCAACCCGTAGCAACAAGTTACGCCCCCGCCGGGTAAGCCACGCCCAGTAAGCGGCGGACTATGGCTGTTTTATGAGTTCCGTGAATTTACGTCTAGAACGGCTTCCTCGGCGAAATCTCTTCGTCGCGAATAAAGAACTGGGCTGAGCAGTGCGCCGAGCCGCAGATGACCGGGAGCAGTCCCGCCATCTGCTTGCGGGTAATCAGCCCCAAGGTGCCGCACGAAGGGCAGGAGAGCACCGCCCAGAAGGGGTCTTCCTTCTCTCCCACCTCGCCCGCATTCTCCAATACAAACACGGACCCGGGTTCCATCTGTTCGGGAATCCATTGGTTCAGAATGCTCAATTCACCGATCATCATGATGCCTCCCCCGTTCCGTTTAAGCTCTCCGAGTCCGGCGTAGCGGCTGGATGCGCTCTGATACCACACCTTTCTTGCGAGCTTGAATCTCTGCACGAACCCGGCGGACTTCATCACTCAGGCATATATCCAACATCGGCTGCCGGGCATTCTTAAGCAGATCTACGACCTGTCGTGCCGAGGTCCTCAGATATAAATGAGTGCCATCGGTGAGAAGGTGGTACTCCGAGGCCGCCCTTACGGTGGCCGCCAAACTGGTTCCGAATTCTTGCTGCAGGAAGCGAATCACTTTGCGCACGCGCTGCAGGGAAAAGCCCCGGCGGCGGAGCTGGCAAATCACGGCCACTGTGACCAGTTCGTCCCATCCGTAAACGCGGCGGTGTCCCCGGCGATCGGGGATGACAAGGTTGCGCTCATCCCACCATTGCAACTGGCGGGCGGTGATGCCGGTCAGCGCCATCAGTTCGTTCGATGTGAAGCCGCGTTGCATTCTCCTCACTTCTTGTTTCAAACAAATACCAATAGAAATGTTTTAGACATTCTAGGGGGTTGCGGGTGGAAGTCAACGCCACTTTCGCGCCTGGGGATGTTGACTACGTGGGTTCGCGGAGGGATGGAGAAAGAAAATCAATGAAGAGAGGGAACAATGGATTGCTCGTTTTGTAGTCGCGGCATTACCATAGCCGTCGGAACAATTTCCCCGGGGACAAAAAACGCCATGATCGCAAGAGGCTTGATGCGGGTGGTGACGCCTGCGCTGCTGGTTCTCCTGTGTGCCAACCTGATGTTCTCCCAACAAAACGAGCGGAACCGCAAGCCGGATGCCGCGCCGAAGGCTACCTCTGCCGCGCCCTCGCCCGCGGCCCAGGATGCTAAAGACGACAAAAAAGAAGGCGACCCATTATTCAAAGGAATGAAGTATCGCTCGATCGGTCCTTTCCGTGGTGGCCGCTCCCTGACGGCCGCGGGAATTCCGGGCGACCCCACGACCTACTACTTCGGAGCAACCGGGGGCGGCGTGTGGAAGTCCACCGACGGCGCGAACACGTGGTCTCCGGTCTTTGACAAGGACGGGGCTCCGTCGATCGGCAGCATCGCCGTGTCCGTGTCCGATCCGAACGTCGTCTATGTGGGGACGGGCGAGGCTTGCATCCGCGGCAACATTTCGCACGGAGATGGCGTGTGGAAGTCGGTCGATGCCGGAAAATCGTGGAAGAACGTCGGGCTGAAAGATTCGCGCGCGATTGGGAAGGTCATCGTCCATCCGCGGAATTCCGAGGTCGTTTTTGTCGCTGCCCTCGGCCATCCGTTCGGGCCAAATACGGAGCGCGGCGTTTTCCGTACACTCGACGGCGGCAAGAACTGGGAAAAGGTCCTGTATAAAGACGAGAACACGGGCGCGATCGATATTGCCTTTGATCCGCAGAACCCCAACATCCTGTATGCAGCTCTGTGGGAAGCGCGGCGGACGCCTTGGAGCCTGGCGAGTGGCGGGCCGGGGAGCGGATTGTATCGCTCGACCGATGGGGGCACGACCTGGAAACAGCTCTCGGAAGGCTTGCCCAAGGGACCGTATGGACGCATCGGCGTGGCCGTGGCCGCAAATTCCGAACGCGTGTACGCGATCATCGAAGCCAAGGAAGGTGGCCTCTATCGCACTGACGACGGCGGCGATAAGTGGCAACTGGTGAACGGCGGTCATTCGCTGTACCAGCGGCCGTGGTACTACATGCACGTCATCGCTGACCCGCAGGATTCCAACACGGTCTACCTCTTGGATGTGGAGTTCTTCAAGTCCACCGACGGCGGCCGCACTTTCAACAAAATCAAGGTTCCACACGGCGACAATCACGGGTTGTGGATCGATCCCAAGAATTCCAAGCGGATGATCGCGAGCGACGATGGCGGCGTCACGGTGACCTTGGATGGCGGCAAGTCATGGACGCGGGAAGATAATCAGCCGACCGCGCAGTTCTATCACGTCATCACCGACGACCGCACCCCTTACTACGTGTACGGTTCCCAGCAGGACAACTCCAGTGTAGCCATCGCCAGCCGCAGCGATGACGGAATGATTGGCCGCGATGACTGGTACCCGGTCGGGGGCGGGGAAGCGGGCTATATCGCGCCCTATCCGCCGGATCCCAATATTGTTTACGCGGGCGAGTACGAAGGAAACATCACTCGCTTTGACCGGCGTACGCACCAGGTCAGGAACATCGCAGTGTCGGTGGAACTTTCCGATGCCCGTGGAGCGGCCCCGCTAGCGCATCGCTTTCAGTGGACCGCACCGATTGTGCTCTCGCCGCAGGATCCGAACACGCTCTATTACGGAGGCGAGCGGGTTTTCAAGACCACGGATGGCGGAACGCACTGGGAAGCCATTAGTCCGGACCTGACTCGCAACGATAAGTCGAAGCAGCAGCCCTCGGGCGGATCGATCACGATTGACGATACCGGCACCGAATACTACGACACTGTTTTCTCGATCGCGCCTTCGCCCGTTGCAAAAGGTCTGATCTGGGCAGGCACCGACGACGGCTTGATTCAGTTGACTCGCGACGAAGGGAAGGCCTGGACGAACGTCACGCCGAAAGACATTCCGGAATGGAGCCGCGTCAGTCTGATCGAAGCCTCGCCGCATGACGCGGGCTCTGCCTACGTCGCGTTTGACCGGCACCAGAACGACGACCTTGCCCCGTACATCTACAAAACCAGCGACTACGGCAAGACCTGGAGCAAGATTACGACCGGTATTCCCGACGGCATGTTCGTGCGTGCCGTGCGGGAGGATCCGAAGAAGAAGGGCTTGCTTTACGCTGGAACCGAGCGCGGTGTCTTTGTATCGTTTGATGACGGCGCACACTGGCACTCGCTGCAACTCAACCTGCCGATCGTGCCCGTCCATGACCTGGTTGTTAAGAATGACGATCTTGTGCTGGCGACCCACGGGCGGGCGTTCTGGATCCTGGACGACGTCTCACCACTGCGGCAGTTTGCCGATTCGGTGGCAGGTGAAGATGTGCATCTCTATCAGCCAGCCACAGCGTATCGGGTGCATACCGGCAACGCTCCGGCGCGCGCTGTGTTCGCGGGCACGAATCCGCCCAACGGTGCAGTGATTTATTACTACTTCAAGAAAGCGCCCAAACAAGAGGAAGTCAACATCGACATTCTCGATGCTGCGGGTACCGTCATCCGCAGTTACTCGAGCAATAAGTACGATCCGCTTGAGGAACCGCCCGATCCCGATGACAAGAAGCCCGAGAAGCAGATCAAAGTGGTCGACGGTCTGAATCATTTCGTTTGGGATCTGCACTACGAGTGGGCAAACCGCGTTCCGGGCTACTACCTTTGGGACTACAACGACGGTGCGCGCGGACCGCTGGCGCTGCCTGGTAACTACCAGGTGCGCTTGACGGTTGCCGGCAAGAGCCAGACTGCGGCGTTCGAGGTGAAGCTGGATCCGCGAGTCAACACTTCGCAGAGCGACCTCGAAAAACAATTCAAACTGCAGATGGATGTACACGAGCAGTTGAATCGCGTTTATGAAGCTGTAAACCAGATCCAGGACGTGCGCGAGCAACTGAATGGGCTCAAGAAGCGGGTGGTCGGACCTACTTCAAAAACCCTGCTCGACGCCGCCAGCGGGCTCGACAGCAAGCTGGTTGCGGTGCGCGATCCACTGATTAACTTGACCATCAGCGCTAGTGAGGACTCGCTGGCCTACGTTCCCGGCATCGACGCCAGGCTGGCGTTTCTTTCCATGGCGGTGGCTGGATTCTCCGATTCAGCGCCCACCGAATCGCAGTACCAGGAACTCGACAAGTTGACCAAGCAGACCAACGAGCTCTTGGCGAACTGGGACCAGGTGCGATCTGCCGACATCGCCGCCTTCCAGAAATTGGCGGCCGAGCAGAACGTCCACTCGATCTACGTGCCGGATCCAAAAAGTGAACGGGTGGCGGGGGGCGGGGAAGAAGAGCGGTAGTGCGGGCAGGATAACGGAGGATTGTGGCCCGAGGCAACGTGGCGCGCGGTGCAGCGCGCCACCCTATTCAGATGAACATCTCGTCTTGTGGTACGCCCATGCCGTTCTTTGGCTGGCGCCGCTTAGGTCCGAAGAAGACTTCTACTCCGGTGGTGATGGCGGTCATGAAGCCGTTGACCTGACGGAGAGGGGAAACTACGGTTTTGTGAACGACTTCACTGGTCTCCTCGACTCGGTCCATGGTGCGGTTCAGGAGTTCGTCGGCGCGAATGACTTGCAACCGGGTGCGGTCGAGAACGTCAGTCATGATTGCGTCCAGGCGGTTGATCTGGTTGCGCACCACCGTGCTCGTTTCCGAGACGTTGGTGGTGATTGCCTCAATCTTCGGACGGAGCTCGACCAGCATGTTCTGCGCGGTTTCCATCGTGGGTAGCGCTTTGGTCTTGAATTCGGTGGCCAGGGCTTCCATCTTTGCCGTGCTTTTGCGCACCGCGAGGTAGAGGCCTACCATAATCATGGCCTGCAGCACGACGGCGAACGTCGTCGCCGCGATAAAAATTCTGAGGAGATTGTCATCCATAGACCCTCCTGCCGATTCTGCTCCTGATTAGAAATTACTTGGGTGGTTCGGTCCCGGTCGTGGTCGTTTCCTGATACGCCTGGCGGCCCGCCTCGTAGGCGGAGCGGAACCGCTCCTTCTGCTGGCTGAGCACATCGCCGCCGCGATCGACCCAATCATTGGCCTGTTCGCGTGCGCGGCGAGCTTGTTGACGCACCCGCTCGCTGCCTTCCTGCGCCTTGGAGCGCAGCACTTCGCGCGTTTCATCGCCCGAGCGCGGTGCATACAACACACCAACCACGGCTCCGACGCCGAGACCCGCCAAAAACCACAAGAAGCTGCTGCCGTCACGATCCGCCATAACCAACCTCCTTGAAACCTGCTTCTATCGGATGGTAGCACCCAGCGTGTGGGAAACACAATTCAGCTACCTGTCCTGCTCGTTCAAGAAGGCCTTGTACGAAACGGGCCTAAAGGCGGACAATGAGGCGGGTTCGAGGAGGGGTGGTTTGTCCGACCGCAAATATCGCCAGCGCGGATACCAGGATTCCGGCAGCGAGCCGCAGAAGAAGTTGGAAAAACCCGCGCCCAAAAAAGACAATACCTTCGGACCGCGTCCCATCAACATGCCGGGAACAAGGACGGTGTCGCGTTGCGCGGAGTGTGGGACCTTGTTACAGAATCTGGCTGAGCCTCTCGGCCAGTGTCCGAAGTGCGGATTCGATCTGCACTCCTGCAAGCAGTGCGAGCACTTCGATCCGGCCAGCCGCTTCGAATGCAACCAGCCCATCCCGGACCGGATTTCACCCAAGGACAAGCGCAACGACTGCTCGTTTTATTCCATGCGCGTCCGTTTCGAGAAAGAAACGTCCAGCAAGCCGGCGCAGCGGCCCAATGACGCGCGCCAGGCGTTTGAGAATCTGTTCAAGAAGTGACGGGGAGATCTTTCCTAGAATTCGCCTCAGACCTTATCTCTGTCTTCTTCGACCTATTTACCAGTTGGTACTGGGGGTACCCCCCTCCCCCCGGTCTTTTGGAATCATGGAGTTAGGTGGTGAAAACACTCCAAAATCTAGAGCGCAAAGGACTTATATGGAAAATATTCCGGAATAAGGACTTAGATGGTAAGATCCGCCCTGGATGGGGGTGGCGGCATCGGGAATCTTGCGTTCCCGGCCACATTTTGATTTCAAAGAGCGCTTTTTCGCGACGGGCGTCGATGGCGGTGATCCCGTTCGCTACTGAGCTATATGCTCAGTTGCAATGATTAGCCACATGATGTTGGCTGTCAAGGACGTACGTCACAGGTGTGACGGATCAGCGCGATTAGAGTATCTTACCGAGCGTACGCCATTAGCGTATATAGGGAAACAGGTGCAGCCCGGCAGAGCGTCAGGCTTCGCAGGTTACGGGGGACACGACAAGGGCCAAGAGGAACATTTTTGGCGAACTGATGGAAGCTGTGGCCGCGCTAAAGAACCACCGGGAAGGTAAGCTCACCTTGCGGAGCTACAAGGTCGAGGTGGCGCCACTCCCCAAGGTGGATTCAAAGTTCCTGCGGGAGACTCGAAAGAAGCTGCGCTGCTCGCGAGCGGTGTTCGCCCGCAAACTGCGGATCAACGAAAGAACGCTGGAAAAATGGGAACAGGGCCGTGCGAAACCGAATTTTCAGGCGGCCGCTCTCGTCCTTCTCGTCCGCAAGTACCCGGACACGCTGGCGCGTCTGGACGCATTGGCCGCGCGCTAGCTCGGGCCATCCGCCATCGGGATCTGAAATCGAATCCGGGACGCATCCTCTGCCGTAGGTGCCTCTAGGGCTCGGAAATGTTGAACTTCACATGCCGTAATGTCCAGTAGGACGCCATCAGGGTCGCGCGCGACGCGGCCCGCGACGCCGCCGTCTTCACCATCACGCTGAGCGTCTGGTTGTCGCCGACGGAGACCTTTGGGAGCACGCCCAGGCCGAACGAAAACCCTCCCCACGTGTTCGCTACCAGTCCTCCCACCGCCGCTGCTTGGCTGCTCGCGCCATTCGCCAGGTCGCGCAACACCCACGCGTTCTGCGTCGTGATTCCGCACGCATTCGGCGCTCCCGGCGGAATCTTCACGTACCGTGCGAGTCCGAACTTGTAAGCAGTAGGTTCTGCTGTTGAACCGCCGGGGTAGAAGTTCGTGCTCCCGTTGATCGCCCCTTCATCGGCATCCCCCATCACTGGGGTAGGATCGAACGTGTCGATCAGAAATTCCAGCAGTACCGTTTCCGCCGCGGCGATCTCGGAATCGGGCACGGTCGTCGAAATTTGCGGCTTCTCCGTCGTCGTGCTCATGCGATCAACAAATGTACCGTGGTAGTACGCTTCGAAATATTTGATGAACGTTTGGTCGAGCGGAGAGTGCGCATTGAGGATCTGAACCTGGCGGGGACTGAGTCCCGACGTGTCCGCCGGGTATCCGCTCAACGCCGCGGCGCCTGGCTTGAGTTGCAGGTCGAAGAGTTTGTCGGCGAAATCTTTCATTTCCCGGTGAGAAAGTTTGCTGGGACCCCGATGTTTCAAAATCGATTCTCGCTCCACGCCGACGGCCCGATCATTTGCCAGCACCGTGTGGTCGGTGATTTGTGCATCCAGTTGTGCCTCTCCGATGGCCGTCGTCAGAAAGTCGAAGAACGCAGCCGTGACCTTATGATCCTTCAGTCCCGGCGGCAACTTCGCTTGGACCAGACTTTTCGTCGTACTGTAGTAGCTCTCGAATGACGTTGTGGTCGGTGTTGGCGCGGAACTCGGAAGCACATAGTGCAGTTGCGAGCGCACTTCCAACCGTTCGCTGGTAAGGAAGCTGAATTGCTCCTTCGCGTCGCAAGGCGAGTTGGGCGGAGCCACGACCGGCTCAAACCGGCTCAGCGGCATGAGCGTGCAGCCACAGAGTATGGCAAGGGCGCTGATCATCAGTGTGCCGGCTAGGACGCAACCCCGAATGTCCCGGGCCATGGGAACACTCCTGATCGCCGCGCTTCGGTTCTGGGATTGTCGATTCCGGGATTGTTGCATTGGGCGCCTCCTCAGATTGGAACTGCCCTGGGTCCCTTGGAAAGTTGCCCCAACACTAGACCGGGTTCGGAAAAGCCGTCAAGCCGGCAACACCCGGTGGGAAACTCGGGGACAGACGGGACGTTTCCTTAAATAAAAGCGATAGACAACGTCCCGTCTGTCCCCGGTTTGTCGTCCCCGGTTTGTCTCCCTCAGGGGCTGAAGCCCGCATGTTATTGACCTTGGGCGGCACGGCTGAAGCCGTGCCCTTCCACAAATCGCGGGAATTCCCTGACGCGTCCTTGCTGCGGAGACGAACGCAGGGGTCGCCATCGAACCACGTCGTGAGTTTTGTGTCGTCCCTCCGGGACTTTGCCTCTTCTCCTACATCTTTCCCACCGCTGAAGCGGTGGGCTAAGTTCGGTCGTCCCTCCGGGACTTGGACTTGATCTTGTGCTTACCCAGGGCTTACGCCCTGGGCTGAGTTATTTCGCCGCTCCGCGGCTGGCGCCGGTGTGATTTCAACGTGTGGAGCGCGCGCAAGCAGATCGAGAAGCTGCGCTATGTGCACCGCAACCCGGGGCCCCGGGCAAGCCCGGTTTTGGCCTGCTGGGGTGGAAGCCGGTGAAGCGGGGATTGGTGGCGCGACCCGAGCAGTGGCCGTGGAGCAGTTTCCGGGCCTACTTCTACGGGGAGACGGGAGCGGTGCGTGTGACGTCCCAGGAGTGGGCGCTGGAAATCAAGCGTCGTCGGGTGGAGAGTTATGGCGAAGTCGAGAACCCACTCATTCGCAAAGTGCGCGAATGAGTGGGGCACCCACATCAAGCCCGCACGAGCTGAACCGCGTGCCAAACTTCCACCACGCTGGTGTTCGCGTACGCTGGGGCCCAGGCGCAGGCTGGGACTGGCAGAGGCGGGTTATACCTTTCAATGCCAGGAGGACTCGGCAAGGTTGGGCTGGCGGCGCGATGGCCTGCCAACTTCGTATAGTCCATTACAAAGCGCCGCTGAATCGTGTAACTGAAGTTGTAAAGCACGGCTCGAAAGTTTTGCCCGACCGCCGCCGTATCACGGACCGCCAGCCAGGTGCGGAAGCTCAACTCATACTTCACTTCAATCAGGCGCGCATCACCGTGCCCGCACCCGCAATGCAGTATGGGGAAGCTATCCCTCGGCTGATCCATCATGTAAGGACGAGCAAGGACCATACCTGGGTTCATCCCCACGACCGTAGGAGAATGGGCCGGATGGTCCCAGTACCACGGAGCAGCGGCCTGCACGCGGTCGCCGACCGGGGTGCGGCAGTTGACCTGTTTCTCGCAGCGGTGGTCTACGTGATTGTCGTAGATGCCCTTGACCTCGTTCCTCTGCAGGACCTGTATCCAACCGACGCGGAAGGTTCCCGGTTCATTTGTGATTTCGACCGTTGCCTGCGAGTCCCACTTCGCGAGACTGATCCGCAATTCGTGGTTGGTTTCGACTGGAGGCGACAGCGTCAAGGAAGGCCTGAATGGACGTAGTGTGAAAGCCATAGGAGGCTCCCTTCCAATGCCTGATCAGTTATAGCCACAAAAGCCAAGTTTGGATGTGATGAAGGTCACTCGGAGAAAGTCAGAAGTCAGATTGCAGAAGTGAACCCACCGCATCATGATCCCGGAAAAAACGGGCGCTACGGTTTCTGCGTCGGGCGCAACACTATCTCACTGGCGAACGACTGCGGCGCCTGGGTCACGATCATGGCGACCGCATGCGCGACATCGGATGGCTGTAGCATTCTCTCCGTGTTCATCCCAGCGTGCGGACTGAACTCTGTATGGGTGGATCCGGGGCAGATCACCGACACGCGAATGTTGCTGCCCCGCAGTTCCTCCGCTACCGAATAGCTCAACCCGTTCAGCCCCCACTTCGAGGCCGCATACGCCGCTCCGTTCGGCAGGGGATTCTTGCCGACGATCGACGAGATGTTGATGATGTGACCACCCTGACTGCGCATCATCAACGGGACAAGACTGCGCATGCAGTAGTACACGCCGCGCAGGTTGGTATTGAGAACCTGGTCCCAGACGTCGGGTGCAAGCATGTGGAGCGGGCCACCAGCGCCGCCAATGCCGGCGTTGTTGACCAGGATGTGGACCTTGGAAAACGTGCGGTCTACGCGATCGGCTAGGGCTTCGACGGAGTGCAAATTGGTCACGTCACATTCGATCACCGAACTCTGGCCGCCCCGCTTCTGGATGGTTTCGGCGGTGGCTTCTAGACTTGGGCGCGAGCGTCCACACAACACCACGCGGGCGCCGAGGTTGGCCAGACTGGCTGCAATGGCGGCGCCGATGCCGCGTCCGGATCCGGTGACTACGGCAACCTGCCCCGTCAGGGCTGCGTTTGATGCAGTTTGGGTCAAAACCAGTCTCCCGCCGTCCACTCATTCGCACAGAACGCGAATGAGTGGGGCCCCGTCGTTCTATTGTGCATCACTCTGGCCGGAAATCCACCCTGGTTCGGTCCCTCCCGCATCTGAACAGTCAGGAGGGGAAAAGCAAGCAACTGGCTTGCCTTAGGGAGACTACATCCTTATAATCCGCTCACCGGAATAATCTTAAGCCGCCGATCCTCTCCCAGGCGGCCCAGGAAATTGCGGGTCCGTTCCCATGGACGGATTGGTTCATGGTGCAAGCCCGGCACGAGGCTTGGGTGTGATCCGGGCAGGATGTCGATTTCCAGTTTCCCTGAAGACTTAAGGAGCCACAGGAATGAAGAAGATTCTTCTTGCGATGTTGCTGGTCGCGGCCGCTACCGCCATCGCCCAAACCGCTTCTGCTCCGGCCCAGCCGCAGCAGCCTGCCGCGCCGGGGCAAGCCCCAGCTGCCCCGCAGAAAAAAGAGATCAAGGATCCCGCCGAATACAACGCCTATATGGGTGCGCAAGGGCAGCAGGATCCGGCCGCCATGATCAGCGGTTTCGAAGCCTTCCTTACCCAGTACCCCAACAGCGTGATGAAAGAAGATGCGCTCGACCAATTGTTGAGCGCCTACACCAAGACCAACAATCAGGTGAAGGTGTTGGAGACCGCGCAGCGCCTGCTGCAAGCGAACGCGTGCAATGTGCGAGCCCTGGCCGTGATTGCCTTCACCAAGCGAGCGCAGGCAGAGGCAGGCCAGAATGCGGCGCAGAACTTGACCGAAGCCGGGCAGGCGGGCGAGAAGGGTCTGCAGTGTCTTCAGACTGCACCTCCGCCCGACGGTATGAAGCCTGAGGACTACGCCAAGCTCAAGACGCAGACCTCCGTCATCTTCAACGGCGCGGCCGGCATCAACGCTCTTCAGAGTAAGGACTATGCCAAGGCGCAGCAGTTCCTGCGCGCGTCGGTCGAAGGCGACCCGGCCAATCTGCGGGATGTCTACCCCCTGGCACTGGCGTACCTGACGCCCGGGCCAACTGAAAAAGACGTGGACGGTCTGTTCTTCGGTGCTCGTGCCGCCAACCTGGCACAGGGTCCCGGCAAGGACCAGATCTCGAAGTTCGTTAAGAGCAAGTACACCAAGTACCACGGCAGCGACGAAGGCTTTAGCGACCTGCTGACCCAGACCGCGACCGCCACCCTTCCGCCGGCTGGTTTCACCATCAAGCAATATGTACCGCCAACTCCTGCCGAGCAGGCTGCGGATCTCGTGAAGACCAAGAAGATTCAGGAAATGAGCTTCGCGGAATGGCAACTGATCCTCTCCGAAGGTACGCCTGAGGACGTTGACAAGGTGTGGAGCACGCTGAAGGGAAAGCCTCTGCAGATGGTGGCGCACATCATCAGCATCGAATCTTCGAGCCACCTGATGCTGGCGGGCAGCTCCGATGACATCGATGCCAAGCGGGCGGACATTGACCTCACCATGAGCGCCGCTATTCCAGCCCGGCAGATGCCGAAAGCCGATACCGACTTTCAATTTGAGGGGTCGCCCGTCTCGTACGTGCCCAAGCCGTTCGTCATGACGATGAACGACGGCGGCATGATAGTGAAGTCGGCGCCGAAGGCGCCCGCGAAGAAGCCCGCGGCCCGCAAGAAGCCGGCGGCGCACTGAGCAGGCTGGTCGTTCCTCTCCCGAGGCAGGAATAAAAAGGCGGTCCCAAACGGGACCGCCTTTTCTTTGCTAACCAGTTTGCTCCGGTCTAACGGGCCTGTTTCCGCTCCATCGCGACCGGATGTGCGCTACGCGGCGGACGCTTGGTGCCGGCGCGCATTGGCCGCACGTCGATCTTGAGTTCCTGCATAGTGCGGCTGAGCGTGTTGCGGTGCATGCCCAATTCACGCGCGGCCTTGCACTGGTTGCCCCGGTTTTCCTCGAGTACCGTGAGGATGAACCGCTTCTTGAATTCTCGGACCGCTTCAGAGTAGAGAATATTGCTTTTGTACATCTGCAGAATTAGTGCTTCCAGCTGATCTCTCACCGTGTCGCCTCGATCTCGCACCTGAGTCAATCATGAACCTACAAATAAATCTATTTGGACGGCCGGGCGGGCTGCGGCTCCGCGGCCGCATGTACCTTCCGCAGGTAGTCCAATCCCTGGTAGAAACGGTTGCGCAGTTCTGACGGTGCGAGCCAGACGGCAGCTCTTCCGCCTACCAGGAAATACGGAGCCAACTCGGATCCCGCCAGCCATTTAGAGGCGGGCGCAAAGGCCGCCATGGCGGTCAGCACTACTGCCACCACCAGGACGCCTCTCAGCATGCCGAGGACTCCGCCCAGAATCCGGTCGATCGTCGTGAGGCCGGCTTCCTTCATCATCCAGCGCGCGATCCGGCCCGCCACACTGGCCAAAATCAGAACCGCGAAAAAGATGACAAGAAAACCGGCGATCTCGCCAATCCATACTGACTTCAAATGGGGCGCGAACCACTCCGCCAAGCGGTGATACTGCCAGGCGGCCAACAGATATCCCACCACCAAACCAGCCAGCTTGAAGGCTTCCCGAAAGAAGCCTTGGAAGGCAGCCGCGGTGGTCGAGAATATCAGGAAGGCAAGGATGATCCAGTCCGCTACGCCCATGACTCCATCACCAAGCGCACGATGGCTAGATCTCCAACTCGCGTCCCGTTAACTGCCGATACGCCTCGAGATACTTTTCACTGGTCCGCGACGCCACCTCTGGGGGAAGGGCAGGCGCTGGGGGTTGCTTGTTCCAGCGGATTTCTTCGAGGTAGTCCCTTACATACTGCTTGTCGTACGAGTGCTGCGCTTTGCCCGGTTGATAGGTGTCGGCCGGCCAAAAGCGCGACGAATCTGGGGTTAAGACTTCATCGGCCAAGGTAATGCCCTGGGCGGTTTGTCCAAATTCAAACTTGGTGTCAGCGATGATAATGCCGCGTTGCCGCGCGTAGTCAGCGGCTTTCTTATAGATACGCAAAGTCAGGTCACGAAGCTGGCGACTCAAGGCCGGATCGACCAGTTTGCACATCTCCTCGAACGAAATGTTGATGTCGTGCCCGGTGGTGGCCTTCGTGGCCGGAGTGAAGATGGGCTCGGGCAGTTGGTCCGATTCCTTCAGCCCCGCCGGCAACTGGATGCCGCAGACCGTCCCCTTTGCCTTGTACTCCTTCCATCCCGAACCGGAGAGATAGCCGCGCGCGACGCATTCCACCGGGAACATTTCGGCCCGCTTCACCAGCATGGAGCGGCCGCGAAGTTCGTCGGCGTATTTGCGGATCGCGGCTGGATACAGGTCGACATCGGCCGTCACCAGGTGGTTCGGAACAATGTCTTTCAAAAAGTCGAACCAGAAGAGCGAGATCTGGGTCAGAACGCGTCCTTTGTGCGGAATGCCGGTAGCCAGAACATAATCGAACGCGGAAATGCGGTCGGTGGCCACGAACAGCAGGTGGTCACTGTCAAGAGCGTAGACGTCCCGGACCTTGCCACTGGTGTGTAGATCTAAATCGGAATAGTCGGTGCGCAGCAGAACGGGATCGAGTGCTTGGGGGCTCATGGTTGAAATTCTACCGGTTAAAAACTCCGCGTATTCTAGCTGGCGCCAAAAATTTGTCAACGCTTTCGTTAGGCGCATCCATTTACTTCACGTGGAGTAACACGGAAAAGAGTTGACACTTTGCGCATCAACAAAATGCCTTGTCTGGCGCGGCTTTTCGCGAGTCGTGAATGTGGAAAAACTGAGGAAGGCTTTGGAAAAAAGGACTGCGGTTTTTTGCGGATCAAAAGCAAAAGATGTTCCGTCCGTCAAGGACGTAGCTCACACAGGTATGAATCGATGCCGAACCTCGCCGCGCTTACGCCGCCCCGAAACGGACCGACACCAGCTTCGAGACGCCAGGCTCCTGCATGGTGACGCCGTAGAGCACCGGGGCGATGCTCATCGTCTTCTTGCTGTGCGTGATCAGGATGAACTGGGTCTGCACGCTCATCTCGCGCACCATCTCGGTGAAACGGCCGATGTTGGCCTCATCGAGCGGCGCATCGACTTCGTCCAGGATGCAGAACGGGCTGGGCGTGTACTGGAAGATGCCGACCAGCAGCGACAGAGCTGTCAACGCCTTTTCGCCGCCGGAAAGTAACAGCACATTCTGCAGTTTCTTTCCGGGAGGCTGTGCCACCACGTCAATGCCGCTCTCGGCACTGTTTTCCAGGTCGGTGAGCCGCATGAACCCATGTCCGCCACCAAACAGCTTACGGAATGTGGCCTGGAAGTTCTCGTTGATCCGGTTAAACGCCTCTTCAAACTTTTGCCGCGAAACCTGATCGATCTCGCGGATGGTTGCGATCGTGTTTTCGATGGCGCTGAGCAGGTCTTTCCTCTGCGTGTCGAGAAACGCGTGCCGCTCAAAGGTTTCCTTGTACTCTTCCAGCGCCATCATGTTGACCGGCCCCATCGCATCCAGACGCGTGCGCATCTCGCGATGGGCTTGATCTTCGGCTGCCAACTCTTCACCCCTGAGCAGAGGAATGGTTGTGTCTGCCATCAGCACGGGACGCTCCACGCCCAGTTCGTTGAGGCAAGTGTCCGCCATGTGCTGCAGGTCGGATTGCAGCTTGGCGGCGACGGCCGAGAGTTCGCCCCGCCGGTCGCGCGCCTGATCGAGCGTCTGCCGTGTGGCCCGCAGAAGATCTTCAATCTCCGTCAGCCGTGCCCGCACCTGCTCCGACTCGAACTGCAACAGGCCTTCCCGGGTTTCGCCGGCGTTCCTCTCCGCCTCGAACTGTACGAGTTGATCGGCCAGTTGCACGTTTTCATTTTGCCGCTGGCTGATCTCGGCGCCCGCGGATTCCATCTGCGCCTGCAAGGCTGCGGCCCGTCCCTCCATTTCGGAAACCAGCGTCTGGATTCGCTCCAGCAGGGTTGCGGCTGCCCGGTGGCGTTCTTCCAGGGCTGCAACCCGCGCTGCGCGCTGGGAAGTGTTCTCGCCAGCGACATCCCGCTGACCGCGCAACACCGCCAACCGTTCCTGTCCAGCCGCAATCTGCAACTCAACCTGGGTGCGTTTCTTTTCCATCGCAGCCAGTTCCGTTTGCCGGGATGCAATCAGGCCTTCCTGCTCCTGACGTTCGCCGGCCAGCCTGCGTAGTTCGCGTTCGCTAACCTCGATCCGCTCCCGCACGCGCGACATTTCTCCGTCCAGTTGTTGCAGCAGATGTCCGGACGTCATCGCCTGTTTTTCCGCCTCGCGCTTTTCGCCTTCCAGGTGCTCCAGCAGGGAAGTGTGCTCTTTGATCTCGCGCCCCAGCGTGAGCACCAGAATCTCTTTCTCACGCAACGCGCGCTCCAGTTCCTCCAGCAGACGCAACACATCGCGCAGTTCGCGCTTCATCGACAGCGGACCTTCACTACGCTGCTTGCCGCCGGTGACGGTCACATTGTGGAAGCACTCACCGGATTGCGACAGGAAGAATGCATCCGGATTCGAAAGTGCCAGATCGCGCGCCACGGCCGGATCCGGCACGATGTAGCCATTCCCCAGTTTCGGCAGAATCACTTCCAGTGATTTGCCGAATCCATTCAGCACGCGAATCGACTTCTTCAGCGGAAGTACCGAATCGTTTGTCGGCGCGTAGTGCGCGCTCTCATCCGCCGCAAACGAGAACTTCGCCTGCGAATCCTCCGGATGCACGAGGAAGGTCGCGCGCCCGTCCACATTCGAACTCAGCAGACGCAGACCTTCGTCCGCGGCATCCCACGACTTCACCACGACGTAGTTCAGTTCATCGCGCAGGAACTCTTCGACCACCCGCTCGTATCGTGGCTCCACTTCCAGAAAGTCCGCCAGCACTCCCGCCGGTGCGTGCCCGCCCTGCAGCGCGCCCGACTGGAACAACCGCCGCACCGATTCGGTCGAGTAACCGTGCTCGGCGATCACGGCCTCCAGCGATCCCTTCTTGCCCAGCGCCGAAGCGTATTCCGAGCGCAGCGAGTCCAGTTGCACCTTCGCTTCACTCTCCTGATGTCGCTTTGCTTCGAGCGCTTGGCGTAACTGCGCGATCTCGTTGGCGAGGCCGCTCACCCGTTGCGAACCTGTCTCAAACTCGAGCGCCAGCTGACCGCGTTGCCCGCCAAATGTTTCGGACTGCCCGGTGGCGGTTGCAATCTCGGCCCGCAGGCGCTGTTCCTCGCGGGCCATCCCAGCCAGCCGCTCCTGCGCCTGGGTAAGCTGATTGCGGAGGTTGGAAGCCGAACCCACCGCCTCCAAAACCGCCGCCCGTCCGGATTCCTGCTCGCGCTCGAGGGCCGCGAGGTTCGCAGCTGCGACAGCCGTTTCTTGCTGGCTGAGCGCAAGTTCCTGCTGAGCTTCTGCCAAGTCCGCAGCGGCCGAATCCAGTACCTGCTGGTGACCGTCCCGTTCTGCTTCCAACGCGGCCAGCCGGCTTTGCGCCTGCGCCAGTTCGGCTTCGGAAGAAGCAGTCCGCACGATCAGCTCCGCGCAACGCTCTTCGTTGGTCTTGCTGCGCGCCTGCGCGCGATCCACTTCGATGGCGATCTGGTTCAGCCGTTCGCGATTCTGCCGCGTCTCGGTTTCGATCGCATACCCACGCTGCGTGCGCTCCGAGTGCTCCGTCTCAAGCTGCTGCACGCTGTCAGTCTGGTGGCGGATCTCTTCGCCCAGCTGATTGATCTGCGCATCCAGCGCTACGCTCTCCTGATCCATCTGGCTGAACTTGCTGGCCAGCACGACGCGCAGCTTGGCGCGCATCTCGTCGCGCAGCCTGGCGTAGCGCTCCGCCTTACTCGCCTGCCGTTTGAGCGAATTCATCTGCCGCGTCACTTCTTCGAAAATGTCGTTGACCCGGTTCAGGTTCTGCTTGGCGTCTTCCAGGCGCGCTTCCGCCAGCCGCTTCTTGGTCTTGAATTTCGTGATCCCGGCGGCTTCTTCAATGATGGCGCGGCGGTCGGTCGGACGGCTGCTCAGAATCTGGCCAATGCGACCCTGTTCGATCAGCGCGTAGGACTCCGGGCCCAGGCCCGTCCCCATAAACAGTTCCTGAATGTCGCGCAGCCGGCAGAGCTTTCCGTTGAGCAGGTATTCGCTGTCGCCACTGCGGAACAAACGCCGCGTGACCGAAATCTCTCCCGCATGAGACTGCTGCTGGTTAAATTTCCTCCGCCGGATTTTCAGCACTACCTGAGGGTCCGTTGCTACCGCAACGCCATCGCTCGACTCAGTTGGTCCTGCGCCTTCCACTTCTTCAGACTTTCCGGGCTGCGCTTCCTCCACTGCCCGTTCCGTTTCAACCGATGCCTTGGCCCTGACTTCCGCCTCGTCCCAGTCTTCGGCTCCGGAAGGCAGGTCTTCCTGGATCTCGATTTCGGTGGGAGCGTTCGCATCCGGCCCGCCGTAGATGTCCGGATCAATCAATGTCAAGGAAACTTCCGCCATGCCGGTAGGATTCCGATCGCGCGTTCCAGAGAAGATCACGTCTTCCATGCGTGACCCGCGCAGCGACTTCGCCGACTGCTCGCCCAGCACCCATGAGATCGCGTCCGCAATATTCGACTTGCCGCAGCCGTTGGGCCCGATAATCGCGGCGATCCCCTCACCGTGGAACTTCAATTCGGTGCGATCGCAGAACGACTTGAATCCCAGAATTTGCAGTTTCTTGAGTTTGAGCAAAGTCACTCCTTCACGTGTGGCGCGAACATTTCTGCCCGCGTACGCCCTGGCTGGATGCACTGCAAGTCTGCTGGGCGGACCCTTCGGGGGTAACTGATAAGGTTCCTCCAAGGCCGCACAGTAGGATGCCGCCCCCGCGAACGAGGTGGACACCACTGCTTTTAACCAACTTTAACGGCGAAGGGCGAGATGGGTCAAGCATTAAAACACCATATGTGGGGGTCTCCATCCAGCCACCGCCTTTAGTTGCACAGCCATTGCAGCTATATGCACAAATTGCGGGTGAGGAACGAAGGGCGGGAAAAGCGCGAGAGCGGTTTCACTTTACTCCTGCTCGGAATCGGGGGCAAGGAGGACCTTTCCTCTGGTAGTGCAGGATGGCGGTGGGGGCCGCGAAGAATCGCTTGCGAGAGAGCAGACCGTTATGGAAGCGAGAACTCCTTGGGGTCGGAGAGATCCAGTTTCGGGTCGGCCACGTTTGACTGGGCCGGGCCGGTGCATGTATCCACTACTGGGCCTTCATAAACTCGTTTGCCGTTCCACACAATCTGCACGGGGCCGGGCTGGGAGAACATCTCGGGCCGCAGATGGAGCCGGAGTTTCCTTACTTCCCGAGAGCGGATTTCCAGGCGGTTCGGCTGCTTGATCTCGGCGTTGACCTCGGCCGCTCCGGACTTCTTCTCCAGAACCTCGACCCAATATTGGCGCGGGTAAGTCAGATCGGCCAGACGAAGGGAAACGCGCTTGGGAAAGGAATCCCGTGCTTTGTCGTTCAGGAAAGCGAGGGTCAGTCCGCCATCGGACTGCAGGGTGATTTCGTGCTCACGGCCGGGAAGCAGGTGCAACTGGGGCGCAACTCGAGGATGCATTCCCGCGAGTGAGTCGGAGGTGGCTTTCGAGCAGGACGAAGCAATGAGCGCGTCTTTTTCGCCGTGCACGAACAGCAGGGGGAGATTCAGCAGATTGGGTAGTCCCTTTTGAACTTCCTCATTACACTGGCCGGCTCCCATCAGCGACACCACGGCAGCAAACCGTTGTGGCCAGAGGGCAGCCAGGTACAGAGCTCCGGTGCCTCCGTTACTGAACCCTGCCAGGTAGACCCGGTCGCGATCCACGTTGAACTCGGTCATGGTGTCGCGCAGCGCCGTATCTACGCGCGTGGCTGCCTCTGGCGTCCACCAGTAAGCACCCGCCTGCGGATAGAGCACCAGGTAGTCTGTGTTCGAAATGTCGTCGTTCGCGGTGTTCACGCCATCGAGGGCTAGTCCCGCTCCGCCGCTCAGATACACCAGGAGCGGGGCGGGGTGGTCTGCCCGGTAGGTGGCAGGGACACGCAGAAAATATGCGACGCCTGTTCCTGACTCTTCGGGCTTCGCAACCCGAAACAAAGTGCCGAACTTGGGCGGCGATTTGCGCGGCACGGCCGAAGAGCCACATGTCTCAGGCGAGGACTTTGGCACGGCGGCGCCCACCATCTCGGCGGCAATCAGCTTCACTGCCAGGTTCACATTGTCTTTGAGCTTGTTCAAGGCAGCGGTTGAAAGGGGCAGACTGCGCCGCTGCGCGACGGCAAGTGCAAGGAGTTGGGCATCCGCATCGCCATGTTCCGCGACGGCGGAGAGTTGATCGGCCGTGACCGCCAAATCTTCTGACAGAAGAAGCGACTGCAGCGCGGCCAAGCGAGTCTCCGGCTTCGCGAGCCAGCCGGTCAGAGCCTCATTTCTGGAGCGCGATACCAGATCCATCCGTGCCTGTTCGTGAGTGGTTCCGCCGGGCACGCCGTAACGGCCGTCCAGTTCGACGCGCTCAAGCACTCCACTCTCAGGAGACCACCAATAGGAAAGCGTGACCGAGCCGTCGCTAGTCGAACCTCGAACGTGATAGCAGTTCTTCCCATGTAGCGCCTCCGAGCCGACCAACTCGAACTCAATGCCCAGCAGGTTCATGCCCGGCCAGCATTGTCCTGCATGGACTGGCCCGGGCGGCAGGATCTCAATTTCATGCAACACGGGCAAAAGATGGCTATAGCCTTCGCGCGCAATTTCCCAGGAATATTGCGGCTCTCCCGAAGCTGTAAGCTCCATGGCCTCCGAGAATTGGGTTGGCCGGCGCTGCATGCGTTGCTCGAAGTCAGGCCGTTGCTGCGCCAGCTTGTCTTTTCCTTTTATGCGATAGACGAGCAGATCGGTGGATTCCCGGTTTCTCTGGAACCCGGCGCTCAGGATGCCTTCACGTTCACCGGCGATCACGACCTGAGTATGGAATCGAGCTTCGGTTTCACTCTCGGCGTCATCGGACCGGGTCTGCCGGTGAATGGTGTAGGAGTAGACCAGGCGATCCCCGGGGCGAAGGTCGTAGCGCCAGTTCGACGGCGTTTGTGCTGTCGTGAGATGACAAAGCGCGAGAGTTGCGGCTAGAACAAATCCGGGTCGTAGCAAGGTGTGCCTCGAGTGTCGAGAAGAAGCCGAGCAATATCCTTCAGAGTAGACGCAGCCAACCCAAATTCGTCAAGTCTTGTTCCAGCAGGTGGAAGCGGCGTCCGCCAGCCGGAGAGCGCGCAGGACTCACTGCGGTCTTTTTCCAACAGGACTACAATGGCTTCGCATCGAGCCGATGGGCTCGAGAGTGGAGGATCTACCGATGAAAGCGAATCGAGTGACGGGCGCCGCCGCTGTTCTTTTGAGTGGCGTGATTGTGGTCGCGTGCAGTTCCTCACCCACACCCAGCGCTACGCCGTCCCCAACGCCCTCTCCAGTGGTGGAGAAAAAGGAGCCGGTGCTGTACACCGGCAAGAATTGCTTGTCGCAGATGGCCAACGCCGCCGCGCGCTGGCAACCGGACGCGATGCCGGTCCACATGGAATCGAATCTCAATGCCGAAAGCACCGGCCACGATGGGAAATCCAGCGTCTGGCGTGCCATGTTCGCCTCCGCCTCCCGCGGTACCAACCGGACGTTCACCTGCTCCGGCAGCCGCCTCAAGGAGGAGGCGCCCATCGGCGTCACGGTCAGCTCTGAGCTCGCGTCTTCCCCAGACATGAACCGGTCGATGTTTCAGTCGATGCTCCTGATCGTCGATTCTGACAAGGCCTATGCCACGGCCCAGGAGAACGGCGGCGCAAACCTTCTGAAGAAGGATCCGCAGCAGCCGGTCATCTATTCGCTCGATTGGGACGGCAAGAGAAAGGAACTGGTTTGGGGAATCATGTACGGAAGTTCTCGGAGTGATTCCAAGGGCGTGGGCGTAGTCGATGCCACCACGGGGAAGTTCCTGCGCGCCGGCAAATGAAAAAGGGGTGGAGCTGAGTGATTGGGTTCTAGACCTTAGATTCGCTCAGACGTCGGAGAACCTAATTCTACCTCACCGGCAGCGCGGGTCGGTCGCCAGTTGTCGCGTACCGATCAACTCTGGGGGCCCGAGTACTCAACTTCCGGATAGCAGACAATCCACGAACTGCCTTTGGTTTGCGAACACCAGGGGGTCCTCGGCGGTGGGATATGGCTGGCCGTATCTCCGCCCATGGGGGAAGAGCTTCGCCCCTGCCCCATACGCCAAGCAGTTCGGCATCGAGGCCCCGATCTGGCCGCGTGATGTCTCAGCAGTACAATGTGCGCCGATGAACCAGCTGCGAACCAAAACAGTTTTGGGAGAGGAGAAAGATGATGAAGAGAGTCCTTTCTGCAGCCGCTACCGTGGTCACAATCGTTACGGCAGTTGCATGGGCAACAAGCTTGGCCGAACGCAGCAAGAAGGAGATTGTCGGGTTAACTGCGGGCGAAGTACGGTGGTTTACGCCGCCTTACTACAACGACGGCAGACAGCGAGCGCGCCTGTTCGGCGACTCCAGCCAGGGCGGTACCTGGATCGATCGAGTGAAAATACCTGGCGGTGCGCGTGTCCGCGCGCATACGCACCCGCAAGACGAACTAGTTACGGTGATCGAAGGCACTTGGTATCTGGGCGAGGGAGCGAAATTCGACTCAGCGAAGCTAAAAGGCTACCCGGCGGGTAGCTTCATCGTCATTCCGGCCGGCATCCCTCATTTTGTCGCAGCAAAGGAAGGCACTGTCGTCGTTCAGCTAAGCGGCATCGGAAAATTTCAAACTAACTACCGGGAGAAATAAACCCTCAACTTGTCGCGCGAGCAATCAAGGAGATCGTCGAAGCCGTCACGAATCATACCAAGCTCCCCCTAAGTAATCTTGACCAACGATGCCTTCTAAGGGGGATGGAAAAGACAGATCGTGAGCAGTGGCGAGTGCGTTGAGTGCTCCTGTCGAATAACGGGCTATCTCGAGGCTATGAACTTGGCGCAGCAGGTCTGACAAGCCTGACCCAATTCGCCGGCAAGGCGCGCCAAGTCGCATTGGGTCTCCCCGCTCAACTCTTCCGTTCCACCAGAAACCGCGCCAGCCCCTTCAACGTCTCCGCCCGTTCCCCAAACTTGTCCAACTGGGCGCACCCACGATCCACCAGTGCGTCCGCCCGGTGGATGGATTCTTCCACCCCGAAGAGCGCGGGGTAGGTCGTCTTTTCAGCAGCTGTGTCTTTGCCGGCGGTTTTGCCGAGTTGCTCAGAGCTCTGCGTCACGTCCAGCACATCATCGACAATCTGGAACGCCAGCCCAATTGACTGCCCGTATGTCCGCAGGCGCCCCACATCCTCGGCACTTGCTCCCGCATACATCCCACCACTCACCACGCTCGCGGTAATCAGCGCGGCCGTCTTGGAACTGTGAATATATTCCAGCGTCGCAAGGTCCGGCTTCTTGTGTTCCGCTTCCAGGTCCACCACTTGTCCACCAATCATGCCGTCGATGGTGCCGGTGGCGTGTGCGATTTCTCGAATGATTGCAACCCGCGCCTCGGCCGGACACTGAATCTGCGCCAGTACTTCGTAAGCCTGCGTCTGCAACGCATCCCCGGCAAGAATTGCGGTGGCCTCTCCAAAGGCTTTGTGGCAGGTGGGCCGCCCGCGTCGCAGGTCATCGTTGTCAAGCGCCGGCAGATCATCGTGGATCAGCGAGTAGGTGTGCAGCATTTCGAGCGCGGCGCCCACGTCTTCAATGCCAGCGGGTAGCGCTGCGGCGCCCGCATGTGCGCCGATCAGGCGGCCCGCTTCCATGCACAGGATCGGCCGCAGCCGCTTGCCCCCGGCAAACACGCTGTGCCGCATGGCCTGATGGATGGAAGTGGGATGTTGAGTGGCAGGCGGCAGAAGTCGTTCGAGAGCTGCGTCCGCGACTTCGCGCCCCTGCTCCAGGACTTGTTTCAGCATCGCATCGCAGTATAACAAGGCACATTCCGCAGCAATGAAAAAGGACGCTCGCAAGCGTCCTTTTCAACACACACACGCGTGGTCAGGCGGCTGCTCGATTCGCCCGCTCACGGATCACGGACCGCACTACTTCATCTTGCCGCGGTTCACATACGTCGAATGCGCCTTGGTTGAGCGCCTCAGTCCAGAGTTCTTCATCCGCCAGCCGGTGCGTGCAAACGATCGACAAGCTTGGGAACTCGTGATGCAAGCGCTCTACCTCACCCCAGTACGATTTCTCCATATCCAGCACCAACACTTCGGCCCGATTCCGGGCGATGGTTGGACCCAGTTCCTCGTGGCTACGGGCAAGATGAACGGATTCAAAGTGCTGGGCGAGACTGCTCGCCAGAAGCTGAGCAGTTCGGGCGTCATTCTGATAGAGGACAATACTGACTGGCTCCATACATCCCCCTATTTTCACCGGTTGCGCGGTGGGCCTTGGCTGCGACAGCAAACTGCTACCACAGGCGTTGATCACTCCGAGCGTGAACAGCGTTACTTGCGCAACGCCTTCTCGGCCGGGGGCTCGAACGGTTCGGTTTGGAGCTTTCCGTTCTGTTTTAACAGAATCTCTACTTTTCCCTCCGCTTCCTCCAGTTGCTTCCTGCAGGTCGAGGAAAGTTGCATGCCTTCTTCAAACAGCGTCAGGGATTTCTCCAGGGGGACCTCCCCTTTTTCCAGTTCCTGGACGATCTTCTCCAGACGCTCGAGGCCATCTTCAAACTTCACCAATCCAATTGCTCCTACTCTATATTCTAATGCCGTTTTCTAGTGCAAATGTCCAGATAAATCGTTCGAATCCTGTAAATCTTTTGCGCAGCACCTTCTCGTTTGTGATGAAAAAGGGAACGGAAGCGTTTACGTCGATCCGAGAGCTTCCAAAACATCTACCGCCGAGGCGTAACGTCCCATCGGAGCGCTGATCTGCGCGCCCTGCACCCGGTCACGAACCGCCGTCAGCATCTCACGCGCAATCGCCACCCCTTCCTCGCGAGCCGCTTCCGGGGTCGCAGCCTTCGTCATCCGGTTGAGAATTTCATCCGGTACGGACACCCGCAGCTCGTTCTTCATGAACTCCGCGTTCCGCACGCTTACCAGCGGCCAGATTCCGGCTACTACCGGAATGCGGCAGTGCTCGATCCGTTTCAGGAAGTTCTCAAGCAGGCTGAGGTCGAAAACCGGCTGGGTGACCGCGTATTCCGCGCCCGCCTGTACCTTGTATTCGAAACGCCGGATCTCTTCGTCCAGATTGGGCAACCCCGGATTGGCGCCCACGCCAATCACAAAACTTGTCCCAGTGCCGATCGGGTTGCCGCCTAAATCCAGTCCCCGGTTCAGGTTGTGGACGATGTTGACCAGACCGATGGAGTCCACGTCGAACACCGCCGTGGCGTCCGGATAATTCCCCATCTTCGGTGGATCCCCAGTAATGCAGATCAAATTGCGAATCCCGGTCGCCGCGGCGCCCAGCAAGTCTGACTGGATGCCGAGCACATTACGGTCGCGGCATGTGTAATGGAGAATCGCTTCGATCCCTACCATCTGCTGCATCAGCAACGACAGCGCCTGGTTGCTCATACGGGCCGATGCGCGCGGGCTGTCCGGAATGTTGATGGCATCCACCCCAACGGATTTGACGAACTTGGCCCCCTCCACTTCCTTTCGAATGTCGATTCCCTTGGGCGGCACGATTTCGACCATCGTCACGAACTGCCCAGCCGCAATCTTTGCCCCCAGTCGCGAGCGCTCAGCCATGGGAATCGCGGCCAAAGCCGGAGTTGCGGCGTGGGAATGGACTGCCTCTGCGATCGCCGTCTTGGCGCGCGCATCTCCGGCCCGCAGCGCCGATTTCATGGCGCGAATGTGTTCGGGCGTAGTTCCGCAGCATCCGCCAATGAGCCGGACCCCGGCCGCCACAAACTTTCGCGCATAGCTCGCCATGTATTCCGGCGAACACAGGTAGATATTCCGACCTTCGACCGACCGGGGCATGCCGGCGTTCGGTTGTGCGGCCAGGGGCAGGGAAGTGACGGCACGAACGCGCTCAATCGCCTCCAGCATCGCCACCGGTCCCACGCTGCAGTTGATCCCGAGTACATCCACATTCCATTCCGAAAGGCGCGCCGCGAAGGCCTCAGAATCGGAGCCGTCGAGGCAGTTGCCGTCTTCGTCAATCGTGACCTGCGCAACGACTGGAATGTTCGGATTCACCTCGCGGCAGGCGAGCACTGCCTGATGTAACTCTTCAACATAGCCGAAGGTTTCCAGCATCAGCAGGTCTACGCCGCCTTCGACCAGCGCGGCGACTTGTTCGCGGAACGACGCGCGGGCTTCTTCAAACGAAATCTTGCCCAGGGGCTCGATGCGAATTCCCAATGGACCAACCGACCCGGCCACCCAGACATCGAAGCTCTTGGCGGCATCGCGCGCCACATGAGCGCCCGCCAGATTGATGTCGCGCACACGGTCGGCCAGGCTGTGCCGCGCCAGGCGAAAGCTGTTCGCGCCGAAGGTGTTGGTTTCAATGATTTCGGCTCCCGCCTGCAAATACTCATGGTGAACACCACGAATCAGCTCCGGCTGTGACAGGTTCAGCTCGTCGTAACATCGATTGATGAAAACACCCTTGGCATAGAGCAGCGTGCCCATGGCTCCGTCGCAGAGCACGGGCGATTTCTTCAAGCGTTCGCGGAAATTCTGCGCCATCTGTTCGAGAATACAGGAACCAGCAGCGGCTGGCATCCGCCGCACAACCGGAATACTCCGCCCCGCTTGACATGCCGTTCGAATCGCCCTAACGTTTCGGTCCTCTTCTGCACAGATCATTCTTGTGTCTCTTGAGGACCCCATGGAAAACAATGACAGCAATCCTCCATCCCGGCCCAAGCGTCTTCTGTCCATTGATGGCGGAGGCCTCGCCGGTCTGATCCCTGCCGAGTCTCTGATCGCAATCGAGAGACAACTCAACGCGATCACCGGCCAGGAAGCCCTGCTCTGTGACCGCTTCGATCTGATCGGGGGCACCAGCACCGGTGCGATCCTCGCCGCCGGTCTCTGCCTGGGCTTGAAGGCAGAGCAGCTTCGCGATTTCTACCTCGATTATGGCCAGGAGATTTTCACCAAGGTTTTCCTGCTCGAGCGTTTTTGGCACCTCTACCCCAGCGGACCCCTCGCCCAGCACCTGAAGGATGTTTTCGGGGAAGACACGGCGCTAGGGAGCAAGAAGCTGCGCACCAACATCCTCATCGTCTCGAAGAACGCCACGTTGGGAACCAACTGGTTCTTCACCAACAATCCTAAGGGCCGGTACACTGCCAACAATGCGGGCCTGCCCCTTTGGCAGGTCGTTCGAGCCAGCACCGCCGCCCCAACGTTCTTCCCGCCGCAGTCCATCTCGGTTCCCGACGACCAGGGCCATCCCCGGGACTTCGAATTCATCGACGGCGGAGTGAGCAGCTACAACAATCCATCGCTGCAGGTCTTTCTCGAAGCTACCGACCCCAGATATCGGTTTGGATGGCCCACCGGCGCGGACAAGCTCTTGATGATTTCCCTCGGAACCGGCTTCAGCGCCGTCACCGTCCCCGCCGGAAAGGCCGGGCACTACAATCTGCTCGACTGGGCTCGGTACTCCGTCAAAGAACTCTTGGCCGATGCGAACCTTCAGCAGAATGTGCTGATGCACCTGATCGGCCAGCCGCCTAAGGGGAAGGGCCCAATTCCCGCGGCTGAAATTGCGGCCGCCCGGGCTGCCGGCACGCCCGCTCCCGACGCACTGGACGTCATGAGCGCTGGACTGGGCTTCACCAAGGCCCTGACCTACCAGCGCATCACGATCGACCTGGCTCGCGAGCGCCTCGACGGCTTGAATCTGCCCGACATCGATCCGAAGAAAGTGCGCGAAATGGACGCTGTCGACCAAATCGGTAACTTGCAACGCATCGGACAAGCAATTGCCAATGAGCAGGTTAGGATGGACTTGCTCAAGCAGTTCTTCGTCTGAGAGTCTTGCGGCGATCGCTTTGCCGAGGATTGTAGACTCACGCGCGAACTACACGGCGGCGGCCCCCGGGGCCGTTTCAGGCTTTGCTATAATCCTTTTTCTTGCATCCAAGTGTTTATCCTGCATGCTCCTGGAGTCCCAGGTTTTGAAAAGAGCCCTACTCCTACTGTTGCTTCTTCTTGCGGTCGGTCTCACTTTGCTGAGTTGCGGATCATCCTACTCGGCCCCGGCCACCACCACCGGCGGCACCAACCGTGCCTTTATCAGCGAAGATGTCAGCGCGGGCTCGATATCGGCAGCTGTGTATATCCTGAATGCCAAAACCGACGTTCTGGCGGGAGTTTCTCCGATTTCCGCTGGCAATACTCCGGGCATGATGTTGCTCACGCCCAATCGGACCATGACCCTGGTATTCAGCCCTGCGGGAAACCAGCTTACCTTGATCGACAATGCCAAGGAGAGCACCGTCGGCCAGGTGACTTTGCCCGGCTTCACAGAGAGCTTCGTCGTTTCGCCCGATAGCTCCACCGCCTACGCTGCCGTACCCACCGCTTCTGTGGTGGGCCAGTCTCCCGGGGCGGTGAAGGTCATCGCGCTGAGCACCGCAGCTTTCACCGGACAGGTGGACATTCCTTCAGTCCGCTATCTTGCGATCAACAACACGGGCAACCGGATCCTGGCTTTCAGGGATAGCCCGGATTCGACTGACCCTCCCTGTACGACACTGGTGCCCTGCTTTCTCTCTGTGATCACCCCCAGCAACATTGGCACTCAGACCGATCCGGTGGTGAGGGTGCCCGGCTTCGACCATCCGGTTGCCGCCTTCTTCAGCAGCGACGACACCACCGCCTACGTGGTGAACTGCGGCGCTGAGTGTGGCGGATCGCAGGCCAGCGTTCAAAAGCTGGACTTGACGACGAACAGACCAGGCGCGGCCATTTCCGTTCCCGCCGCCAGTGTTGCGATCGTGAACGGCACGACCATGTATCTGGCGGGAACACCATTTGCGTCCGTGGGCGGTACTCTCGCTCCCACTCTGCTCTGCAGCGTTGGGCAGACCACCACACAGGCCCAGTATTGCGGGCGGCTCAGTATTTTCGACCTTGCCAGTATGAGTGTGGTCGATCCCACGACGACGATTGTGATCACCGACGGCTACCACAATCGCATGGCTCTCGGCGCCAATGGCCAGGTCTTTGTTGGCGGGCGAACGTGCACAGAGATCGCTGCGGTCAACCCCGGCGATGAAGTTCGGGGCTGCCTTTCCGTCTACAACACGCTGAGTACCGCGGTGGGAAGCGTTCCGCCCGGCGGCGTCCTAATCCCATCCGCGAATGGAGATGTGACTGGCCTCCAACCCATCGCCAAGCGCACCGCGGTGTATGTGGTCCAAGGCGGATCGCTTCGTATCTACGATGCCAGGATCGATGCACTGGAGGACAATCCGAATAATCCGAATAACCCTGGTCAGATTGCCAACCTCGCTGGCCAGTTTGTAGACGTGAAAACGCCAGACTTCTAGTGTTTAGTTGTGCCGACACCTTGCCGGTTGCTGCTAGGGCAACCTGCGCATGTGGGGGCGGGGCGCCCCCCCGACAGCCGCCGGGGCGGCGGCGTTACGGCAATCGAGCCAGCCTACTCCAGCGTCATCTCGTGCTGCTTGTGTTGTTCGACCGCTTCCTTTGAAAAGGGAAACACGAACGTTGTTCCCTCATACCACGCTCGCCACTGATCCATGTAGTGCGGACCGAGGAAGATCCCGCTTTCTCCGGTGACGAGGTTGAGCGTGCTCTCGTCGAAGTTCGCAAAGTTCCAGGTCAGGCGCTCGGAAGGTCCGTGGTGGCGGCTGACCGCTTTCACTGTGACGTCGCTTCCGCTCAGGGGATGGAGTCCCGGTCCGGTCCATCGCCCGATCAGCGGCAGGCGGCTCAGCACCGGATGCTTAATTTCAAGCGGATAGTTTTTCCCCCACTTCCACTCGCCCAGATCCGCTGGCACTCCCGGACGGTTGACCGCGTTTTCGACCGCAGCAGCCAGCAAGCTCTCGTAGTCCGGGTATCCCGGCGGCAGCCAGCGCGCGGGGTGTTTGGTGAGCACGGTTTCCAGCCACACCGTGGACATGGTCCACACATAGCTCTTCCAGTTCAACTCGCCGCTGGGCGGACCATCGGGCGCCGGCCCTAGCTTAGGTTCAAGCAGCAGACGCACCAGTTCCTGGCGCGACTTCGTCTCGATCGTGGGCGCGGCGGAATCCGCCGACATCCGCCCATCCCAATCGCGCAGTATCTCCGCAGCACGCTTCGCGCGGCTCGAAGTGTTCGCGGCATGATCGAGCGCATACACGAACTTGTCGGCGCAGAACCGGTCCAGAGTGGACGACACATCCATCTGCAGCGCCAGCATGTCGGCGGGCGCAACCTTCTTGCCCGATTCCAGCACGCGGTAGATGCGGTCGGTGCGCCAGGGAGCGTCCCACTCCGTGCTGATCGAGTACTTGTACTGGTCGCGAGCTATGCGCCCGTTCGCGGTTGCCAGAATTCCGGTGGGCGGATCAAACACACGCGGCAAGTCGTCAAAGGGAATGTAGCCTTTCCACTCATGCTTATCGTCGCTGCCCGCGACTGGCAGGCTGCCATCGCCCGCCGCCCGGATCGGAACGCGCCCCGTCGCCTGGTATCCGATGTGTCCGTCCACGTCGCCATACATCGCGTTCTGTCCCGCAGCGGCAAAAGTCGAGAAGGCCTTGCGGAACTCCTCCCAGTTTCCGGCCGCGTTAACGTCGAAGAAAGGCAGTCCCATGCCGTCATACAGCGTCCAGCGCAACGCAATATTGCGCGTCTCCCCTGGGATCAACTCGCTGATGATCGGGCCGTGCCGCGTGGTCAACACATCGAGGGTCACGTCGGGCTTAGCCTTGACGTGGATGACTTCCTGCCGCCGCTCGGGATCGCGCCAACCGGTGGGCGTCTTGTACTGGCCGCGCTCGTTGAACTCTTCGATGTAGTCGTCTTCGACCGTCGGACCTACGTTTGTGAAGCCCCAGCCAATGCGCTGGTTATGTCCCACAATGACGAACGGCACGCCCGGCAACGTGACGCCCGCCACTTCGAAGCTGCCGCTCGTCGTTCTTAGATGCGCCTCAAACCACAGGTTTGGCATCTGGTGGCCGAGATGCATGTCATTCGAGAGCAACGGCTTGCCTGTTACCGTGTGCTGGCCGGACACGACCCAGTTGTTCGATCCTGCGCGGAAGAGATCGTCCTCCGACGTCGTGGGCCCCTTCCCAGTGAGCGCCGAGATCAGGTGGTTTGTCTCACCGGCGGGGTCGACTTCCTCTTCGTCGTCTTCCTGGTCATCACCGCTGCCGGCCGCCGGTTCGTCAGCCATCCCGCGCCGCAGATCGGTCGGCGGACGGTCCCGCCAGGACGAATTCACATACAGGTCCGCGGTAAGCTCCGGGCCCAGCTTCGCGAGAATTTTTTCGTGTTCGATGGCCCGCGCATAGCTGTAGTGATTCAGATCCTGCACCAGGCGCGCGCCGATCACCAGTGAATCAGTGACCGTCCACGGACGCGGCCGATACTTCAGCAAGCGGAATTCAAGCGAAAGCCGATCGCGATGCGATTCAAGAAATGCGTTTACGCCACGGGCGTAGTCCTCGAAATAGGCATGGTCCCGCGCGGAGATGGTTTTCTCCGCCGTCTCGGCCGCGACGCGAAGGCCAAGGATCCGCTGCTCGCGGTCGATCCTGACCGTATCTTCGCCGATGATCTCAGAAAGTTCGCCCGCCGCCGCGCGCCGCATCATGTCCATCTGCCACAGGCGGTCCTGGGCGGTGACATAGCCCTGCGCGAAGAAGAGATCGTCCAGCGTGGCCGCTTCGATCGTCGGGACCCCGTGCTCATCCCGCACCACGCGCACTTTTGCCGAAACTCCATGCACGGAGACGGAGCCATCCACCTGCGGCAAGGGAGAGCGGGCGATCCCAAATAGCCACCAGAGGCTGGCAATCGAGACCACCAGCAGCAGGCAAACGGAGTAGGACAGGATTCGAAGGGCTGGGTTGCGCCGACGGACTTCAGGCAGGGAAGCGGCAACGGACATTATTGAAGGATTGTAGGGGTGGGCTGAGTCTGTGACAACTGATCCCGACGGAGCGAGGCACGGACTGGAATGCCTGGGATGTCTACCCAGGAAGGTGCACCGACGTAACTACAAGTCAACGCGAAACCGGGTCACAATTTGGAAGATGAAGAAGAAAGGAGGGGCGACACCTTAATGAGAATCAGGCTGTCGTGGATCGTTCTGGCCGTGGTGCTTGTCTTAGTGGCCCCCATCCTTGTGCCGCGGCTGAGAGTTTGGGCTCCTTCATCATCCGGCGCACCGGAGGCTCGGCCAGAGCAGTCAACTCCCCAAGCAACCGTGAACACCATGTTCCAAACGACGGATCAGGGAGGGGAGTCAGACAGCCGCCATGCCATGATGACTGACCGGCTCTATTACGCAGACTTGCTTCAGGGAACGGACATGACGGGGGAGGAGAAGGAGTTCGCCGCGCTGTTTTGGGACAACCAGCGCAGCGCGATCATCAGTGCCATCTTGGGGCACGCCTTGACCACATCGGCGCATATAACGGCAAGCGAGGTCAACGGCGATTCCGCACTGGTCAGCGTGGCAGCGCGAGCGATTTGGGGCTCACGTTGGGTGGACTACACCTGCACGGTTGAACTGAAGAAACGAGGGCCCAACTGGTACGTGTATGAACTGAGATCTCCGCAGATCCCAGACGGCTTCTACCATGGATTCCAGCAGCGAATCGGCTCT
Organism: Terriglobia bacterium; assembly: GCA_020073565.1. Classification (GTDB taxonomy): domain Bacteria; phylum Acidobacteriota; class Terriglobia; order Terriglobales; family Acidobacteriaceae; genus Acidiflorens. The sequence goes on from JAIQEY010000006.1 coordinate 70,347, forward strand.
ACACCCTAGGCAAGCCAACTTGGCCTGCCGGGAACCAGAACAAGACCGTGGTGTTCGTCTAGAACACGACTCAACCACCGCCAGCGCTTGCGCGTTGGCTTAAGGGAGACAGGGTTGATGGTGCTCGCTGAGAGTGTTTTTATGGGCCAGTCTTTTCAGATACTTGTGGCGGGTGCCCGGGCACTGCCAATATGTTCTAGCCTTAACCGGATCCTGATGCTATTCTCAGTGGACCCTGCGCCCCCGCAGGTCATTTTGAATGGGGTGAATACCATGGTTTGGACTGCTCCGGTTTTCGAAGAAGTCTCCCTCTGCTGCGAAATTAACTCCTACGCGAGCGCGAAGCTGTAATCTCCATTGATGCAGGTGAAAATCCTCGGCTCCGCCGCCGGAGGAGGATTTCCGCAATGGAATTGTGCCTGTCCGAACTGCCGTGCCGTGCGCGCCGGCCAGTTCGCGGGAAAGCCTCGTTTGCAAACGCAGATCGCGGTTAGTAGCGATGGCGTGTCCTGGTTCCTACTGGGCGCTTCGCCCGACCTGCGGCTCCAGATCGAGTCCACTCGCGAATTGCATCCAAGTTCGGGCACCCGCAGTTCTCCCATCAGCGGCGTTGTTCTGGCCAGCGCCGATCTGGACCACGTTCTTGGGTTACTGCTTCTGCGCGAACTGCAGCCCTTCCAGGTGTGGGCCTCCGCGTCGGTGATTGAAATCCTCCGCAGCAATAGCATGTTCCGGATGCTGAACCGTGTGGACGACCAGGTGCGATGGAATGCGATTCGCGCCGGAGAGGACTTTGTCCTGCGATCCACGACTACGGATGGCCGCGTAATCGCCTGTCACGTCCTCGCCCTTCCCGCGCGGCATCCGGCATACGCCATCGCCGCTCCTCATTCCGAAGAGGCTGTACTTGGCTTGATTCTGACATCCCCTTCCGGGAAGACTCTCGGCTTCTTCCCTCAGTTGCCCTCGCTCACTCCTGCGCTGAAAAACTTGTTGGCGACGCTTGACTGTCTGCTGCTCGATGGCACCTTCTGGAGCGACGACGAATTGATTCGGCTGCAAGGCTCCGGGCAACATGCCTGCGAGATGGGCCATGTTCCCGTCGGCGGCGAGGATGGCACGCTACGCCAACTCACCGGGTTGACCAAGCCGCGCAGAATGTATATTCACATTAACAACACGAATCCCATGCTGAACGAAGCGGGCGCGGAGTATCGCCAGGTGCGCGATTCGGGATGGGAACTGGCGGAAGACGGATGCCATCTCAGCCTTTGAAAACCGAAACCGGCACATTGCCATCAACGGCGCTGCTCTCGATGGAAGAATTGCGCGCCGCCTTGCGGAAAGTCGGGGATGAGCGCTATCACCATCAGCATCCGTTTCACCTGCTGATGCATGAAGGCAAACTCACGCGCGGCCAGTTGCAGGCCTGGGCGCTCAATCGCTATTACTACCAGAGCGTGATTCCTATCAAGGACGCGGTCATTCTTTCCCGTAGTGACGACCCGGACTTCCGCCGCGCCTGGCGTAAGCGGATCGTGGATCATGACGGCGACCTCCATGCCAAGGGCGGCATCGAGAAATGGTTGAAGCTGGCCGAGGCCACTGGCCTGGATGCGCAGCGTGTGGCTAGCAAGAATGAAATTCTTCCGGCGACGCGTTACGCCGTGAACGAATATCTCAATCTGGTGCGCACGCGCCCGCTGCTGGAGGCGGTGGCGTCCTCGCTGACGGAGTTGTTCTCCCGCGACCTGATCGCGCTGCGCATGGACCGCATGCGCCAGCACTATCCGTGGCTCACCGGCGGGCTCGCGTACTTTGAAGCCCGTCTCGATCAGGCGCCGGAAGACGCGGCCTTCGCCATCCAATACGTCTACGACAATGCGAAGACCCGCGCCCAACAGGAGCGAGCGATCCAGTCGCTGCGCGACAAGTGCGACATTCTCTGGGCGCAACTGGACGCGGTCTACTTTGCTTACGTACAGCCGGGGTGGCCGCCGCCCGGGGCGTTCCAGATAGAGAGATGATCATGGCGATTGACGAGACCAGCAAGCCCGCGCTCGCAGTCGGATGCCGCTGGGGCGGAAGCCAGGAAGACCCGATGCTGCTGTTCCCCGAAGGGGCGATGAAAGTGCAGGGAACGGGCTTCGCGATTCTGGAACTATGCGACGGCCAGCGGACGCTTTCCGAGATTGTCGGAGAATTGCACCGGCGGTATCTTGGTTCCGACGCGCAGCGTATCCGGGAAGATGCTGCCAAATTCCTTGAGCAGTTACATGAGAAACGCATCGTGGATTACTAGGGGGGCGCTCGCACAGTCTCTATAGAAGATTGTCATCCCGAGCGAAGCGAGGGATCTGCATCTAGTCTGCGGACTGCAGATCCCTCGCTTCGCTCGAGATTGATGAAATCAGGTGGGGTCTTAAACACTATTTACCAATGCCTTCAGCAAGAAACTGGCGAACTTGAAAGCAGTCATTGCGCTGCACTTCGCGTTTTATAATTTCTGTCGCGTTCATTCGAGTTTGCGCGTCACTCCCGCAATGGAAGCGGACATTGCCGACCATGTGTGATCAATCACAGAACTGCTTGCTGCGTGAGGGTATAATTCGCTCCCGCGAGGAGATCCCGCCGATGTATCTAGATTTTGCGAAATGTCAGTGCGAGCACTTCACTCCGATCCGGCCAACCAGGATTGCTCCGCCACGATCCAGTCAAGACTGGTCAGACGAGGATACCGGTTCTGTAGTTGTTGCATGTAGCGACTGCAAGCGAGTCTTCGAGGCCGACGAACTAGAGTCAAAGCACTCCATCTTGGGTCTGAGTCCCTATAACCCTGATGCTCCGCTTCACGCATTTCCAGTGAGGTTGCCATGTGAACACGCAGGTTGCGAATCTCGTCTAGTAGTAATCGCAGTGCGGAGGCGTGATACCACGCCCGAAGACCTCCAAGCAGAGATGTCTGCTTGGACGTGGGAAGGCTTGACATGTCCAACCGGACACTGGCTATCGGATCGCGCACGCCATACTGATTAGGAGCGGACATCTGTGCTCTATTTCCCCTTGCCTGTTTTCGTCGGCGTCACAGTCTGGATCGCAGGCTGGCACATTCTTCTGAATTTCGCGGCTGTCATTGGTTTGTTGTTCTACGTATACGCCGTCATCCGTATCCTAAAAACTTGGCGGTATAGAGATCGCATGAACGTTGCGATCTGGTTCGTGGTTCTCGGTTTGCTGGGTGGAATGTGTATTGGTTTGTTGTTAATGAAGTAGTTCACCAGCCTTCGTTTTGTGGCAACACGCTATTTAAGACACGAACACTAATCGTTAGTGACTTGATGACGAATTCTGGTTAACGCGATGGTCGGCGTCTTCTTCCTCTCTTCAGGGAGCGAGGTTAGGAAATGCGAACGCGCTGGCCAACGAACTCGTGGATTACCGATGCCTGCAAATCCTCTGGCTCTGATTGCCGAGATTACCCACCGGTGCCCGCTGCACTGCGTGTACTGTTCGAATCCGCTGGAACTAGCGGCCGCGAGTGCGGAGTTGAAGACGGGAGACTGGCAGCGCGTTTTCGCCGAAGCATCGAAGATGGGGATTCTCCATCTCCATTTGACCGGCGGCGAACCCCTGGCCCGTACGGATCTGGAAGTACTCATCGGGGCAGCGCATCAGGCGGAACTCTATACCAACCTGATCACCTCGGGCGTGGGCCTGTCGCGAGAGCGCCTCGCGAGGCTGGTGCAGGCGGGACTCGACCACATCCAACTCAGCTTTCAGGATTCGCAGACAGAACGGGCGGACTGGATCGCCGGGACCAAGTCGCACGCGCACAAGGTCGAACTCGCCGGCTGGATCCGCAAGCATCGCATCGCGTTCACTGCCAACCTGGTCGTGCACCGGCAGAATCTCGATGACCTCGAGCAGACGCTCAAGTTTCTTGAGACGCTACGACCCGACCGCATCGAGATCGCGCACACGCAGTACTACGGATGGGCGCTCAAGAATCGCGCAGCTCTAATGCCGACGGCCGCGCAACTGGAAAAAGCGCTCTCCGTAGTTTCCGCCGCCGAGGTTCGCCTGAAGGGAAGCGTACGCATCGACAGCGTGGTCCCGGATTACCACGCGCAATTTCCCAAAGCATGCATGGGTGGCTGGGGACGGCGGCTGATGCTGATCAATCCCGCAGGAGAAGCCCTCCCTTGTCATGCAGCCGGTGTGATTCCAGGTTTGGTCTTCGACAACGTAAAAGAGCGCTCCCTGCAGTCGATCTGGAACGAGTCGTCCGCGTTTCAGAAGTTTCGCGGAGAAGATTGGATGAAGGAACCCTGCCGCACCTGCGAGCGCCGCGCCGAAGATTTCGGTGGCTGCCGGTGCCAGGCATTTCTGCTGACTGGCGACGCGACGGCTACCGATCCGGTCTGCTCGCTTTCTCCTCGCCATGATTCGGTCCTGCAAACCATTCGTCAGGCTCCCGTGGACATCGTCTCTCCCAGCAGTTTGGGGGAGACCTGGAAGTACCGTCCAAATCCGGGGCGGGGCTAGCCCGTCCCAGCGCACGTGTACCCGGCAATTCCTTCGAAGGTTTCGACTATCTGCTCTGCGCCTGAATGCACCCGGAGTTGCGAGCAAGGGAAAATATTCGAATCCTCAACCTGTATTTGCTACATGATTCCCCCTACATAGAATTTACCTTCCACCGAGCAATGTGAACCGGCGGCATCGCATACCTGCACCACGCTATGTGGCTGGAAAGAAACAGGCTTCACCACTCTGGCACGCTGCGTGCTCCCTTCATCTGCGGATTGTGAGGTGGCGAATGCTTTGGACTATTTTCGTAATCCTGTTGATCCTGTGGTTGCTCGGCGTGGTCACTTCGTACACTCTGGGCGGGTTTGTTCACCTGCTGCTACTCATCGCACTCGTGGTTCTCCTCATCAATCTGATCACAGGACGTAGACCCGTGCTCTGAGCGGACAATTTTCCGCGAATGAAAAACGGGGCTCATGGCCGCTACTTCGTGAGCCGGCAGGAAATCGAAGTTCCTCCGGCATAAAGGAGCAAACATGAAACGAAATCTGGTTTTGGTGGTACTAACTCTGTCCGCATTTCTGGGAAATCTTGCCTGGGCGGGCTCTGCGCGTCAGGATTCAACCGAGCGCCTGCAGAATTCCGCCGACGTTCTCAAGGAGATCGCCAACGCTCCCGACAAGGGCATCCCTGAGGAAATATTGGGCGATGCCAGGTGCATCGTGGTGGTTCCTCACCTCGTCAAAGGCGGTTTCATTTTCGGCGCCAAGCACGGGCGCGGAGTTGCGGTATGCCGCACCGATGAGAAATGGAGCGCGCCCGCTTTCATTAGCGTGGGTGGCGGAAGCTGGGGCCTGCAGATCGGCGCCGAAGGCGTCGATCTGGTCATGGTGGTGATGAATGACAAGGGTTTGCGGCATTTGCTTTCGAGCAAGTTTGAAATCACGGGAGAAGGATCGGCGGCGGCCGGCCCGGTGGGACGGCACGCTTCCGCAGGAACGGACTGGAAGCTGAACACGGAATTGCTGACGTACTCCCGCTCCCGAGGCGTTTTTGCCGGGCTAACCCTGGAAGGAGCGGTGATCCAGCAGGACTCCGACTCGACGACCGCCATCTATGGCCGCGACGTACCCTTCAAGAAACTCTTGTTGGGTGAGGTAGCCGCCCCAGCTCCGGCCGCGCCGTTCTTGCAGGCGGTGTCCGACATCACTCGTCAAGCCCGAGCGCAGGAAGCCAGGGAACAGGCGCCTGAGAAACATCGGCCGTAGGCCAGTTCTGACTGGCCTCTGGAGTTGGCCCCAAACAGTGCAAGCGGAAAAATTGCCTCACCATCCGCGCAGCCCAGAGCGGAGCAGCGGCTGGGCAAACGCAAGGATGGTGAGGCGGAGGAGGAATCATGCGTATCATCTTTTCAATTCGTTCGTTGCTGTTCGCGCTTGCGATGCTGACGATCTCGGCGGCATCGTTTGCGCAAGTCAGCGTGTCGATCACGATCGCCCCGCCTGCGCTGCCCGTGTATGAGCAGCCGCTTTGTCCCGGCGAGGGCTACCTCTGGGTACCGGGATACTGGGCTTATGACTATGACGTCGACGATTACTACTGGGTGCCTGGCACGTGGGTGTTGGCTCCGGAAGTTGGCTTCCTATGGACTCCGGGCTATTGGGCGTGGGAAGGCGGTGGATTCTTTTTCCATGAGGGGTACTGGGGTCCGCGCGTGGGTTTCTATGGCGGGATCGTTTACGGCTTCGGTTACTTTGGTGAAGGCTATGAAGGTGGACGTTGGGACCACGACCGGTTCTTTTATAACCGCTCCGTGAACAACGTGAACATCACCGAGATTCACAACGTCTACAACACAACCGTGATCAACAACAGCACCGTAAATCGCGTCAGTTACAACGGTGGCAACGGAGGGATCAACCGGCGTCCAACGCATCAAGAGGAGGAGGCGGCGCGTGAGAGACATATTCCGCCGGTCGCCGTTCAGACTCAGCATGTCCAGGCTGCGCGCACCAACCAGCAACTGCGCGCTTCCGTGAACCAAGGCAAGCCACCGGTAGCCGCTACGCCCAAGCCGGGCGCATGGAACGATCATGGCGTGGTACCGGCCAGAGAGGCAGGAGCACCGTACAGGCCTCCCGCGAATCGGGCTGAGTCTCAGCCCCGAACGAATGAGCGACCAGTTCGTCCGGAGAACAGTGTTCCTCGACCCGACAACCCAGTCCACCCGAAAGAGGTTCCGCCTGCTGAGCGCCCACCGGCTCCAGATATGGGGAACCCGAAGGCGGACCGGAAACACCAGCAACAGCAGGAAAAGCTGTTTGCGAAACAAGAGCAGGAACGACAGAAACTCCAGCAGAAGCAGGAGCAGGATCACCAGCGGTTAGAGAAGCAGAAAGCCGACGAAATGAGGAAGCAGCAGGTGGAACAGCGTCACCAGCAACAGACGCAGCAATTGCAGCAAAAACATGCAGCGCAGCAGCAGAAGTTGCGGGACAAAGAACAGCGAAAACCGCCAAAAGGTTAATGAAAGCGCGTGCGGTGACTGACGGCTGGCGCTCAGAACCTGGAGCCTGCCAGCCGTCACGTTCCTGTTGGCTTAATCTCCCCTCCCCAGTATCATGAATGCGACCTGGCGCGGACCAGACTCACCTTTCCCGCGCCCAACGCCATGCTGCAGAAGCGAATCGACGATCAGCCATCGATCTCGCGGGAGAACATCCGCGAGGCGGAAGGCATCTTTCTGCGCCACCTCAAAGGGGTCGGGCTCAAGCAAACGGAACAGCGCAACACCATTCTGCGGACGTTTCTGGAGACGCGCGAGCATCTTTCCACCGACGAACTTCATCGACTGGTCAAGAAGAAAGATCCCCGCATCGGCTTCACGACCGTCTACCGCACGTTGAAGCTGTTGGCGGATTGCGGCCTGGCCAGCGAAGTAGCGTTCCATGACGGCATCGCGCGCTACGAGCATCAATACAACCGGAGGAGCCATCACCACATGGTGTGCACCGAGTGTGGCGCATCCGTCGAATTCTTTTCACCCGAAGTTGGAGAACTGGAACAGGAAATCGGGCGCAAGCACCACTACCTGACCACCCGCCACACCTTCCAGATTTACGGTGTGTGCGAAGAGTGCCGAAAGAAGCGCAATGGCCGCCGCCTCGTCTAATCCGCCGCCGGCCGCGCTGGTCTGTCCCAAGTGCGAGACTTCCATGCCTGCGATCGCGACATTCTGTCCGGGTTGCGGGCACGCGATGAAGGGAATTCCTCCCGCCGACCGCGTCCTGGCGGCTCTCGCCTACCTGACTTTGGTGCCGGCTGCCGTGCTCCTGTTCTTGCCCGGCAACCGTCATAGCGCGTTCGTGCGCTTCCATGCCTGGCAGAGCCTCCTGCTGTGGGGTGCGTTCGTCCTGTTATCGATCGTGGCGATCCTGCTTTCGAACATTGCGGCCACGACGGTGTTCCTCTTGCTAGGAATCCTCGCCTTGCTGGCCATGTTCTTCCTGTGGGTGGTTTTGTCACTCAAAGCGTGGCAGGGCGAACTGTTCGAATTGCCGGTCCTCGGCATGCTGGCCGGCCGCTTGCGTTAGACATTCTCCGCTCCATCGTTCAAAATAATTGATTCACTAACCCTCAGGAGACCTCATTGAGCAACCTTCAGCGCGTTAAGATCAGCGCTCTTGGAACCTACGTTCCGCCCCGCCTTCTCACCAACGCCGACCTGGAAAAAATGGTCGAGACCAACGATCAGTGGATCATGGAGCGGGTCGGGATCCGTGAACGGCACCTGGTCGATCCGGGTGTTGCCACCAGCGATCTTGCGACCGAAGCGGCGAAGAAAGCGCTCGCCGAACGCGGCATTGCTCCTTCCGATCTGGATGCAATCCTGGTCGCGACCGTGACTCCCGACATGTTCTTTCCAGCAACCGCTTGCCTGGTCCAACACAAGCTAGGCGCGAAAAACGTCTGGGGATGCGACATCTCGGCAGCCTGCTCGGCCTTTCTCTACGCGGTCCAGGTTGGTGCGCAGTTTGTCGCCACTGGATCGCATAAGAAGGTGATGGTGATCGGTGCGGACGTGATGTCGTCGATCATCGATTACACCGACCGCGCGACCTGCGTCATCTTTGGTGATGGTGCAGGCGCGGTCCTGCTCGAACCTACGGACGACGACTCCGTCGGGCTCATCGATTTCCTGCACGAAGTGGATGGATCGGGCGGTTGCGCTCTTTACATGCCGGGCGGCGGAAGCCTGAATCCATCGACCCACGAGACGGTCGATCGGAAGATGCACTTTGTGCATCAGGATGGGGGAGCAGTCTTCAAGTTCGCGGTGCGCAAGATGTCGCAGCTCTGTGAGGAGATCCTCAAACGCAACAACATCCAGGGCAGCGAGATTGACGCCTTTATTCCCCACCAGGCGAACAAGCGCATCATTACGGCAACCGCCGATCGCCTCAACCTGCGTTCGGAAAGCGTGATCATCAACATCGAGCAGTATGGAAATACGACCGCGGGTACGATTCCGCTGGCCATGGAAACCGCGCGCCAGGAAGGCAAGCTGAAGAAGGGTAGTCTGGTGCTATTGGCGTCCGTGGGTGCGGGATTTACAGTGGGCGCGACGCTGCTGCGCTGGGCGTATTGAGGCAAGTCTCAGGTTCCTCCAGGACTGCCAAGTCCTCTGGCTCGCGCAATCTGCTCATGGTTCGGCGAGCGGGCTTCTTTCTTTGATAATCACCCCGTTTCCGGGAGGCGCTAAAAAATGGCGGACGAAAAGCGGGATCGGGAATTGGGCATGGGACGCCCGATTTCGCGACGCGATTTCCTCAACGGAGCCGCGGTAGGTCTTGGCGGAGTGCTGGCGAGTCAGAGTGCGCTGGCAGCGCTGGCCCCGGCCGAGTTTGCGCTGGAAAAAGATGCCGAACAGTTCGCTCCGGAAAAGGCGAGGGACTACTATCCTCCGGCGCTGACCGGCATGCGCGGGAACCATGATGGCACCTTTACTTACGCACACCGCCTACGCGATGGTGAGGCTTGGGATGCAGACGGCGGGCCACAGGCAACGGGGGAAAAATACGATCTGGTAGTGGTGGGCGCTGGAATCAGTGGGCTGGCGGCGGCGCACTTCTTCCGCAAGAGCGGGGGTGAAGAAGCGCGTGTGCTGGTGATCGACAATCACGACGACTTTGGAGGCCACGCTAAGCGCAACGAGTTTCGTTCGGGCGGGCGCATGTTGCTCAGCTACGGCGGAACGCAGTCGATCGAAAGCCCGGGAAAGTACAGCGCCGAAGCGAAGGGGCTGCTGGTCGAACTGGGAATCGACACCCAAAAGTTCTTCAAAGCCTACGACCAGAAGCTCTATGCGTCGCGGAAACTGAGCACGGGATATTTTTTCGATAAGGAAACGTTTGGGGAAGACCGGCTGGTCGCAGGGCTGGGCGCGACACCATGGGCGGAATGGCTGGCGAAGACGCCGCTCAGCGACCAAGTGCGGCGAGACATCGCCCGCGTGTACACGGAAAAGGTGGACTACCTGCCCGGACTCTCGCGGGAGGAGAAGATCGCGAAGCTGGCGAAGACCAGCTATGCCGATTTTCTGACCAGGATCTGCAAGGTGCATCCGGAGGCATTGAAGTTTTTTCAAAGTTACACCCACGACCTGTGGGCGGTCGGGATCGATGCGGTGCCGGCGATTGCGTGCTACATGGAGGGCGACGATTACGGCGGCATCATCTACGCCGGGTTCCAGGGAATGGACCTGGGGGAGGACGAGAGAGAAGAGCCGTACATCTTTCACTTCCCAGATGGAAATGCTTCGATCGCGCGACTGCTGGTCCGCGCTCTGATTCCCGATGCCGTTCCCGGGCGCACGATGGAAGACGTGGTAATGGCGCACGCCGACTACAGCCGATTGGATCGGGATGGATCAACCGTGCGAATTCGTCTGAACAGCACGGTCGTGAATGTGAAGCACGCGGGTGTTGGAGCGTCGAAGGAAGTTGAGGTGGCGTATGTTCGGGGCAAGAAACTGCAGTCGGTGCGAGGGAAGCAGTGCGTGCTCGCCTGCTACAACGGCATGATTCCTTATCTGTGTCCGGAGTTGCCGGAAAAACAGAAGGAAGCCCTGGCATACCTTGTGAAGGCGCCACTGGTGTACACGCACGTCGCGATCCGGAACTGGGTATCGTTTGACAAACTGGGGTTGCGGCACATTGAGGCGCCGGGCAGTTATCACGTATACACCGCGCTCGATTTCCCGGTGAGCCTGGGAGACTACGCGTTTCCCGCCAAGCCGGAAGAACCGATGGTCCTGTTCATGATCCGCACGCCCTGCAGGCCGGGGCTGGCGATGCGCGATCAACATCGAGCGGGCCGGGCGGAGTTGTTGCGCACGCCGTTCTCGACCTTCGAGCGGAACGTGCGCGACCAACTGGGTCGGATGCTAGGCGGAGCAGGCTTCGATCCGGCGCGCGACATTGACGGACTCACGGTGAACCGGTGGGCGCATGGATATGCCTATAACTACAATCCGCTGTTTGATCCTGACTGGGCGGAGGAGGAGAAGCCGTGGGTGGTCGGACGCAAGCCGTTCGGGCAAATTGCAATTGCGAACTCCGATGCGGGGGCTTCAGCGTATACCGATGCGGCGATTGATCAGGCCTATCGGGCCGTGAGGGAACTGGGGACGCGGAAGGGTTAAGATCTACCTGGTTGCTATCGCTCCGACCAGTGATTCGAAAATTTTCACGCCGTCAACACCGCCGAGTTCTGGTTCGGCAGCTCGTTCGGGATGGGGCATCATGCCGAGGACGTTGCGTCCTGGGCTGCAGATCCCAGCTATGTTTTCGAGCGAACCGTTGGGATTCGATTCGGCTGTGATCTCGCCCTGCGGGCTGGCGTAACGGAAGACGATGCGGTTGTCGCGCTTGAGTTCGGCGAGCGTCGCTTCGTCGCAGAAATAATTGCCTTCCATGTGACCGATCGGGATGGTCAGCACTTCACCTTTCTTGCAGGTATTGGTGAATGGCGTCTCGTTGTTGTCTACGCGCACTTGAACGGGCTTGCAGACATACTTCAGGCCTACGTTGCGCATCAGCGCACCGGGCAGCAGTCCCGACTCACATAAAATTTGGAAGCCGTTGCAGATGCCTAACACCAGGCCGCCGCCGTCGGCGAACTTGCGGACCGATTCCATTACTGGCGAGAACTTGGCGATGGCTCCGGTGCGGAGGTAGTCGCCGTAGGCGAAGCCTCCGGGGACGATGATGGCGTCGCAGTTCTCGAGGTCGTGCGAGTCGTGCCAGAGAAAGGTTACGGGCTGATGGGCGACGTGCTGGATGGTCCAGTAAGCATCGTGATCGCAGTTGGAACCGGGGAAAATAATGACGCCAAATTTCATGGAATATCCTCGAGTTAACTATCTGGTACCAGGGGGGGTACCCCCCTCCCCCCGATCTTTGGAATCAGTAAGTTGCGCAGGGGTTTCGATCTAAAGTATAGAGCCGTAAAAACTTATACGCAAAGTATAGATTCAAAATGACTTAGCTGTGCAATTTTCAAAGATCTGCGGGGCGGATGGTCTATGGTGACAACGTCTTATTGTGAGGTCAAGGAAAAAGTGCTGAGCTGTCTTCTTATTAGGAGACATCTGATGGCACAGGCGCCAACAGGCCCTTGAGCGTACATAACTAAGAACGTACGTAACTAAGCGGCATCGGTTTTGTCCAGCGCGGCCTGGACCGCATCTCGCTCGCGCGGCATCTTGAGTTCGGCAAAAATGGCCAGCGCTTGCTCGAACTTCTGCCTCGCGGCTTGCTTGTCGCCCTGCCGCTCCGCCAGCGATCCCCACTGCCAATAACAGTAGCCTAGCTGGCCCTTGTTGCCCAACTCCAGGCAGATCGCTTCTTGCTTCTTGTGCAGCGCCAGGGCTTGCTCCAGCCGCCCCCAATCCTGCAGGATCACCGCCTGGTTGCCGTAGCAGGTCTGCAAACCATCCCTGTTGCCCAAATCCAGGCAGATCGCTTCTTGCTGCTTGAGCAGCGCCAGCGCCTCCTCCAGCCGCCCCCAATCCTTCAGGATGCCCGCCTGGTTTACGTAGCAGGTCTGCAAACCGTCCTTGTTGCCCAACTCCAGGCAGATCGCTTCTTGCTGCTTGAGCAGCGTCAGCGCCTCCTCCAGCCGCCCCCAATCCTGCAGGATCAACGCTTGGTTGCAGTAGCTGTTCCCCAAACCGTCCTTGTTGCCCAACTCCAGACAGATCGCTTCTTCCTTCTTGTGGAGCTCTAGCGCCTCCTCTAGCCGCCCCCACGAATAGAGGATATTCGCCTGGTTGCCGTCGCTGGCCTGCAAACCGTCCTTGTTGCCCAGCTCCAGGCAGATCGTTTCTTCCTTCTTGTGGAGCGCCAGCGCCTCCTCCAGCCGCCCCCACGCCTTCAGGATCAACGCCTGGTTGCCGTAGCTGATTCCCAAACTGTTTTTGTTGCCCAACTCCAGGCAGATCGCTTCTTTCTGCTTGAGCAGCGCCAGCGCCTCCTCCAGCCGGCCCCACGAAAAGAGGATAGTCGCCTGGCTGCCGTAGCTGGCCTGCAAACCGTCCTTGTCGCCCAACTCCAGGCAGATCGCTTCTTGCTGCTTGAGCAGCGTCAGCGCCTCCTCCAGCCGCCCCCAATCCTGCAGGATCAACGCCTGGTTGCCGTAGCTGATTCCCAAATTGTCTTTGTCGTCCAACTCCAGGCAGATCACCTCCACTTTCTTGAACAGCGCCAGCGCCTCCTCCAGCTGTCCCCACGCCTGCAGGATCAAAGCCTGGTTGCCGTAACTGCGATGCAACACGTCGAGCGCTTCGCGGTCGCTACACCCGGCGTGAAAGGCTTCGTCCTGCTTTGAAATGCGGAAGGCGTCTTCCAACTCACCGATCCGCCTCGCCACCACGAATCCGTAGTCACTAAGCGAGCTCTGACGGGCGCCTTCTTTTTGCTCCCAAAGGAACTTAGCGGCGGGGATGATCTCGGCCAGGCACTCGCGACAATCACGCCAACGGGTCTCCCAGTCTTTGAACAACCTCTCCAATGCGGCAGCGTGAGACTGCTGCAAGTTGTCGATCTCCCCTGAGCCGCAATCCGTCCGCACTTGCTCCCGCAGAAGCGCGTGTAACTGAAAGCGCCGTCGCTCGCGGTCCAGCACACGCAACAGCGCAGAATTCACCAGGCGGTCGGCCGCGTCATCCGCCTCGTCTTCCTCCAGCTTGGCAATCTGCGCCACCAGCGGCAGCCAGAAGCTTTCCTGGACACAAACCACGGCTGCAGCCAGGAGCCTCTGTTCGCGCTGGGGCTGCGAGGCAATCGCTTTCTGGAAGAGCTGCGGTACGTCTCGCACACCGTCGTTCAGATTGTCGAGCCGAAGCTTGAGTACGCTGCGATCCAACCGGCTCGCAGATTTCTCGCGCAGAAGGCTCGCACTAACCGCCACTGCGATGGGCAGCATCTCGACTTTGTGAGCGAATCCGAGCAGCACCGCGCGGTATCGGGTTACTTCGTTTGCGCCGAATACTGAATCGAGGTAGGCATGGAATAATTGCTCGGCTTCTTCCTCGCGGAAACTTTCCACCTCCAGACTTTGTTGCGCGGAGATCCAGGGCAGGGATGGTTGGCGCGAAGTGTACAGCACGGAGCACGGCGGACCCGGCTCCAGCTGCCGGACATCACGACCCCAAACGTCATCGAGTATCAGCAGGGACTGGCGCTCACGCAGCCATCGCATGGACTGCTTGCGCTTCTCTTCCGGAGGCAGGGTCTTCACGTCGATCTTAATGGGCAGCCGGTCGGCCAGTTCAGCAGTGATTTCGTCGACTCCACGCTGGCCGCACGACTGGTAGATCACTGCGTCGAAGTCCTTCTGCGCGTCCCAGGCAAAACGCAGGGCTAACACGGACTTCCCTGTGCCCGGCTCGCCGTGAAGAAGAAACGTCCCCGACTCGGCCGTTAGCGTCTCTTGCAGGCGCGCTAGGTACGCTTCGCGACCCACGAAGTCCTTCGGACGATAGTCGGGAAGATAGACAGGGGCTTTCAGTCCCGAGAACCGTTGAACCCGCTGTCTTCCTTTCAGCCAGTCGAGGACCTCGCGTATTGCTGCGGCTTGGTCCCAACGTGCCTCGATGCGATTGCTGGTGCGCAGCAACGGTGGCAGCGGATGGTCTCGCAGGAGGATGATGCCCAGACGAATCTTGTGCTCCTCCACCTGTTGCGCCAGCAGCGAGGTCCATTCCTGTTCCGTCCAGGCGGACTTGGCCGCGTCGGGCGACCACACCAGAAGCGCCAGGTCTGATTGCCCTAACCCTTCGTTGATCTTGGCAACGAAGTTCTCGCCGCGGCCGATATCGACCTCGCAGAGCCAGGGCTCGAAGTCGGCGGCCTCCAGCGCAGCGGCCAGCCTCTGGACGAATTCCTTGTCCTTCGTGCTGTGGGAGAGGAAGACTTTCATCCACTTGCGACCTTTGCTGAGAAATGACTGGGTGGATTGTAGTCCGAACCTTCGAGGCGTTCCAATCTCTGTAAGTGGCACAAGCGACACAATGCGTGGACGGCGCTTTATTCTGTTTGGGAGGGGTGGTTCAGTGGATCTAGGTGTTACGGACGACTGTTGGTTGCGCGGCTCCCAGGTCTCGAAAAGGGCGAGACCTGGGGCACCATGCTCCGAGCGGGTCAGCGGCGTGAGTGGGGCCGTCACTCGCGCCTTGGCGGGTGGGCCACATTAACGGGGCGTATAGCCGCGCTTTCTCAGCTTGGATCTGAGACAACTGGGGGTGCGCCACTTCTCGCGCCGTTCGAGAAGTGGCCTACCCGACAGCTGGCAGGGCCGGGTTCCGCTCTTCCGAGGCGGGTGGTCTGACCTTCATCGTCAGGATCTGCCACTCGTTGACTCTTACCGGCCCGCGTTCCCCAAGGCAGTAGGCGCGGAAACTGCTCCAGCGCCACAGCTCCGGAGACGTCACCAAACCGCGCCGGACCGGATTACGGTGCATGTAGCGCAACTTCTCGACGCGTTTGCGGCTCGTCCAGACGTTGAAATCGTAGAAGCGCTTCTGCCAGATGTGGTGCGGAACCGAGTCGAACAGACAGCCCTGCGACGGGTTGTGTCGCCGTCTCAGCTGCGCTAGGACGCGCCGGGCAAAGCCGAGTTTGAGAGCCTGCATCACGGTCGACGGATTCTTCTGTTGCGGTTCGCTGATCAGCAGATGAATATGCTCGGGCATGACCACGTAGCCGACAACGACAAACTCGTAACGCTTGCGTACTTGCTCCAGCAGGGTGAGGAAGAGGTCACGACGGCGCGGGGTGCCGAGCAACGGCTGTCGGCGATAACAACTGCAAGTGATAAAGTGAAGGTCACCGGCACCGTAGTAGCGCTTTAGATTGCGCCGCATGACTCCAGAATAGCGGCGCAGAGATGCGGGTGCGGTGACGGCGGGCACCGTCCCACGGTGATGAAAGAATCAGAACCACGCGGCCCGCGATCGTGGCGGCAGGCCACTTCTCGAAAAGCGCGAGAAGTGGCGCACCCCCCAGTTGGTTGGTGTCAAGGATCAAACACCATCCGCGCTATACTGTCGGCGTTGATGTGGCCCACCCGCCATAGTTCCAAATTAGCCGACCGGGCCGCCGTCTGGGGTGACGTGGTGGTGCCGGGAGGGTGGTTTCCGGGGTTAGGGTTTTTGCCATGCCTTCTGACCTGCCCCCTGCTTTCGTTCACGTAAGAATACGACAAACTTGTTCACACGGCGATCTTCTATTTGTGGGAACCCACCGACACTGCGGCTTGAGCGACACCTACGTATTTATCGGCGCCGCCGTAATAGAAGAGGTAGTGGTCGCCCTGCGGGACGGCGCCTTCCACGAACACTACGTTTGGCACCTGGCCGACCTTCTCCCAATCTTTTTCTGGACCGAAGATAGGTTCCGAGCTGCGCGTGAGCAGGTGGCGGGGATCTTTGCGGTCGAAGATGGCGTAGCCGGTGCGATAGACGAGTTTGTCGTCGGCGCCGTTGTAGATGAGGACTATGCCGTCATTGGTGAGAATCGGGGCTGGGCCGGGTTCGGCTACGCGCGAGTCGAACTTTCCGGGACGGACGGGGAGCACGGGCGTGTCGAGCGCTTCGGTCCAGTGGGTGAGATCGGTGGAGTAGGCGAGGCCCATCTGATCGGTCTTGTCGGCGCTGGTGCCGAGAAAATACATCCAGTACTTGCCATCAATCTTTTCGGGCACGATGGCTCCCGACTTGGTCCAACCGACGTTCCATTTGCCTTTGTAGGCGGGGAGGATTACACCCAGGCGTGTCCAGTGAACCAGGTCCTTCGAGGAGGCGAGGCAGAGCTGGGCGTCTTTCTTGTTGAAGGCGGTATAGGTGAGGTAGTAGACGCCGTCGAACTCGACCAGGCGCGGGTCTTCGACACCGCCGCCTCGCTCGTATGGGGCCAGCGCTGATAGCGTGGGCGCGAGATCTGGCTGGAAATGAATGCCGTCGGTGCTCTCAGCGCGGCCGAGGCGCGAGATGCCGATGCCATCTTGTGCGCGGTAGAGCATGACGAATTTTCCATGATAGAAGACGACCGCGGGGTTAAAGGTTCCAGCGGATTCCCAGCCCTCGCCCTGCGGGGAAAGAATCGGAGTTTCCGATGCGCGCTGCCAGTGCGTAACAGGGGACGGCGCGGTTTGAGCGGAGAGTAACGCGGTGGCAAGAAGGGCAGCGAAGATGATCCGCGGTTTCATGGGGACATTGTAGTGGAGAGGCGAGTTCTTCGTCGGGGTGGGAGACGAATGAAGATGCGCGTTCATTGGCAGCGTGTGCGGCGGGCGAGGACGCCCGCCGGACAGCCGGCGGGACGCCGGCGCTACATCACTCGGTGCGAAGGGCCCGAATGGGTTCAAGCGAGGCTGCCCTGCGAGCGGGCAGGAGGGTGGCGATGAGAGCTGCGATGCTCAACACCAAGGTCGTGATCAGCAAAATGTCCGGGGCGTAGGGTTTCACTCCAAACAATTGGGTGGTCATCGCGCGGCCGGCCAGGATAGTTGCGGGAATGCCGATGGCCAACCCGATTCCGATCTGCAGAAACGCTCCGTGGAGCACCAGCCGCAGGACATCCAGCCGGCCTGCGCCGAGCGCCATGCGGATTCCGATTTCGCTGGTGCGGCGCTCGACCGAATAAGCGGTGACGCCATAGAGGCCGACAGACGCCAGCACGAGCGCCAGCAAGCCGAACAAAGAAGTCAGTTTCGCGAGCATCGCCTGCTGGGCAAAGTTTCCGTCCACTTGAGTAGCGAAGCTCATAAAGTCAATCACGGCAAGATCGGGGTTCACCTGCGCGAGGGCGCGCCGGACCTGCGGCTCCAGCCCGGGCACGTTGCCCTGAGTCATCAGCACGATGGCGTTCAAGTAGTGTGAGACATCTTCGAACGCCTTAAATCGTGGTTGGTCATAGACGATCTGCTGGGTGGAGGACAGGAAAAAGGTCGGGGGGATCTCGCGGGTGGGCTCGCGGTATTGGGTATCCTCGGTGATGCCGACGATTTCGTAGGCGCCAGCGTATTTCTGATCCAGATTTCCGAAATGTTGTCCGATCGGATCCTCGTCTTTGAAGAACTTCTTCGCAAAAGTCTGGTTGACGACAGCGACGTTGCGCGAAGTGCCCGTGTCCTGCTCCGAGATGGCGCGGCCCTTCACAATCTTCGTGCCGATGGTCTCGAAGTAGCCTTCACTGACTCGCACCCAGGAGGCTACATTCTGATCACTATCGGGCGGAGGAGGGGCTTGCCCCTCGATGTAGACGACCTCGTTCCAGTTGTCTCCCTCCATTGGACTGTACATGGCAAAACTGACCCGGCTCATGCCCGGGATCCCTGCCAGGGTATCGTGAAGCTGGCGGTAGAAAGCGGGGAGTCTTTCCGGCGTATATCCCGCCATCTGTGGGTCGATGTGCAAGATGTAGCGGTTGGCGGTCTCGAACCCGAAGTGCTGATGGTGCATGTTTTGCAAGCTCTGGACCAGCAATCCTGCAGCACACAACAGCACCAGCGAGAGCGCTGCCTGGATCACCACCAGGGATTTTTGGGTCCAGCCACTTGCATGCGGCGTGGAACGGTGGGCGCCGCGCAAGGCATCGGCTGGATCGGTGTGGGCCGTCATCCAGGCAGGGGCAACCCCAAACACGATTCCGGTCAGCAGGGAAACAGCAAAGGTGAAACCTAGAACTGGCAACGAAGGCATCGGGTTGATCGCGACTGGGTTGTCTTGGAACGCAAGGCGGAGGATGAGACGAGTGCCCCAAAACGCGAGGGCAACGCCCACGATGCCTCCGAACACAGCGAGCACGGTACTTTCGGTCAGCACTTGCACGACCTGCCGCGACCGGGATGCGCCGAGCGCGGTTCGGACGGACGTCTGCTGCCGACGAGTGGCCGCGCGCACCAGCATCAGGTTGGCCACGTTGGCACACGCAATCAACAGGACGAAGCCAGAGACCCACAGCAGAAGATGCAAGGCTGACTGATATTGGTCGCGCATCATCTGGACACCAGCGCCCCCGGGCGAAAGATGCAGGGTCTGCTTCGGTATCATCGCTTGCTCTCCGGGATTGAGCTTGCTGACCGGGCTTGAAAGCCACTGCTGTAACTCCAGTTGCAGATGGGTTTCAATGCTTTTCGGATCAGCACCCGGTGCCAGCCGGCCGATCAGATCCAGCCAGTCGGAAGTGGGGAAATCCAGAAGGGCGCCGGCGCGGTCAATCAGGGGTTCGTCTGCCAAGGGGATCCAGAAAGCGGGGATGCTCTCCATGCGGTCGCCGTAGAAGCCGGGAGGCGCGACGCCTACGACCGTGAAGGGTTGACCATTGAAAGTAAAGCTCGCACCGACGACCGAGGGGTCACGGCCGTACTTTTGTTGCCAGGTGGAATAACTCATGATCGCGACCGGATCGGCTCCCTTGCGATCGTCCTCTGCATGGAATACCCGCCCGGCGTAGGCACCGATACCAAACATGGAAAAGTAGTTTCCGGCGACATACTGCATCCGTTGAGACTCGGCGGGCTGGTTGCTCCCGCTGCGGCGAACTCCCATCAAACTGCGCCCGGCCTGGAAGGCGGCGAGCTCGGTAAAACCGGCCGTTCCGTCGCGGAATGTCTTGTACTTGTCGTAGGAGAAAATCGACCAGTCATCCTGCAGACCGCCGTTGACGCAGCAGTTCTCGACGTCGCCGACGCGATAGAGTTCGCTGGGCTTGGCTACCGGCAAGGACTTCAGCAATACGGCGTGAACGAGCGTGAAGATGGCGGTGGTCGCGCCGATTCCCAGCGCAAGCGTCAGCACCGCCGTGGCCGTAAACCCGGGAGCGTGAGCGAACTGCCTCATTGCGTATCGGACATCTTCGGTGAATTGCATTGTCCCTCCGGCTATCTGGTACGAATTGGCGTTACTGAATGTTCACGGGCCGCGGAGGTTCGACGGGTCTGACCGGCGGTTGGTGAGCAGGGGGACTAGCGCCCTGATGCGCATTCTGCGGGAACCCCAACTGCGCCACAGTCAAAGCCTTCGCGCCCAAACATCTCATCTCCGGGGTAGGGGCCCTTCGACTCCGCAGGAATCTCGCTTTGCGAGATTCCTGTTCCGCTCAGGGTGACAGGCGGTTAAGGGGTCAGACGGATGGAAACGGCTTTAGTACTCCACGATGGCAGAGAACGATTTGGGATCGAGCGAGGCTCCGCCTACCAGGCCGCCGTCGATTTCGGCTTCGGACATCAGGGCTTTCGCATTTTCCGGTTTCACCGAGCCGCCATAGAGGATGCGCAAGTGATCAGCGAATTCCTCGCCGAAGGCTTTGGCGGCTTCTCCGCGGATGATGACGTGAGCGTCGGAGGCCAGCTGGGGCGTGGCGGTTTTGCCGGTGCCAATGGCCCAGACAGGCTCGTAGGCGACCACGAGCTTGGCGGCTTTTTTGGCGGAGATTTTGTAGAACGCGCGCATGCACTGGCGGCGGAGAACGTCGTCGGTTAGGCCGGCTTCGCGCTCTTCGAGGACTTCGCCGACGCAGACGATGGGGACCAGTCCGGCTTCGAGCGCCGACTTCAACTTGAGATTCACTGTGTCATCGGTCTCGCCGAAGTACTGGCGGCGCTCGGAGTGTCCGATGATGACGTGGGTGACGCCGACGGCGAGCAACATGCTGGTGCAGATCTCCCCTGTGAAAGCGCCTTCCTTCTCCCAGTGGAGATCTTGAGCGCCGATGGCGACGTTCGAGCCCTTGGTGGCGGTGACAGCAGCGTCGATGCAAAGGTAATTCGGGCAGACTACGATCTCGTCGCGGTCGTGGCCTTGGACCAGAGGGAGGAATTCGCGGAAGAAGTCACGGGTCTGGTCGGGGGTTTTGTACATCTTCCAGTTGGCGGCGATGAGTTTCTTTCTCATGAAGGACCTTTCTCGAAGATAACGGAATTCGCCGGTTGTTGCTGGGACAATTTTTCGGCTTCCCGGACGAAGACCTGGCAGGTGGAAACATCGAAGAGCACGAAGCGGACGTGCTGCACATGCACACAGGTTGGCAGAGCTTCGGCGATGGTCTTGACGGCGACTTGGGCGGCTTCGTGCACTGGATAGCCGTAGGCTCCGGTCGAGATGGCTGGAAAGGCCAGGGATCGGATTGCGTGATCGTCGGCGAGCTGGATCGATTCGCGGTAGCAACGGGCTAACGTTTCAGCCTCGCGCTGCCGGCCTCCCCAATACACCGGGCCGACGGTGTGGATCACATGCTTGGCGGGCAAGCGGCCGCCGGTGGTCATGATGGCTTTGCCGGCGGGGAGAGTGCCGATGTTGGCCACGATTCGCTTGCACTCTTGCAGGATCGATGGGCCGCCGGCGCGGTGGATTGCTCCGTCGACACCTCCACCGCCGAGCAGAGACGAGTTGGCGGCGTTGACGATGGCCTCCGTCGTTTCCTTGGTGATGTCGGCGGGGCCGGCGAGTTCGAGGGTTTTGCCGTCGGCGAAGGTTAGGCGAGCTGCGAAGTCGGACATAGCAGCCCCTTAAGGGGCAGTCGTTGAAATCTGCATTCGGCATCGCTAAAGCGATGTCCTGATACGAAGCCTGGCGGCGAAAACAAGCGCCAGCGCTTATTTCTTGTTGGTCAGAGCCTCAACGCCGGGCAACTGGCGGCCTTCCAGAAATTCGAGCGATGCACCCCCGCCGGTGGAGATGTGCGTGACTTTGTCGGCCACGCCCGCGGCTTTCACTGCGGCCACGGAATCTCCTCCGCCTACGATTGAGGTGGCGCCGGCATTTTCGGCTACCGCCTGGGCGATCTTGAAAGTGCCCTTGGCGAAGGGCGGCATTTCGAAGACCCCCATGGGACCGTTCCAGATGATGGTGCGGGCGCGCGAGACCTCTTCGGAAAACGCCTCGATGGTGGCGGGGCCGATATCGAGCGCCATCATGTGGGCCGGGATCGGTTGGCCGTGGTTGACGATTCGGGTGATGGCATTGACTTCGACCCGGTCGGCGATGACGTGATCGGTGGGCAGCAGGAATTTGACCTTGTGCGCTTTGGCTTGCTGCAGAAGATCCTTGGCGAGCTGGACTTTGTCTTCCTCAACGAGCGACTTGCCGATGGATTCTCCCTGGGCCTTGAGGAAGGTATAGGCCATGCCGCCGCCGATGATGAGCACGTCAACCTTGGTGAGGAGGTTTTGGATGACTCCGATTTTGTCGCTGACTTTGGCACCACCGAGAATGGCGACGAAGGGGTGCTCCGGATTCTCCAAGGCACGACCTAAGTATCGAAGCTCTTTTTCCATGAGCAGGCCCGCGGCGGATTTCTGCACGAACTTGGTGATGCCGACGGTGGAGGCGTGGGCGCGATGCGCGGTGCCGAAGGCGTCGTTGACGTAGAAGTCGGCGAGCTTAGCGAGTTGTTTGGAGAAGGTCTCGTCGTTGGCTTCTTCTTCGGCGTGGAAGCGGAGATTTTCCAGCAAGAGAGCCTGGCCTTTTTCGAGCTTGAGGGCCATCTCTTCGGCTTCGGGTCCAACGCACTCGGGACAGAATCCTACGTTTTCGCCGCGTGACAGGTCGCGGTCGAGCACCATGCGCAGGCGCTCGGCGACCGGCTTCAGACTCATCTTGGGATTCGGCTTGCCTTTGGGACGGCCGAGGTGGGACGCGAGGATGAGGCGCGCGCCGTGGCGAAGAGCGTACTCGATGCTGGGGAGCGTTTCGCGGATGCGCGTGTCGTCCATGACGCGGCCGTCGTCGAGGGGAACGTTGAAGTCGACGCGCATGAAGATGCGGTGATCGTTGAGGGCGAGATCGCGAATGGAAAGTTTAGGCATTAGGCACCTGTTGTGGTCGTTCGTCGTCTGCGGCGTTCTATCCCAACTGGGCCGACATCACAGAATCTTGGCAGATTGCGGTGGCGGGCGAGGGCGCCCGCCACCACAGCCGGCGGGGCGCCGGCGCTACGCCACAGCCGGCG
Source organism: Terriglobia bacterium (assembly GCA_020073565.1). GTDB lineage: Bacteria > Acidobacteriota > Terriglobia > Terriglobales > Acidobacteriaceae > Acidiflorens. The sequence goes on from JAIQEY010000006.1 coordinate 93,389, forward strand.
AGACGCCGGCGCTACTGACTACAGGCCTTTTGCTGCCATGTAGTTGATCAGGTCGCGGACGCGGCAGGAGTATCCCCACTCGTTGTCGTACCAGGAGATCACCTTCACGCAGTTGCCGCCGACCACCAGGGTCATGGGCGCGTCGACGATGGAGGAGCGAGCGTCGCCTTTGAAGTCGGACGAGACCAACTCGCCTTCCTCGAAACCCAGATAGCCCTTCAGCGGGCCGGACTCGGAGGCCTTTTTCAGGGCGGCATTGACCTCTTCTTTAGTGGTCTTCTTTTCTACCCAGACGACGAGGTCGACGACCGAGACGTTGGGCGTGGGCACGCGCATGGCGAAGCCGTCGAGTTTTCCAGCCAGATCAGGGATGACGAGCTTGAGCGCCTTGGCTGCGCCGGTCGAGGTTGGGATCATGTTGATCGCCGCCGCACGGGCACGCCGCAGGTCTTTGTGGGGGAAGTCGAGGATCACCTGATCGTTGGTATAGGAGTGGATGGTGGTCATTGTGCCGCTGACGATCTTGAAGGTGTCGTTAACGACCTTGGCGATCGGGGCAAGACAATTCGTGGTGCAGGAGGCGTTCGAGACGATGTGGTGCTTGGCGGGATCGTACTTGTCTTCGTTGACGCCGAGCACGAGGGTGACATCTTCGTTTTTCGCGGGAGCGGAAATGATGACTTTCTTCACGGGGCCGCGCAGATGTTTCTTGGCTTCGTTGGCATCGGTGAAGCGGCCGGTGGACTCGATCACGAGCTGTGCGCCGACGGACTCCCAGGGCAGGGCGGCGGGGTCTTTTTCCTTGAAGACCTTAATGGTCTTGCCGTCGACCGAGATGCTGTCCGGGCCGGCGGTGATCTTGTTGGGCAGGTTGCCGAGGATCGAGTCGTATTTGAGCAGGTGTGCGAGTGTCTTCGGATCGGTGAGATCGTTGACGGCGACGAATTCGAGGTTCTTGTCGGCGAGCGAGGTGCGAAGAACGTTGCGCCCGATGCGTCCGAAACCGTTAATGCCTACTTTGACAGCCATTGTTCCTCCGATAAAAGGTTGGGGCTAAATAAGAAATCAGGGGCCCTGAGATAAGCTTCGATGGTAACAGGGTCGAGGAGTCAGCGTAAACGTCATGGGGCGGAATCAAACCACAAAGGACACGAAGTCACACGAAGGTAGGAAGTCAAGGGGTGGTCCTTCATGGTTTGATTAGCTCCGTGGAGCCGGAATAATTTCGACGTAGACGTCGGTGTTGCGCCATAGCAGAGGGACGCGGGCCAGCCAGTATTTTGCATTGATGAGGCGGCGTACTCTGGCGACCTCTTCGGGCGGCAGGATTCGTGCAGTTCCCGAGAATTCCGGGCCGGTGATTTTGCCGCGGATGGTGCAGGGCGCAAATTTCACCTGCGGGTTGTTGCGGACACGCTTGTATTTCCATAACTTGCTGCTGGTCATGAAGTAGAGCTTGCCGTCGTCTTCGGCGAACCAGATGGGCGTGTAGACGGCAACGCCGTTTTTGCGGAAGGTTGCCAGGCTGATGTACCGCTGGCCTTGGATTTCGGGGGGAATCGCGGAAGTCATACGATCATTCTAATAATTTCCTGGGTTTGTGGTGTTCTTGGAACCGAAATCAGGGTGGTTTTGTAAGACGAGGGTGCGTGCCCATACAATAGCTGCTCTATTTCATCGAGGCACGAATGAGCGACAGTTGGAAGCGATGGGAGGGTCAGTTGGTCAGTGACAAGTTCCCGCTGCAGCGTTTGTTGGGTCGGTCCGAGCATGGAACTGTTTTTCTGGTCGACAAGAGCGCGGGCGGCAGGCCACAGACGGCCATCAAATTTGTTCCCGCAGCTTCGGTCGATGCGAATGAGCAGTTGCGGCAGTGGAAGGTGGCGGCCGATCTGGATCGTCCCAATGTGATTCGCATTTTCGAATCGGGCCGGTGCGACCTGGGCGGCACTGAGTTTCTTTACGTGCTGACCGAGTATGCAGAAGAGGAGTTGTCGCAGATTCTTCCGGAGCGGGCGCTCACGGACCAGGAAGCGCGGCAGGTGCTGGATGCTGTCTTGAAGGGGTTGGCATACGTTCACGCCAAGGGTTTTGTGCATGGAGGCATAAAGCCCTCGAATATTCTGGCTGCCGGGGACGTGGTGAAAATATCGAGCGATTCACTTCGTGCCGCAGGGGCAGGGAAGCTGCGGCAGGGAGAGAAGAGTGCGTACGACGCGCCGGAGACGGCGAGGGGTCAACTGGGGCCGCCGGCCGATGTGTGGTCGCTGGGCGTTACCCTGGTGGAAATGCTGACGCAGCGGTTGCCGGTTCTGGATTCCGAGGCGGGGAATGAAAGGGCTTTGCCCGATGGAATTCCGCAACCGTTTCGAGAGATCGTCGAAAACTGCCTGCAAATCGATCCTGCCAAGCGGTGGGCGGTGGCGGAGATTGCTGCTCGGCTGGACACTGGAAAGAGAGAAGCGCCTGGTGCCCAAGCGCTGCCCAGCGAACCTGCGGCGCGGGCCGGGAGGGAAGCAGGGGCAGCAGTCTTATCGTATGCAGGCGATCAGAAGACATCTGCGAAGTGGCCTTATGCGCTGGCGTTCGTTGCGGTGGTGGTGGTCGCGGCGGTCTTGGTTCTGAAGCCGAAGGCACCTGTCCCTTTTTCGGAGGCGCGGACAGGAGTGTCCGCGCTACATCCAGAGGCTGCGGGAAGCGGGGCTACCGAAGCTTCTTCTTCCGCACATGCCGAACCCGCGGAGGCGGGGTCCGATCAGGGTCGCAATGACGAGATGTTGACGAAACCTGGTACCCGCGGCGGTGTGGCGACTCGGGTCATACCACGTGTATCGCCGGGTGCGCGGCATACGATCCGGGGCAAGATCCGAGTGCCTGTGAAAGTAGATGTGGATGCAGCAGGCAACGTCACACAAGCGCGGCTGCAATCCGCCGTGGCGAGCGAGTATTTTGCGCGTCTTGCGCTGGAGGCGGCTCGGGGCTGGAAATTCAAGCCGGTGCGGGCCAATGGTCAAGCGGTCCCGAGCGAGTGGGTGGTGCGGTTTTATTTCAGTCGGGGTGGGACCGATGGCTCGGCGGAGCAAACTGCGCCATAGCGGTCAGGGCTTATTGGTGGTCATTTGGCGGCGCGCTTCTTCGCAGGCCTGCGCGGGGTCGCGGCCTGTGACTTGTTTGTACCATGCGGGATGGAAGGTCCACGCCCAGGCTTCGTTTACCGCGCCGCGCGTCATCGCCTGGAAAGTGCCGGGCTGGCCGAACGTGCTCTCGTAGATGTGGATGAAGATTCCCCCGAGCATGATGAGGGCAGAAATATCGTGGATGACGTAGCTGATTGCGACCGGAATTCTCCCGAACGTCCGTGCGCCCGCCCACAAGATGATTCCGGTGATCAGGTAGGCGACGCAGCCGCCGACAATCTCCCAGAACTGAATCTTCTGGCCGGCGTTGAAGAAGCCGGTGTCGGGCGGTTCCATTTTTGCTTCGCCGCTGACGATCTCTTTCATCTGCCGGATCCAGTTGGAGTCGGCTGGGGTCCAGATCATTGGCTGGAGCCAGTTGAGAGCTTGTAGGCCGAAGAAGACTACGAAGCCCAGCCCAAACAAGGGATGCATGGCCCGAACCAGTTGCCCGCCTCCGAAGATCGGAGTGAACCAGCGAAAGAGCCACGGAAGGTAGATGCCGAAACCGGAGAACAGCGCGAGAAAGAAGAATAGCGCGACCATCCAGTGCAGGACGCGAGTGTACACGGGATGACGCAGCAACTCGCCTTGGTAGACGGTTGTCTGACCTACCTTCTCGAAGCTTTCGCGCGCTTTGTCGTCGAAGCGCTCCGCCGCGCTAGCCATGGCGCTCCCCTTTCCTGGGCGGCTCGGGCTGTGCACGGCGGGGGCCTGACGTCACATAGTGCAGGCAGACGCCCAGCAATCCGAATAACGCGAATGTTCCCAGCACGGGCTTGAACAGCCATTTCCAGACCGTGTAGCTCCACGGGATCTGCGGATTCTTCGGCAGGTTGCCGTAGCGCTCTGGATCGGTAGCGTCGTGGAGCACATAGATCACGTGCGTTCCGCCCACGGATTGTGGATCGTACACACCAGCCTTCTCCATCCCGAAGTTCTCGCGCAGTTGCTTGGCGCGTTCTTCGGCGATGAATTTCATGTCGTCCTTGGAACCAAACTTCAGACAGCCGGTGGGACAGGCCTTGATGCACGCAGGTTCGAGGCCCTCGCCTACGCGGTCGGAGCAGAGTGTGCACTTGTACACTCGCTTGGTTTCCGCATTGAAACGCGGAATGTTGAACGGGCAGCCGGAGACACAGAATTCGCAGCCGATGCAGTTTTCCTGGTTGAAGTCGACGATGCCGTTGGCGTACTTCACGATGGCGCCGTCGGCGGGGCAGGCCGCCAGGCAGCCGGGATCGGCACAGTGCATGCACTGGTCTTTCCGCATCAGCCACTGGATGGTGCCGTCTTCCTTCTGGTGCTCGTTGAACTTGATCAGGTTCCAGAAGTTCCAGCGCGTTTCCGGCATCGTCTGGTAAGTGTTGTCGAAGGTGGTCGGGCTGAACGGCATGTCGTTCCACTCGACACAGGCCACTTCGCAGGCTTTGCAGCCGATGCAGGTGGTGGTGTCGACCAGCTTGCAGACTTCGAGGTCGCGCTGCACGCCGTGGCCGGGCACCGGGCCGGGGTGGGCCGAGATCATTTCGACTTGGAGAGCTTTGCGATCTGCCATCTTTAGCCCATCCTCATTGCGGCGGGCGAGTCGCCCGCCGGACAGCCGGCGAGTCGCCCGCGCTACGCTTTCTCAATCTTCACCAGGAAGCCTTTGAATTCCGGCGTGTACGCGTTCGGATCAATCACGGTCGGCGTGAGCTGATTGGCTAGCGTCTTCTCTGTCTTGCCTTCGTCTTCGGCGATGCCGCGGAAGCCCCAATGAATCGGGATGCCGATCTGGAACATTTCCTTGCCGTCGATCTTCATTGGACGAATGCGCCGCGTCACCATTGCCTTTGCGATGTAATGGCTGCGCGCGCTGGTGACTTTGACTTTTTCGCCGCCGTGGATGCCCATCTGGTCGGCCAGTTCGGTCGGCACTTCGATGAACGGCTCGGGCACGAGCTGGACGTTCATCGGATTATTCTTCGTCCAGTAGTGGTAGTGCTCGGTCAGGCGATAGGTAGTGCAGATCACGTTGAATCCCTGATCCACCGTCCCATACTTGTCCATGTCGGTCTTGTATCGTTTCACGACTGGATTGTTGGACTGGTTCGGATGCAACAGATTCGCAATGGGGCTTTCGATCGGCTCGTAGTATTCCGGGAACGGACCATCGGCCATCCCGGCTAGCGGCACGAACAAACGTCCAACCCCTTCGGGATTCATGATGAAAGGACCCATGTGATCTTTGGGTGCGGAGTCGGCCTTGAAGTCGGGCACATCGTTGCCGACCCAGCTTTGCTTCGCTTCATCCCACCAGACTTGTCGCCGCGAAGGATCCCACGGTTTGCCGTTGATATCGCACGAGGCGCGGTTATAGAGAACGCGGCGATTCGCCGGCCATGACCATCCCCAGTTGGGATATATGCCGAGACCGGACGGATCGTCGGTTCCGCGGCGCTGAATCATGGCGCCGGCTTCGGTCCACGATCCGCAATAGAGCCAGTTTCCGGAGAGCGTTGTGCCATCGTCTTTGAGCCAGGCGAAACCGGGGAGTTGCTGGCCGGCCTTGATGGTCACGCTGGTCTTCGGGTCGGTAATGTCGGCGAGCGCTTTGCCGTTGATCTCTTTGGCGACTTCGGCGAGCGAAGGATTGTACGGGTTCGTATACGCGAACGACGCGTGCAAAATGGGATCGGGAAACTTGCCGCCTTCCTTTTGATAGAGGTCGCGCACTTTCAGGAAAATTGTCGCCAGGATTTCCTGGTCGAGGCGGGCCTGGCCGGGGGGCGGGACGGCTACATTCTTCCATTGCAGCCAGCGCGCGGAGTTCACAAACGTGCCGTCTTTTTCGGCGAAACCGGCGCCGGGCAGGCGATATACGGTGGTGTTGATCTTCTTTGCGTCGTCGGCGGTGATGCTGGGAGCGCGCCAGAATTCGCTGGTCTCGTCGGGATAGATCTCGCAAACTACCAGCCAGTCGGCCTTTTTCAGGGCATCGATATTCTTGTTTGAATCCGGGCCGATCATCACGCCGTTCATGCCGAAGGCGAAGATGCCTTTGACCTTGCCTTCGTACATGTCGTTCCACAGATTTACCCACGAATAGTTGCGATCGATTTTGGGCAGGTGGTTGAAGGCCCAGTCGTTTTCTTTGGTCGCGTTGGCGCCATACATCGCTTTCAGGAACGAGACGGCGAACTTGGGCGTGTTCGACCAGTAGTTGAACGAATCCCAGGGATCGGGCTTGGCCGGTGCCGGCGTGATGCGCTTCAGGTAGGCGGCGAGATCGACGTCGGTGGGGTTCGGCATCTTCAGATAGCCGGGAAGGATATCGAACACGCCCGCCATATCCGTTGCGCCCTGGATGTTGGAGTGACCGCGCAACGCATTGACGCCGCCGCCGGCGCGGCCAACGTTTCCCATCAGCAACTGCAGAATGGCTGCCGTGCGGATGATCTGCGTGCCGAAGCTGTGCTGGGTCCATCCAACCGCGTAAATAATGGTGGCGACTTTCTTCATGTCGCCGTCTTTGCGGATGGACGTGAACAGATCTGCGGCCTTTAGGAACTGTTCTTTCGGGATGCCGGTGATGCGTTCGACCATCTCAGGTGTGTAGCGCTCGTACTGCTTCTTCAGCAATTGATAGACGCAGCGCGGGTGCTGCAGTGAGAGGTCGAACGCAATCTTCTGGGGAAGGGCCGGCGCGGGCGGAGGTGAGCCCGCCTTTAATGGGGGTGGAGTCTTCTCGGGAGGCGTGGCCGCGACCGGCTTGCCGGTCAAGTCTCCGCCTTCTTCGTAATTCCAGGTCTTTTTGTCGTAGACCTTCTTCTCGGGATCGAATCCTGAATACAGGCCGTCCTCAGGCAGTTTGAATCCGTCTTTAATAATGAAGGCGGCGTTGGTGTAGTTGAGGAGATAGTCTTTGGCGATGCGGTTGTTCTCGATCGCGTAGCGGATTAGGCCGCCCAGGAACGCAATGTCGGCGCCGGCGCGGATCTGCAGATACAGGTCGGCGGTTGCGGCCGTGCGGGTCAACCGCGGATCGACCACGATGGTCTTGGCGTTGCGGTGGATTTTGGCTTCAATCGCCCACTTGAAGCCGCAAGGGTGGTTTTCGGCTGGATTGCCGCCCATGATCAGCATCAAGTCAGTGTTCTTGATGTCGATCCAGCCATTGGTCATTGCGCCGCGTCCGAAGGTGGGCCCCAAACTGGAGACCGTTGGGCCGTGTCAAACCCGGGCCTGGTTTTCCAGGTAGCAGACCCCCAGGCTGCGCATACTTTTTACGACCAGATAGTTGAACTCGTTGGTGTCGGTGCAGCCGCCCGTGAAGGCAATGCCTTCACAGCGGTTCACGGTGTGGCCCTGCGCATCAGTCTCAAGGAAGGTTTCGTCGCGCGTCTTCTTCACGCGCTGCGCAATTTCGGCGTACGCCTGATCCCAGGAGATGTCCTCCCAGTGGTCGGAACCAGGACGCCGGACTTGCGGCTTCAGCAGACGACGATCGTTGAGGATGTCCTGCTCGAGCGACGAGCCCTTGGGGCAGAGCGTGCCGCGATTGATGGGATGATCGGGATCGCCCTCGACGTGCACGACCTGCGGGATGGCGTTCTTCGCCTTGTCGCCCAGCGTGTAGATGATGACGCCGCAGCTCACCGAACAATAAGGACAGGTGCTGCGCGTCTCACTGGCGCGGGAAATCTTGAGGCCGGCGGTTTGGGCGTGGAGAGGAGTCAGGTCGAATCCCAGAGCCGACAGACCTGCTCCACCAAGGATGGTGCCTTTAATAAAGGTCCTGCGAGAGAACTCCATCGGACAGCCTCCGCGTTGCTTGTTGCAGGGAAGTACGGAGGTTAATGGTTGCGGACGCCCCCACGGACGTCCTGCCTCTACTCACCGAACGCCGCCCACTATATGCCGAACGATGAGAATCGTCAATAAGGGAAATGCTGTGTGTAAGGGAGATGCTGTGCAGGGTGATTGCCTGGGACCTCCGGGGCATGGATAATCGGGCGTGCCGAAAAACGAATGGCAGCGACGCACGGAGAGAGCCGAAGAACTGATTCGCGATCGGCCAGCCGCCGGGGAAGTTCTGCAGTTCTTCGTGGCCATCACTGGGTTGCAGGAAGAATTGTGGCGGGAACTGGAAGGGCCGGCGACTGCGAGCGCCGATCCTGGGACGAATTTCTTCGCGCAACCTTTGCCGTCTTCCCTAGTCGCGCGATTCGGATCGTTTCTGTCGAGCGTGAAGGACCGTGCTCCTGCAGTGGTTGTCCAGGCGGCAGAAAGACTGGGCCATGAAGACGCCGCATTGCAAAGCCATGTGCTGGACAGTTTCTGGCAAGAGAATGCCGGCGGGGCTCTGCCACCGGGGCCTGAGGATTTCTTCGCCCGTGCCTTTCTACAGCCGTACGCTGTTAATGTTCGTTCGCGCCTGGCTTTGCAGCGTGGCGGTCCGACGCCTTGCCTATGCCCGTTTTGCGGACGCAAGCCCAGCTCTGGCGTACTTCGTCCGCTGGGAGATGGCGGTCAGCGATCGCTAGTCTGCTCGTTGTGTTTGTACGAATGGGAGTTTCGGCGGATCGTCTGTCCGGCGTGCGGGGAAGAGGATCACGCGAAGCTTCCAGTTTACACGGCTGAAGACCCGAAACACGTGCGCGTGGAGTGTTGCGATCGCTGCCGTTGCTATATCAAGACGGTTGACCTTACGAAGAACGGGTTGGCGGATCCGGTGGTCGATGAGATCGGCGCGATTCCGCTGGACCTATGGGCGCAGGACCACGGGTACGCGAAGCTGCAGTTGAATCTGATGCAACTGTGAGATTAATCGCAGGTGGGGCCGAGGCGCCGCTACTCTTATTGCCGCGTTACCTTTCCAGTGAGTTCGATCTGGGCTGAGGAGGGTCCAACCAGGACGTCGAAGTCGGAAGCGTCGGCCGTCCAACGACGATTCTTGGCGTCGTAGTATGAGAAAGCTCGCTTGTTCAGATCAACCGAAACATGCCTGGTTTCTCCGGGTTTCAGAGGAATCTTCATAAACCCCTTGAGCTCTTTCGCGGGCCGCGGGACGCTGGCGTGCGGCTCGGCTACGTACACTTCCGCCACCTCCGCGCCCTCGCGGGTGCCAGTGTTGACTACGTCAAAGCTGACGGTAACGGGCTGATCTCCGGACACGCTGGCCGGGGTCACGGAGAGATTTTTGTACGCGAACGCTGTGTACGAAAGCCCGTAGCCGAAGGGGAACTGCGGCTTCTCGCTCGCCGTATCGAAGTGACGGTATCCGATGAAGACTCCTTCCGTGTAAGGAGTCTTTTTGTCGCCACCGTTGGAGTAGTAGACATCGTGGGCCGGGTTATCTTCCCATTGGCGCTCAAACGTGACGGGCAGCTTACCCGATGGACTGTACTCGCCGAACAATAACTGTGCCAGCGCCGTGCCTTGTGCCTGTCCTGCATACCAGGATTCGAAAAGTGCGGGCACGTGGCCGAGCCAGGCATTCATATCGACCGCACCGCCGGAGGTCACGACGACGATGGTGTTCTTGTTCGCGCTGGCGATCTGATTGATGAGTTGATCCTGCGCGGGAGGGAGCTGGAAGGTGCGATCTGCGCCCTCGCTTTCGCTATCAGGGTCGAAGCCCACGGCTAAAACGACGGCGTCGGCTTTGGACGCCAGCGCTTTCGCGGCGGCGTTCACAACTGCTTCTGGACGCACGATGCCGACTTTCACGCTTGGACCGCCCCAGCTCCAGTGCGCGTAATATTCGAAACGAATCGTGTGGGGACCGGCCGCCAGCGGCAAACGAACCTGGCTCACCAACGAGCGGGAGAGTTCCCAGGTGTCGACCACAAGCTTGTCGTCGACGTAGAGACGATATCCCCCGCCTTCGCCGGGGCCTTGTACAAAGAAGAGGTGCTCGCCAGGACTACTGGGAGTGAAATATCCGTACCAGCGGGCCGACACGTCATTTTGATTGACACCATCTCCCAGAGAGTGATCGGCGTTGATGTGTTGATCGGTGCGATGGGCCGCGACCGGGCCACTCAGACTGGGATTGTTGAATGCTTCCAGGTTGAGGCCCGGCTCTTTGCCCGCTGCATCGGTTGAGAAGGTGGTGGCATCGGCCAGTTCACCCAGGGAGGGAACTCCGCGATCGTAATAGACCGTCGCACTGCTGCCGAGATAGCCGGCGAGACCTTCCAGATAGCTGACCGCACCGAACGGACGCACGCCCGCGCTGCCTCCGCCTACGACCGGGGCGGGATAGGCATCCGGTCCGATGACCGCGATCGACTTGATTCTTGTTTTGTCGAGGGGAAGAAGGTTGCCATCGTTCTTGAGGAGCACCATGCCAGAGCGCGCAGCTTCGAGGGCGACCTGTCCGCCCTTTTCGTTGTAGAGCGGCACGGACAAATCCGTTTGATCGTGGTCGAGCCATCCGAAGCGAATGGCGGTACGCAGGATGCGGCGGACCTTGTCGTCAATGGTAGCCTCGCTGACCTTGCCCGACTTCACAGCCGGCAGGAGGTTGGCACGATTCATGAATTTTCCGGACGGCATTTCGAGATCGAGCCCGCCGTTGGCCGCGCCGACGCCGTCGTAGGTCGCATCCCAGTCAGACATGATGATGCCCTCGAAGCCCCATTCTTTCTTCGCGACATCATTGTTCAGATAGCCATTCTGGGTTGCGTGCTGGCCGTTGATGAGGTTGTAAGAATCCATGATCGCGCCGACGTGCGCTTCTTTCACGGCCGCCTCGAAGGTGGGCAGATAGATCTCGCGCATGGTGCGCTCGTCGATGATGGAGTCGGCATCATGGCGCAGGAATTCCTGGTTGTTCCCCATATAGTGCTTGATGGTTGCGCTCACGCCCTGATTCTGCATGCCCTGAATGTAAGCGACGGCAGTGCGCGAGGCGAGGAAAGGATCTTCACCGAAGTATTCAAAATTTCGCCCGCACAGCGGCGTGCGCGAAATATTGACGCCGGGGCCAAGCATGAAGTGGACCCCGCGGGCGCGGGCATCCTGGCCAATGACGGCGCCCATGCGCTCGTCGAGGTCGCGGTCCCAGGTAGCGGCGAGGCCCATGCCGCCGAAGGTTGTGGCCGGACCGTAATTGCGGACGCCGAAGGGTCCGTCCGCCATCTTCAGCGCGGGCAGGCCGATGTGCTTGATCTCACGAATGTAGAAATCGTTGACGCCGCCGATGAGGTCGATTTTCTCTTCAAGCGAGAGTTGTTTGAGCATCGCCTCGGCGCGGGCTTCGATGGCTGGAGTGGAGGGGGAAGGAGGCTGAGACCAGGCGACGATGAGGGTGAGGCTAACGAGCAATGATATGAGTGCTGTCTTGCGCTTCACAATGAACCTCCACATTCAATGTTTCCTGCGAATGACGCGAACTCTTCGGGAGCTTGCGCCCGATTCAATCTCCACCCTGTTTCGAGGACTAACCCATGTGCGGAAGAGAATAGCACCCGCCCCTCATTTCTCTGAAGCGGTTTAACACATTTCGCGACAAGGACAGCCCCCGTGTTGTGTGTTCTAGATCACGAGCGTGAGTGACTGAAATCTCGACGGGGAACCTTCCAAATTTTGTATGGCTCAAGCGCTTTAGCTCTGTACAAAAGCGGTTTTGCACTTTTCCCTTGACATCCGCAGACTAGTGGTTTTGTATTAGCGGACATCTATGCCGATTTGCGGCTGGCAAGGGTCAAGTGGGGACAGGTTCGGGAACCGAGTATCAGGAGGCGCCTCGATGCGCATTTCACGGTGTTCGTGGATGGTGGTTGCGGTTGGGTTTTTATCCTTGCTGATGCTAGAAACTGCGGTGGCGCAGTCGGATCGTGGCACGCTAGCCGGCACCATTCTCGACAGCTCCGGGGCGGTCGTTTCCAATGCAGCCATTACCGTAACCGGAGCGGACACGGGAACGGTGTACGAGGCCGTATCCGGTTCTTCTGGCGCCTACCGAATCCCAGACATTAGACCGGGCGCCTACAACGTCAAAGTGGCCGCCACGGGATTCAAGACCGAGGAGCGCACCGGTGTCGTCATCCAAGTCAACACCGTCAGTTCCCTCGACATCACCATGCAGATCGGTAGCGCTCAAGAGACCCTGACAGTGGTGGCCGACGCGCCCACCCTACAGACGGAATCGTCCGATATTGGCACGGTCGTGGACAAGCGACAGATTCAAGACTTACCCCTGGCCCTCAATTCCACAGGACAGAGCCACTTGCGGTCGACCGAATCCTTTGTCTTCCTGGCTCCCGGTACGGCCGGTCCTGGTACAAATAGCGACTCACCCTCGTCTGGCATTTTCGAATCCAAGCTTTCCGGCGGACAAAACTTCAGCACAGAAGTGCTTCTCGATGGGGTGAGTATTGTACACGCGGAATTGGGTTCAACGTTCGATGAGAACGCTCCCTCCGTGGAGGCTCTAAACGAGTTCAAAGTAACAACCTCGACCATTCCAGCGGAATTTGGCAGGACCTCAGGAGGTGTGGAGAGTTTCAGTACGAAATCCGGAGCGAACACGTTTCATGGAACGGCATTCGACATTCTGCGCAACGACAAGCTGGATGCAAATTCCTGGTTTAACAATTACGTGGGGGCACCCAAGCCCACGGATCATCAAAACGACTTTGGCGGAAGTTTGGGTGGTCCAATCTGGATTCCCGGACTTTATAATGGCCGAAATAAGAGCTTCTTCTTTTTCTCGTGGGAGCAATATCGGAACACCGAAGGCACAACGAGTGTGACGACGCTGCCTACCGATCTGGAACGCACCGGCGACTTCTCCGCGTTGCTGGGTGCTCCTCTTGAAGGCGTTACCAATCCATGCGACGGCACGCCGGTTTTGAAAGGACAAATCTTCGATCCTGCCACGACCGCAGAGTGTGGAGGAACAGGCCGGAAAGCATTCGCGGGCAACATCATCCCGGGAGACCGCATAAGTCAAGTGGCTTTGAACGTGCTTGATTTCCTTCAGGTTCATCCCAATGTTGCACCGAACCCGGGCAACCTTAACGGCCTGATCAGCAACTTTCTCTTTCTCTCCACGAAACCAGTACGAGATACAACCATGACGTTCCGCATTGACCAAGACTGGGGTAACGCGAACAAGTTCTGGTTCTCTTACAGCAGTCGTGATCAGGAACAGTTAAATGGAACGCCTGCCCTTCCACCCCCGCTGGATCAGAACTTTTTTAAATCGCGTTTCTCCCACTACATACGCTTTAGTTGGGACCGTACCATCAGCCAGACTCTACTGAACCACTTCACCGTTGGCTTTAACCGGCTCAATGACCCGAGTAAAGGGGTAGCCGTAACCGGGCAAGACTGGGAACAGACGTTAGGGATAACCGGGGCTAGCGGTATCGCGTTTCCACAGTTCGGATTCGGAGGAAGTCCGCTCAATGTCGGATATCAGGGTTTTGGCGGGGGAAGTTTCGATAACGCCATCCCCAATAGCCTGATATTCGCCGACAGTGTCTCCTGGGTCCGAGGACGTCATTCCCTCCGTATGGGATTCGAGTGGCGGCACTCACAATTCTCCAGGATCGCCAATGCCAATACTTCCCCTAACTACAGTTTTGAGAATCTGCAAACGGCAGTTGCCGCCAATGACACGCAGACCGGCGATCCCTTTGCCAGTTTCCTGCTCGGGCTTCCGAACGAGGAGAGTTTGCAAATCTCATCGCATAATCCCCGTTGGATCTCAAATTATTATGTGGGTTATATCCAGGACGACTTCAAGTTCCGGAGGGATCTGACGTTTAACATTGGTTTCCGCTACGACGTAGACACACCGCGACACGAAGCAGAAGGTGCTCAGTCTGTCTTAAGCCTCACAACCTTAAACAGCGGCAACGAGGCCGTGCCCATCTCACCCAGTGTGCCGGGTGCGCTGATTTATGGCCGGAGCGCCACGGGCCTGAAGACTTATTACAAAGACTTCGCGCCGCGCTTGGGCTTCGCCTATGCACCGGAAAAGTTGTTCGGCCACCTGCCCAACACTGTGATTCGTGGTGGATACGGGATTTATTATTCCGCCCTCAGCTATTCTGATTTTGGAGACTCCTTTACCAGCGGGACAACGGTGAATCCGGACTTCAAATCGCAGGACGGTTTTACTTCTAGTCCCGCACAGTCGCTGGATGCTGGTTTTCCCAGCTTCACCCATCCCTCCAATGCCAGCGATCCGTCGTTGCTGAACGGGGGATTTCCAAACTACGGCGCAGCTGAGTACGGGCGCCCCGGCATGATTCAAAACTGGAGTTTCGAAGTCCAAAATGAACTGGCGCGGGATCTTATCCTGAGCGTAGGGTACGTGGGTACGCGTGCGACGCGCTTGCGTTCGAATCTGGTGCAGGTCAATAGCATACATCCCGAGTTTTATTCCTTAGGCACAAAGCTCAATGATCCGATCAGCAGCGTGGAAGGCCAAGCCACCTTGGCGAGCCTTGGCATTACCGAGCCGAGTTGGTTTCGCCCGCTCTACGGTGACGGCGAGCCGATCGGTCAGTTGCTCCGGCCTTTCCCGCAGTTCCAGAGCATAAGTTCCGGTACCGCGGAGAATGTTGGCCAGTCCTCGTTCAATGCCCTGGAAATGAAGCTCGAACGGCGTTTCCGAAACGGATTGAACCTGCTGGCCTCATATACGTTCTCAAAGACCCTTACCGACGCCGACAGTACCTTCCCGACCTTTTCAGGATTCGCCTCCAACAATTTTGGCGCGCAGAACCCGTTCAATCTGAAAACCGAAAAGGCGCTAAGTTATCAGGATACGCCGCACGCCTTGGTGATCAGTTACCTTTACGAACTGCCCGTCGGTCCCGGAAAGAAATACCTGAACCATGGCATAGCCAGCAAGGTGCTTGGCGGCTGGCAAATCAGCGGAGTACACCGGTATCAAAGTGGCTCCCCTGTCATCATGAATAGTTACGCGCCGTCCCCGCCGTTCAGTGGCGGCAACTTCAAGTACAGCCTCATACCGGGAGTGCCGATTTACAGCCCGGACAAGGCATCTTTCAACCCGAACCTGTCAACCGGCTGCCAAGAAAACACCACGGACGGGACCTTTACCCCCCTGAATCCGAGCAACAACTACTTCAACTGCGCTGCGTTCCTCGACCAAAACGCCGACGGCCTTGTTGCACAGCGCGGCTATACCTTTGGAAATTTGCCCTTGACCCTTGGCAATGTCCGCAGCGATCCCTACTTCAGCGAGGACTTTGCGATTATCAAACGCCTTCCGATCACGGAGTCTCATGTGCTGAGTTTGAAGGTCGATATCCCCAACGCTTTCAATCGGCATGTCTTCGGGACTTTGGATGGCTATATCGCGTCCAGCACCTTCGGTGTACCCAAGGGTCCCCGGGGGGTCATCAATGCCAGACGGCAAATCCAGTTCACATTTCGCTATCAATTCTGACGTTTGGCTTGGATGCTCACAATCAGAACCCTCTGGCTGCCTTCGGGCCAGAGGGTTTTTTGTCGGAGAGAACTGCTCACCAGCCTTTGTGAGAGAAAGTATAAAATTTATGGACGAGAGTCTGTATGCGACTGCATTCGTTCCATTTGATCAGGAAACCCGCGACAAAGTGGCTTGCACACAGCAGACCCTTGCTCCAACCGATGCCGCTCTTTATCTTGTGCTTGATCGTTGGCCTGACTGACTCTCTCCATGCGCAAAGGACCCCGGAAGTAGACAACCGATTTCGCCAAGCGTCTGAGGCGATGCGGAGCGGGAAACTGCAGGAGGCTGCAGAGGGCTTTGCCGCCATCGTCAAACAGGCGCCTACCTTTGCCGAGGCCCATTTCAACCTGGGACTGGTTCGCGAAGAACAAGGTAGCCACAGCGAAGCCATTGCCAGCTTCGAGAAAGCGCTGTCGCTGAAGCCCCGGCTCCGGGGTGCAAACCTCTTTTCCGGAATCGCGGAATTTCGCCTCAATCATCTGGATCGCGCTCTGGCTGCCGTAAAGAAAGAAACCGTCAACTATCCCGGCGATGCCAGTGCCTGGATGTGGCTGGGCGTTGTGCGATTGGCGCAGGAACAACCGGTAGAGGCCGCTGAGGCCCTCGACAAGGCTGCGAAGCTCGCGCCGGACGACCTCGACATTCTTTACCACCGTGGGCGGGCGCACCTGCTGGTCTCGAAAGATAGCTACGGCAGGATGTTCAAAAAGGATCCGCGCTCCTGGCGTGTGCATCAGGTGATCGCCCAGGCCAATGGAGAGGCTGACCGGCACGTGGATGCGGTCGTCGAATATCAGGAGGCTATCAAGCTCGCTCCCTCGCAGCCCGGGTTGCACGAAGAACTGGGCTCGGAATACCGCAACCTGGGGAAGATTGAGGAAGCGGAAGAGGCCTTCCGCCGCGAATTGGAGATTGATCCCTACAACGTGCTGGCGCGCTACAAACTGGGCGTGCTTCTAGTGGAGAAAGGCGACGCCGCGAAGGGAAAAGAACTGATCGAGGCGGCCCTCCGCGAGAAACCCGTGCTCCTGCACTCGGACTACAACCTGGGCCGCGCTGAGATGGCGCTGGGGCATGACACTTCTGCCGCGCAGCACCTCGAGCGGGCCACGACTGCCCCCGGTTCCGACCCTGCGGTCGTCGAGCAAGCGTGGTATCAACTGGGCATCGTGTATCGCCGGTTGCACCGGATGGGCGAGGCGCAAAACGCCATGGTGATGTTCCAAAAACTGAAGGACGAGCAAGCGGAAAGCTCGCGGAGTGCTCTGCGCAGATATCAGGCTCAACACGATTCAGCGGGCACCGCGCCGACATCGCCTCCGACGGATCCCCCAGCCGACCCGAAGTGAGCTATTGGGTTTGGGGTTTTGTGTTCGCGGCGCGACTTTGAATTTCTTCGACGCGATGAAATTCTTCTTTGGCGCGATCGAGAGAATGAATCTGCTTGTAGAGCCTGCCTAGTTGAAAATGTGCCGCAGCATTTTCCGGAGCGAGCCTGGTGGCTTCTTCGAGTTCGCGTTGCGCTTCCTTCAGGCGGTTGGTACGCAGGTATGCAGCGCCCAGCCTCACATGACAGGGTCCATCCCCAGGAGCAAGTTGCACAGCCTTTTCCAGCAGAGGGATGGCCTCCTCTATCCGATTCTCCTGGATCAGCAGATTTCCCAGATTCAAGTACGGCTGCTCGCTGGGGCGCGAATCCTGTTCTTGCCAGGCAATCGATTTGCGGTAGGCGTCCATCGCCTCCTCGGGCTTAGCTTCCGATTCCAAGATCAACCCCAGATTGTTTTCGGCTTTGGAGTTGTGAGGATCGAACTCCAGCACTTTCATGAAGGCTCGGCGAGCCTCCGGGAGCACGCTTCTCGTGTAGTACGCACGCCCCAGATAGTACCAGGCGTCTTTGTTTTGCGGATCGATCCGGACGGCCGTCTCCAGCCATTTGATGGCATCCGGATAATCGCCCAGCAGCACATAGTTCAAGGCCACGACTTTCAGGTCGTCGGCAGTGGGCGTCTTGATCGCGGCTGCCTTGGTATAGATCTCCAGCGACTCCTTAGGGTGATTCTCGCGATGCAACACAAAGCCGAGAA
Organism: Terriglobia bacterium; assembly: GCA_020073565.1. Lineage (GTDB taxonomy): Bacteria > Acidobacteriota > Terriglobia > Terriglobales > Acidobacteriaceae > Acidiflorens. The sequence continues at coordinate 111,118 of JAIQEY010000006.1, forward strand.
GGTACAAGGCATCGTCCGAATCAGGATGCGAGAGGAGGTACCGGCGAAGCGCATTCTCCGCATCCGTAAACTTCTGAAGATTTACCAGGCACTTGCCTTCGAGCAAAAGTGCATCCGTTGTGCCCGGTGTTCTGGTCTCGACGGCGGCAAAAAGAGTGGACGCCGACGAATAGTTCTTCGCGCGGAACTCGGCCGTTGCCCTTTGGTAGTCGCTGGGAGATTGCGATAAGGCGGACGGTATGGGAAACAAGGCCGCAACTGCCGCCAGAAGTACCAAGCTCCGCGACCCAATTCGGCTGCCCCTCATCAATTCACTCCCGCAGGGCCGGACGCCGCCGCGACAGACTCATCAATCTGGAAAATCTGATCGGCCTTCACGTCGCTTAATGTCTGAGTGATTCCGCTCGGCCAGCGGATCTCAATTTTCTGTGCGACTTTGTCCTGGCCCAAACCAAAATGGACGCGCTTGTCGCTCGCCGACAGATAACTGCTCGCTGTTGTTACGGTTGCCCACTGCTGTCCGCTGGCCGTAGTCAGATGAACCTCTGCACCAATCGCGTCCCGGTTGCTCTTGTGTCCGATGAGCTTCAGCAGGAGCCAGTGGTTCGTTGTCGGCGTTTCGTTGCGTAGGATGTGGGCCGGCCCATCGTTTGTGGTGATCACGGCGTCCAGCCGCCCATCATTATTAAGGTCGCCGATCGCCAGACCACGAGACACCCATGCCTGATGAAAAACACTGCCCGAGTCGGCCGAGACGTCGACAAAACCCTTTCCGGTATTTCGGGCGAGCAGGGGAGATTCACGATAGCGAAGGTTGGGGTTGGTCACCTCGATGGTGTCCAGGTCGTGTGCCTGCGCGATCAAAAGATCCTTCAAACCATCGTTGTCGTAGTCCAGGAAACGCACTCCCCAACCGGAGTGCACCAGCGTTATCCGGCTAAGGCCTTCGGTGTTGCTCGCGTAACTGAATGATCCCTCGCCGTCGTTTCGATACAGTGCGTAGCGCTGGTTGGCGAGATCCGTTACCAGAATGTCGGGCCGGCCATCATTGTTGTAATCAGCAAAATCCACGCCCATGCCGGCATAGGTAAGACCGTCGATGTCCACGGCCACCGCGGACAACAACCCAACCTCTTCAAACGTCCCGTCGCCCTTGTTGTGATAGAGGAACTCAACCATGGAATCGTTGGCCACAAAGAGATCGATGTGACCATCATGATCGTAGTCCGCAATGGCGAGCCCCAGGCTCTTACCTGGTTTTGATATACCGATTTTCTGGGCGCACTCCGCGAAGGTTCGATTGCCATTATTGTGAAAGACGAGCGGTGCGGCTGGTTGGAACCAATCAGGGTGGCAATAAGACCGGTAGCCCTCTTTGTGCTCGCCGCACCAGATGTCGCTGAAATCCCAGACCAGATATCTGAGCACGACCAGGTCCAGGAGACCGTCTCCGTCCAGATCGACCCACGCTGCACTGGTGGACCAGCCTTCACCGCCCACACCGGCCTGGGCGGTAACATCAGTGAACGTGCCATTTCCGTTGTTGTGGTAGAGCTTGTTCCCCCCATATGCGGTTACGTAGAGATCCTCAAATCCGTCGTTGTCGTAGTCGCCGACGGCGACTCCCATCCCGTATCCGGCACCCTGGAGGCCGGCTTTCTCGGTGACGTCTTCAAAACTACCGTCAGGTTTCTGATGGTAAAGACGGTTCCAGTATTCCGGGCCTGTCTTTTGGGGAATGGCTCCCTTCGGAGTTGGATCGGTCAACGGCGCTCCGTTGACCAGGAAAATATCGAGGCGTCCGTCATTGTCGTAGTCGAAGAGCGCGACTCCTGGACCCATGGTCTCAAGCAAGTACTTCTTGGACGTGTGCGAGGAGCGATATTGGAAGTTGAGTCCGAGACGGGAGGCGACATCGACAAACGCCTCAGAAGGTGCCGGCGCAGGTGCCGTCGGCACTGGACGCTCTTGCGGAACGGCGAGGCTTACCGAGACAACAGACATCGACCACACCACAGCCAGAAGGAAAACCCTGGATCGAGGTACGTCGCCAACAGGTGGCCGTTTCGGCGTCACGGTTCAACGATTCCTTTGCCTTCGACCATGGTGAAAATCCGGTCGACCGATGGAATTCGAATCTCTTCTTTTGCCCCGCTCGGCCACTGGATCTCGAGTTTGTCGACTTTGGTTGCCGCACCCAAGCCAAAGTGCAGGCGCTGATCGGAGCTGGAGGCATAACTGCCGCCGCTGAAGACGTCGCCCCTTTGGCGGACCGCGCCCGTGGTCACAAATACCTTGGCGCCGATTGCATCGCGCGGGCTTTTCGGTCCTCCAATTAGCCGAATCGCCAGCCAGTGATTCTTGTTGCTGACGACATTGCGAAGTAGCACCGGCGTCGAGTCGATGACGTTGAGCACCGCATCGATGTGACCGTCGTTGAACAGATCGCCGAATGCCGCGCCGCGTGCGGAAACGACAACCGCCAACCCGCTGCCGGTTGCGGGCGGAACCTCCTCAAATTTCGCTCCGTTCGAGTTGCGGAACAAAAGCGGACGCTGAGCATAGGTGCTGCCCCAGTCCTGCTTATCTACTCCGGGGTAAACGTGTCCGTTGGCCACGAAGATATCGAGCAAGCCGTCATTGTCGTAGTCGAGAAACCCAGCTCCCCAGCCCAGAAAAGGGATGGTCACGTTCGCGATACCGGCCGCAAAACTAACGTCGGAAAAAGTGGCCTCCCCGTCATTGCTGTAAAGCGTGTTGTAGTCGTCAGAAAAATTGGTGACAAGAAAATCGACTCTTCCGTCGCGGTTGTAGTCGCCCACTGCAATCCCCATGGACGCCTGCTCGCGCCCCTCATCGTTTAAAGCGAATCCAGAGAGATAACTGATGTCTTCGAATGTGCCGTCGTGTTTGTTCCGATAGAGATACTTTGGAACGGAATCGTTGGCCACGAGCAGATCCGGCCAGCCATCGTCATCGACATCCACAAAAACCGAGGCGAGGCCATAATATCCTCTGGTATCGGAGACGCCCGCCTTCACACTCACATCGGTAAACGTTCCGTCGCCATTATTGTGAAAGAGGTGGTCGCCCTCGCCCGGCAGACCCCGCGGGCCGCACATCACGTCGATGCCACGAAACTGGCAGAAGCCTGGAGGTAGGCCTTCTTTGCCTGCGATGGGTGGATGGTCCGGGTCGAACTTGACGTAGCCCGGAACGAACAGATCCAGCAGGCCATCGTGATCGTAATCACCCCAGGTCGGACCCGTTGACCAGCCTCCCAACCCTACGCCCGCCTTTTCTGCAACGTCGGTAAAGGTACCATCGTGATTGTTGTGGTAAAGACGGTTCTTGCCGAAATTGGACACGTAAATGTCCGGCCAGCCATCGCGGTCGTAATCCCCGACCGCAGCCCCAAATCCCCAACGCTCGTTGGCTACGCCTGCCTTGTCGGTGACATCCGTGAACGTTCCGTCGCGATTATTGTGCAGGAGCATCGCGCGCGGGGGCGCCTCTTTGCCTTTCAATACGGGAAACGTCGACCCGTTTACTAGATAGATATCGAGCCAACCGTCGTTGTCGTAGTCGATGAGCGCCACCCCGGAACCCGGCGTTTCCAGGATTGTGCCCTTGTCGGGAGTTCCAGATCGATGATGGAACTTGTCCAGACCGGCGGCGTGCGTGACATCGGCAAAGATCACGGGCGCGCCATCTACGAAGCCGCCCGCCGTAATGGGGCGAGACAGAGCATCCTTTACGGGGGCGTGAGCCACGCCAGTGCTCATGCCACTCTGCTGGTTCCTTGTGTCTCCGCGCTCCGGGTTTTGTGCCACGGTGCTGGTGAGGGAGACCGCCAACGTGGCGATGAGAATTAACCTGCTCGCTGGCCTCCAGCGGATGTCATGTATCCATTGACCGGAAATGAACGTTGGCATTGAATCCAGGCTGAGGGTCCAAGTTGTTTGAAAATCTTCTCACAGAATGGCTTCCCGGTCCAACTGACGCGACGGGCGAACAAACGACGAAACTTTGCACGAAAGGGCGTTTGTCGCGAAGGAACGCATAAGGGGGAATCTCGGCAAAATACTTGACATTCATCGGCGGCATGAATCAGGATGTCTAGCAAACGAACCGCTTTAGTGACTGAACAAAACCGCTTTAATTGGGATTGTCCGTGGCTGGGAATATGGTGTGGCCTGAGGCGAGGAGATTTCTCCTGCCGACCGAGGCGAGACTGCAGGGAGTTGGAAGGCGGCTTCCAAGACCATGACTCGAGCGCGCGTCACCCATCCGTCGAAATCGGCTTCCGCAGTAAAGCCAGTGAGCTTGAGAACCCTGGCGGAGTACCTGAAGTTGTCGCCGGCGACGGTTTCGGTGGTGGTCAATGATTCGCCGGCGGCCAAGGCGATTCCGAAGCACACCAAGGATCGGGTGCTGCAGGCGGCGCGCAAACTGGAGTATCGGCCAAATTTCTTTGCACGGTCGTTGAGCCTGAAGCGCGGATTCATGGTGGGCGTGCTGGTGCCGGAGATCAGCGAAGGCTACGCCGCTTCAATCATGGGTGGCATCGAAGATCACCTGCTGCGGGAAGGGTACTTTTATTTTGTTGCGAGCCATCGTGGGCAGGCGGACCTGATTCAGGAATATCCGCGAATGCTGATTGACCGCGCGGTAGAGGGCGTGATTCTGCTGAACACTCCGGCGGTGCAGGTGCTCCCGGTGCCGGTGGTCGCGATCTCGGGGCATCAGCGGGTCCGGGGCGTGACCAATATCGGAGTCGACAACAAGAAGGCTACTTTTGCAGCACTCGAACACCTGGTTCAACTGGGGCACAAGCGGATCGCGTTCTTCAAGGGACATCACGGGAGTTCGGATACGGAATTCCGGTGGAAGGGCGTCCTGCAAGCGGCACTGAAGCTGGGAATCGAAGTGCGGCCGGAACTCACGGTGCAACTGGAGCGAGACCCAGCGGTTCCAGGACCTTCGGTTCCAGAGGAAGGTTACGTCAACGTGCGGAAGTTGCTGGCCACGGGGCGTTCCTTCACGGCATTGTTCGCCTTCAACGATATTTCAGCGATCGGCGCGGTGCGTGCTTTTCGCGATGCAGGGCTGAGGGTGCCGGAAGATGTCTCGGTGGTGGGTTTTGATGACATTCAGGCGGCGGCCTATCTAACGCCGCGGCTCACCACGGTGCGGCAGCCGCTGCGACAAATGGGGGAGACGGCAGCCAGGCAACTGCTGGAGAGGATCTCCAACGGCAACGGCCGCTACCCGCAGGTGATTTCGCTGGCGCCGGAATTGGTGGTGCGGGAGTCGACTGGTCCCGCGCCAGCAGATTAAGTAGTCGGCACGGGTTATGAAACCCACTCATCGCAAAATGCGCGATGAGTGGGGCACCCGGAGCAATCAGTGGGGTACCTTGGCTTTCTGGTAGACGCGCACGTAATCCACCAGCATGGTTTGCGGGAACACGGTGGTGGAATCAGGATTTCCGGGCCAGTCACCGCCGACCGCTACGTTGAGCAGCAGGAAGTAGGGCTTGTCGAAAACCCACTTCCATTCGGGTTGAAGGTCTGCGCGCGTGCGACGCACGTAAAGATCCTGGTCAACGTAGAAACTGACGGAATCAAGATCCCACTCGATGGCGAAGATGTGGAAGTCGTCGGCGAAGCGCTGCTTGGCAGGGAGTGTGTAGTGCGACTCGAGGCCGGTGCCGCCGATGTATCCGGGCCCGTGGATCGAGCCGTGAATGATGGCGGGTTCCTTGCCAATGTTTTCCATGATGTCGATTTCGCCGCAGGCGGGCCAGCCTACTTTCGGGAAGTCGTCGCCGAGCATCCAGAAGGCTGGCCAGAGGCCCTGACCGTAGGGAATTTTGAGGCGGGCTTCGAAGCGGCCATAAGTTTGGGAGAATTTGCCGAGAGTCTTCAGCCGCGCCGAAGTGTAGTTTCTGGTGACGCCGTCGGGCCCGGTGTATTTTTCCGACAGCGCCTTGATGACCAGGTGGCCGTCGTGGACCGAGGCGTTTTCAATGCGGTCTGTATAGTATTCGAGCTCCTGATTGCCCCAGCCATTTCCTCCGGTTTCAAAAACCCACTTGGATTGATCGACGGCAGATCCGTTGGGGCCGTTGAACTCGTCACTCCACGTCAGAGTCCAGCCCTCATTTTTTGTGGAAGGCGGAGTGGTTTGAGATCCACAGGTTATGACAAGGCCCGTGATGAGCGCATACAGCAAGAAGAAACGATTCTGTCCGGATGGCATAGAGGACCCCGGGTGTGTGCGCGCGTTTTGCGGTGCAACGGCGCGATCATGAGTCGTAAACTGGGACATTATCGCAGACAAAACAGGAGAATGCGATGTCGATGGAGAAATCGAGGCGGGAGTTTTTGAGATCCTCGGCGGTAGGATTGGCGGCCACTGCAACGGCGCGGGCGTTGCGGGCATTCGGCATGGATACCACTGCGCCGCGGGGAGAGATCGCGGTTTGGGTTACAAGCGAGAAGAATCGCTTTGCCCGCATGAATGGGCTTTCGTGGCGGGCGGTAGCAGGGAAGCCTTCCGAGCAAGCGATTGTTCTCAACCCCGAGAAGAAGTTCCAGCCGATCCTGGGATTCGGCGCGGCATTCACCGACGCCGCCTGCTACATGTTCAACCAGCTCTCGCCGAGTGCGCGCGAACAGTTATTTCATGAGTTGTTTCATCCGGCGGAGATGGGGCTCAACGTATGCCGTACCTGCATCGGATCGAGCGACTATTCGACCAAGGTGTACAGCTACGACGAAGGAGACGCCGACGCGGAGCTGAAACGCTTCTCGATTGAGCAGGACCGTCAGTACGTATTGCCGATGCTGCGCGAGGCCCGAAAGGCGAACCCTGAGATTTTTCTTTTTTCGTCGCCGTGGAGCCCGCCGGGCTGGATGAAGGCGGGAGGTTCGATGCTGGGAGGCTCGATGCGGCGCCGGTACATGCCGGCCTATGCACATTACTTTCTGAAGTTTCTTCAGGCCTATGCTGAGGAGGGAGTTCCGGTTCAGGCCGTCACGCCACAGAACGAAGTAGACACGGACCAGGATGGACGGATGCCGGCCTGTATTTGGCCGCAAGAGTACGAAATGGAGTTCGTGCGGAATCACCTGGGGCCGTTGCTCGAACAGCAGGGCCTCGCGACGAAGATCTGGATTCTCGATCACAACTACAACTTGTGGGGCCGGGCAGTGGCCGAACTCGATGACGCTGGGGTGCGGAAATACTGCAATGCGATTGCCTGGCATGGTTACGTCGGAACTCCAGAGATGATGACCAAGGCGCATGAGGTTCATCCCGAGGCGGAGATGTATTGGACCGAAGGCGGGCCGGACTATACGAGCCCGAATTATTTGACGGATTGGGCAAACTGGGGGAAAACGTTCACCGACGTGCTGCGGAACTGGTGCCGCTCGGTGACGGCTTGGAACCTTGCGCTCGATGAAAAGGGCCGGCCGAACATCGGTCCTTTCCCGTGTGGCGGGCTGGTCACAATTCATTCCGAGACGCGGGAGATTACGCGGAGCGGGCAGTACTGGGCCTTTGCGCATTTCTCGCGCGCGGTCCGGCGAGGGGCGTGGCGGCTCGATTCCGCGAGCGCGCTTCCGGATGTGCAGCATGTGGCGTTTGAGAATCCGGACGGACAGCGGGTTGCGGTGGTCACTAATGTGGGGGCTGCGCGGACGGTGGTGCTGCAGATAGGAAAGATGGAGAGTGAGATTGCGCTGGAGAAGGATTCGGTCACCACCCTTGTGTGGTCGTGAATCTCGATACGATCCGATCGCGTGCCGTTTTTCGGGCCATTAATCGAGCAGCGGCTATCTTCTGGATTCGAAGGAGCAGATAATCCTATTGAGACTCCAGGAGGGTCTGAACCGTGGCCGATCAACACACGAAAGTTCCCTCCATTCAACGTTTTCATGTCGTGCTCACACCGGGCTTCGCCGGCTTCGACGCGCTCGGACAGTTGGAATACTACTGCGGCATCACGCCTTTGTTTCAGACGGGGCTATCTGGCAATCAAGTTCTCCACTACTTCGACAATTTTCCTACTGCGGCGGTAGTCACGCGCGCCACGCGATTGCGGAGCTACCTTGCCAAACGCATTGCACGCGGTGAGATTGCGAGCCGCGATGAGGTCACTTTGGTTGGGCACTCGACCGGGGGGCTCGACATCCGCTGGCTGCTCTGGGACCTGCACCACCGCAAGGACCCGATCGTGGTGGACGGCGGAGTCACGGTGGACCCGGCAAAAATCCTCAAGTGCGTGCGCCGCGTCGTGTTTCTCTCCGTGCCTCATTGGGGCACGAACATCGCCGACTGGGTGCGCGACCAACCTGTCTTGCGTAAAGCGGTGGTCGAAGAGTTGCGTGCTGCGGTTGCGGGTTCACAATTGTTGCTTCTGGATCAGATCGAGAATCTGATCGCGGGCGGCGCCGCTCGCCTCACGGGCGCAGGACTTCTCCGGGCCGTGCAGGATGCCCTAAGCGAGGCCGACGAACACAATGGCAGACCGGGTCCCGCGCGGAAGGCGGAAGCGCACGAAGCAGCATCCGAACTCGGACTGTATCTGCGCCACATGGCTTCGGATTTCGGTGCGATCGACGACCTCACATCGTGTCCGCGACGAGCTGTCAAGCCGGTGAGTCCTGCACATTTCAGTGCTGGCGATCGCGAGAAAGAGCTGAAGTTGTGTCGCGACATCGAATTCCGGTCGTACGTGACGCTTGGAAGGCGCCCGTTCCACTTTGACCGGGGCCGCCTCGCTCCGCCGTGGGAACTTGCGAAGCCCTGGACCTATCCTGAGATCAGCAAGGACGCTGCGCTGAGCGCGGGTACCGACATTGGTTATCGGACCTGTTACCGCGCGTGCGCCGGCGGCCCGTTCGAGCAACCAGTGCTACGCGGCAAGGTGACGAGGCGTCTTGGAGGGGCTCCGCAATACTCGCTTGAGGTATGGGATAACGATGGTGTGGTCAACACCCTGTCTATGCTCTGGCCGAAGGGCGAAAATGTGCTGGTCGCGGGTGACCACATGGACATCGTCGGGCAATTCAAGGCTATCGAGGCGGACCGCGGCAGTGGGCGCAAGTATCGGGCATACGATCTGCTGAAGTCAGAATCGGGATTCAGCGAGAAGATCTTCAAGGAGGTCTGGAACGAGATCTTTGCGTTCTGCCTCGGGCGCACGCAGGCAAAAAAGACGCTAGCTGCCAAGGCTGCTTGAGGGCGAGCCCGGCAAAATTCGCGACGGGGTGATAGAAGTCTGGCTATGAGCTTCGATGTTTTGCGCTCTCCAGTGCAGTTTCTGCAGCAGGTGGGAATCAGCGCTGATCAAGACTGGCTGCGAGATTATGAAGGGTGGTTCGAACGGGAGGGGCAGGGAATTTCGGACGCGGTCGACCGCGCCGGCACGCCGTGGTTACGCATGTTTGACCGGTTGGGCGCGCGGGTGGATGAAATCCTCTACCCACCTGAATACTGGCGCATGCTGAAACATGGATACCGGGCAGGCATGCTCTGGCGAGTCTTTGAACAGAATTCGCTGATACCCGCTTACCTTCTTCTCTACGCTACGGGCTTCTATGACCCGGGCTTGGCGTGTCCCTATACGGTCTCTTTGTCCACGGTTTGCCCGCTCTCCAAATATGGGGAGGCGGAAGTGAAGGCAAGGTTCTTGCCCAACCTGCTGCGGCGAGATGACAGCGTCTGGCAGGGAGCAACCTGGATGACGGAGATTAGGGGGGGCTCAGACCTCGGAGCGGCGGTGGAGACGGTAGCGCAACGGGATGGGAGTAAGTGGCGGCTGACGGGTGACAAATATTTCGCGAGTAATGCCGGGGCCGAATTGGCAGTGATTGCGGCTCGACAAGAGGGCGCACCGCAGAACGTGCGCGGGTTGAGCCTGTACCTAGTGCCGCGTCGCGGTGAAGATGGGCAGTTGAATTATCTGATCCGCCGCCTCAAGGACAAGATCGCCACTCGCTCCGTGCCAACCGGTGAAATCGAATTGCGTCACAGCGAGGCTTGGCTCCTGGGGCAGGCGGAGCAGGGAATCTATTTGATTCTCGAAGTTCTGAACCTGTCGCGCGTGGCCAATAGCGTGGGCAGCGTAGCGCTCGCGCAAAGGGCCATCGCCGATGCCTATTCGTTCGCTCAACAGCGCACGGCCTTTGGCAAACCAATCATCGCGCATGCTTTACTTCGACGGCAGTTCGAGGATCGGGTGCAGGGGCTACGCGCGGCTTCCAGGCTGGCTTGGGAAGCCGTGACTCTGCTGGATAAGGTGTGGCAGGAGAAGCCGCCGTACTCCGAGAGTTATCATCTGTTCCGGTTGGTAGCTCACCTGGCGAAATACTGGACAGCAGAGTTCGCTGTGCAGACGGCCAAGTGGGCGATGGAAGTTTATGGCGGGGTGGGAACACTGCAGGAATATCGAGTGGAACGCTGGCTGCGCGAGGCAATGATCCTTGCGATCTGGGAAGGGACATCGCATCGCCAGATGCTGGATGGGCTGGAGGTCATGCAGAGAAAGAGTGCGCACCGGTTGCTGTTCCAGCATCTTGCCGGCAAGGCACTGGAAGCGCAGCTGCGCGAGATGGAAGCGCGGGTGGAGCGACACCTCGGTTTATCCGAGGTTGAGAGGGAAGGGACTGCGGAGAGGCTTTTCAGCGATCTCGCTTCGTTTACCGCTCACGCCCTATTAAGAAGGTAGACGGGTTAACAAGCAATGATTTCGGCGCACTGCAGTAACGACACCACTCCGCAGAATCTGATCCCGCGACGCCGAGGCACTCTTTGTTCGTTGTTCGTTCAGGTAGATCGCGGGATGAAAGAAACCGTCTGGTTCGAGCGCGCGAGACCAGCGACCCAAGCGCGGGCCGAGTCACTGACGCGTGTTATTTCGATGCCCGTGAGCTGATCCCGGGCGGCGCACCATCGGACCATTCCTTGTCCCGAGACGATTTGTCCGTCGCCTATGAAGTTCAATTCGAAGCTGATCGACGACTCCTCCGGGAAAGGTACTTTCGATGCCATGCAGAACCCGCCGCGACCGAAGGCGATTCGCTTTTGTCGCAGCGCCTCGGCGAGACTCTCGAACTCGAGCGTTATCCCCGGAAGGGATGTAGTGCGGAAGGTCTCTGCCCAGAGTTCCTCGCGATCCATCAGAGTTCTGCGCAGGGCGGAAATCAGGGCCTTGCGTTCCACCGGCTTCGACAGTTGTGCTTCAATACCGAGATCATAGGCATCGCGCGGAGCCAGGTCTGAAAATCCGCTGATCGCGACCGCCGCCGGGGTGTATTTTCCCCTCGCTTTCACCCGCTTAATCAGTTCGGTGCCGTCCATCACCGGCATGCGAATGTCGGTGACGATCGCGTGGACTTCGTTTTTCTCGAGAAGTTCAAGCGCGCGGACCCCATTGTCCGCCGCCAGAGTCCGGCTGCCTTCTTTCTCAATCCATCCGGTCATGATCTCGCGGTAGTGGAGTTCGTCATCCACCACCAGCACGGTCGCGTCCTTTAATTGCATGAGTGATCCTCCTTCCGCAGCGGGAGAGTGAGCGAGAAACACGTGTGTCCGTTCTGTTCGCCGAGAGTAAGTTCACCCCCATGGCCGGCTGCGATGCTCCGGGAGAGACTCAGCCCGAGGCCCGTACCTTTGCCGACCGGCTTGGTGGTGAAAAAGGGCTCCATGATGCGGGCGCGGATCGGCGCGGGCACTCCCGGGCCGCTGTCAGTCACGGACACGACGACCGACTCGCCGCGTGTACTCACGTCGATCGCGACCCATTTTTCGCCGGGGCCCTCCACCACGGCATCAAATGCGTTCTGAAGCAGGTTCATGACAACCTGCGCAACCTGCACTTCTCGACAAGGAACCTGCAATTGCGGATCGATGGGTGCGCAGATCAGTTGGATGGAATGCATTCGGAAGCGCTCGCGGGCCAATTCCAGAACCTGTTCGATCAGGTCGTGCAGGGAAGCGGGAAGAATCGGGTCTCCATCGCCTTCCCGGGCAATGTGGCGCAGGCTCTTGACGATGCTTCCGATGCGCTCCGCCGTTTCTTTGATGCGGGCGCTTGCGCGCTCCAACTCTGGAACGGAAATCTCGCCCTCATGTGCCATCTCCAGCAGATTGCTGGCATAGGCATGGATGATGCCGAGGGGATTGTTAATCTCGTGTGCCAAGCCGCCCGCCATTATGCCGAGCGCGGAGAACCGGGCCGAGGACACAACCTGCATTCGGCTGGTCTCAAGCTGCGCCTCCAGTTCTTTCCGCGCAGTGATGTCGCGTATCACGCTGCAGATCAGGATCCCCTGCTCAGTTCGAAGAGGGCTCAAGCTGATCTCGACGGGAAACTCAGTGGCGTCCTTGCGCCTGCCATAGAGTTCCAGTCCGACACCCATCGGCCGGGTCCTGCCGTCCGCCGAAAATGATTTGCGATGTGCCGGGTGCTGGCCGCGGAAACGCTCAGGCACGAGCAACTCGATCTCCTGGTCCAGTAACTCTTCACGCCTGTAGCCGAAGATCTTTTCGGTCTGGGCGTTCACGATAACGATCTTGCCCTCACCGTTCGCTACGACGATGGCATCGGGCGCAGCTTCGAGCAAGCTTTGGAAGCTGATTTCGGATAGAGCTCGATAGGTGGAATTGGGAATGTCCAAAGGTTGATAATTTCCGCGGCCAACCAGCCGAGGGCTGACAAGAGCTGGTGTCACCGCTCGCTTGTGGGCCACTGCGGCTGGCATTATAGGCCAATTCTTCCGTGGCTTGGACTTTCTGACACTGCGACTCTGAGATCTGCTTTTGTTTGCTGCAGTTACACGAATCCGGAAGGTGTCCTCCGGCATCGGTCGTGCTCCCATTGGTAAAGGAGCCTGCGCCCCTCTAAACGCGTCGAGGAATATCACTAAGTTCTTGTCTTTGCATTGACTTTCCGCTGGCAACCATCCTAAGATGTCTTCCCAAATGGCCGTCTGAGGGTCGCGCGCCAAGGTGATCGGTCAGAACATCTCGCACTACAAGGTCGTCGAGAAGATCGGCGGCGGGGGGATGGGTGTCGTCTACAAAGCGATGGACACGCGATTGCAGCGGTTTGTCGCTCTCAAGTTCCTACCCCCAGAACTATGTCGCGATACCCAAGCGCTGGCCCGCTTCCAACGTGAGGCACGGGCAGCGTCCGCACTCAACCATCCGAACATCTGCACGATTTACGACATCGGCGACGAGGACGGACAAGCCTTCATTGCCATGGAGTACCTGGAAGGCTGTACGCTGAAGCACCTGATCCGCGGAGCGCCGATCGACAATGATCGCCTGCTCGCGCTGGCGGTAGAGATCGCAGATGCGTTGGACGCAGCCCACAGTGAAGGTATCGTTCATCGGGACATCAAGCCCGCGAACATCTTTGCGACCAAACGCGGACACGCGAAGATTCTCGACTTCGGCTTGGCCAAGTTGACCATGGTCGCAACCGGCGTCAGCGGCACGGGCCTTACTGGTGGCACGGTTTCTGGAAGCGCCGATTTCCTGACGAGTCCGGGGGCAGCCGTAGGTACGGTTGCGTATATGTCGCCGGAACAAGCCAAAGGAAAGGAACTCGATGCGCGGACGGATCTCTTTTCGTTTGGGGCAGTCCTTTACGAGATGGCAACGGGCACGCTTCCGTTTCGCGGCGACACCTCCGCGACGGTCTTCGACGCGATCTTGAACCGTCCCCCGCTTGGGCCCTTGCGACTGAATCCCGACCTGCCGCCGAAACTGGAACCGATCATCGGCAAAGCCTTGGAAAAAGATCGTGACCTGCGGTACCAGGTTGCTTCGGAAATACGTGCCGACCTGAAGCGTCTAAGGCGCGAAACTGATTCGAGTCGCAGTGGGAAGGCGATCTCGGGATTCTCGGACGAAGAAGTTCTGCCCGCACAGCGGTTTGCGCCTCCTCCGGCCCAGGTAGTGGATAGTTCTTCGGTGGTGGCCGCGGTGAAGCAGCACAAGTGGGTGGCCGCCGGCATTGGTTTGGTGGCGCTGATGATTCTGGCGGTCGCAGGCTACGGTGTCTACTCGATGTTTTTCGCAGGCCGCGCGACCCATTTCCAGACCTTCAGCATCACCCAGGTTACGACCTCGGGCAAAGCGGCTCTCACCGCGGTTTCGCCCGACGCTCGCTATGTCCTGTCGGTCTTGAACGAGAAGGGTCTGCAGAGCCTGTGGCTGCGCAACATCCCCACCAGCAGCGACACGCAAGTGATTCCGCCGGCGCCCGCTTCCTACAAGAGCCTGGCATTTTCGCCGGACGGGAACTATCTCTACTTCATTAAGGCTGCGGACGCGACCAACACGCACTTCGATCTGTACCGGGCGCCGGTGCTGGGCGGCGTTCCCCAGACCGTGGTTCGGGCTATTGACAGCGACCTCACGTTCTCTCCGGACGGGCACCGCCTCGCCTTCGCGCGCGCCAATGCTCCCGAGGCTGGCAAGTACGGTCTGACCATGGTGAATCTGGACGGCACCGACGAGCAAGTACTCCACGTGGGGGCTCCCGCTTCCGATGTTCCTTCGTCGGTTGCGTGGTCACCGGACGGCAAGGAAATTGGCTACAAACTTTCCAGGCCGGACGGGTCTCTGGGTGGCCTCGCGCTCCTGAACGTGAGCAGTGGGAAGATCAGCACATTCGCCACCTTCAGAGACATGCTGACAAATGACTTCAAATGGATGCCAGACGGCAACGGTCTCCTTGCGCTCTATTCGCAGAAAGGACCTGACTACTTTCAGCGGGCGCAGATCGGGTTTGTTCCGGATGGGAGCAGCCGCATCAACCCTATTACCCGGGACACGAGTAGCTACGCGACCTTGACGCTTTCCGCAGACGGGAAAACCCTGGCGACGGTCCAGACCAAGACTTCGCAGAACCTCTATTTGCAACGCGCCGCGGAGAACGCTGCAGGTGAGCCCAGCGCGGTGCTGCCACAGGGCCAACTGGTTTACTGGTTTGCATGGACGGCGGATGGCAATCTGGTTTTCACGGACTTTTCGCGAATTCTGCGGACCGGTATCAGCGAGGCGGTGCCGACGCGCCTGCTGGGCGATTCTAACGCCGCCATCGTAGAACTATCAGGGTGTGGCAGTCACTTACTGGTATTTTCCTGGGCATTTCATGGTGGTACGAACTCGACCAACATCTGGCGCGCCAGCGCAGACGGCACCAATCCCACGAAGTTGACCGATGGGAAAAACGACCGTTCCCCGGTGTGCACGGCAGACGGGAAGTGGATGTACTACTGGAACCAGGAATTGCAGCAACTCTGGCGTGCGCCGCTGGAAGGACCGGGCAAGCCCGAGGTCGTGCCGGCGGGTGTGGCTCCCAAGACGCTCCCAGCTGGGACTGCGCTGAGCACTTCTTCCAACGGAAAATACCTGGCCTACGTTCTGGCCACGATACCGACGCCGGAGGATCCCTACCCCCAGTACAAGATTGCCGTGTTGGATTTGGCGGCGACCGCTACGCCTCCCCGCCTGATTGACGCGGATGAACGAATCTCGAGCGGCGGCTTGGCATTCACCCCGGA
Source organism: Terriglobia bacterium (assembly GCA_020073565.1). GTDB lineage: Bacteria > Acidobacteriota > Terriglobia > Terriglobales > Acidobacteriaceae > Acidiflorens. The sequence goes on from JAIQEY010000006.1 coordinate 126,711, forward strand.
CAGCAAGGCGGTAGCTTATCCCATCCGCGAGAGTGGCGTCGACAACCTCTGGGTGCAGCCGCTGGATGGATCGTCGGGCCGCCGGATCACGTCTTTCAGTGCCGAACAAATCTCCGTCTTCGACTGGTCGCCGGACGGCAAGAGCCTGGCCATATTACGTGGCCATACCGACTCAGACGTCGTCCTGATCCGCGATACCTCACAATAGGCCGTCTTCGCCGGAAAACTGGGGCGTTCGCTTCTCCGGAGGCTCGCTGCGATTTTGGTTGAACCTATTTGCAGCTTGCGGTAGTTTTACATGCCATTGCCCATCCCCGGGGCAACCAGGCGGCTTCTTTCCTTGGGATTCAAACGAGTTTGCTGTAGAGGTGTGCGAGCCACGCTGGAAAGCATGGCTCACATCTGATGTGACAACTGTCTTTCGTAGCGACTCTTGGTGGCTTAGGAGGTAGCAAATGACGTTTTCCTCTCCGCGGTGCGGCGTCGACCTATCCAAGGGTGGGTTGGTCGGCCAGATGTTCAGCAGGCATGCTGCCCACATCGCCTGCCTGCTTCTTGTCCTGATGCTCATGACTGGAAGCGTCCGAGCGCAGCAGGCGACTGCGGTGGATTCTGACAAGCAGACGATTCAGATGCTGGTGCGAAGGATCGATCAGCTTGAGGCGCGCGTCGCGCAGCTCGAGTCCAGCAAGGCGCAGGCAGCCGGTGCCACCTCCGAATCAGCGCCACCTCCTTCCGTTGCTTCCGCTGAAATCGAACCTGAGTCGCCTGCGGAACATGGTGAGCCGGAGCGAATGGATGTGAGCAAGACTCTGCTCAAAATAAGGGGATTCGGCGACGTCACATTTCATGGCGATAACGCGAAAGGCGATACGACGTCGTTCACCCTCGGGCAGCTGGACCTCTTCGTTACCTCGGACCTCTCGGAGAAATTCAAGTTCCTGAGCGAGATCGTGTTCGAAGCAGGCGATAACAACGGTTTCGGCGTGGATCTGGAGCGCTACCTTCTCCAATACTCCCCAAACGACTATTTCAACGTGTCGGTGGGCCGGTACCACACTGCGATCGGTTACTACAACACCGCCTATCACCACAGTACCTGGTTGCAGACCGCGACTGGCCGTCCCTTCTTGTTCCAGTTCGAGGACGACGATGGCATTCTGCCAATTCACAACGTAGGCATCTCCGCGACGGGCCTGATCCCCTCGGGACGTTTGGGACTACACTATGTAGCCGAGTTGGGCAACGGGCGGGCGTACACTCCAGGCGCCGAATTTGTGCAGAATACCGTTGACGAGAACAACGGAAAATCTTTCAACCTCGGATTCTTTATCCGGCCGGCTGCGGTCCGCGGGCTGCAAGCAGGGTTCTCTGTTTATCATGACGGGCTGAAGCCGATCGGGTTGCCAGGCATCAGCGAAACCATCTTTGCCGCGCACGCGGTGGTCGTCCGTCCCAGCTTCGAATGGCTTAATGAAGCACTGCTCATCCGGCATGCGCCGGGCGTGACATCGCGGGTATTTGAGACGCCCGGGTTCTATACCCAGCTCTCGAGACGCTTTGGTTCGTACCGGCCTTACTTCCGGTACCAGTATGTGAATGCTTCCGATGCGGAACCGGTCTTCCCGACGGTTGGCTTGCGACACGGGCCGTCGGTCGGCCTGCGGTTTGATCCTAGTGAATCGGTGGCGCTGAAGCTGCAATACGACTACACTGCTCTGCGGCACCAGCCATCGACCAGCGGTCTGGCCGCACAACTTGGGTTCACCTTTTAGATGGGCACTCCGATGCGGCGATTGGCAAACATCTTCAGGTTCGTGATCCTCGCCCTGGCATCCACGGGCGTAGACTCCAACGTGGCGGTCGCGGCACCCCCGGCCCCAGCGGCAGGTGGTGGAGCCGAACAGGCCCTGGCGATCATCGTGAACCAGTCCAACCCCGTGGAAAATTTCTCCTTTGAGGATCTGCGCAAGATCTTCCTGGGCGAGCGGAGCCACTGGCCGAACGGCCGCCGCATCACGCTGGTGATGTTGGACTCTTCGCAGCCCGAGCGGAAGGCCGTTCTGCGCGACATCTATGCCATGAACGAAAAGGACTTCAATAACCATTTCATTCAGGGCGTTTTCACCGGGGCGGTGTTTGTTTCCCCGAAAACCCTCGCGACCCCCGCCGATGTTCGTAAGTTTGTGTTCAATGTGCCGGGAGCCATAGGCTATGTTCGTGCCAGCGACGTGGATTCCTCGGTGAAGGTTCTCCGCGTTGACGGGCGTCTTCCCGAAGACAAAGATTACAGGTTCCGGCTCACGGCTCGTGCGGGGAAGTGATCGCGCGCGCGTTGCGGTCAGCCGATTTCGCGGCGTAGGCTGACGTGCCGCCGTGGAGACCGAGGGCCCAGGAGTCAGTTAATACACCACCGCCCCTCGGAAGCAGACGATGTTGACGCTTCCAAGCCTAGAAGTAGAACTTCAACGCTAACTGCATGATGCGGTGCCCGAACTTGTTGGTCATGATGCCGGCCGTGCCGACGTTCGTGGGAAGCGCGCCGAAGTTCTCGTACCTAAGGTTCAGCGCCGCATCATTAGCTCCACTTCCGAAGAACGGGTTGACGTTCGTGAACCCGTAGAGTGGATGGTTCAGGAAGTTAAAGGCCTCCGCCCGGAATTGGAGGTTCTTCGACTCGCCCATCTTGAAGTTCTTGAAGAGGGTTAAGTCGCTGTTCATGAACTTGGGGCCGTGGATGTACGGAATCCGATAGGTTCCGTTGTTACCCGGTGTTGGCGACTGAAAACACGTAGCGTTGAAGAGCTGGTGCGCCGCAAGGTGGGCGGTGGGGTCGCAGACAACCAGAGGCACAGAAGTTTCGTCGGGCGTGCCCACGATGTAGCGGCCGCCGTTGTTGTTGCCGCCGTTCGTGCCGCCTAGAGCGCACTGCCCATATTGGAAGCATTGGCTACTGGGATTGGCAGAGTTGTAGACCCCGACCATGGCGATGTTGTAGCCCTGCGAGCTTTGCGTGAAGCTGCTGGGATAAGTAAACAGCGGCGCACCGGCGTCAAACTCGGTGATCCCGCTCAGCTGCCAGCCATCGAGCACTCCATTCAGGACCGCATTGTTGCCCAGATGGCTCTTACTCACCGAGGGGAGATAGACGTTGTAAGAAATCTTGAGCGCCTGCGTACGGTCCCAGGGCAGAGGTCCGTAGGTGCGGCTCAGATCAAACGAGTTGGCGGAGTTATTGCCAAGTACCTTACTGAAAGTGTAAGTGACCCAGTAGTTGATTCGGCCCTTCGCTCGCGACGCGGTCAGCTGAAACGAATTGTAATTGGATTTCAGCGCGTGGGCCGCCGGGTAGATTCCTGCGATGTTGGGATACAGGCGATAGGGATTGTACTGCTCCATCCATTGTCCGGGCCAATCCACGCCGGTTTCTGTGCCTTGCGCTACCGGGTTGATATTGGGCCAGCCGACCATGTACTTGCTGCGATTGCCGACGTAGGCGAGGGAGACCAGTGTGCCGCTCGGGATTTGCTGCTGGACGGTGAGGTTGTAGGAGTAGGTGCGGGGCATCTTATCGTCAGTGGCCACAGCGACGCTCGGCCAAGGCAAAGCCGCACCCTGGGTATAACTGCTGAGCTGCGACAAATACAGACCTCCGCCCGGCGAGAAATAGTTAAAGGATTGCAGGGGAGGATTCTGCACCAGCTTAAAGCCGGCTGAGATTCCTTCATCGCGGAAGAAGTTGGTGCCGAACCCGCCGCGAATAACCGTGTTGCCCTTGCCGAACACGTCCCAGGCAAAACCCGCTGAAGGCGCAAGTTGCCAACCCACCGGCTTGTAGCCAGACAATGGAACGCTGGGATTGTTTGCATGGGTTTCAATGCCCGTGTACGCCGCGATGCCGGCAGTGGGGTCGTACTTTGAAGGATCGAAGATGGCGATGTTCCCCTGCTTGTTGTACCACCAGCCGAGGTGGTTAATCCGCGTGCCGTAGTTCAGGGTTAGGTGGCGACCAATCTTCCAATTGTCGAGCGCGTAGAAATCGTACTCGTTCGCGGCAAAATCGAGATTCAACGTCGGCGTCCCCTGGGAGAACATGGAGACGTGGCCCAGGAGCAGATCAGCGTAGGCATTGCCGGTAAGCGAGTTCCAGGAAGCCAGCGTGATCGCGCCCTGGTCGAGGTAGGTGTTGTCCCCGGTGCGCTGCGTCCAGGTTTCCCGGCTCCAATAGAATCCCGCCTTGAGGAGGTGGGTGTGAAGGACTTTTGCCAAGTTCTCCGAGATGGTGTACGTCCACTTCGGGGAGTTCTGGTTGGGGATGACGCCGCCTTCGTTGAAGAAATCGGCGACACCCGTGGAGGCGACATCGCCATCGACATTAGGGATGACATCGAGCCCGTTGTTATAAACGCCGTAGTAGGGGTATCCCAATTTCAAGGCAGAAACGGCGGCAGGATCCGTCAGGTAGTTGCGGTAGAACAAGTGGCTGGCGGTGAAGTTGACTTCGTTGGTCAGAGTCGACGAAAAAGCGCGAGTGAAGTTCGTCGCCACCGAGTGCGAACTGTTCGAGCCGGCCACGTTGCCGGGATACGGATTTGTCGGCCAGGATTGCCACAACCCGTAGGGGAAGGGATAAGTCTCGCCTTCGTGATTGTAGCGAACCGAGAGATGGTCATTTGCGGTCGCGGCATAGTCGAGCTTCACTAATTGCTGCGCTCGCGGCTGCTGGTTCACGATATCGGTGATGTAGTTGTAGCCGCCATTCGTGGCTGGGTCGGCGTTGGGCGTGGGCAAATGGTAGAGGCTCATGAGAACCTGTCCGCCTGGGTCAATCGCCGTTGACAGGATTTTTCCGGTAGTTGCTTGGTCGCAGTAGCTTGGCAGGCTCCCAGGCGTCCCTTGGCAGACCGGGGTCCCGGTGATCCCGGCCAGGCTTGCAAGACCGGGATCGCTAAAGTTGCCCGTGCGCATGTCAGCCGTGGGAACCACGGTCTTCTTCACGCCCAGATCCACGCCCTGACGCATCCATTCGAATCCGGCAAAAAAGAACAGCTTGTCGCGATTCTTATTGAACTCAGTTCCCGGAATGATCACGGGACCGCCGATATTAAAGCCAGGGTATTGATAGCGACTGGATGGTCTGGCTACGCCGTTAGCGTTGGCCTGCCAGTCGTTGGCGTTCATGCTGCCGTCGCGAATACTGTAATAAGCCTCGCCATGAAAGTTTTTGGTACCGGACTTGGTGATGGTTTCCATCACGGTGGGTCCGTTGGGATTCTCCGCTGAGTAACTGGCGGTCTCGACCTTGACCTCCTGAATCATCTCGAAGTTCGGCGTCACTGCAGCGCCGCCGTTGAAGCCAGGATCAACGACATTGCCGCCGTCGCTGACTACTGCCAACTGGTCGAAACGGGTTCCGTTCACAGTGTAGGCGCCCGCCCCTCCGTTGAATGCCGCCGTCTCACCCGTGTACACGCCATTCCAACCGCCGCTGTTTTGTGCGCCGGGCAGAATCTTCAAAAGTTCGACAGCGTTGCGGCCGATGATGGCAAGATTGTCGACTTGCTTGGCGGTTATCGTGTAGGAGACATCGCCCGAGCTGACAGGAATAATCTCGGTTGGCGTTCCGGTGACCTCGACGGTCGCGGCGGTTCCGGCAACTTTGAGTGCGATCTGCTTCAAGTCAATCTGATCATTGATGTGCAGTACGATTCCGCTGTTCGCGAAGGGAGTGAACCCCTTGGCTTCCACTCTGAGGTCGTACGTTCCCGCGGGGATGCCGATCAGGGAGAAGAAGCCTGCGGAGTTGCTCGCGGTTTCACGAGCAGTGTTGGTGGCTTGCAGAATGAGACGCACCTTGGCGCCGGACACCACGGCCCCGGACGAATCGTAGACTGTGCCGGTCACCGTGCAGGTTCCGCTGCCTTGCGCAAGGGCGGCGGCGGCCCACAACAGCAGAGTTGCGGAAACAAGACCAGAGACTGCTTTCTTCATCCATGTGTGACCCATATTCCACCTCGGAGCGTCGGGCTCCCTTCCAAACTGGGGAGTTGGCCAGAAGAGTCCACTCCTGACTCGCCGCTTGAAATCTACTCTCAGTTGGTGGATCGCGAATCCTACCAAAGTCGGATTGGAGATAATTTTCTATAGGCGGGTATCGAGAGAGGTACGAGAACGAGAATTCCAAAAAAACGTAGTTCTTCTTCCAATCCATGCCAACCGGCGCAGGGCGACGGATAATCTTGCCTTGATTCTCCCGTCTGCCAAGCAATCCAACTTTAGGCGGATTATGCTAGAGAAGCCAGGTGTTAGATTCATTGCGCAAGGATTGCCATGAATACCGAATTTGGGAGCGGCAACCTGGGTTGTTCTCTCAACGCGCATCTGCTGACACTCGTGATCGCCCTGGTCATTCCCGGTTCAGCGCGCGACGTTCTAGCGCAGGAACAGCCGGTGGCATCGCCGATCGTGATCCAAGCAGGGGTGCCGGCTGAGCAGGTGCAACCGCTGCCGTTCTCTGCAGGCGGACGGTCCCGGGATGGTCACACCCTCTCGACGAACAACCGCTTTCTCATCCGCGATGGAGAACCCTGGTTTCCAGTGATGGGTGAGTTTCACTATTCACGCTATCCCGAGAGCGAGTGGGAAAAAGAGATTCTGAAAATGAAGGCGGGTGGGATTCAGATCGTCTCGACTTATATTTTCTGGATCCACCATGAAGAGATCGAAGGACAATTCGACTGGTCGGGACAGCGGAATCTACGCCGTTTTATTGAGTTGTGCAGACGGCATGGGATGTACGTATGGATCCGTGTGGGACCTTGGGATCACGGCGAAGTGCGCAATGGGGGGCTTCCTGACTGGCTGATCCAGACAACCGCGACGCGAGAAAACAACCCCGTCTATCTCAAGCATGTTCGGCGCTTCTACGGTGAAATCTCCAAGGAGGTGCAGGGACTATTTTGGAAGGACGGCGGCCCCATCATTGGTGTGCAGTTGGAGAACGAATACAGCGCCCGCGGTCCAGGGAAGGGAGCCGAGCACATCCTGCGGTTACGGCAGCTGGCACGCGAGGAGGGACTCGACGCTCCTTTTTACACTATCACGGGATGGGACAATGCAGTGATCCCGTCGCGCGACGTACTCCCATTGTTCGGTGGCTACGCCGACGGTTTCTGGTGGCGCAACTTAAATGATCTTCCCCCAACCCCAAACTACTTCTTCACGCGAGTTCGCTGCGAGGAAAATGTCGGAGACGATCTCCACTCCAAGCGTCCAGACATCGATGCCGTCGACGTGGGCTATCCATACCTGACGGCTGAGATGGGAGGGGGAATGGAAGTGGCGTATCACCGCAGGCCGCTGGTGAGCGCGGACGACACGGCGGCCATGGAGGTCGTGAAGCTTGGATCGGGCGTGACGCTGTATGGCTACTACATGTTCCATGGCGGCACGAATCCGGATGGCAAGAAAACAACATTGCAGGAGTCGCAGGCCACGGGCTATCCAAATGACTTGCCGGTGAAGTCGTATGACTTTCAGGCTCCGCTCGGCGAATTCGGCCAGATGCACTCGTCCTACCGCGTTCTTAAGACCTTACACCTGTTCCTGAGTGACTTCGGCACAAGTCTCGCGCCCATGACCTCGTATTTTCCTGATCGCCTGCCCGAGAGTAAGCAAGACACCTGGACCCCGCGCGTCGCGGCACGGCTTGAAAACGATCACGGGTTTATCTTTCTCAACAACCACGAACGGGCCCACCGTCTGCCGGAGCGGCAGAATCTTCAAGTCGAGCTCCAGCTGCGATCTGGCGTTCTGACGGTGCCTCGTAATCCGATCAATATCCCCAGTGACGCGTACACCATCTGGCCGGTGAATCTCGACATTGGGGGGACGTTGCTCCGGTATTCGACCGCGCAGCTACTGTGCAAATTAAGCGATCCGCAGACCTATGTGTTCTTTGCGTGGCCCGGGATTTCGCCGGAGTTTGCGTTCGCAGAGAAGGAGGGCGCGTCGATCGAGAGTCTGGGCGGACAAGTCAGGCGGGAGGGAGGAATCGTCTACGTGAACCGGATCGAGCCAGGGACACAGATTGCCATGCGGGTGCGCAGTCGCAACGGCGCCAGTGTGAACATTCTGGTTCTATCGCGAGAGCAGGCCTTGAATATCTGGAAGGCAACGCTTGCAGGAAAAGAGCGGATGATCCTGTCTCCTGCGGAACTGCATTTTGATCGCGATCTGATTCATCTCCGGGCGCAGGATCCTGCACAGTTGAAGATTGGTTTTCTGCCGGCGTTGGGTGCTCCTCTGCCTGGTCTTGCCCGCGATGACAATGACGACGGTGTTTTTCAGGAGTACAGCGCACGCCTGCAGCCAGTTTCGAGCGTTGCCAAAGTCCAGAGACTGCAGGATGTGAATGGAGATCCATCTCTGAAGATGGGGAAGGAAGTGGCCGTGGCTCCGGATGATGCTGCCTTTGACACAGCGGCGAGCTGGACGATTGCTGTGCCGAAGGTGGAGCCAGGCGCTGCCGGGGTTTTTCTGCGAATCGCTTACGAAGGGGATGTGGCGCGTCTATACGCGAACGGAAAGCTGCTCACCGACAACTTTTACAATGGCACTCCCTGGCTGATCGGATTGGATCGAGTTCCCATCCAGCAGTGGGACAAGCTGGAATTAAGGATCCTGCCACTGCGAGAGCATGCGCCGATCTACCTGCCCGAGAAAGCCTGGCCGGCGTTTCCTGCGGGCGGCCAGGTGGTCAGACTAGTCGACGTGCAGGTTCTGCCAGAATACGAAGTGGTTGTGAACGCGCAACCCTGAGGGCGCAACGCTGAGGCGAAGAAGCTGCCGAGTGAGAATGGGGAAAATCGCTCGGGTTGTCGTGTGTATCGCCGGTCTGCTCTCCTCGTGCCTTGACCTTGCAGCTTCCGACTACGCGATCGGCGCCGATGTTTCCTTCCTGCGAGCCGCGGAGAAGGGCGGCAAAGTCTTCAAAGACTCGGGCCAAGCGAAACCAGGCCTGGCGATCCTCAAGGATCACGGGTATACGTGGGTGCGGCTGCGGCTGTTTCACACGCCCACGGATCTGCCCAACAACCTCGAGTACACCCTTGCATCCGCAAAGGCCGCGAAGGAACTCGGCTTCCACATCTTGCTCGATTTCCACTACTCCGACACGTGGGCGGATCCCGCGAAACAATTCACCCCGAAAGCCTGGGAACGGCTGTCGTCGCATGCGAAATTGAAAAGCGCTGTGTTCGAGTACTCGAAGGCGACTATTGCGGCTTTCAAGGCTGCTGGCGTACTTCCAGACATGGTGCAGATCGGCAATGAAGTGATCAGTGGCATGCTGTGGCCCGACGGCCGCTTGCCGGATAATTGGGACAATTTTGCGGATCTGATCCAGGCCGGAATTGCGGGTGTCGAGGCGGGCGCGGGGGACGGTCCGCGGCCGCGAATCATGATCCATATTGATCGCGGCGGGGACCGGGATGGGACGCAGTTCTTTTTTGACAAACTGAAGTCCTACCAGGTGAAGTACGACGTGATCGGGCAATCCTATTACCCGTGGTGGCATGGCAGCGTGAGCGATCTCCGGAAAAACATGGCGTTCATGGCGCGGGAATATAAGAAAGAGATCATTGTGGTGGAGACTGCGTACAACTGGCAGCCATCTGAATACATCAAGAAGAAAGGGCCGTTCCCTGAAACCCCGGAAGGGCAGCGCGAATTCCTGGAAGAAGTGAACCGGGTGGTGCAGCAAACGCCGAACGGCTTGGGCAAAGGGATATTCTGGTGGGAGCCGGCGGTGACAGGACCTCTGGGAAGCCGCAGCTTTTTCGACGACAGTGGCAATGCGCTTCCGGTGGTTCGGGCTTTTGACAGTCTGAAGTGATTCTGATCCATCTGGGAATGGCATGACCTTCAGCCTGTGCCGCAAACTGAAAAAGCAATCGGGGCTTCAGCCAGTGGGGGAAATCGGTCTACACTTCCTGTGGAACCGGTCGGCTGCCTCATGCGTTCACCAACCATTCCGGCGGGAGTACACAAGCGGATCCGCACTGTAGTTGGCGGTGTGGTGCTGGTGCTCTCCGCTTCCCTGCTTTTTGCGTCCGCTGCTGACCGGCCCCTGGTCGCATACGCGGAACGCACCTGGCAGATGCAGGACGGGCTTCCCGAACAAATTGTCCAAGCGTTCGCACAGACCAGGGATCGATATCTTTGGATCGGAACCACCGGCGGGCTGCTGCGTTTCGACGGAGCTCGCTTCTCCCTCTACAACCGCGAGAACACGCCGGCATTCAGCGATAACAATATCTTCTGTTTGATGGTTTCGCAGGACAACACGCTGTGGATCGGAACCGAGGGAGGCGGACTGATTCAGTACCGGGATGGTGCGTTTCGTGCGTTCTCCAGCAAAGACGGGCTCACCAACAGCTTTGTCCGATCGGTGTACCAGGACAGCGCCGGTCGGATCTGGGTCGGAACAGACAACGGCCTGTTTCAGTTTCGTGGCGAACGGGTTGAACGCGTCGACGATTCGGCGACTGTGCCTCTCCTGGCGGTTCACGCCATCTATGAGGACCGTGGAGGCGGGTTGTGGGTGGGAGGCTCCCGGTTGGTACGGCTGAAAGAGAACTCCGTGGTCGAATACCACCTGGAGGGAGAGGCCAGCCAGAATCGCGTCAAATCGCTACTCGAGACGGCGGACGGAGCGATCTGGGTCGGCACGGTTTCGGGCTTGCACCGAAAGGTGTTTGCGCAGGGGGTGACCTCACGCTTTGAAAAGGTACATGAGGTTGGTGGCACGGTCCGATTCCTGCGCCAGACTTCTGAAGGTGCGTTATGGATCGGAACCATTGGACACGGGCTCTACGTCTATCGAGACGGTGTGTTCTCAAAGATGACGGCGCCAGAACGCCTTCCGAGCAACACGGTGCTGAACCTGTTCGAAGATGTTGAGCAGAACATCTGGGTCGGAACGCAGGCCGGGATGCTGAGGTTGAGCAACACGCCGGTGCGAACGGTTGCGTTGCCGGATGCGTCGGACTCCGATGCCGAGACGGTGTACGAAGATCGAGGCGGAGATGTATGGGTCGCGGCGGCGGACTTGTTTCGCTATCGCGACGGAAAGGCCACTCAGTACCGGTTTCCAGGTATTTCCGGGGTCAGGATTCGCAACGTTTTCCGCGATCAGGAGGGGGCTCTTTGGGCGGGGACGGAGGGCCGCGGAGTGTACCGCCAAGTCGGCGAACGGCTCTTTCACTACACGACCAAGGAGGGGTTGGTTAATAACTTTATTCGCGCGTTCCTGGCAAGCCGCGACGGTAGCGTCTGGATCGCAACCGATGAAGGAGTAAGTCGCTGGCGCACTGGCACGTTTACGAATTTTCAGATATCGGACGGGCTTTGCTACTTCAGCACGCGCTCGTTGCTCGAAGACCGCAACGGTGATCTCTGGATCGGCACGGACCGAGGAGTGAGCCGGCTGCACAATGAGCGATTTCAGAATGACGTCGTCACGGCTGCCCTGCAGCACGAGAAAGTTTGGGCCATACATCAGGACTCCGACGGAGGGTTGTGGTTCGGAACGCGCGCTGGCGGCTTGTACCGCTGGCGAGATGGCACGCTGAGCCACTACACGACCGCGCAGGGGCTTGCTAGTAACAGCATCTACGAACTGGTGGAGGATCAGCGGGGTAGGCTGTGGATCAGCGGCCCGAATGGGATTTCCGCAGTCAGTCGCCACGATCTGGATGCGGTCGCCGAACAGCGCGCCCGGCGTGTAAACCTAACGCTGTATGGCATTTCGGAGGGACTGGAAACCATCCAGATGTGCGGGGGAGAGAAGCCCGCCGGTCTCCTCACCACGCGTGGAGAAGTTTGGTTCCCGAGCAGCAAGGGGCCGGTCCGCATGAGGGTTGACCAGCCCAAGCCTTCCGAGCAGGCGCCCGCGGTGATTGACCAGGTAGTGGCAGACGGGTTGCAGATTTCGCCCGCCGGTGGAGTCTCGCTTGGTCCGGATACAAAGAAGTTGGAACTACATTATGGCGTGGTGCTCTTGCGATCGCAGGAACGCGTTGAGTTCCGATACAGGCTGGATGAGTTCGACAAGGACTGGAGCGATGCCTCCGCCGACCGCGTTGCCTACTACACGAATCTTCCCGCTGGTCGCTATCGGTTCCGGGTGGCGGCGTTCGAGATGAACAATCCGGAACAGATCGCCGAAGCTTCCCTCGAAATCGTGCAGCGTCCTCATTTTTATCGGACTATGTGGTTTCTAAGCTGCTGCATTCTTGCCCTGGCGGGAGCGGCTTGGACGGTTCACGAGTTCCGGCTTCGTCAGTTGGGGGCGCGCTTCCAGGCGGTACTCGGGGAACGTAACCGGTTAGCGAGGGAAATGCACGATACGCTGATCCAAGGATGCGCCAGCGTGTCGGCGCTTTTGGAAGCTCATTCCAGCCTCGGTCCGACGGAGGCGGATGCACAGCAGGATCTGCTGAACTGCGCGCGGACGCAATTGCGGACGACTATTAATGAGGCGCGGGAGGCGGTATGGAACCTGCGCCAGAAGTCGCCGCCGGCCGAGGATCTCGGCACGTTACTGCGCAGAATGACGGAGCAAGTCAGCCAGGAATTCGCGGTGAATGTTGAGTGTCACGTTTCTGGTAAGCCGTTCGATTTTGAGCAGGCCACTATCCATGAACTGCTGATGGTGGTGCGCGAAGCCATCTACAACGCGGTCCGCCACGGCCGATCCAGCAAGGTACAGGTGGAAGTCCAGTTTGACGCTGACCGATGCGACGTGAAGATTCGCGACGATGGCGCGGGATTTGATCCCCAGTCGGTGTCTTCCTTGCCGGCGGGGCACTACGGTCTGGTTGGGATGAAGGAAAGGATTACGCGGGTAGGGGGCGAACTGACGTTGAACAGCCGGCCGGGCGGGGGCGCGGAGGTCACCTTCCACATTCCACGTGGCCCCTTTGTTCCCTCCGATGACATCGAGGTGATGCGGTGAGCACTCAGGAAAGAATCAAAGTGATGGTGGTGGACGACCATCCTCTGATGCGAGTCGGGGTGGCTGCCATCATCAATGCTCGATCGAATATGACCGTGGTCGCCCAAACCGGCACCGGGGAGGAAGCGGTCGCACTCTTTCACCAGCACCAGCCCGACATTACGCTGATGGACCTTCGGCTTCCGAAGATGAGCGGCGTGGACGCGATCCTTGCGATCCGCGCGCGCTATCCCAAATCACGGTTCGTTGTCCTGACGACTTATGAAGGAGACGAGGACATCCACCGGGCGTTCGAGGCTGGAGCGCAAGGCTACGTGATCAAGGGGATGCCGTACCAGACTCTGATCGACGCCTTGTTGCGCGTTCACTCGGGAGGACGCTTTCTTCCTCCTCCGGTGGTGCGAGCCCTGGAATCGCGTATGCCGGACTGCGACCTCAGCCCGAGAGAACAAGAGGTGCTGCAACTCCTGGTGAACGGCAAATCCAACAAGGAAATTGCCAGCGAACTGGGCATCACCAATGCCACCGTCAAGTGTCATGTCAGTACGATTCTGATGCGACTCAATGTAAGCGACCGCACCCAGGCCGTGGTCGCGGCGCTGCAAAGAGGCTTGGTCCATCTATAGGGATATCGTTTTCGAATTGTCAATCACTGGGTCGGGTTCCGGGGAAACTTCAAGTAGGGCAGGCGCACGTTGTCGATGATCACCTGGTCAGCGCGGATATTGTCAGGCGCCTCGAAGCTTTTCGCGCCGGCACTGGTAACAAAATCGTCTTGATCGACGCCATCGCCGCTGACTCCCAAACCACCCACCAACACTCCGTTCTTGTAGAGAGGAACGCTTCCGGGAAAAAAGACGATCCCATTCTGATTGGGGTTCCCCGCTTGGGAACCTTGGGTGCATGGATGGTCGATGTCAAATGTGTAGAGATTGAAGAAGGGCCCCGGACCGGAGCCGTCAATGCCCGGCGGGAAAAAAGGCTGCGCGCCGAAGCCAATGGTGCGGTTGGTTACAGCTGTCCCCGCCGGAACTCCGGGGAGATCTGGAGTGCCTGCGGGCCCCCCGAAATAGGTCACATTGCGGGCCTTGGCGACGGCCACGTCGATGCTGAAAACAGTTGCGTCCGGCATGCGGTGCAGGCCCAAGACCGTGCCGTCCAGGTCCGTGACTGCTATCGTCATTCTCGTGCGCGAGCCGGGGGGCAGACGAATCACCGCTCGCGTGATCTCGGCAGTGGCCACTGCCTGGCTGATTATGTTCGCGACGTCATTCTGAGTCAGACCAGAGACTCCTGCTGTTGGTCCGACCAGATCGCCTTCCGGAGGCAATCCACCATTCAGCGGCCCTAACACATACGTGCCGGCCACAGTTCCAGGACCGATGCCGTTCGGGGCAGTGGTCTGGTTCACGAAGGGCAAGGCGATGCCCCCGATGATGACCACTCCGGGCGGGGGCAACTGTGATGCATTCGGGAGCAGACCGGCCTGGGACGCACCTGAAAAGGCGGCGAACTCTGCTGCTTCTCGCGATGTGCTGACCACTCCTACTCCGCCAACCGCATACCCGTTCTTGAAAAGTGGAACCCCTCCTGGATTCACGGCGGTTGGATCGCTGTCCATGGTGTCCGCCTTGCCGGTGATAATGCCTAACCCCAAACTGAGCCCGTCAATCGAACGGGATGGGTCGATGTTTTTCCCCGGCAAGAACGTGGTATTCAGCGAACAGCCGCGGTTGGTGTTTTCGATCCCATACAAATCGCCGTTGGAAGCGTTCGCGACGCCCGGCGGAAAGTGAATTCCACTGATGAAGCGCACAGTACGGCTCGAAAGTGGAGCCTGGTTGTTGCTGAAAAGGGCAGCCGTGCGAGCCACGGCGACGGCGAGTTCTTCACTGTCGACTGCCACTCCGAAGTTGCCGGTCGATGTTGTGGGTGCTCCCGCGTTTTGAAACACCGCCAGAATTCCTCCGGCGCGGTCGACCACCGCGATGACCATGGGAACGTTCAACGACTGAGCAGCATTTTCGACGACTTGCTGCACGTCGGCGGCAGCGAGCGGGACCGCAGGAGGTGGCGGCGGAGAATTGGAAGGCGCGTTACCGCTGCTGCAAGCGATCAGCAGAGTTGCAAGAAGGAGGAGAAATAAAGAGCCGCAGACAGCCAGTGCGGATTGACCCCAACGAAAGTGGCTCATTCCACCTCAAAGACTCGCCGGTGGGACAGACTCGGCGGCGAGGAGTCTGGAGAACTCCTGTCTATCCGGAATGTTAATACGACTCCCCCTGTGGAAACGAGGGGGCTGATACCTTCGTGTAACCACAGTGATCACCCATGGAGGCTCGTAACGTTGACATTCCCCGTTCGTATGACACAATTCGTTATCCCCCAAAAAAGTTAGAACAAGGAAGGGGCCTGTCTTGATTCCATTCAGACGTCTTATCGCTGGATTACTGTGTCTTTTGTTGTCGCCAATGCCTTCGCTGTGCGAGCCCGGGGCGGGAGGACAATCTGCGGGACAGATTAGTGCGCTGATTCCATCGGCCACGCGGAACGCCAAGCCAACCAAAGCCAAAGACAACCTGGAATGGAATGATCTGCTCAAGACCGAACAGAAAGGCCGTCTGCGCGCCGGCCTCACCGACGGGTCCATCCTCAGCTTGGGTTCGAACAGTGAGCTGCGGGTGGTGCAGCACGATGCTGCCTCCCAACAGACCGCGCTCGAAATGAATCTCGGAAAGGTCCGGAGCAAGGTCGTCAAGGTTACGCAGCCCGCCGGCAAGTTCGAGATGAAGACACCGAACGCCGTGATCGGCGTAATCGGTACTGACTTCTATGTAAGCTACGACAGCAATAAGACCACGGTCATCTGCTATACGGGGAAGGTCTCAGTCACCCCGATCGGCAACGCAAAGGTTGTCAAGAATTCCGGGGATTCAAGTCAGAATCAGATCCTGGTCAGCGCCGGGCAGATGGTCGTGATCAGCTCCGAGATTCCGCCTGCAGGTTTTGAACCTCAGTCCACTCCAGCCGATGTGCAGCGCGCCAGCATCGAGGAGACGTCCGTGCCCGATCCGCTGCCTCCGTTTCGGCATCCGCATCTGGTACGCAACGTTATGATTGGTGCTGGAGTTGCTGCTGCAGGATGGGCGATCGGGGTGACACAGCTCAACACGAGTCCGAGTGTGCCGACCAGACCAACAGGATGCCCTCCGCAAAGCCCCAAGTGTTGATAGCGATTTAGTTTGCCCATCAATACCATGCGTCGCTGGTCTTCAGGCTGCGGCCGCTTGGAATCGCGATGGTTATGAGGCTCCGCGAACAAAGGTGGTCCCGCTGGTCAGCGAGGCTGGGTCGATTTTCAGCTCGACAGGTGGACCTCGCTCTCGCCTTGCTGGTCACCCTGGCAGGCCTCGCGCTGTTTGCTTTTGCCGGGATCGGTGGCAACACGCGGGCTGGTTTTCTTTTCCTGCAAAACGTTGAGCAGCGTTCTCTGGATATGCGCTTCGCCGCACGCGGAGAGCGGCCGCACGACGAACGCATCGTGATCGTTGGCATCGACGAAAAAACTCTCCAGAACATAGGCGCCTTCCCCTTGCCACGCACCTCTTACGCATTGCTGGTGAACCGGTTGAGCGCGGGCGGCGCGGGGGTGATCGCATTTGACGCTACGTTCCCAACGCCGGAGAGCAACTCTGCCCAGCAGGCGCTTCACCAGTTGCAGCGCGAGCTTGGTCCCTCGGCTCCCGCGAGCGTCACCAACAAGATCCAACAACTCGAAGCTGCCGGCGATCACGACGCCTTGTTTGCTGCCTCCCTGCAACAGTCCGGCAGGGTAGTCCTCGGGCATCTCTTCCTGGACCGGGAGCGTGCCCAATCGTCCGACGCTAAACGGGCGGAAGAATACTTCAACATTATTTGGGCGAAGGCGTTTCCCCAGGTGCTCAAAGTGAAGTCGCAGGACCGCGACTTCGATATGGGTCACGCCTGGTTGGAGAATGGTGGCGGCGTGTACCCGGGCGCGGAAGCGAACCTCGCTCAACTGGCCGAGTCCGCTGCCTCGTACGGTTTCTTTAACACCACCCCCGATCCGGATGGCACGTTGCGGCGGGCTTTGCTCATCGTTCGCTATCAGGACCAGGACTTCTTTCCCTCGCTGGCGATGCAGACGCTGCGCGAATACGAGAAGATTCCGGATCAGGAGATCGTGGCGTACATCTCTGAAAACGGGCTGGAGCGTATCCAATTCGGCCGCCACAACCTGCGACCCTGGCACGATGGCAGTGTACTCATCAACTATGCGGGTCCGTACCACACCTATCAGCACTACTCGATGTGGGATGTGATCAGTGGCAGCGTGCCTCCCGACACATTCAAGGACAAGATCGTGCTGGTGGGCGGCACCGCTCTCGGCATCGGCGATTTGCGCAGCACCCCCTTCCAAAAGCAGGATGCGGGGTACATGGGGGTTGAGGTACACGCCAACATCATTGACAACCTGCTCCACACCGACGAGAAGGGACGCAGTTTCCTCACACGCGGCCTGCATGAGGAAATGATCGACACCGGGTTCATCCTGCTGTTTGGCCTGGTCTTCGGATTCTGGTTCAGCCGCATTAAGCCGCTGTACTCAACCATCTCGCTGTTCTTAACCCTCGGCGCATTCGCCTGGTTTATCTACTACAGCTTCGCGCACTGGGGACTTTGGCTGAGCTGTGTGGTTCCCGCGGGCACGCTGGTGGTCAACTATGCAGTCATCACCAGCTTCCGGATGATCTTTGAGGAGGGCGAGAAGAGAAAGATCCGCAAGACTTTCTCGCAGTACCTTTCACCCGGCGTGATCGCGCTGATCGAAAAAGATCCGCAGAAATACATCCGGCCGGGCGGAGAGACCAAGGAACTCACGGTCATGTTCAGCGACATCCGCGGTTTCACCACGCTTTCCGAGGGCCTGAGCGCGGATGAACTGGTGCTCCTGCTGAATGAATATCTGGGAGAAATGACCGACGTCCTTTTCCGCAGCCTGGGAACGCTCGACAAATATATCGGCGACGCCATCATGGCATTCTGGGGATCGCCCTATCCTCAGACCGATCATGCGTACCGCGCGTGTGCCTGCTCGTTGGAGATGGTTTGCAGCCTGGACAAACTCAACGCCCGATGGCAGGCGCAAGGACGAAAGCAGATCTCGATTGGAGTGGGCTTGAACACCGGCCCGGTCAATGTGGGCAACATGGGTTCTGCGAAGCGGCTGGCTTGGACCGTGATGGGTGACAACGTGAACCTCGCGTCCCGACTGGAGGGCCTGACCAAGGAATACCGCACCCGCATCGTCATCAGCGAAGGAACATACCGTCAAATCGCCGACAAGTTTGTCTGCCGCGACTTGGACAAGATCCGCGTGAAGGGCAAGCTGCAACCGGTAACGATCTACGAACTGCTGGATTTCGCCCAGGAAAAGGAAAAATACGAGCCACTGCTCTCCCGCTTCAATCACGCGATGGAAGCGTATCGCGAGCAGAACTGGCAAGAAGCGGCTAGCCGGTTGGGAGAAATGCTGACCCGGTTTCCGGACGATGGTCCCACGCAGATTTTTCTGGACCGCGTATTGGAGTTCATGCAGAACGCGCCCGAGCCCGATTGGGATGGAGTTTACGTGATGAAGACGAAGTAGCGGCGCCATTTTTCCCTCAGCGAGACTAGTGACGAAACGTAGTCGCATGCTGCGGTTTTCTTTGCATATGCAGGGCGGCTATGGTACCAAGGGAAATAGATCTCCTTGGGATGGTGCTGACGGGTGCAGACAGGCGGCCGTGCGCTCCGGTGGTTCCTTTCATGTCTGCCGTGCTTTGCAGTTTTTCTGTGCTTGTTTGTTCCGTCGTCCCTGCTCTTCGCACGCCAGGCGCAAGGCCAATCCAACCGTCGTATTCCGGAGCGCTCCCCAGCCAGTACTGCCACGGTACAGGGGGTGATTCGTGATTCGCAGGGTCGTGCGATTCCCGGTGTGCAGCTTGATCTGCGGAGTACGGCCAATGATCAACATTACTCCGCTGCCACCGACGTGGAAGGCATCTTCCGTCTGCGAGATGTCCACTGGGGAGTTTATGAAGTCAAACTTATCCGGGAAGGATTCCAGAGGCAGATCATTCCCAGCTTCCAGGTGAGCGGACCAGTCACCGTCCTCCAACTCGCGCTACGCGAGTCAGACGAGAAGCTTCCGGCAGCTAGGTGCCCATCCGGTGTGCCGGGAACACCGTGTACTTCTGTACCTGCAGGTCCTACTACTCCTTATCCGGGGTTACGCAGCCCCGCTTCTCAAGGAACGCCCGCAGAAGCCACACCGGAGCAAATCCCTCCCGATTCCGCGAATTTCTCACCTGACCCCGATCGCTGGGACATCGCCATGCCCGAGTGGCGCCGCTACGAAAGGCAGCCCGATACGCCCTACGTGAAAGGACACTGGTACGATCCTTTCAATCGCAGCCGGATCAAAGGCGACTACCCGATCTTCGGCCAGCGCTGGTTCTTTAATTTCACAGGGACGAGCGAAACCGGGTTCGATGGTCGTCGCCTGCCGGTCCCGAGTGGCTTGAATTCCGTGGATCCCGGCGGCAGCGGGTTCTTTGGACGGGGTGAGCAGGCATTCGTTTCTGAGAACCTGCGTTTGTCGTTCGACCTCTTCCGCGGGGATACTAGTTTTCGCCCTGTGGACTTTCGCATTCGCCTCACACCGGGGATCAACCTCAATTTCTTGCAGACGCGTGAACGCGGCCTTGTGAACATCGACACGCGCAAGGGCACAAACCGCCTCGACACGCATGTCGGCTTGCAGGAGGGCTTTGTCGAAGCCAAACTGCGTGACTTGAGTCCCAACTATGATTTCGTTTCCCTGCGGGCTGGAATCCAGCAGTTCACTAGCGACTTCCGGGGATTTCTTTTCTCGGAAGAGCAGCCGGGTGTTCGAATCTTCGGGAACCTGTGCTCCAACCGGCTGGCTTACAACCTTGCCTGGTTTCACTTGCTCGAAAAAAATACCAACAGCGGCCTGAACACGCTCCACAATCGAGGTCAGCAGGTTTACGTCGCGAACTTCTACATTCAGGACTTCCTCGCCAAGGGCTACACCAGCGAATTCAGTTTCCATTACAACCGGGACGATGCCAGCGTTCACTA
Source organism: Terriglobia bacterium (assembly GCA_020073565.1). Classification (GTDB taxonomy): domain Bacteria; phylum Acidobacteriota; class Terriglobia; order Terriglobales; family Acidobacteriaceae; genus Acidiflorens. Next base: position 146,899 of record JAIQEY010000006.1, read on the forward strand.
TGACGACAACGGTTTCCTGGTGCGCCCGGCGCCGGTGGGAGCGGTAGTCAATGGCACGGTCCACCCCCACAATATTCGGGCTTATTATCTGGGATGGGCGGGTAACGGCCACATCGGACGCCTGAACGTGAGTAATGCCTTCTACCAGGCGCTGGGGCACGACGACTTCAATACGATCGCAGGACGGCACGTTAACATCAACGCGCAGATGGCGGCTCTGGAACTCTCCGTCGACAAGGACTGGGTGCGCTACCGCGCCTCGTTTTTTTACGCTTCCGGCGATTCCAGTAGTCGCTCCGGCGCTTCCCGCACGGACGGTACCGCGCGCGGTTTCGACTCGATTGTGGACAACACTCACTTTGCCGGGACCGACTTCAGCTTCTGGGACCGCGAAGGTATTCGCCTTACGGCCACTGGTGTGGCCCTGACAACTCCTCTGAGCCTGCTTCCGAATCTGCGGTCGAGCAAGGAAGAGGGCCAGGCGAACTTCGTAAACCCGGGGATTTACATTCTCAACCTGGGAGCAGACTTCGATGTGACGCCGAAGCTGCGCGCGTTCGTCAACTCGAACTACTTGCGATTCGACCGCACCGAGCCGCTGGAGTTGTTGCTGTTCCAGCGTCCGGTCCATCACAGCATTGGGACGGATTTTGGCGCGGGCTTCGAGTACCGCCCGCCACTGAGCGAAAACATCGTCGTCCGCGGCGGTGCATCGGCGCTGGTGCCGGGGCAAAGTACGGAAGATATCTACAACGGCAGGGTTCTGTTTTCTGTGTTTGCCAACGTGAAGTTTCAGTTCTGAACGCACTTGAGGGAATGTGAGACCTGTACTTCAAAGTGTCTTTAGTGTTCTCGTTTCGACCGCCCTGCTGTGTCTGGTCGGGGCCCGTACCGCCAGATCGGCTCCTGTGCAAAGCGGCGGAGATGTTCTACTTCTCCAATCTCAAGCCGATGCCGACCGAAAGTCTGCAGGTTGCCTGACATGCCACACTGCGACCGACAGTCAAACCATGCACATGACCGGTACTGTTCGCCTGGGTTGTACCGATTGTCATGGTGGGAACAGCGAGGTGCGAGTCGCCCCAGGAAGTCCACAGAATTCTGCCGCGTACGCTCAGGCAAAGAGTAAAGCCCATCCGCAACCCAGCGATCCGAAGGCCGCGCGTTCGTCCGCCAATCCAGAGCGTACTTATACCAACTGGTTGCGCGAGAACTGGGAATACGTGCGCTTCGTAAATCCCGGCGACTTGCGGGCCGCGGAAAAAACCTGCGGCACTTCTGGCTGCCATACGGCCGAGGTGCGCAAAGTTCAGACCAGCATGATGACGCACGGCGCCATGCTGTGGGGCGCGGCCCTCTACAACAACGGCGCATTTCCTCTGAAGTCTCCGCGATTCGGCGAGAGTTACGGTACCGACGGCAGCCCGCAACGTCTAACTACATTTCCGCCACCGACACCGGAAGAAATCAGCAAGAAGGGAATTCTGCCTTATCTCGATCCCCTGGAACGCTGGGAGATTTCTCAGCCCGGCAATGTGCTGCGCGTGTTTGAGCGGGGAGGCAAAGCAAAGCCGGAGGTCGGCAATCCCAGTCTGGAAGAGGATCCGGGAAGGCCCGAGATCAAGTTGAGCACACGCGGCTTCGGCACAGAACTGCGCACCGACCCGGTTTTTCTGGGACTGCAGAAGACTCGGCTGCTGGACCCGCTGCTCTCGTTTCCGGGCACCAACGATCAGCCCGGCGATTATCGTGCCAGCGGATGCAGTGCCTGCCACGTCGTCTATGCCAACGATCGCTCGCCCGAACATTCCGGCGTGTACGCAGCCCATGGCAATCAGGGGCAGACCGCGTCCTCCGATCCCACCATTCCGCGTAACGAGTCCGGTCATCCCATTCGTCATCAGTTCACGCGTTCCATTCCGTCGAGCCAGTGTATTGTCTGCCATATTCATCCGGGCACGAACATGGTTTCCACCTACTTCGGCTACACCTGGTGGGACAACGAAAT
>JAIQEY010000056.1 GCA_020073565.1 Terriglobia bacterium
CTCCACCAGCGCGCACAGCTCACGCCATGGCACCACCTGCTCCATCTCCTCCAAAAATATCGCTCGCCGCGTCTTCCTCGTGTACTGCTCAAAGCCGGTCATCATCGCCAGGGTCCTCTGTTTCATTTCTCAGACACTCTAACTTGACCGGCTCTGGAAAGCAGAGAGCTTAATCAGAGTCTCCCTAGGAACACTGACACTCAACAACAGCATAATCGCCAACAATAGAGCCCTTATTGGCGGTGGCGGCGGAATCACGAACGGCGGCACGGCGATCATCAGCAACAGTACGGTCCAGTTCAATCACACCTCTGTTCCGTGTTCCTCTGCTAAGTGTCTGGCACTGGCACGGGGCGGTGGCATTCTAAACGGGGCAAGCGGAGTCCTGAGAATTACCAAGAGCACCATTAGTCAGAATAGCGCTTACACCCCCATTCCTCTCACAGGGCCATTCGGTTCCTATGGTGGCGGCATCGATAATGCCGGCACAGCGATCATCAGCGACAGTACCATCAGCGCCAATAGCGCTAGGGTCGGCGCGTACTACTTGGGTGCAGGTGGCGGCGTCAACAACGGCGGCACGGTGATTATCAGTAACGGTACCCTCGGCAATAACACGGGCGGCGGCGTCAGAAATTCCACAGGCTCTGCAACAATCCAGAACAGCATTGTTGCGTACAGTTCGGGTGGAAACTGCTTCGGCACCATGACCTCAAATGGCTACAACCTGAGCAGCGATGCCACCTGCAACTTCACAAGCGCTGGCGACCTAAACAGCACCGATCCTATGCTGGGGCCTCTGCATTACAACGGAGGGCCGACACAAACCATGGCCCTCCTTTCTGGCAGCCCCGCGGTTGACGCAGGGAACCCGAATGGTTGTACCGACGGCCTCGGTCATCTGCTGAAGACTGATCAGCGCGGTAAGCCGCGTCCGGATCCAGAGGACACTGGCGGCTGCGACATGGGAGCGTATGAACGGCAGAGCGACTAGTTCGGAATCGTTCGTCAACTGGAGAAATCAGATCTTGATCCAGAAAGGAATGATATGAGATCCCGACTTCACGCCCTCCACGGGCTCGCGGTTGCAGCAGTCCTTTTGCTCAGCACACTGCCCGCTCACGCCACCTTTCCCGGCAAGAACGGCCGAATCGCTTTCATCCAAGGCATGGACGTTTATACGATGAACTCGGACGGGAGCGATGTGAAGCAACTCACCAATCTCGGTCCCGACAACGGCGCTGCCTGGGAATCCTGGTCACCCGACGGCAAACAGATCGTTTTTAACGATTGTTCTTGAACTGGGCGAAGACCCTTACTAGTCCTTTATGAGATGGCCACGGGCCAGCGCGCTTTTTCGGGGAGCACCGCAACCGTTATTCGGGACGCTGTCTTGAACCTTCCAGTCGTCCCTCCGCAGCAGCTGGATTCCTCCCTGTCACCCGAACTGCAAAGAATTATTACTAAGAGCCTGGAGAAGGATCGAGATCACAGGTATCAGTCGGCGATCGAGTTAGGCTCCGACCTGCACCGGTTGACCAACACGCTACCTGCGAGCGGTTTGCGCCGGCGCAGAGTGGGATTGTTTGTGGCCGCCGGGGCGATGCTGGTCGTGGTTGCGCTGTTCGCGACAAACCTAGGCGGACTCCGGCAACGATTATTTCATCGTGCCCAGTCCCCAGAATCGTCAGTTCAATTCAAAATGCGTCCCTCCATTGCCGTGTTGGGCTTCAAGAATCTCTCCGGCAGAGACGACGAGGCATGGATCTCGACTGCATTGTCGGAGATGCTGGGCGCGGAGTTGGCTTCCGGACAGCAGTTGCGCGTGATTGCCGGTGAAGATGTGGCACGCATGAAACTCGACCTGGCTCTGCCCGCCGCCGAGAGCTATGGCCAGGATACTCTGAGCAAAATCCGCAATCATCTGGGTACCGACATGGTCGTGCTCGGTTCCTATCTTGCTACGGGAAAGACTTCTGAGGGGAAAATCCGGGTCGACCTGCAATTGCAGGACACCCGGGCCGGAGAAACCATCGTTGTCGTGTCGCGAGATGGCACCGAGTCTGACCTCGCTGATCTGGTTTCGTTGGGCGGTGCAAGCCTGCGGCAAAAGCTGGGAGTCGGCGACGTTTCGACTAGCGACGTGCGCCAGATACTCGCCACCGTTCCTGGGAATCTTGAAGCTTCCCGCCTCTACGCGAAGGGTCTGGCCAAGCTCCAGACGTTCGACGTGCTCGAAGCCCGCGATCTTTTGGAAAAAGCGGTAGCCGCCGATCCTAACCACGCACTCTCCCACTCAGCCCTCGCCCAGAGTTGGTCCGCACTCGGCTACGATGCGAAGGCGCAAGAAGAAGCGAAGAAAGCTCTCGAGCTCTCGACGAACGTTCCGCGAGAGGAGCGCCTTTCCATTGAAGGGCGCTACCGGGAATTTGCGAACGATCTTCCCGCGACGATCGAGATCTACCGCACTCTGAGTAACTTCTTCCCCGACAACCTTGATTACGGATTACGCCGGGCATCTGCCCAGACGAAAAATGGATTGGGAAAAGACGCCCTGCAGACCATCGCTCGAATGCATGCTTTGCCCAAGCCCGCCGGCGAGGACGCTCGAATTGACTTGGCAGAAGCATCTGCTGACATTGCGCTGGGCGACTTCAAACGCGCTCAGCAGGCGGCGGCAGCCGCTGCCTCCAAGGCGCAGGCGCAGGCGCAGGCGCAGGGTAGTCCTCTGCTGATGGAGCAAGCCAAGGAACTGGAGGGATGGGCATGGGATCGGCTCGGCGAAATGGACATGGCGGTGAAGGAACTGGCTGAGGCTCGCGACTTGGGGGCGGCCACTCGGAATCCGAGGTCAGCAGGAAGCGCTGCGCGCATGATAGGCATCGTGCTTTATCACAAGGGCGACTTCGCAGGTGCTCGCAAGTCCTTCGAAGAGGCCCTGGGCATCTTTCGCAAGATAGGAACGCAACTCTCTGTCTCCCAGACTCTGACCGATCTAGGCAACCTCCTTTATGACCAAGGGAAGCTGGAGGAAGCCAGGCAATATTACGAAGACTCGTTGCGGATCGATCGAGAAATTTCCCGCGCCCAGGACATTGCATGCGACTTGGGTAACATTGCCAACGTTTTGGAGGGATTGGGCGATCTCGTTGGCGCCACTCGGATGCAAGAACAGTCTTTGCAGGCCTTTCGCGAAGTTGGTGACAAACGAGGCGAGGCCTCCACTCTCGGCAACTTGGGGCTTGTGCTGCCGGAGCGGGGAGAGTTGGCTTTGGCAAAACAAAATTACGATCAGGCCTTGGTCCTTATCCAAGAGATCGGGCATAAGCGCGGTCGCGGTTTTGTGCTGCAGGGAGTGGCGGAAATCGAACTTGCACAGTACCAGCTGCAACAAGCGCGCGTTACCGCGCAAGAGGGCCTCGCACTCCGCCAGGAACTCAAGGATCAAGTCCGTGTTGCTCAAAGCCAAACCTCCCTGGCCGAGATAGCTCTGGAGCAAGGGAAAGCCGCGGAGGCTGAGGCGTTTGCCCGCACGGCAGCGCCTACATTTGAGCAACAGAAAGTCACCGACTACGCCACCCTGTGTGCGGCAATCCTGGTCAGGTCTCTGCTAGCGCAGGATAGGATCGAAGACGCCAAGGCGGCCGCGGATCAAGCGCTGGTTCTATCCCAACGGACTGGCGACCGCGCCGCACGCTTTGCAGCAGTCATCGCCGCCGCCGAGGTGAGCGCCAAGTTAGGTAAGACGGCGGACGCAACCAGAGCCCTGGAGACCGTGCGTTCCGAGGCCAGCCGCTACGGCTACGCTGCTTATGAATTGGAGGCACGCTTGCACCTTGGGGAAGTAGAGGTTCGCTCGGGAAAGACGAGCAGCGGCCGAGCGCATCTGGGGCAACTCCGGGACGATGCGCGGAACCGAGGATTCCTCCTCGTCGCACGCAAAGCCAGCGTTGCCCTAAACAACCCACCTCGACCCTCTAAAGGTCTTGCCGCTCTGAACATCCTCCGTTGTTGACCAGCTTTCGCAGTGCTGAGTGTTTTCGGACCACACGAGGCTCTTGCCGATTTGGAGACATTGTCTCAGGAGTGTTTACCCCGGTGCTCGCCAAAAAACACTCGAACCACTTTTCCCTGCGAAACAGATTGGCAAGCGGCGTCGATCGTAAGTAGCGGAACTTCGAACCGGTGCGGCGGCAGGTGGAGCTGTGGCGGGACAAGCAACTCTCCCATGCGATGGCAAGGTGTCATTCCGAGACCCGCCTCCTCGACGATTCGAGGAAGGCGGGTCAGGAAATCCGCATCACCGATTTTTTCCAGCAATCTCCTAGCTTAGCTTAAGCTAGGGATTCAGCGGGCCTGGCGGCACCACTTTCACGCGCTTGCCGGTGGCCGGGTTCCCGGTGGGCGGACTGTTCGGGTCAGAGACCCACTTAGCTGCGGGATCGAGCGGATCGGGGCAGCTGAAGATTCCCCCTGGGCAGTCCAGGGTTTCCATGAACTCCACTCCGCTGTAGCTGTCGAAATCGGGGCTGAATTTCAACGGGCAACGGTTTCTCTGGTAGCGAACCAGGACACCATCCGCATCGAAGACGAAAAAGATGCTGGTGGCGATCATGCTCCTGGGTCCGGTTTTTTTCCAAACGGTGTGAATGGGTGAGAAGCGGAACGGAAATCCGGGCATACCAAACATGAACGCTGAACTTATGTTCATGGTGCCTTCGGAGTGGATTGTGACTAGCGCTGGGGCATTGACGCCCGGCGCCACCTCGACGTTGTGTATCCACGTGCCCGAGAAGGGACTGTTTCCCAGTTCGTGGTGATACCCGGAAACCAGCCGCGCCTGCGAGACATCGGGCGCGTAGGTGTTGGGTTCCGCTGCCTGGGCATTCGCGGAAGCGGTGAAGACCAGCAGTGCCGCAGCTGTGGCCAGGGCAATGCAAAGTGTGTAAGCGTCCGAGTTGCACCGTATTGCTAAGTGTCCACGAATCGGTTAAGTGGACACTTCGGCAGAGGTGGGATTGAGATTCCAAGGCAACAGTTCGTCGATGCGGTTGATGGGATGGTCGGCGATACGCGTCAGCACCTGGCGCAGATAGGCTTCGGGATCGAGACCGTTGAGCTTCGCCGAACCGATCAGACTGTAGATCGCCGCGGCGCGCTCGCCGCCAGCATCCGATCCGGCAAACAGGTAGTTCTTCCTGCCCAAAGCTACGCCGCGCAAAGAGCGTTCGGCGGCGTTGTTGTCGATCTCGATGTGACCATCTTCTATATAACGTGTCAGTGCGTCCCAGCGCGAAAGCGCATAGCGGATGGCCACCGTCGTCTCCGACTTGCGCGAGAGCTTCGACAAGGTCGCCTCCAGCCACTGTCGCAGAGAATCCACGAGTGGCTTGGCCTGTGCCTGGCGGACGGCTCGGCGCTCGTCCGGCGGTCGACTCCGAATCGGCTCTTCGATTCCGTACAGGCCGCCGATCCGCTGCAACGCCTCCCGTGCTACCGGCGAACTGTGCGCCTGTTCCAGATCGTAAAAGTGACGCCGCACATGCGCCCAGCAAGCCGCTGGTTCGATGCGACTATCTTCATAGAGCTGATTGAATCCCGCATAGGCATCCGCCTGCAGCGTCCCGCAAAACTTCTTCAGGTGCTGCGCGGGATGTTCGCCTTTGCGATCTGGCGAGTAGGCGAACCATACGGCGGGCGCGGCGGTGTCGCCCGCGGGACGATCATCGCGAACATACGTCCACAACCGCCCCGTCTTGGTCTTACCCTGGCCGGGCGCCAACACCGGCACCGGCGTGTCGTCGGCGTGCAGTTTGTCGGCGGCCGTCACGTAGCGACGCAGCCCTTCCACCAGCGGCTCCAGCAATCGACTACATCCGCCCACCCAGTCGGCCATCGTCGAGCGCTCCAGTTCCACACCTTGACGCGCGTAGATCTCCGACTGCCGATACAGCGGCTGATGATCACAGTATTTCGAGACCAACACATGCGCCAACAGTCCTGGCCCGGCTAGGCCGCGCTCGATCGGGCGGCTCGGCGCTTTCCCCTGCACAATGCAATCGCATTTCGTGCAGCTCAGCTTCGTGCGTACGTACCGCACCACCACGAAACTGGCGGGCACGTACTCCAGCATCTCCGACACATCCTCGCCCAACTTGCGTAACTCGCCCTGGCATTGCGGACAGACCGTTTCCTTGGGCTCGTGCCGGCGCGTTTGCCGCGGCAGATGATCGGGCAATGTGCGGCGCGTGGGTTTAGCTGCCGCAGGAGTCGCAGAAGCTGGAACCGATGCTGGTTCCGATGGCGGGGTGTCTTTCTCGCTGCGATTCGATTCCAGTTCCTCCAGCCGCAACTCCAACTGCTCGATCTGTCGCTGCAGCTTCTCCGACTTCCGCCCAAACTGCATGCGGTGCAGCTTGACCAGCAGCAGCTTCAGATGTTCGATCTCCCGCTCGCGCGAGAGTAACTGCTCTTGTGTGGTGGTGAGCTTGTCTTCGGCGGAAACTAACTGCTCGTGTTGCGCCAGGATCAGTGCGCGCAGTTCCTCGGCAGGAAGCACGTTCAGATCGGGGAGCGCAGTGACTGCCATGCGCGGAGTATCGCATGAATGCGCACGTTCTTATCCGCGCTCGCGCGAAAAAAGTTGTGGAAAGAATCTCGCACGTTACACCGACAACTGCGGCTCCCAGGTGCGCTCTGGTCGTCGCCAATCGATGCCTTCCAGCAACATCGATAACTGCGCTCGCGTCAGAGAAACCGTGCCACTGGTGGCTTGCGGCCACACGAAACGCCCGCGTTCCAGCCGCTTCGCGAATAAACACAAACCGTCACCGTCATACCACAATATTTTGATTAGATCGCCGCGCCGTCCGCGAAACACGAACACGTGCCCGGAGAAGGGACTCTGCTCCAGCTTCGTCTGCACCTGCGCGCTCAGTCCCGTGAAACCGCGGCGTAAGTCGGTCACTCCCGCCGCAATCCAGATCCGCGTCTTCGCTGGCAATGCGATCATGCCCGCAGGCACTCCAGCAACACCCGCACCAAGGCGGGATCGGCGCTGCCTTCAATGCGCACCTGCGCCTGGCGCAGTTCGATGTGGATCGTGCCGGGTTGGGGTTGGGAAAAATCCGTGACGCGATGCTCGACCACGACCGGCGCCGACTTGCTCTCGCTCACGCGAACCGGCAGCAACTTGATCCCTGGCTTCTGCTCCCCAAGTCGTCCCGCCAAGTAAAGTCGGCGCCAGCCAAACACCTGATTGGCGTTCACGCCATGCGCCCGCGCCACCTTCGCTACCGACGCGCCAGGCGCCAGTGTCTCTTCCACGATCCGCCGCTTCTCCGCGATACTTCGTCGCTGCCGCTGCGCTGCGACCGAGCCCTCTCGGTCTCGGGAAGTGACTGTAGCTTGCTGGGAAGTGTCCATCTCCGCTCCAAGTGGACACCTATCCGAAGCGTCCACTTCGCCAGCATGGCTCTCATCTATAAGGATGTCGAGACGGTCATCACCGGACGCTTACCATTGATCCATTGATCTTTGATCTTTAACGGTAGTCGCTCTTGAGTGACTGGTCTGGTCACCTGTCCCGGTAGGGACGTCCATCACTGGGCGCCCCCCCGGACGGATCCGATTTCAGGCAGCGATTTTCGGGCGCCCTTGTAGCGCGTCACCGAAGCATAGGAGATGACTCGCACCGCTCCGACTTTAGCCAGGTCCGTGATTAGCTCATCGGTCAGTCCCTCCGTGAAGTATTCCTCCTCCGGACTACCGGAAAGGTTCCGCAAAGGTAGGACGGCAACGGAGCGGATCGGAACCGTGGCCGCGGAGCCCGCATTCCGTCTGCGGACATAAGAATAGGCGGTGGAAGCCGAGAATTAACACGATGCCGACTGTTAATGCGATCGCCCGACGATTTCTAGAGATAATTGGAACCATGCGGATCGCACAGGTCAGGTGCGGCCGGCGGAACGCGAGGAATTTCCGCGGCCCTCCCGCCTCGCTTGTGCGTGAGCGCGGCGGTTTGATAACGAATTTCGACTCGCTGTGTACCCCCCCGGCTTCAGCAGGGAGCGGTGAGCGGCGGGGTTCACCAGCCTGTTCGCGGCACGATTCGAGCGACTGCCGGCGGCCCGCCCTGAAATTGAAAAGCTCCGGAGTTCGCGGTTAAAACTCAAAGATCCCCGAACAAGTGTGCAATTTTCTCCGGCATCCCGAGCCTTTTTCGGACTGAGTCAAAATCGATAATTGGCCTGTTTCCGTCTGGGGTGACTTGGCCTCATGCTCTTATTCGTCCGGCCGAGGTGGCAGTGCCCAGGGGCAATGTCCCCGAGAAACACGGCAGCGGTTTGCTAAATCTACCAATTTACCTGCCCTGTTAGCGCCCACCGATTTTGACGTATTGTGTCTGCGTCAGGGCACTGTCATTTGCGCCCATGTATTCTCTGTTGCACGGAATAGTGCACCAAGTGTGCAACGGGGAACTGCACTATCCCTGCCAACTATTCTAGTGGCCCAAAGAAAGCCTCTGCAGTCCTTGATGAGGTCGAGCGGTCGAGCCTGCGGCACCGGGCGTTTGAACGTATGGGTCTCGCTTGCCGACTTCCCACAACGCCGTTTCTGGATCGTGGGGCGACGCACCGACGGACCGCGATTACTTCCGCATTGCTAAAAATAACCGGCCTAAAACTGTTTCCCCGGATAAGTGCAATCTAATCAAACAGTTTGGCCGGTTATTTTCGGGATAACTGGTCCAATCTGTGCACGCGTCCCTAAATCTCTCTATCCGCTCGAGTCAAGCCCGCGCGGGCAGCATGATTGGCCAGTTATACCGATAACTCCGTAAGAGACCGGAAGATCGGACATCGTGAAACGCCTATAAGACGCTCCTCTCAGAAAACAGAATTCGGGGCAAGGTTCTTGGCCAGCTATGAAAACCTCCGAAAATATTGCGGCGGTGGTAACGCCAACGGCCGGCAGCCCTCCGTTCTTCAACAGGCGAAATCCTCCGCGATCTCGCAACAAAGTGTCTGAGCCAAATTCTCATGTTCATGGGTTAGAAACGCGATCCGGGAGGCCGGGAAAACTAACAGCGGGCATTCGCTGCACAAAATCTTGGCGCTCCCCTAGCTATAGCCATCTAGAATCTCGATTTTGATTCTCCTAAGTGATGTACGTCGAGAACTGGCTCCAGAAGAGATCAGGGAACGGCGGTGGAGCGCAGACTTACTGGGCTTGGCGTCGCGACCAAGGCCGAAGCTGGCCCAGCCAGGGTTTCCCGTTCGCCTCCTGGGGGATCTTATGGTTTCGCAGGGCAAATCTGCAGAGATCCTTGGCCCTATAATAGGTCGTCCGCAGGAGCCATTCCAGATGGCCAGCACAGTTGACGAATGTTCCGATTCCTATGAGTGGACCATTGGGTCAACAACGAGACCAATCGACGGGGGTCTGGCGTACAATGCGGAATCTTCTCAATTGATTGGTTGGGTCACCAGTCGTGCTAATTCCTTTGTTGGGATGGACGCCTATTCGGCCTGCTGCACCCGGTATCCCTTGTTCACAATTGGCGCGGACTCTGATGAAAAGGTACAGTGTGGTTCACGGTGGGAGCACGGTGTACCTTTGTCTGTCTTCCCCGCAACAAAGAAACAAGAAGTCTTCGGCCCCGCGGGTGGAATGGGTCTTCTCCTCCCGGTGAGCTCGTGAAGATGGAGGTGAGAGTTTGGCGTCTGCTTTTTCTCGTTCTCTACGTTTTCTCGAAGCGGACAATTCACTGGGGTCGTACTTCGGGTTAGCGCTCGCCTTAACCCTGCTTGTGCTCTGGATGACATGGTTCTTCCTGGCCCACGTATCAGTTTATGAAGTTTCCGACAAGGCTGAATTGGAAGTGGACCGGGCCGTCCATCCCATCGAGTCCGGCGTCAGCGGGCGCATTGTGGCGAGTAATCTTGTGCTCGACCGGCAGGTGAAAGCCGGCGACGTGCTCGTGGAACTGGAAGCAGAGACCCAGCAGTTTCAACTTGGTGAGCAGCAGTCGCAGGTTGTCGGCTCGGGATCACAGATCAGTTCGATCGACGCCGAGATTGCTTCCGAAAAGCAAGCTTACGAGCACGAACAGGCCGCCGCCCAACAGGCCCTGGAGGAGGCCCGGGCCCACTATCGTGAAGCGGAGTCGGCAGCGCAGTTTGCCCAGGCCGAGACCGAGCGGCTGCGCAAGATGTTTGCTGCCGGGGTCGTGCCCGAAGTAGACCTCAATCGCAGCGTTGCCGACGCTCAACAGCGCCGCGCTGCCGCCGATAGCGCTCGCTATGCCGTCGAGCGCTTGGAAGCAGAACAACGCACGCGGATCAACGAGCGGAACGCGCAGATCCAAAAGCTGACCGGCGACCTGAACAAATTGAAAAATGAGCGGACGACGGCGGGGGTGACGATTCAACGGCTGCAACAAGAAGTTGACCGCCGGCGAGTCCGCGCTCCTATTGACGGCAAGTTGGGAGAAGTCGCGCCGTTGCGTGTAGGAGAAATGGTGCACGAGGGCGACCGACTGGGCTCAATCATCCCTGAAGGAAAGCTCCGCGTCGTGGCCAATTTCGAACCGTCTGCGGCCCTCGGCCGGATCCACTCTGGCCAGAACGCCCGTTTACGCCTGGAAGGTTTTCCCTGGGGACAGTACGGCAGCGTAGCAGCGACGGTCACCAATGTTGCCAGCGAAATCCGGGACGGCAGAATTCGTGTCGAACTGGCCCTCAATGCCGACGACCACTCGCGAATTCCTTTGCAGCATGGCCTGCCGGGGTCGGTGGAAGTGCGGGTGGAAAGCATCTCGCCCGCAAGTCTGGTGTTGCGCATCGCTGGCAGCTTGCTTGCCGGACCCAAAGCCAATCCGACAAGCCTGAAAGCGGGCGCTACACAATGAAGATTGGTGGGCGGCAGTGGTTTGTTCCCGAGGTAGTGCAGACTTCCGCCATGGATTGCGGCCCCGCGGCGCTCAAGTGCCTGGTGGAAGGATTCGGCATTTCAGTCAGCTACGGGAGGTTGCGCGAGGCATGCCAGACCGAAGTCGATGGCACTTCGATTGACACCATAGAAGAAGTTGCCCGGCAACTCGGCGTAGAGGCGGAGCAGATCGTCGTACCTACCGACTTTGTGTTGCTTGCAGACGCTGACCTTTTGCCCTCCATCGTTGTGGTTGCCCATCCGAATGGCGTGACCCACTTCATTGTCGCGTGGCGACGGCACGGCCGGTGGGTGCAGATCATGGATCCGGCCATTGGCCGCCAGTGGGTTTCCAACCAGCAGTTTCTGTCCAGCCTATATGTCCACGTGCTACCCGTTCCCGCGAGCGGCTGGCGCGAATGGGCAGGATCGGAAAAGTTCACCCGTCCTTTGAAGTGCCACTTAGATGAGCTGGGGCTATCGCCGCAGGCCGGCGATCTCCTTGTGGAAAATGCGCTGCAAGATGTGGGCTGGAGTTCTCTTGCCCGCCTGGAAGCGGGGACGCGAGCGACGGGCTCGATGTTGAGATCCGGCGTCTTAAGCAAAGGACCAGAAGCCCAGCGGATTCTGGAGCGTTTGCTGGAACATGCGAGCCGAGACGGACAAGATGGTCACCAAGCGATTCCCCACAATTACTGGTCGGCATGGCCGGCGCCGGCGGAAGACGGTGAAGAACGCGTATTTTTTCGCGGCGCCGTCCTTGTTCACGCGACGGGCAGGCGCAAGCAAGTCGAAAGTGGAACGACAGCAGCACTTCCCCCCGATCTCGCGGCGGCTCTGACTGAAAAATCTTCCCAGACCGGAGTTGAGCTGCTGCGCATGTTGCGCAAGGACGGATGGCTTGCGTCAACCGCAGTCCTTGGGGCTCTAGGATTGGCGACAGTCGGCGTTTTGGTCGAGGCGGTGTTGTTCCGCAGTTTGCTGGATATGCCGCGTGCATTTGGCGTGTCGGGTCAGAGGCTGGGAGTGATGGCGGCCTTGATCCTGTTTGGGCTGGCGCTCATGCTCGTCGAACTGCCGATTGCATCTGGGCTGTTGCGCATCGGCAGACACCTGGAAGCGCGTTTCCGCGTGGCATTCCTGGAAAAAATCCCCAAGCTTGGGGACCGCTACTTTCATAGCCGGTTGACTTCCGATATGGCCGATCGCAGTCATAACACTCACCGCATCCGGCAACTGCCGATGCTGGGAGGGCAGCTGGTGCGATCATTCTTCGAACTCGTCATTACGGTGCTCGGAATCCTGTGGCTGGATCCGGCGCTGGCCGCGCCTGCTGCGCTGGCGGCGGCTCTCGCTGTTCTGCTGCCACTCTCAATGCAATCAAAACTTACAGAGCGTGATCTACGAGTGAGCAACCACAGCGGCGCGCTCAGCCGGTTTTATCTTGATGCACTAATCGGACTGGTTCCAGTGCGGACCCACGGAGCGGAACGCGCTCTGCGCCGCGAGCATGAAAGTCTGCTGGTGGAGTGGGCTCGGGCTTCGTTCAGCTTGCAGAATTTGGTCGCACGGGTCGAAACCCTACAGGCTCTGACGGGTTTCGGCTTAGCTGCTTGGCTGATGCTTCACTACGTTCTGCGGGCGGGTGAAGCCAGTGGCGCTTTGCTCCTGGTCTATTGGGCGCTGAACATACCGGTGTTGGGAGAAGAGATTGCTCACGCCGCGCGCCAATATCCCTGGCAGCGCAACGCGACTTTGCGTTTGCTGGAGCCAATTGGAGCGCTGGAGGAACAGTCTGTCGCGCAGCCGCCTCCATCGCCGGTACAGCCGGTGACCTCCGGGCTGAGCCCCGGTGTGGCCATTCAACTTCACGCAGTCACGGTGCTGGCTGCGGGGCACACCATCCTCGAAGGAATTGATCTGAAGATTGAGCCGGGAGACCAAGTCGCCATCGTGGGTGCGTCCGGCGCAGGCAAGTCGAGCTTGCTCGGCCTTTTGCTGGGCTGGCACCGTCCGTCGGAAGGCGACGTACAAGTGGACGGCACAATTTTGGAGAGTAGCCTCTTAATAAGGTTACGGCAGCAGACGGCTTGGGTGGATCCCTCCGTCCAATTGTGGAACCGCTCTCTTTTGGAAAACTTGCGCTACGGCAATGGAGAAGAGGTGCCTACAGCACGGCTTCTGGAAGACGCTGCGCTGCGCCAGCTTCTCGAGAAACTACAGGACGGCCTGCAAACCGAACTGGGAGAAAGCGGCGCGCTGGTGTCTGGTGGCGAGGGGCAGCGAGTTCGTTTTGGGCGTGCTCTGATGCGGCCTGGAGTCCGGCTGGCGCTGCTGGATGAACCGTTTCGCGGCCTCGACCGGCACACCCGGCGAGAGTTGCTTCGCCGGGCGCGACTGCACTGGCAAAGTGCTACGCTTCTCTGCGTCACGCATGATGTCGGCGAAACCCTCACCTTCCAGCGTGTGCTGGTCATCGAAGCTGGGAGGATTGTTGAGGACGGCCATCCCCAGCAACTCGCACTTCAACCCAATTCGCGCTACAGCCTGCTGCTAAGAGCAGAGGAGGAAGTCAGCCAGGGTCTTTGGTCGGATGCAGCCTGGCGACAACTCCGACTTGAGCAGGGTCATTTGCGCGAAGAACCACGACGGGTGCGGGCATGAAAGAAGACATGCGCGCGCTCGGCTGGCCGCTTTCGCAACTCGGCACGGGTCTCGAAGCACTGGCGCGCCGAAGCGGATTGGGGCCCTCGGCAGTGCAGGTCCCGGTACCGCCAGCTTCTCTAACGGCCGGACGCGAGGCGCTCGACCGCTGGATCGAGTCCGCTGCTGGCTGGCTTGGCGTGGAAGCAGAGCCATCCACGGTTTCTTACGAAGGACTGGAACCGATGATCGAGACTGCCGGGCCCGCAGTTTTGGAACTGCCGAGCATGGGCACATCGCGCTTCCTTCTTCTTCTGCCGCGACGTCGCCGTGGGCGAGTCTCCGTGCTCGCGCCCGATTTGCGGGCGGTGCACTTGTCCACAGAGGCAGTACGTCACGCACTATGTGTTGAGTTGGACCAGCCAATAGCTCGCGAAGTCGACCAACTGCTGGAAGAAGCAGGAATCACCGGAGTGCGTCGCGAGGCAGCGCAGAAGGCATTAGTGCACGACCGGCTGAAAGCGCGAGAAGTCGGCGGATGCTGGCTGCTGCGCCAGTCGCCGGGGGCGAACTTCTGGGGCCAAATAAAAAGAAAGCGGCTGCACCACGGTCTTGCCTTGCTGCTGGCGGCACATAGTGTCGAATATTTTCTGCTGATCTTTTCCTGGTGGCTGATCGGGCAAGCGGCCCTCGCCGGGCACCTGGACTATGGGTGGCTGTTGGCGTGGGCGCTCATTCTGCTCACGCTGGTTCCTTTTCGTTGGCTCAGCACCTGGCTCCAGGGATGGCTCGCCATTCACGGTGGGATTCTTTTCAAACAACGTCTCCTGCTGGGCGCGCTGCGCTTGCATCCTGAAGAAATCCGCCACAAAGGTGTCGGTCAATTTCTCGGCGAGGTGATGGAATCCGGGGCGGTAGAATCGCTCGCTCTCAGTGTGGGCTTTCAAGGACTGACCGCCGCGGTCGAGTTGCTGGCCGCGTTGATCGTGTTATCACAAGGGGTGGGCGCGCTTTTCGAATTGCTGCTTTTGCCAGTGTGGGTGGCCGCGACTCTGCTTGCCGGGCGGCATTATTTCAAACAGCGCCAGCAGTGGACACAAGAGCGCCTCGCCATCACCAATGATCTGACCGAACGCATGGTGGGACATCGCACGCGTCTGGCGCAGGAGGCTCCGGAACACTGGCACCAGGGAGAAGACGAAGCCCTCGAGCGATACCTTGACCACTCCGCGAAAATGGACCGCACCGCAGCCCGGCTGACGGTGATCGCACCTCGCGGATGGCTGCTGGTTGGGCTACTTGGAATCACTTGGCCTTTCGTTTTCAACCGTAACTCGGACATCGGCCTGGCCATCGCACTGGGCGGAATCTTGCTGGCGTATCGCGCTCTAAAGCGGCTCGCCGATGGCATGCTGGCGCTGGCCGACGCGGTGATTTCCTGGAAGCAGGTCGCGCAGTTATTTCACGCCGCGGCACGCCCGCAGTTGCGAGGATCGCCTGTCATCAATTCTGCTTCGGCAGCGTCAACAGAAGAAGCTAGTGTTCTCGACGCTCACGAATTGATCTTCCGCTACGCTGACCGGGGCGAACCCGTGTTGCGCGGTTGCAGCTTGTTGGTGCGCCGGGGAGACCGGATTTTGCTGCAAGGTCCATCCGGAGGGGGAAAATCTACGCTGGCCTCGTTGCTCATCGGCTTGCGCGCGCCGCAATCGGGGCTGGTGTTGCTGGGTGGCCTTGACCGCCAGACGCTGGGCGACCAGGGTTGGCGCCGCCGCATTGTGTCCGCACCCCAGTTCCACGAAAACCACGTGCTCACTGAAACCTTTGCCTTCAATTTGCTGATGGGGCGGCAGTGGCCGCCGAGCGGCGAAGACATGCGCGACGCGGAAACTATCTGCCATGAACTCGGCCTGGGCCCGCTGCTGGAGAAAATGCCTGCCGGCATGGTGCAGATGGTGGGGGAGACGGGCTGGCAACTCTCTCACGGCGAGCGCAGCCGCCTCTACATTGCGCGGGCACTGCTGCAACGAGCAGACGTGGTGGTGTTCGACGAGAGCTTCGCGGCGCTGGATCCGGAAAACATCCGGCTGGCATTGGATTGTGTGCTGCGCCGCGCGCCGACTGTCCTTGTTATCGCTCACCCCTGATCTGATTCCCCGTCCGGCTTCCGGGTCGTGACCTGCTAACTTCCCACGCTGCTCAGGTTCAAAATCTAGCCAATCGCAAATAATCCCAGCCTTTCCCTGTAAGTTACGGCATTCCGACTTGCGCCACGTCAGGGAACCGCAGTTGCAGCAATGTGCCTTGAGACCAGGGTTTCAGTGCACTGGCGAACAATGCAAGATTTCTACATGCCGGTGACACGATTTTGCCGCCCGTTTCCGCAGTAGTTAATGAAGCGCAAAAAGCGTGGTGATTTAAGAAAGGAGACTCCGATGAAGGTCAAGACGAATATCAAGGCTGGGCCAAGCGGTGTCAATTGGAGATCGTAACCGGTTCGCTCGGCGCAGTCGCAAAAAATTAACGGCAAACTACAAAGAAAAGAAGAGGGAAACGCAATGAAAACCAAGACAGGCGTCAAGGCTGGACCCACTGGCTATCCGTGGTAATCGAAAGCGGCTCGCATAAACGCAGGTGCTCAGGAATGAGATTCAAACTGAAGAAAGGAGAAACCAAATGAAGACCAAAACAGGCGTGAAAGCTGGCCCAATGGGTACTCCATGGAGATCGTAACCGCTTGACTCGCGTAGTCGTGCAAATGAACGGAACCGTTCAACAGATGCAACCCGGAAACGAAATCAAACTTTTTCATAACCTCGTGACACGATTTGCTTCCTAGTTACCGCTGTAGTAAGTGAGGCGCAAAAAAGCGCTGGCGATTTTGGAAAGGGGATTCCGATGAGAGTCAAGACGAACCTAAAAGCTGGGCCCCACGGCCCTCCGTGGAATTTGTAATAGTTTCGATTGGACGGGGAGAGAAGCGAAAGCAAACTACAAGGAAAGGAGAATCCGATGAAGACCAAAACGAAGGTTAGGGCCGGTATCAATCCTCAACCACTGCCGCCCCGCGACTGATGGCGACATTCACAAATAACAAGCTGAAACGGACAAGCACGATCTACAAAGTGAGGGGGGAATTCAAATGAAGGTTCGAACCAACATCAAGGCCGGTCCGCACGCTTGCACCGGCGGGTGCATGCAGCCGGCATGAAGAATCTAACAACCGGACGACTCGAGACCGTTACGATCCAGGCGGAGAATTAAGAAGACGGCGTCAAACCAGACCCGAAGGGTTCTCTGCGGAGATCGTAACGGCTTCATTCCGGATAGTCGCAAGATACGACGACGACGAAAGGAGATTCCGATGAAAATCAAGACCAACATCAAGGCTGGCCCAGTTGCTTGCGGTAACCATTGCAGCGGCTCCGTAACACAAAGCTAAGAAATGAATTCACTTAAGAATAAGGAGAAGCCCAAATGAAGACCAAGACAGGGGTTAAGGCCGGCCCTAGTGGCCATCCCTGGTAGAAAGCCGCTATTTAGGAACTTGGGGAGCCTCAGCAGGGCGATGGGCCTCGGCCAGGATTTCGTGAAAACGCGGATCATCGCGCAGCGACTTGAAATCCGGCTCTTTTCCAATGCCCTCGGTTGTGGGTGGGTCTAGACCATGGTCCAAAGCGTCCTGGAGCAGCGATAGTGCCTCAGGGCGTCGTTTCCCGAGCGCGGCAACCTCCGCCAGGGCGTAGAGACAGAGTGCGGTCCGTGGATCTTTCGGCGGCAAAGCGCGGGAGGCAATTTCGCGGGTCTTTCCCAATATGTTTTCCGCTTCTTCGAGGCGTCCTTCATCCTTCATGATCTTGCCCAGCGTGTACATCGCCTGAAGGGTCAGGGGATGCTCCGGACCGAAGACGCGCTGATCGGTCTCCAGCACTTCATGAACCAGTTTGTCTGCCTCCGGCAAATGTCGCTCGGATTCGAGAATATCCGCCAGGTTCGACTGGGTTGCGAGCAGGGTGGGATGTTCCCGCGGCATGGTGCGGCTCTCAAGCGCGATAGCCTGCTGACTTATCTGTTCTGCTTCGGAGTAGCGCTGCAAAAGGGCAAGCACCCCTCCCAGGTTCGCCAAGGTTGCGACCGTGTCCCCGTGCTCCGGCCCCAAGACCCGCCGCTGAATCGCCAGCGTTTCCCGCGCCAACTTTTCCTCTTCGACGTAGCGGTACTCCTGTTCATATACCGCAGTGAGGGCTCCCATGGTCCCCAGAGTTTCCGGGTGCTCCGGCCCGAAAACCCGGCGTTGGATCTCCAGCGTTTCCTTCAATACGTGCTCGGCTTCCGCCGCGTGGCCTCCCTGTGTGGACAAGGCTTCTCCAAGATTCGCCATGGACATTAAAGTGTCCGGATGATCAGGGCCGAGCACCCGGCGGCGTGCCTCGAGTACTTTGCGGTCTAAGTCAAGAATCTCCGGACTGCGGCTGCCCGAATCATTCATGACGGCCCCGATGTTGCTCATCAGAGTCAAAGTAATAGGGTCATCGGGGCCATAAACGCGTCGCTGCACTTCAAGCGTCTCGCGGTACATTTTCTCCGCTTCCGCAAACTTGCCCTCACCGTGAAGAGTGGAGGCCAGAAGATTCATGCAAATCAAAGTCTTCCGGTGCTCCGGACCTAGTTTTCGCTTCTCAATTTCCAGGAGCGGAACGAGCAATTTCTCCGCTTCGGCAAGCTTTCCGGAATCGGCGTAGGCTGCGGCAAGCCGGCTGGTGGTGGAAGCGGTTTCACGGTCTTCCAGCCCGAGAACGCGGCGTTCAATTTCCAATGAGTGGGCCAACAACGACTCGGATTTTTCATACAGCCCGAGGTGGCGATAGACTTCGCCCATCACGCTCATCAATTGCCCCTGGAGTTGAGGATCGCTCTGGAGGCTCGATTCCATGTTCTGCGAAGCTTTGTCCAGGATCTCCCGGACCGTGACGGTATTGCCGCGGGACTCACTCGGATCGGAGACGTTAAACATGTTGGTCATGAACTCGGTGATGCGATCGGCGCGGTCGCGTTCCCGGGTAGTGCGCCGCAGTTGGACCGCCTGCATGACCGCGAAGGAGATGAGCAGGGCCAGGAGCCCAGCCGATGCCCCCACCGCGATGCGGTGGCGGCGAACATACTTTTTCAGCCGATAGCTCACGCTCGCCGGACGGGCGAGTACGGGCCGGTTCTCCAGATAACGCTCTACATCGGCAGCCAGTTCGGCGGGCGTGTCATAGCGGCGATCCCGCTCTTTCTCCAGCGCCTTCATTACGATCCAATCAAGATCACCGCGTAGCGTGCTCACCAGTTGCCGAGGTTGGGTCTTGCGTGCTTGGGCACGGACCGTCGAGGTGTCGTGTGCGGTGTGTGCTTTCATGCTGGGACGCGGGGGATCGGTCTCCCGCAATTCCCGCAGCACTTCATCAAAGCGTAGCTTCTTCCATCGCGCCGTATCAAAGGGAAGCAAGCCGGTCAGCAATTCGTACAGAATCACGCCCAGAGAATAGACATCGGTTCGAGTGTCAACGTCGTGTACATTGGGATCGGCCTGTTCCGGACTCATGTAGCCCGGCGTACCCAGAAATCCACCCACATGGGTGAACATGGATTCTCCGACTGCGGCGGGGACCACCGCTTTCGCCAGGCCGAAATCAATGATCTTTGGCCTCGGTATGCCGTCCACTTCCACCACTAGTATGTTCGACGGTTTCAAGTCGCGGTGAATAATGGCCTTCTGATGCGCGTGGCGCACCCCGTCGCACACTTGCAGAAATAAACGTAGGCGTTCGCTAATTCCTAACTTTTTCCGATCACAGTAGTCGCTGATGGGCAAACCCTCGACATACTCCATGGCGAAGTACGGCTGCCCGGCCGAGGTAGCGCCCGCTTCAAATACTTTAGCGATCGCCGGGTGTTCCATGATGGCCAGCGATTGCCGTTCTGATTGAAATCGTTTGACTACCGAGGCGTCGTACATGCCGGCCCGGATCAGTTTGAGCGCTACCAGTCGCCGAACTGGAACGACTTGTTCTGCCAGCCACACCTGCCCCATCCCGCCCATGCCGAGCTCGCGCACCAGCTTGTACGGTCCAATACTCGCAGACGCAGTCGGCGCTTCCGCCAGGGTTGATCCCCAGGGATTCTGCGAAAGGTTGTCAGAATCGGCATGAGCGGCCAGCAGCGATTCGACTTCGGCACGCAGGGCTTTATCCTGGCCGCAAGCCGCGTCTAGAAACGCTTGCCGTTCGTCCGGCTTGCGCTCCATAGCTTCGCCGGCAATTTCTTTAATCTTTTGCCAGTTCTCCGGCATTTCCAGCTCCCCCACGTTTCATCTCTCGGGTCAACCAAGCCTTGGCCACGTTCCAGTCGCGTTTGACGGTTGACACCGAGATGCCTAGCACCTCGGCGATCTCCTCGGACGACAAGCCTCCGAAGAATTTCAATTCCACAATTCGGCCCTGCTGTTCGTCAAGCTTAGTGAGCCCGGTCAGAGCATCGTCCAAGGCTACGACGTCAGCGGTACGGACCTGGGGCAAGATGAGCGAGGTATCGAGTTCGACCCGTTGTTCAGCGCCACGCTTGGCCGCGCCGTGCGATCGAGCGTGGTCCACCAGAATTTGCCGCATGAGCCGCGAGGCCACAGCCAGAAAGTGCGACCGGTTCTCGGTATCGAATGGCCGCTGGTCCAGCAGCCGCAGATAAGCCTCATTCACTAGGCCAGCACTTTGCAGGGTGTGCCCGGGGCGCTCCCGCCACAGATGGTGCCGCGCGATTTCGCGGAGTTCCTTATAGACGAGGGGGATGAGCGCTTCGAGCGCGGCTTGGTCTCCGGCCCTCCAGCGCACTAGCATCTCGGTCACAGGTTGGGAAGGTTGTTGCGGCACAGGTATTCACGACGCCCTAAGGTGCAGTAAAGATAAGCCCGGTATTGCAACCAAGTCAATGAAAATACGAGGTTAATCGGCACTTGCAGGGCCTCTGGCCGGACCTGATTCGGTGCCCCGAAAGTTTATTTCCAATTCTGTAATGACTAGTGACACGAATTGCCCCATCGTTTCCGCAGTTGTTAGTGAGGCGCAAATAAAGACTCCCGGCGAGTTAAGAAAGGAGATCCCATGAAAATCAAGACGAACATCAAGGCTGGCCCTCACGGATGCGGTTCAGGCGGCTGTATGCACGCAGCGTAGCGCGGTCGAGATCGGAAAACGTAATGTTGTCGCGGCATTTGAAACCGAGTTCAAACTTTAGATAAGGAGAGCACCATGAAAATCAAAACTAACATCAAGGCGGGGCCAATGGGATGCGGCAGCGGGGGCTGCATGCACGTGGCGTAGCGCGGTGGGGTAGAAACCGCGATGTTGTTAAGGTGTTTTAGAACAGGTCAAAAACTTTGGATAAGGAGAGCGCGATGAAAATTAAGACGAACATCAAGGCTGGCCCGGGTTGCCCCAGCTGCAGACTGTAGCGGTAGCAGCACCACGTGTAGTCCAGAGAGACCAAAACGCTTCCTGAACAACAAGGAGAATACAAAATGAAGATCAAAACAAGCATCAAAGCCGGTCCTATGGGATGTGGCTCCGGGGGTTGCATGCGTGCGGCGTAGTTTTCGCAATGTAGAGTCCGCGTTTCTCCTCTTGAAATGGGGTACGCGGCGTGGTGAACTAAGACGGCACTGTAACAATGGAGAATTCAATGAAGATCAAAACAAGCATCAAAGCCGGTCCTCACGGCTGCAGCAACGGTTGCATGTCGGCGGCATAAATATGTCGGCGAGAACCTCCAGCGCGATCACGATTTGCCGTGGAGAGAACGCGACTGCGGCTGCGAATGCAGCCGCCAGCCAAGCGGACGCGATCGTCTTGCGTTTCGCCGCCGATACACGAGGCCCTGTGCCTTGGGGTGCGTTCCGCTCCTATCTGGCCCAGGGACGCGCGGCGCTGGGGGATAGCCGCGTCGAGCGAGCGGTTTCCGCGCAGAAGGTGATGCTGAGCCTGGCGCTGCGCGGACTTTTGCCATCGCTCAGCGAAGATGAGCGGCGTTTGCGGCAGCAATCAGGCGGCCTGGCGCTCGGCGACCTGCCGAACTCAGTCATGCGCGACTCCCGCATGTACCGTGCTTGGTGGAACACGTTGGGGGAACTTTTTGCAGGCGACAAGATTGTGATGGTCGTTCCAGAACTGGACGCCATTGATCTGGAAAGCCTGCGAGGACTGCGTGGCGTGATCAGCTCTTTGCGCGGCCGCGCTGAAATCCACGTCATCGTCGGACATGACCCGGCGAAAGCGCCTGCCGATCCGGTCGATGCATTTTTCCGCACCTGGCGCGTGGCTGAGATCAAAAGGCTGGAAGCGCTTCCCTTCGCGCGTGTAGAGCTAGCCACCGGCGTAGCCTCCGATGCGGATGTTCCGCCTACAAACTTCGATCCTCTGGACGACCGTCTTGAAGCGCGTGCGTATGCCGCGCTTGCAGCCCATGCCTCCAACACTCCCGTACTCGCCGCCGCGTTACGCGCGGCCTTCGATGCGTTCGCCTTCGAGCCGGCGTTCCATCTCGCCGAGGCCCTGCTTGCAATCGCAGGTTCTGACGATTCGCCTTCGCGCGACGCCATCAAGCTGGGCGCGCTCGCTTTGTACAATCTGGCGCCACTTGCGAAAGAACCTTGGATCAGCGAGAAGCTGCTGGACCGCTTCACGCGCTTGCTCGCCTCCGAAACTGATCCCCTGCTGCGCGCCCACTGGCAATACCGGCTAGCACTGACCTACGCCCGCGGGCGCAACTCACTCGATCTGGCCCGCACCGCCGGAGACGCGGCTGTAGAAACCGTGGAAGCAGTGACGAATGATGCCCGCGCGCCGTTGTTTTCCGCTTGGGCGCATAATGGCCGGGCCTACGTGCGCGCCCGCTCCCATGATTTGGAGGGCGCGGCCGCTGACACCGAAGCTGGTCTGAAGGCGCTTGAGGGCGGAGCGGGCGGCGTCCCCGAGACAGAAGTCCACGTTACCCGGTTGTTCGTGGCCAACAACCGCGCCCGGGTCGCGCAAATGGCTGGCGATGACGAAGGCCTGGCCAAATGGCGCGCCATCCGGACGATTCACTTCGACGCTTTACCGGCCGACGATCGTCCCGGCCCTTTGTGGCTGCCTGTCCCAGGAGGGCATCGCGATCTGGCCGCGCAGCGCGACCATCACAGCGCCGTCCTGGCCGACGCACGCGAACGGCTCGATGTAGATGCGGAAGCGATTGCGGCGCACGGCCTGGGCGTCACCCTCTACAAGCTCGGCGATGCCCGTGGCGCACACGAGGCTTTCGCCACCTCGCTCCGGATCTGGTCGGTCATTGATGGTTACGCGGAAGATCTGCTTGCCGAAGAATTCAACACCGCAGTGACTGCATATCGGGCCGGCGAGACCACCCGAGCTGCAGAAGGATTTGCCCGCGTGCGCAAGGCCTTGCAGCAGGACGCCGCTGCCCAAGCGGAAACTCTCGGCGCCCTGGCCATGATTGACGCGCGCGCAGGAGACCGCGAACGCGCCGTCACCCGCGCCGGGCAGGCAGTCCGCGCCGCTGAAGAGCTGGGAGCACCCCACGTCTTCATTCGCACCGCGCGCACTGCGGCCGAGGCGTACTTAATCCTGGGAGACCGCGATCGCGCGACTGAAATTCTGGAACGCGCCTTGGCTGCCATCGCAGTCGCGGAGGGCGACGGCACGGAGTTTCCCGCGGAAGACGTGCTTGCGGTTCTGGTGTCCCGGCTCGACGTTTGCGATGGGAACGATAGCGACATGCTGCAACGCGCGCTGCGCCTGGCGCCGCAGGTGCTAGAAGATGCAAATGCATGGTGGGACCTGCCGCGCCTAGCCGCGCACGTCAGGGCTCACCCGGAAGTGGAGCGCGACGAAGCACTCGCCGCCGGGCTGGCGACGGTGGCCATGGTTGCCGGGCAGCGCATAGCTGCATAGACTAGATTCTCGACTTCTGCTTGGGTAATCCCGAGCATTTTTGGTTGTCGGATCCCTGAAGGAATTGAATTCACCGGGCAAGCGCCCACAGAAGGCGGCGCTGGAGAATAGTGGACGTTTCTGTGCACGCCGGAAAAAGCCTCCCAGGAGCATCTCGGGAAAAGACCTCCTCCACGCGCCCCCTTCGCACCTCAGACCGCAGCAATAAGCAGTGCCCGGGTTTGTGCCAAAACGACATCGCAATTCTCGTAGCGAATGAACGGCGAAGATGCTAGAATCCCAGCTTTCCGTGAGTGGCGCACCCCAAAATTCCCAGGGAATCTATGCCCGATCTTCCTCCACGTCTCTCCAAGTGGAAATGGTGGGAGTGGCCCCTAGTCCCCTACCAGTACGTGAAGGAACTGAGGTCCGAGCGACAGGTGTCGGTTTGGGACTTCATGCGCTGCCTCGACACTTGGGCTGCCGTCTACAAGACGCACGATCCCAAGCTTCAAAATGAACGGCGAGAGTTCCTGGAGCATTGGAATTCATCAGGCGCAAAATCAAGGGCAGCAATCAGCTGATGTATTTACAAAAAGTGTCCCAGATCGTGGAAGTCGGCACCGGCGACGTGCTGTCCGGAAAGATCGAAGCCGGGCCTTTCGGCGCTTTAAAAAAGCGAAGCGGGAGGGGCGAAAAGCACAGAAGTCCCCGACCTTACCAGACTGGGAGCACCGGTCCGAATCGAATGAGTTAACGTGGCGTTCTGACTGCTCTCAGGAACCAGGTGCGGAGAGGGCAAAGCCTTTGTAGCCTTCGGCCGCAATCTTGTCGCATTTCTGCCTGTAGACCCCGACCCCGCCGATGTACGGCATAAAGACGTGCGGTTTACCGGGGATGTTCGCCCCCATATACCAGGAGTTGGCCAGGGGAAACAGCGTGAAATTTGCAACCTCGTTGACATGCGCGACCCAATCGTTTTCTGCGTTCACGGTCGCTTCGATATTCGCGAATTGGTGTTCGCGGAGGTACGCGAGGCAATCGGCAATCCAGTTGACGTGTTGTTCGATGGACAAGACCATGTTGCTGAGTACGGAGGGGCTGCCGGGGCCGGTGATGGTAAACAGGTTCGGGAAGCCGGCGACCATAATGCCGAGGTAGGTGCGCGGCCCTTCGGACCACTTCCGTTTCAGCGCGGCGCCGCCTCTGCCGCGGATATCGATGTTGCACAGGGCGCCTGTCATCGCGTCGAAGCCGGTGGCGAACACGATGCTATCCAGCGTGTACTCAGCATTTGAGGCTCGCAGTCCTGTAGCGGTGATCTCCTCGATCGGCGTGACCCGGACGTCAACCAGAGTGACGTTGTCACGGTTGAACGTCGCATAGTAGCCGGTGTCGACGCAAATACGTTTGGTTGCCAAAGGATAATCTCTCGGCGCGAGCGTCTCTGCAACGGCCGAATCGCGGACGATCGCGCGTATTTTGGAGCGCACGAACTCGGCTGCGGTGTCGTTGGCCTCTTTGTTGAAAATGAGGTCTGCGAAAGCTCCGACCACCGAGAAACCGCCCCGCCGCCATCGTTCCTCATACGCGCGTTGCCGCTCTTCAGGCGACACTTCCAGGGCTGATTTGGTGCTCATCTCAAAGTTGATACCGAAGGCCGATGTCCGATCCCGGTGCCGGTACTCGGCGTGGTGTTCGTTCCAATCCTCGATCACTTCAGGCGAGAGCGGCCCATTGTGTGCAGGCACACTGAAATTGGGCGTCCTCTGGAATACGAAGAGATGCGACGCCTGCCCGGCGATGATCGGGACCGACTGGATGGCGGACGAGCCTGTGCCGATGACGCCGACCCTCTGACCGGTAAAGTCGACGCCTTCCTGGGGCCAATGCCCAGTGTGATACCACTTACCGTGGAATATCTCGAGACCTTTGAAGCCGGGAACCTTGGCGGCAGACAAGCAACCTGTTGCCATAATGCAGAACTTCGCTGACACCCGGTCGCCACGGTCGGTATGGATGGTCCAGCAGTTTGCGGTTTCATCGAAGATCGCGGCAGTCACCCGCGTCTCAAATTGGATGTCCCGCTTGAGGTCGAAACGCTCCGCGACGTGATTGAGATACCGTAGGATCTCTGGTTGGGAGGCGTAGCGCTCGGTCCACTGCCATTCCCGCTCAAGTTCCTCCGAGAAAGAGTAGGAATACTCTAGGCTCTCGACATCGCAGCGCGCGCCTGGGTACCGGTTCCAAAACCAGGTGCCACCTACGCCGCTGCCTGCCTCGTAGACACGCGCCGAGAAGCCGAGGCCGCGCAGGCGGTGGAGCATATAAAGCCCTGCGAAACCGGCGCCGACAATCACGGCATCGAGGGTGCTGGCGGTTTCAACGCCGTCCAGCGCTGGTTTCGAGGGTGCGTCTGACATGATGCGATCTCCTTCACTGATCTGTTCCTGCGAAGCTTACCGCAAAATTGAGTTTGGGTATGGTTTTTCTGGTTCGAGGTAATCCGTTTCGTATGGGTTTCCGGCGACTGAAATCGTGAGTGGTTAACGGGCAACCCTTCCATAATCCGCTGAGGGAAGGGTTGCCGACCAGGACTAAGCCGCTGGCGCGGCGGACGCTACGGCGTGGGTGAGCCCAGAGGTTTTCGGCACTGCTGACGTAGTGTGGGTCACAGAGAAAGGAGACTCTCTGTGACCCGCTTACGAAAAATGATGCTGGAGGAACTCCAGCGTCGCAACTACTCTGAGATCACCACCCGCAAGTACTTGCAGTACGTGACTGCGTTCGCTCGCCATTTTGGCAAGTCGCCGGATCAACTCGGGCCGAATGAGCTGCGGAGCTATCAAGCCTACCTGCTCCGAGAGCGCAAGGTAACACCCGGCACTGCGGTGAACTGCGTGGCCGCTTTGCGGTTCTTCTTCATTAAGACCCTCAAGCGACATCAGTTTCGCGAGTTCTTGCCCTATCCCAAGGATCGGCGCCGGCTGCCGACAGTGCTCAGTCCAGAAGAAGTCGCGCGACTGATCAACGCAGCGGGGACGCTGTTTCGACGGACGCTGCTGATGACGCTCTACGGAACCGGGATGCGACGCTCCGAGTTGGCCCATCTAAAAGTCAGCGACATTGATAGTCAGCGGATGATCATCCGCGTGGTGGCGGGCAAGGGCGGCAAAGATCGCGACTTGCCTCTCAGTCCGACCCTTCTGGAAACACTACGAGAGTACTGGCACTGGCGTAAGCCGAAGCTCTACATGTTTCCAACTCGTATACGTGGCCTGCCAGCGGAGAAGCCGATTTCCGATAAGACCGTCTGGATCGCATGTAGCGAGGCTGCGCGTCGTGCTGGTATCAACAAACGCGTTACGCCACACACGTTGCGTCACAGCTGGGCAACCCATTTGCTAGAAGCGGGCACCGACTTGCGCACAATCCAGGTTCTGCTCGGGCACGGCGATCTGGAAACTACCGCGCAGTACCTGCATCTGTCGCGGCGGCACTTGCAGGCCGTCAGCAATCCGCTGGATGGTCTCGCTTTGTCCAGCCGCGAGAACGTCAGTCGTAGGTTTAGACGAAAGAACAACGAATGACTCGGCCCACCCTCGAGGTGGCCGACATTCTGCGCGCGCAGGGCGATCGCTTTCTGGAGCGGTATCGATCAAGCTTTGGCTTTCAACAGCTCAAAGCTTTTCGGGCCATTCTACGTTGCCGCACGGCAGCGTTGGGCGGCCACCGCGATGCCTGCCTACGTTGCGGTTATCAGACCATCTCTTACAACTCGTGTCGAAATCGGCACTGCCCCAAGTGTCAAGCGCAAGCGCGTGAGCGCTGGCTGACAGCGCGGCAACGCGAACTTCTGGACACCAGCTACTTCCACGTTGTGTTTACCGTCCCTCACGAACTCAACGTGCTGGCCTTGGAAAATCCGCGTGTGTTTTACGATCTGTTGTTCACCGCCAGCGCACAAACCTTACTGGACATGGCATCCGATCCGAAGCACCTGGGAGCCGAGATCGGTGTCGTCGCCATCCTCCACACCTGGGGACAGAACTTGCTCCTGCATCCCCACATTCACTGTGTCATTCCCGCCGGCGGGCTCTCGCTGGATCATCATCGATGGGTCCGCCCACGCTATCCTTTCTTTTTACCCGTCAAAGTCCTGAGTCGTGTCTTTCGCGGGAAGTTCCTCGCTGGCCTGAAACGCCTCCACCGCCGCAACCGACTTTGCTGCGTCGGCCCCGCTGCTGCTCTCGCCGACCGCCAGCAGTTCTCAAAACTCCTCCGGCGTCTGCATCGCCACGACTGGGTGGTTTATGCTAAGCCCGCCTTCGGCGGCCCTATGCAGGTGTTGCGCTATCTCGGTCGCTACACCCATCGCGTGGCCATTTCCAATCACCGCTTGTCGGCCTTCGACCAAGAGCGCGTGACTTTCCGCTGGAAGGATTACGCCCACGGTGGCAAGCAGGGCAAGATGACTCTGGGCGCGACCGAGTTTTTACGTCGCTTCTTTCTGCACGTGCTGCCCAAAGGCTTCGTCCGCATCCGGCACTTCGGCTTTCTCGCCAATCGCTTTCGCGCTTCCCATCTGGCGCTCGGCCGGCAACTGCTGGCCTCCGGTGGTTCGACGGAGCCGGAAGTTAAAGCAAACGACGCCCGCTCCGAGACCTCTTCTCTCTGGCACTGCCCGCGCTGCGGTGCGTCGATGATCGTGATTCAGAGATTTACTGCTGCGGAACTATCAGCATGCATGTACTTCGATTCTTCCTAACCTGTTCCTCAGCCGCGATGCAAGGATGTGCTCCCGCACGCCGACGCATTCGTGTCCTCGCCGTACTGAAACAGCCTTCTTTGTGGGTCTCCGATTCTTTCGCTTCCAGAGGCCGCGACCATCTCAACTCCACTTTGACTGTTCTCGGCCAGTCCTCCATCTCTCGACTCGATCCAAGACTGGCATTCAAATCCCATAGCGCACCGCGTCCGCCGCAAACGCCAGCGGCTTCCTCCTAGTCTCCTTATCGAAAACGCCTCGGCTCGACTTTATCTTCCTACTCCGAAGTGTCCTGTCCGAGGCGTTTCCGATCAAGGCTAGCGACCATGCGTAGTAATCGCGGTGGCTCGAACCAAAATGCCACATAGGCCACATCTATCGATAGCGTGATCGTTCAATTGGTTCGGCCTGACCGGACAAGTACAATTCCTATCCGGGGGCGTCCTAAAGGGAATAGTAGTGTTTTGCCTCAATGGACAAGCCGGAAGCCGATCTCTACGCGGACCACCACATGACGAACAACGCCGGATTGAAATTCAGCGACGCTCTTCCAGCAGGTTGGGCTGTAGTCACTGGTGCGGCTTCGGGCTTGGGATTCGCGATCTCTAAGGAGCTAGGGCGAGCCTGCAATCTTATGTTGATTGACTCGAACGCGTCCGGCCTGGCCAAGGCCCACCAGGACCTTGGAGGGGGCCCCCACAGTATCTACGCGATCACGGGCGATGTCAGCGACGCAGAAACTTGGGCTCAGGCGCGAGCGGGTCTCGACGGCGTAGTTCCTCAGTGGCTAGTGCAATGTGCGGGCATCGCGGTATCGGGAAGCGTGGCCGAGGCTCCCATTGATCATTGGCGCAAAGCGCTTGACGTAAATCTCCTGGGGATTGTGCTAGGTTGCCGGACGTTTGCGGGCGACATGGCGCATGCCGGCAAAGGTCACATCATTCATATCGCCTCTCGTGCTGCTATCACTGCTGTTCCAAGATTTGGCCCATATGTTGTCAGTAAGGCCGCCGTCGTCGCTATGACCGAGACCCTGTTCAACGAGATCGGGGACCGTGTCACAATCACGGTCGCTTGTCCGAGTTACTTTCGAAGCAACCTGGTTGACCGCATGGTGGCGCAGGCCGAAGTGGAACGTCGTGCCCTGGAGCGCATGATCTCAGGCAGTCCCCGCTCTGCCGAGGACATGGCAGCGGCAATCCTTAGGGCGGCCCGACGGGGCGATCTCTACTTCTTTCCACCCGGAGAAGATCGACGCCTGTGGCGACTTAAGCGGCTCATGCCACAAAGAACTCTGCGAATTCTGCGCGCCAAGTTCCGCATGATGCTTCGTCAGTTGGATGAGTAAATCAAGCCCTACGTGGTAGTTGGGAAATGAGCTGGAACAGCTTCGAGTGATTGGGTTTTCGCAGTGCTGTTCAGGGGCAAATAACTTCCTGTTTGCCGACCAGGACGAAGCCGCTGGCGCGGCGGACGCTACTGCGTGGTGAACCAGGAAAGTTCAGGAACGACTGACATAGTGTGGGTCATAGGGAAAGGAGATTCCTATGACCCGTTTACGGAAAATGATGCTGGAGGAAGTCCAGCGTCGCAACTATTCAGCCATCACCACGCGTAATTACCTGCGGGTGGTGACCGAGTTCGCCAAACATTTTGGCAAGTCTCCCGACAAGCTCGGCCCCAACGAACTTCGAACTTATCAAGCCTATCTACTGACTGAGTGCAAGCTGACGCCCGGCACCGTGATCAACCGGGTAGCGGCGCTGCGCTTCTTTTTCGTCAAGACGCTCAAGCGGTATCAGTTTCGCGAGTTCTTACCGTACCCCCGGGACCGGCGTCGGCTGCCGACGGTGCTGAGCCAGGAGGAAGTCTCGCAGCTGATCAATGGCGCCGGGAACCTGTTTCGACGGACGTTGCTGATGACACTCTACGGAACCGGCATGCGACGCGCCGAACTCGCGCGTCTCAAGGTCGGCGACGTCGATAGCCAACGGATGATCATCCGCGTGGTGGAAGGCAAGGGCGGCAAAGATCGTGACCTGCCCCTGAGTCCGGCTCTGTTGGAGACACTGCGAGAGTACTGGCGATGGCGGAAGCCGAAGCTATACATGTTCCCCACACGCACGCGTGGCCGGACGCTCGATCAGCCGATTTCCGACAAAACCGTCTGGATCGCGTGTAGCGAGGCCGCGCACCGGGCCGGCATCCGCAAGAAAATCCATCCCCATACGCTGCGCCACTATCTACCCTTCCTGACTATGTCGAGTGATGTGAAGGGATCTTGGCGATCGTTCAGCAATTACGGCCCGTAACGCGAATCGAGTCGATCAATCACCCGACATAGTTTTCTCCGTTTCCTCTGCTCTACAGACTGTTGAGGAACCCAAGCAGTTGGTCTCCAGGTTGATAGCGCCCCGGTCTTCCGTTTGGCGGCAAGGTTTTCGCAAGTGCCTGCTCCTTCATTGCGAGGGTTGCTTCGAGATAGATTTGCGTGGTCTCCACCGACTCATGTCCAAGCCACAATGCAATCACAGAACGATCCACGCCCGCTTGTAGAAGGTCCATCGCCATCGTGTGCCTCAAGCGGTGAACGGTGACCCGTTTTTCCTTCAACGAGGGACAGACTTTGCATGCCGCCATGCGATGCTTGGTCAACAGGTACTGCACGCCGTGGACGCTCAGACGTTTCCCTTGGGCGCTGGGAA
Source organism: Terriglobia bacterium (assembly GCA_020073565.1). GTDB lineage: Bacteria > Acidobacteriota > Terriglobia > Terriglobales > Acidobacteriaceae > Acidiflorens. The sequence goes on from JAIQEY010000056.1 coordinate 31,011, forward strand.
AGAGCACGTCGCCGTCACCACGTCGCGGTTCGCGAAGCCAGGCTTTCAATACGGCGAGTGTGGATTGGGCAAGAGGTGTGCAGCGTTCTTTGCGGCCCTTGCCAACCACGCGCAGGTGAGCACCGGCCCCGACGATAAGATCCTCGCGTTTGAGTCCGGTCATTTCCGATAAGCGCAGGCCCGTCTGCACCGCCACGAGCAGAAAGGCGTGATCGCGCCGACCAGACCAAGTGAACTGATCCGGAGCGGCCAGCAAGGCATCGACTTCGGGACGAGTGAGGAACTGGACCAAGGTACGGGTGAAGCGCTTGCTAGGGATGGCGAGCACGCGCTGGATCTGTGCAGAATGGGCTGGTGCCTCGAAAGCCGCGAATTGAAAGAAGGAGTGAATCGCCGTGAGGCGCAGATTGCGACTGCGAACGCTTACGCCGTGGTACTTCTCCAGTTCATCCAAAAAAGCCACGATCAAGGGGGCATCGATCTCCGCGAAGGTCAAGCGTGACGGCGGCTTGCGCAGTCGCTGCTGAACGAACTTCAGGAATTGACGGAAGGAATCGCGATAGGAACTGATGGTGTGTGGACTTGCCTGGCGCTGCTGCATCAAGCGCTGGGTAAAGAAACGCTGCAGAAGCGCAGCCAGGGTGATTGGGGCGATCATCGCCGATCCTCCCATCGATGTTCGAGCCGGCGCATGGCTTCTCGCATCAGCTCTGGGGAGCTGCTTAAATACCATTGCGTGTCCGCGACGTGGACGTGACCGAGGTAGGCGGACAAGATGGGCAGGAGGCGTTCTGGATCTAGGTTGGACCGATACCACGTTACCAGTGCGTTAGTTGCGAAGCGGTGCCTCCGAACAGACCATGGTAAGTCCAAGGTCGCAGTTTGCTGGCTTGACCACGACAGGGCAAGTCGAGAGTAGCGCGTAGTAACTTTCGTATTTCATCGTCCGAGTACAGGTACGGCCGCGCCCGTTTCGCGCGAAATGGCAACAAGCCCGGGACAGGAATCTGGGTTCGTGGATCGGTGGCACTACGATGGTGCGCGAATCCGCGAACGAAACTTAGTCGTTTCGCCCACTGCGCGGGTTGGACGTCTATCGGTTGTTGAGCCCAAGCGAGCGCCAAGGCCTGGGTGATGTAGGAAGTGCGGTGGCGCTCCATGAAGGTGACGAAATCAAGCAATCCCTTACCTGCATCCCGCAGCTTGAACCCCAAACTGCGGCGCAGGCTCAGATATTCGTGAACGGCCTGTCGAAGCGTGTTCATCGCACACCTCCCGGCCACGGCAAAGCCAGCGTACGCAATGCCTTGATGTCGACCTTGGTGTAGATCTTGGTGGTCTGGGGATGGCGATGCCCCAGCAACTCGCCAATCTCGCTCAGCGATGCGCCCTGGCGCAACATTTCGGTGGCCAATCCATGGCGAAACTGGTGAGCCCCTGAGGTCGTAGCCTGGATGCCGGCCCGTTCGAGCGAGTGCCGAACTATCGATCCAATCCCACTCGGCCCGCGAAAGGCGCAGATCGGGGCTCGGACTCGTAAGAATACGCGACGACTAGCGCTATCCGGTCGCCCCCGGCGCAGGTAGGCAGCGATCGCTTTGCCGACCTCTGTGGGTAAGGGCAGGCGGTTGCGCTGACCACTCTTGCCGCGCACATTTACTTGTCCCAGGTTCCAGTCAATGTCGTCGAGTTCGAGAGATACCACTTCTCCTGAACGCAACCCCAATCGCGCCAGCAAGAGCAAGATGGCATAGTCTCGACGCCCGACCGCAGTGCGACGATCGATGCTGGCCAGGAGTTGGCGTACATGCTCTGCAGAAATCGCCCGCGCGATCGACGTCATCGACCACCTGGCGACGATGGGAACGGCGGCGGCTAGATCATGCGTTACCTCCCCGAGATATCGCGCATAGTGCAGGAAGGATCACAAGGCGGTGGTCATGAGTTTAACTCGCATCCTGTGTAGTCGTGGCGCTTGGCGCTGTACGAACCTCACGACATCGCGCGCACACAGACGCGAGAGCGTGACTCGCGCGGAGCCGAAACGGTCTTGGAGAAAACTGCGGATGAACGGAACGTAGTTGACGATTGTCGGGCGGGCCAGTGCGCGCACTTCCAGCAAATATTGCCCGAATGCTTGGGCACAACGCTCAGCCGGAGTCGGTTGCCGTGCTAACGTCCTTTCGCCTGGGATCACGCCCTCCCGGCGCAAAAAGTCGATGAGATGTCGGAGGGCAGCAGCATCCCCCCGGCAAGGTCGTACGCCTCGAGCGCGATATCGTAGATACCGTACTGGATGATCGGAGCAGATGCTGCGCAGTCCGACCCCGTTCTGCTGAAGCCATCGGCTAAAACTTGCAGCGAGCAAAACCTGTCGATGAAGCGATGCCAAACTGTATCCCTGCTCAGTCACAGATTTTGCAAACGAGCTGATCTGTGCCGCGAGCGGGCCTTCCGGCGGTCGCGATAGAACCACTTGGTTGTTGACGATACACTTCATGTGAACTCCTTCCCCGACTCTGCGGGCTAGTAGAAGGAGCTCAGAATATGTCTATAACGCCTCATGTCGAGACCGGCAAAATCGGGCCCTCGCAGATTTACAAGACATAGTCAGGGAGGGTAGATAGTGGCGCAGCGTATGGGGATGGATTTTCTTGCGGATACCCGACCGCAGGGCGGCCTTTTCGCAGGCGTGCCAGGCGGTCTTGGGGCTGATGTGACGATCGCCGGTATGCGAGCGCCCGCCGGGAAATAACCAGTGTGTGGGTTTGCGTCT
>JAIQEY010000057.1 GCA_020073565.1 Terriglobia bacterium
TACAACCAGTTGGGACTTGGGACAACGCAGCTCTACAACAAACGGGTTGTCTACAACCAGAAACGGCATGGGACATTTCCGCTCGGCAATCGAATGGTGACCTTCGAGCGCCGCATGAATGTTCCCAGGCAACTGTCTCCCGAGTTTCTGCTGGTTGATCTTGTTAATGAACTAGGCGACCTTGCTGAGGATCGGGACGCCGTTCTTTCTCGTGTTCGCGAAAAGGCCAAAGAGATGGACCCGAAAAAGCTCTCGCGGGCGGTTTCGCTCTACGGCAAATACTCCACGCAGAAGAAGTTTCAGGAGATGTTGCAACATGCCGCCTGACTCTTTTCTGCATGAGCGAAGCGATTTCAAGGCGCTTGTCGAGACCGTTGCCGACAACGAGAGGATCAATGATCCGGCTCTCGTGGAAAAGGACTACTGGATCATGCATGCCGTCTTTGGGCTTAAACAGCTTGGCCTAGCGTTTGAGCTCAAGGGCGGCACTTCACTTTCTAAGGGTTTTGGGTTCATTCATCGGTTTTCCGAAGATATCGACATTCGCATCGAACCCTTCGATGGGCTCCAGGTCGATACAAATCCAAATCACGAAAAGCCCCAGCATATCGAGTCAAGGCGACAGTTTTATGAAAAGCTGCGGGACAAGATCAAGATCCCAGGGATTACGACCGTCGAGAGGGACACGACATACGACGACGAAACCCTGAGGAACGCCGGACTCAGGTTAAGCTACGAAACCCACTTCGGATCGATCCCCAGTCTCAAGGATGGCATTCTCCTGGAAGTCGGCTTCGATCAGACGACTCCGAACCGCGCGGTTACAATCTCCTCTTGGGTCGTCCAGTTCGCCGATGCTAAGAAACTTCAATACGCGGACAACCGAGCCCTCGATATCCCCTGCTACAACCCCGAATACACTTTCGTGGAAAAGATCCAGGCGGTGGTTCGAAAATACGGCCAATTCAAAGTGACGGGGAAAGTCCCAACAAATTTCCTCAGACACTACTACGACATTCATCAACTTCTCGACGTGGATGCCGTGCAGAAATTCATCGGAACTCCAGAGTACTCGGAACACAAAAAGAAGCGTTTCAAGTCTCTGAACCAAAATGTCGCCGAGAGCGGAGCCTTCACCATTGAAGACGAAAATGTCCGCAAACAGTTCGAAGCGGAATATTCAAAGACGGCTCCGCTTTACTATCGCGGCCAGATTCCTTTGGACAAACTCCTCGCCCGCATTCAGCAAGACCTCGCTCGTCTCTAGCTTTTGGGATTTCGGATATTCTGAGTGCTCGGCTGGTATTTGTCATCTACCGCAAGATAGAATCCTGTGTTCACCTTCCCCGAATCAAAAACGAGAAGAGGTCAGGAATTCAGATGCCCCGAAAGAAAGGCACCGGCGGAACTCCTGCAAAGCGCCCGATTGACCGCTATGAGCACCGCGACAAGAAGCGAATTAACAACCCACCAGTCGGGTTGGTGACACCGGAAACCGATCCGGTTGCACCCACCCACAAAACATACGACTATGTCGCTCCCGTGCCATCTGTGAAGCCTCGCCAGGAACTGGACTACGATCCGCATCTTGATCCGCAGTTAGTGTGGGCGGGGAAAAAGGAACACACCTCCTTTGAAGTACCTACAGTCTCCTTACACGTGCATGAACGGATCGATCCTCACACGATCATCGACGCCGTACGGAAGCGTAACGGCGATGCTTTGCCTGTTCAGCCATCACTGTTCGAGACCAGAGAAGAAAATCCGCCGTTGCGCGAAGCCATTGACTTCTACCGCCATGCTCACGGCTGGTCGAACCGCATGATCGCTGGTGATTCTCTGTTAGTAATGAATTCTCTCCTTGAAAAAGAGGGAATGGCGGGTCAGGTGCAAATGGTTTATCTCGACCCCCCGTATGGAATTAAGTACGGGTCCAATTTCCAACCCTTCGTGAACAAACGTGATGTGCGGGACGGTAAAGACGATGACTTGACCCAGGAACCGGAAATGATTAGAGCATTCCGCGACACCTGGGAACTAGGGATCCATTCCTATCTAACATATCTTCGTGACCGCCTGCTATTGGCTCGCGAACTCCTTACTGAGACTGGGTCGTGTTTTATTCAAATCTCTGACCAAAACATTCACCTTGTGCGTTCGGTCATGGATGAAGTGTTCGGTATCCAGAATTCTGTTGGGCTGATTACATTTGCGAAGACTACAGGACAAACTGCCGAATTACTATCAGGGATCGCGGACTACCTTCTTTGGTACGCAAAAGACAAGAGTCGTGTCAAATACCGGCAAATATTGAAAGAGCGTGATGCTGGGGAGGAAGGCACCTCACAATATGTGTTTGCAGAATCCCCGGACGGAAAAACGCAGAGACGCCTCAGTTTAGCGGAGCTTGGTGACCACTCTTTACTTGCTCCAGGCTGGCGCGTTTTTGCGGCCAAGGCATGCACGTCGCAGCGCCCACCCGGCTCTTTCGAGGTGCCAGTATTGGGACGTGTATTCACCCCTGGAACTGGCTACTGGAAGACGTCACTGGAAGGGTTCAAGAAGCTCGAAGCTGCGAATCGTCTGTTCCCAATCGGTTCTACGCTGATGTACAAGCGCTATTTCAATGACTTCCCGGCCTTCCCGATCTCCAATATTTGGCAAGATGTCTTGATGACCGGCTTCAGCGAACCCAAGAAGTACGTGGTCCAGACTTCTCGAAAAGTAGCGGCACGCTGTCTCCTAATGACCACTGACCCCGGAGATCTGGTTCTTGATCCCACCTGCGGATCCGGTACGACTGCCCATGTCGCCGAACAATGGGGCCGACGCTGGATCACCTGCGATACGTCCCGCGTTGCCATCACGTTGGCCAAGCAGCGTTTGATGGCGGCAGATTTTGATTACTACGAGCTTGCTCATCCGGAAGAGGGCGTGGGTAGTGGCTTCCGTTACAGAACGATACCGCACATCATGCTCAAGTCGATTGCAAATAATCCAGAAATCCGCGAAGGTATGTCGCCTGAACTGATTGACGCAACCATCGCTCGACATGCCGAACAAGAGACTCTTACTGACCAGCCCTACGTAGAGAAGAGCCGTGTGCGCGTCACTGGGCCGTTCACAATCGAGGCAGTACCTGCACCCACAGTCAAGTCACTCGATGAGATCCAGGCTCCGCCGATGTCTGCTGACGCTTCCATAGTTCGCTCAGGACCGACTCTTCGCCACAGCGAATGGCGCGACGAATTGCTCAAAACTGGTCTTCGAGGTAAAGGCGGCCAGCACATCGATTTTTCTCGTGTCGAACCATTGGCCGGCACCCGCTGGCTCCACGCCGATGCAGAAACAAAGGGAAAAATCCCAGAACGCGTTGTTATCTCATTCGGGCCCGAACACAGCCTCTTGGAACAACGACAAGTGGAACTAGCATGGGAAGAAGCGCGAACGCTAAGTCCCAAACCCGCCATCCTCGTGTTTGCTGCATTTGAATTCGATCCCGAAGCCGCGAAAGACATTGATGGAATGACCAAAGACAAAACAGGAATGACTTTTCTGACAGCGCAAATGAATGCCGACATGCTGACAGAAGACCTGAAAAAGAAACGAGCCTCGAACCAAAGCTTCTGGCTTGTAGGACGTCCTGATATCGATTTCCGACAGATTGCCAAGGGCGATCACAAAGGCAAGTGGGAAGTAGAGGTACAGGGTTTCGACTACTACAACACGCGGACGGGCACAATCGAATCAGGCGACACGTCGAGGATTGCTATGTGGCTGCTGGATACAGACTACGACGGCCGCAGCTTATATCCCCGCCAGGTCTTTTTCCCCATGGCCTCAGAGGACGAGGGCTGGGCGAAGCTGGCCCGCAACCTAAGAGCCGAAATCGATCCCGATTTGATCGAAGGCTACCGTAAAACCATCTCCCTTCCTTTTGAGCCGGGAGACTACAAGCGTATCGCAGTCAAACTCATCGACGACCGGGGAATTGAGAGCCTCAAAGTCGTCGAGGTGAAGTAATGGCAACACAAGCAGCTTCGGCGACCATCGACCAGCTCATCATAACGTCGCCCTACGACGAGCCCAATGAGCATTGGAAGTATGACCGCGAAACGCGCCGATTTACCCGCGAACCGGGACGCCGTCCCGCGGGATACATCCGTGCTTCCGACGCGTCCAAGTCCTTTGATGATCCAGGTGAGCTTGTTGAGTTGCCGCTGGTGAACAAAATTCGTCCACGGGTGGATGCTTGGCGAAGCGCTGATTATCCCGGAGCGAGCGGCATCACGCGGCGCCTGCTCAAACACTGGCGAGACACCGAACAGCGAGAGCACAGCCGTCGCTTCTTTTTCTGCCAGCTCGAAGCGATCGAAACGCTCATGTGGCTTGCCGAGGCCCCAGAGTCAGATCGAGTCGGGATCAAGATCCCCGGCGATGGCGGCGAGTTTACGCGCCTATGCTCGAAAATGGCCACAGGCTCCGGTAAGACCATCCTGATGTCCATGCTTATCGCATGGCACGTATTGAACAAAGTTACCTATCCACAAGAAAAGCGGTTTTCCAAGAACATCCTGCTGATTGCGCCCGGATTGACGGTGAGGAATCGGCTGGAGGTGCTGGTTCCGGGGAGCGCAGGAAACTACTACCAGGAGTTCCAGATTATTCCGCCGGGCTTAGAAGATAAGCTGCGTCAAGGGCAAACATGCCGTGTGCAAGTGCGCAACTGGCACAAGCTTGATTGGGACAGCGAAGAACAGATCAGCAAAAGGCGCAGCGTGGACAAACGCGGCGCACTCAGCGACGAAGCTTACGTACGCGAAGTGTTGGGGGAGATGCATTCGGCGGAAAATTTGCTGGTAATCAATGACGAGGCCCACCACGCCTGGCGCGTACCACCGAAAGTGAAAATTGCCGGACTCTCTAAAGACGAATTGAAAGAAGCGACAAAGTGGGTGGGTGGACTGGATCGCATTCACCGCGCACGCGGACTTTTGACATGTTACGACTTGACGGCGACGCCGTTCGCACCAACGGGACGCAAGAGCGGCGAAGAGACTCTGTTTGGCTGGATCGTCAGCGACTTCGGGCTCAATGACGCGATTGAATCAGGATTGGTGAAAACGCCACGGGTTGTGGTGCGGGACGACGGCGAACTGAACAGCAAATACAAATCGAAGTTCTACCACATCTACACCGACTTGGAAGTAAAGCCGGACCTGAATCGCAAAGTGGAACCACATACCCCGCTCCCCGATCTCGTCGGCAAGGGCTACTACTTTCTTGGGAAAGACTGGTTGGAAACGGCGAAGGCATGGAAGGAAGGAAACATCAAAACGCCGCCGGTGATGATTACCGTGGCCAACCTGACCCATACGGCCGCTCGTGTGCAGTACGCATTCGAGCACAAGCGGATTCGCATTGAAGAGCTCTGCGATCCCGATAAAATCCTGCATATTGATTCCAAGGTACTGGACGAAGCTGAAGCTCAGGACGAGCCTGGCGAGGTTTCGGTTGATGCCGCCGCTGTCCCTGACGCAGACGAAGAAAGTGTTGAGGAAACCGGGGAAGAAAACGGCACAGCAACGAAAAAGAAGCTCACAAAGAAGGACCGCGCAGAGTTGCTGCGCAAAACTGTAGACACGATTGGACGCGAAGGCCAACCCGGTGAACAGATCCAGAATGTCATTTCCGTCGGGATGCTTTCAGAAGGCTGGGATGCCAAGACCGTTACGCACATCATGGGACTGCGGGCGTTCACGTCTCAACTCTTATGCGAGCAGGTTGTGGGTCGCGGCCTACGCAGAACGTCGTATGAGGTTGACGAGGCGACCGGGCTGTTCCGCCCAGAGTACGTCAACATATTTGGTGTTCCGTTCACATTTCTTCCCCATGAAGGTAGCGCCGATGCTCCGCCGCCACCCCCCGCCACAGGCAAGACGAGAATTGAGCCCGTCACAGAGCGACGCGCACAGTATGAGATGAGCTGGCCCAACGTGATCCGGATCGACCACGAATATCGGCCTCAGCTAACCCTGGACACCGATAAGGTGAAACGACTCGTGCTGGACGCCTACCAGACGCCGATGATCGCAGAATTGGCGCCAATGATCGACGGAAAGCCAGATTTCACCAAGTTGAAGGAGATTCATCTGGAGGAGCTGGCACGGCGGTTCCGAATGCAGCGGATCGTGTTTGAAACGGCGAGCGAGGTTTACGATCTGATGGCTCCGACTTGGAAGGGCAGCCGGGAATACCTTCTTGCCCAACTGGTTCGGTTGGTGGAGCGCTACATTGATACCGGAAGAGTGGTAGTCGATCCGCCGCTGTTTAATGAAGACGACAAACGGAGAAGGATCGTCATCACACTGAACATGACCCAAATTGTCCAGCACATTTGGGAAGCGATCCGGTTCGAGAATGCTCTCACACTGGAACCCGTGTTCGACACAGAGCGGCCGATCCGCTCCACGGGTGACATGCTGCCCTGGTACAGCGGCAAGGCTTGTGAGCACACCAAACGCTCACACATAAACATGTGTGTTTACGATAGCCGCTGGGAGGCCAATGAATCTCTTGAGCTCGATCGCAACAAGAATGTGCGCGCTTGGGTGAAAAACGATCACATTGGTTTTGAGATCACCTACTCGTTCAAAGGGATCATTCACAAGTTCCGGCCAGATTATCTAGTGCGGCTCACGAACGGCAAAACCCTGATTTTGGAAGTAAAGGGTCAGGACGACCAGCAACAGCAAACGAAGCGGGAGTTCCTGTCCGAGTGGGTCAGGGCGGTCAATGGACACGGCGGTTTCGGTGAGTGGACAGCAGATGTATCCCGGCACCCGAAGGACGTAATCGAAATCCTGGCCAAACAAAACGCTTAGCTCGTTCTCAGGATCCCGTGACATGTCGGGCGCTGCCGCAGATCGGAGCTCTTCCAGACAGGTCTCGACCTACGGCCCATCAGTCACACAGCTCTTTGGAGCACCGATAGATCGGCCCGTGGCTAAGTTGCAGTGCGCCAATGCTGTGCGTGATTTCAGGTCAGGCACCCGCGTGGGCAACAGAAGGTCGTCTGGATCGTGCATTAAGACGAAGATTGGGAATCACACTTTCCGTGCAACGGGCATTACCGCCTACCTGAAAACGGCGGCAAGCTCGAAATCGCCCAGCAGATTGCAGCGCATGAGTCATCGCGGACGACCGGCCTTTACGACCGGCGCGACGATGATGTGAGTTTGGATGAGGTGGAGAGGATTTCGATTTGATGAGCGCGACTCTGACGTGGCTGGATCATGATGCCGCAGACCGGGATCGAATGAATCGTATCCTGGCACTATTTCGCGAGCGTGATACGCGAGATGAGTTGGGCGTTGGGGTTATTCGTGATCTCCTAGCCGACGAATTCTTTCCTGGCACAAGCACAATTCAGACTCGTCTGCGATACATGCTCTTCGTACCCTGGATTTATCAACAGCTTGAGGCTGAGGAGTGTTCATCCGCTGATGTGGCCGTCCAAGCACGTAAGCGTGAAGTGGAACTGGTCAAAGCTCTATCAGAATCCGATGACAAGGCTGGTGTGTTCGGCAAACGTGCTGGCGGTGACTTGCAAAGGTTGCCAAGCTCGGTTTACTGGGCAGGATTAGGTATATGGCAGATCCGCAAGTTCAATGGCTCTCAGGAACAGTATCAAGCCGCGATTGACAACATCTATCAGCAGCGAAGCAATCGTCATCGAGCTGTGGATTTGGCGCGGCGTCGAGGGGAAGGTGTGGATTCCTTCGGCGGCTCATCATCTCTCACCTGGCACACTAAAATACCTGCTCCGCCTAGAGAGTTCCCGGAAACCGCAACAGTTCATCTGACCCGCGAAGAGGCGCAGTTCATTGAGGACCAGATTATTACAACGCAGCCACAGTCTCTGTTTGCGCGGATCATCCGGCTGCCATTGCCAGATGTGGACTATCCATGGCAACACCCGTCTTTGAGTCGGTTCACGCAAGAACATCGCGAATTGCTTCACCACGCCAATCTGCTGTCACAGACGATGTATGGCGCGGCGATTCTCTACAACCTGATGCTGGCGGAGAAAAAGGCTAGCTCAGAACTTGTGAGGGCTCGCCTCGATGATGCCAAGCAATGGCTTCTATCGCTGGATCGCGGCAATCTCGACAAATGGGGACTCGATTGGGTCTCACCGCTGGCGTTCGAGCGTCAGCAGGCTATCTCGCCGCATACACTGGATTTCTGTAGGCGATGGGTGGAATTGGTTCGAGGCAGCGGTAATTCGATCATGAAGGAGAAGACAGCTCGCAATTTGATCCAGAGTCGGGAAATGAGGCTCAAGGGCGGCCGGTCGCGGTTCTCGAATCCACGGGCACTCGATCAGTGGAACGGCAGAGCAGGATTATTCCGCATGGATTACCGCTGGCCCACAGTGACAAGGTTCATTCGAGATTTGCGCGAGGGACTGGACGGAGAATGAATGCTCGATCCGAATAGTCGCAGCCTTTTGGTCGATTCCCTGCGCCCTCCGCCAGGATATGTTTTCAGCGCGGGGCTTGCGACGACCTATTCCCTCGATCTGACAACTTTGTTGTCTGTGCCGTTACATCTGGCCCTCCGGTCGAGCGATGACCGCAATGCAATGCTGCAAGATGGGGTGTCCCTTCTTGAGGCCCTCCGGCGCACGACCGACAGGCTCTCCATTTTCTGTCAGCAGGGACGAATTGGTGCGCCGAACTTGCCGCATGTGCTCTACGGCCTGCTGGAGTCCTGTGTCGTGGAGGTTACCGCGCCACACGGCGGTGTGTTTCACCCAAAGATATGGGTGCTCCGATTCAAGCGGCCTGACAAGACTGATGACGTGGTTTTGCGTCTGCTTGTGTTGTCGCGAAACCTGACAGGTGACCGTTCGTGGGATTTGAGCCTGAGCTTGGACGGCACGCCGGGCAAGCGCACGGTTACGCAGAACCGGCCCTTGTCAGATCTTGTGGCAGCTCTTCCTGAACTTGCTGCGAGTCCGCCAGTCGCACGCATCCGCCAGGATTGCGAAACACTCGCTAACGAGCTACGGCAGACGACCTGGACCAAATTGCCGGGAACGTTTGAGGAATTGGCGTTTCATACGCTTGGACTCAAACGGCGGTCATGGTCTCCCAAGCCATCGAAGAGACTGGCAGTCATTTCCCCCTTCGTCACCGCATCGGCGTTGCACGCCCTGGCCGCTTCCACGCAGGAAGCGGTCGTTCTCGTTTCACGGCCCGATGAACTGGCGAAGGCCTCAAAGGCTTCATTGGCCAGATTCGGCGCGCTGAAGGTGCTGCATGAGGGTGCCGAGACGGACGACGGAGACGATGCCCTCGCGGCTGACCGCCTTACGCGCGGACTGCACGCGAAGGCATACATCGTCGAGAATGGTTGGGACACCACGCTTTACCTTGGGTCTGCGAACGCGACAAACGCTTCGTTGGTGACGGGGGCGAATGTCGAGATCCTGGCCGAACTTACAGGGAAGCGCAGCCGCGGCGGCGGCATTGATTCATTTCTTGGCGATGACGGTCTTCGCGAGTATCTCACGGAGTTCGAGCCCCCGGCAGAGCCGCCCCCGCTTTCTGTAGAGGAGCAAGCGGAGAAGATTATTGACGCTGTCCGATCCGAATTGATGCTCGCCGGAATCCGGCTTTCCTGTACCGCTGCCGACGAAGATGCCTGGGATTTGCGCGTATCTGCAAAGCGCAATATCAAGCTCAAACAAATTGAGTCGTTCCGTATCTGGCCCATCTCCCTGCCCAAGGAGCGTGCAATTGACGGCGCTCCTCTCGCCACAACGGGCGAAGTCCTGATTCCGCGATGCGCGACTGCCTCCATTACCGGTTTCGTAGCGTTCGAGTTGACGACGGCCCTGTGCAGCCATGCGGTTTGTTTCGTGCTGAATCTACCTGTTGACAACATGCCGGGAGGAAGAGACGCGGCTGTCTTGTGCACGATTGTCGCCAATCGCGAAGGCTTCCTGCGTTACCTGCTGCTCCTCTTGCACGACATGGACGATCTGCCCTCCATCGGTGATCTAGTCTCAGCCATCGGTGGCAGATGGAACTCCGCAGGCAGCCTTGACGGCCTGCCATTGCTCGAAGAATTGACTCGGGCTTACAGCCGCAATCCTGGCCGTCTCGATTCCGTGCGGAAACTGGTTGAGCAGCTCAATGCGACTGCGGAAGGCCACGAAATTATCCCCGATGAGTTCATGGACCTTTGGCGAGTGTTCGACTCTATGTTGCAGGGGAACGCAGAATGAACGCCGACATGCTCGATGTAGAGGCGTCGCTCAAAGGCCTGAAGGATTTCCAGCGCCGCACGGTTGAATATGTATTCGACCGCATGTACAGCGATACCAAACCGGCACGCCGCTTTCTCGTCGCCGATGAGGTGGGTCTTGGCAAGACTCTCGTTGCCCGTGGAATCGTCGCCAAGGTCGTAGAGAAGCTACAGAAGAAGGGCAAGAAGCGGATAGATATCCTCTATATCTGCTCCAACGCAACCATCGCCCAGCAAAATCTGAATCGGCTGAATGTCACCGATCAAAAAACATCCTCGTTCGCGACACGTCTCACGCTATTGCCCCTGGAATTGCAGAGCCTGAAGGCAAACGGGATCAACTTTATCAGCTTCACTCCAGGAACGACGTTTGATCTCCGATCACGCGGAGGGAAGGTGGAAGAGAGGGCGCTGATCTACCGTATGCTCCATGGGCGCTTTGGTGTTCGTTCAACGCCACTCCTTAATCTCCTTCAGGCAACGGTTTCTCGCGAGCGGTGGATACGTTGGGCTAAGGAATATGAACTACAGTACGACGAATCGTTGGCCGAGGCATTCCGCAAGAGTGTTGAAACTGACCGCGACTTCTTGGGCGAACTGCTGGCCGTCTGTCACGACTTCCGAAGAGTAAAGAAAATTCGCGGGGATCTCGCGCCCCGAAGGTACGAGGTAATCGGTGAGCTACGGCGGCGACTCGCGGATGTATGCATTGATGCCCTGAGGCCCGATCTTGTCATTCTAGACGAGTTTCAGCGCTTCAAGGACCTGCTGAATGGCACGAACGAGGCAGCGGAGTTGGCGCAACAACTATTCAGACACCACGAGGTCCGCGTGCTGCTACTTTCGGCTACACCGTACCGGATGTTGTCGCTCGACCATGAGAAAGACGATGATCACTATACGGATTTCCTGGATACGTTGCGGTTCCTGTTCGATGGCGATGAGAGCCGGATCAGCGAAATCAAGGATGAATTCCGCCGATTCCGCCAGGCGCTCTATGGCATTGATGATCAAAGCTCGGAGGTGGCAATCGAGGTTCGCGACATCCTTGAGAATCATCTGCGGTCGGTAATAGCGCGCACCGAGCGCATAGACATGACGAAGTCGCAGAACGCAATGCTGGTTGAGCCACCAGAGGCCGCAACGCTCGGCCCATCCGATTTGCGGACGGCCCGGTTCGTGGATCGCGTCGCCCAAGCCCTGGAATCCGGGGATACGATTGAATACTGGAAGTCCAGTCCCTACCTCGTCAATTTTATGGGGGACGGCTATGAGCTGAAGCGACGCCTTCTCGATCACTGCCAAGAACCTTCAGATGAGTTGCTTGGTGCATTTCAGAAGGCCGATAGCGAGCTTCTCCATAACGTTAATATCCAGCGTTATCGCGCAACTGATCCTGCAAATGCGCGGCTTCGGCAACTGATGTCGAAGACCGTGAATGCTGGCCAATGGCAACTGCTTTGGCTGCCCCCGTCCCTGCCGTATCTTAAGCCCGGCGGAGTGTACGCGCAGGATATTCCCGCCACCAAATCGTTGATATTTTCGAGTTGGCAGGTGGTCCCCGATGCAATCGCGGCAATCTGCTCATACGAATGTGAGCGGCACATGTTGCAAGAGCAGGCGGGGCTCCCGAGGTATCGCGAGCTGCACAAAAAGCGTCGTCAATTACTGCAATTCCGTATGGACTCTGAGGAGAATCGGCCCGCCGGAATGCCCGCGCTCGCTTTGATGTATCCGTGTCCGACGCTGGCCATCCTGATAGATCCGCTCGCTTTTGCTGTTGCCTCTGGCGCAACGGGGGCTCCTGATGTTTCGGCTGTCCGGGTCCAGGTGCGTGACCGGATTGAGGAAAAGCTCTCAGCAATCAGGCCTTTGGATTCTCCAAAGGATGGTGTTGCGGACCAGCGCTGGTACTGGGCTTCTCTCGCCCTACTGGATCGGCAGTACACAAAAGAAGTGTTGCCCTGGGTAAACGATCAACAAGAAGGCTGGGTGAGTATTCAGGCGGGGGATGATGGCGATACCGCAGATGGTTTTCACCAGCACATCGAACTCTTTATCCAGGCATTGGAGGGCCAGATAAAGTTGGGCAGAATGCCCGACGACCTACCCGATGTCTTGACTGATTTCGCTCTCGGTTCGCCAGCCATATGTGCCATGCGAGCGATCCGGCGAATTGCCAAGGGCCTGCCAGAAGCAAACCCGTCTGCGCTCTCGGCTGCGTCGCGGATCGGCGACGGACTGCGCTCGCTATTCAATCAACCGGAAGTGACGGCTCTTTTGCGAGCGGACGACGAGCGCGTGCCGTATTGGCGGCGCGTGCTGAACTACTGTATCGACGGAAATCTTCAGGCCGTTCTCGATGAGTATGCACACGTTCTCAAAGAAATTACCGGCCTTACCCAGCGAACGGGAGCAGAAATCGTCGGCGGCGTGGCAGACGCGATGGTCGAAGCGCTATCACTGCGCGCCTCACCGTTGCGTGTGGATGACCTGAAAGCAACTCCGCACGGCCATATCCGCGTAAAAGAGTTTTCGATCCGTTGTCGGTTCGCAGTCCGGTTTGGTGATGTCCGCGATGACGACGGCAAGACGCTCGTCCGGTCTGGAAGCGTGCGGCAAGCATTCAATTCGCCCTTTCGGCCGTTCGTCCTAGCCACAACGTCTGTCGGGCAGGAAGGGCTGGACTTCCATCCCTACTGCCATGTCGTTTACCACTGGAACCTCCCGTCCAATCCGGTCGATCTGGAGCAACGTGAGGGCCGGGTTCATCGGTACAAGGGTCACGCCGTCAGGCGCAATATTGCCAAGGCATACGGATTGTCGAAGCTTCAAGCGGGGGGCTGGATCGATGTATGGGACCAAATATTTGCGCGCGCCGCTGCGGATCGAAAGCCGGGAATGAACGACCTCATTCCCTATTGGCTCTTTGAGACAGAAGGTGGGTGGAACGTAGAACGCCGGGTGCCTATTCTTCCGCTAAGTCGTGAAGTGGCGCAATTGCGGCGACTCAAGCAGATGCTCGCAATATACAGGCTGGCATTTGGCCAGCCTCGCCAAGAAGACTTGCTTTCCTATCTCACTGACTACACAACCAAGGGAGAGTCAGAAAGCAAGAGCACTGCCTACCGGATATGTCTGGCACCTCGCTGAATGAAAGCCCGCCTGAGATATTCATGGCTGGGCCTGACAAGTCAAGGAGCGTTTGCTCTTGTCTCTCGCTGCGTCGGCATCCTGCTCGGCGACAATGTTCTCCAGTTCTGCTACGTACTCGGCCGGAAGAGCGTGCTCACGCGCGCCTTCAACGAGAAAACGCTTGTACCACGCGTAAGGACGCAGCGCCGCATCATCCGTTGGTTTCTTGGCTATGTACACCCAGGCGTCGGTGTTGGTGTTGTCCGTCAGGCGCAGCGATAAGCGCACTCGCCGATATCCGCCCTCACCTTTATCGAGTTTGTCTAAGTCACCATCCGGGATGGTATACAGCACGCCCCAAACGTCTGAGCCTGCATGCGCAGCAACGTTTGCTTTTCCGGACTTGTCGTCAGTGCTTTTCTTGTTGAACAAGAGATGATGGTCAAAAAGCACGGCGGCGCTCCCTGCGCCTTCGGGGGACACTCCGTAAGCGCGAAATCGTCCCGAGCACATGTTGGAACCAAATGCGAATACCTGTTGGCTCATGGGACTCCAAGCGGCGATGAATTGGCTCTAAGATAGTTCAATAAGCACTGTCGTACCAGGCCCTCGAAAAAATAAGCGTATGGCAGCTTCTGAGACGGGCTAAATGACCTATTGTCAACGATCATGCCAGACGTGGGATCAGTATCCCATTTCTCGCCGCCCTTAATCGGCTGACTTAAGAACATCGGCTCCCCGGCGTGGAGGTATTTCGACCTGGCTGTGTAGATGACACTTAGTACCTTGCCGAGGTTCGCACGCTTGATCTTCAGGTGCTTAGCTTTGAAATTACCGCCCTTGAAGAATCCGCTGGAGTGTTGTTCGATGAAGCGGACGAATTTCTTTCGCGACTTTCTGACATCGAAGACCGTCTTCAGTTCGCTCTTGAGTTCCTTGGGCAGTGTGGACTTTTCGATAAGATCGGTGACGCCCTGTTTTTCAAGCTTATCGTCCTTCTGATCGAGCGGCAGATCCGCGGAGAGCGTTTCAATCGCGGAGACTAGCCGGATGAATACCATCTCGGCATCGACGCCCACTTCTTTGACGGCACGGGCGTAGTGGTGGCACGCGAGGATGAAATTCTGATGTAACTCTTGATCGAGCCTTTTCACGACATCCAGGAATTCCTTGAAACCGGCTGCGAGGTTTTCAGTCGGACTCTGAAAAAGAGGCGGATGAATTCCCGGATTGCATTTCACGCGGAGGAAGGGATACTCCCTTTTGATGGCCATGCCGAGGCTCGGATTTCCAGGCAGGAGCCTGCTGGAAATAAAATAGACGCGACATCGGAAAAACAACGACATCAAGGCCAGCAGCTCTCCGAGTATGCCGTCTTTGAAATAGTACCCTCCCTCATCTGCCTTGCGATTGTAGTCGTGCGGCCCGAGCGGATAGTGGAGGATGAGGTTGTAAAGCCACAAACCGTCCCTGGACTCTTCGGTACTCATCGGACCACAGATGATTTTCCCGTCCGCGTAATCGAGCAGGCCTGGAATCTGGCATTCCGAGCCCAGCTCATATTCAACGGTGTACTGCCGGCGTCCATCGGCGAGGGCTTCGAGGTTTCGTATCCAGCCCATTCTGTTGTCGTTGTCTTTCGGCATGCCAATCACTCATGTAGTGGACGCGAGGCGTCAGATGTAGTGTCCAAAAGGCAATGGAGGAACGTCCTTGATGGGACCTGCCGTCAGTATCTCCCCTACCACGTCTGCAAATTTCAGTGTTATCGGCATTCCGTCGCCAAAAATACAGGTGTTGTAGTTAAGTTTGGTGAGGGCAAGAATGTCTTTCAGCACCACGTTGATGTCCGCTTCACCCTTGTTAATGTCAATGATCAGCGGATTGGGAACCTCCCGCCCTGGGTAGGTTTGAATGCGCGGCGTCCAGCCGCGCGTCCAGAGATGCGCGCTCCGCCCGCTGCGGATGTTTGCCAGGCCGCGCAACACGGGATTCTGGCCTTTGCGGTAGAGCTTCAGGTTCCTTTCCTCCTGGATGCGAACGCCGACCATACTCGTTGCACTGCCGGCAGCATCCTGGAATCCGGCCCATTCGTTCGGCTCAAAACGCACTTTGCCGTGGATGAACATTTCCTTGGGCGGGCCGCCCGCTTTCTTCGTGTAGGACTTGATGGCCAGTTCCCCCAGCGCCTTCGCCGCCTCGTAGCTCAGATGGAAGTCGCCGGTCTCGTCGTTATACCAGGGGCCCAGCGCTCCCTTGAAAACCACTCCATCCCCGGAATCAAGAAACATTTGTGCCGCACAACAGGCATTTTTCGATGTTCCGCTGGTTTCATCTTTCTTGAAAACCAAACCGAGATAGCACACGCCGTCCCGGATATCCGTCACTTTCCAGGGACGCCCTCCTACCTTGTAAAAGATTGCCGTGCAGAGATTCCAGGCAATTTCTGATTGGCGCGCTGCGGCGCGGGAGTCAAAGTCGCTATCGGATGGTTTACGAATATTGGAGAGCGTGCTCTCCTTGACGATTTGGGTCAACACCATGTCATCAAGGAGTCTGGCCTTCAATTGATTGTGGAACTGCTCTTCGTACACGTAGGGTTCTGCCGCCCGGTCCATCTCCGGGAAAAGGGATCGCGTTTCATAAAAAGTCTTCGCCTGTTTGGCCTGCTTGAAGGCTCTGAGGGCCTGCTGCCGAATCTCAGGCTCGATAACGGAGTTGGGTCGGCAATACTTCCACACCCGGTCGGGCACCACGACAAACCACAGCTCGGGCTTCTCCGTCTCCTCGCGTAGCGCCTCAAGGATGCGCTTGGAAAACACGCCTACCGTTCCGTAGACGCGCTGGTGCGGCTCGTCGAGGTAGAGGTATTCATCAATCTCAGCGTCCGTTACAGTCAGCGTGAGCAGGGGTTTGGTATTCCAGCGCGACCGGAACACGGTCTCGAAGCCGGGAAACGGCGGACGGCCCAAGAGTGCAGAGGCGTTGAAGACGGGCCGCTGCACCCATTCCACCCAGCGGTCAAAACATTTGATCCCGGTTTCCGTGCCGATGACACCGGCCTTGATTCCATACGGCTTGCTTTCGTCGAGCGGCCCGAACAATGTCAGGCCGTCGCGTGGGTCCTCCATCGCCTGATCGTGCCTGAACAACAGGCGCGGCTCGGGAATATGGATGAGGTCTTTCATTGCTGCCCGCCCTCCGATGCGTCGTCTTCAAAGGCGTCGTCATCGCGGGAGTCTCGCCCATAGTCATCGGCGGTTTCCGCGTCACTGGAGAATTTCAGCAGTTGCGGATCGGTGTATGACACCGGGCTGCAGAACGGCAGTGGCGTGGGAGGGATTGACAGAGTGGCCGTGCTTCCAACCCTCACCGTGATTTTATCCGCGCCGTCGCACAGATACGTCGCGGCGGCAAGCGTGCGATCGCGCCATTCATCGTTCCACCAGGATTTGCACTGGTTGCGCCGGGCGGCGGCCAGTCGCTTCTTGCTCTCCCAGATGGTGGTGCCGTCGTTCGTAAACAGGACATGCGATTTGAAAATATAGGCTGGCATGGGATGGACAAGAGGCCGTGCCTGCACTGCATAATGCCAGAGGCGCTTGACGCTCACGCCGGTCGTGGGGTTCGTTCGTGTGCTGTATCCGACCATCGCGCGATAGGTCCTCTCGCCGTCCACGCCCGTGAAGAAGACTTTGTCATTGGGGACGCGGTCTTTGGGAAAGTAAAAGCATTTGGCCTTGTTCGCCAGCTCATACACCGGAAGTTTCCGCTCGACGAGCATCTGTTCCCAGGCAATCCGCAAAAGCTGGAAAAGATGCTTTCCAAAGGTGGATTTGGGTTCCGCCAGCAGGCCCGCTACTTCGAGGGAATCGCCCGCCTTGGCAATGTACATTTCCGGGCCGAGTTTTCCGTCAAAGTCCGCAGCTGACGCGAATGTGATCAGAAACATCCCGTCCTGCACTGCCGGGTACGGAAGCGTGGGAGCTACGTCCAGCACGCCGATGCTTTTTCGCGAGAGCGAGTGGAAATAAATATGGGTGGGCAGCGTAATCGGAAACCAGTTCGACAGGTATTCCTCGGGTTCCTTACGCAGTCCCTGCTCGGCGCTGAACTGGGTGCGCCACCACTCGTTAACCGCCGTCCGGTTGAATTTCGGGTCCTTGGGGACGCTGTCTTCCTCCAGCTTCTCCAGCAGCTTGGCAAACCCTGCGCCCCAGGATGGCGCGCACGGCACCGTGTTGATGCGGGTGATTTCGATGGTGGTATCACCGTGCGGCAGATCGTCGATGTGCAGCGGAATGACGAAGTCTTTCAGTTTTTCTTTTTTGGCTACGCCTTGCGCGAAATGCAGCTCCTTGAGAGGTCCGTCCTTGGCATTGGATGTCCGGGAGAGAACGTACAGCACCTTGGCCGCACGGGTCTTAATCACCTCTTCGATATCGTCCCAGAACACCTCGCCACCAAGCAGCTTCGTAAGATCGCACCATACGCGGTAGCCTTCGTTCGCCAGTTGCAGCGCAAGCCACAATGTGAATTCATTGTCCTCGGGATTGGCGTGGCTCAGAAGTAAGGTGTCCCTCGGTTGCGTGGCCAGAGCGGGTTCAGTCATACAATACTGTCTCGCTGCATTGCTCGCCTCAGCGCATGAACGCTGCCCCCCAACGTGTTTCACGCATAACGGTCTCCCTGACTGTGGTCCGCATACGGCTGGATGCGGAGCCCCCTGTGTTCAAAGCTGGGTCGCAGCTGCTTCAGGAATCCGTTACTCGCCATCGCCGCCGTGATGTAGTCAAGGTCCGCTTTCGTTCCAGACGGTCATCTTTGCGCTCGGAGTGTTTCCACTCACCGTCCAGGCGTGCGATTTGCATTCGACCAGGATCGGGGGGGTTCGTCACTTCCCCAATCGAATTTTCTCGGTTTCTTTTTCTCTCCAACGCCGACGGGAACCTTGAAGCCACGCACTAGAGCCAAGCCTTCACTTCTGAAATGCTCGCGGACCAGTTCTTCGAAGTCGTGTCCGACATGCGCGTTGCTGATGGCACCGACGCGTTGAAAATTACTAGCGTTCATCACGCCTTCTTCCGAATCGCACGCAGATCACTCAGCACACAACTTGCGAAAATTGTCGCGTACCACCTGCTCAGCCGATTCCTCCGATAGATTCCAGAGTCTGCCAAGATCGCGGACGGCTCCTTCAACGCTCCAGGGCATGATGCTCTTGCCATCAACTTGAGCAAACGGACCGTCTGATTCCGTAAGAACGCGCTCCCGAGGCATACGCGTCACCAATGATCGTCCTCGCTGGCCGGCCAGCATTCCCGGTCCAACGCTGAACCAGCAGCCAAGAGATATTGCGCGGTTGAGATCCCGTACACTGCCGGAAAACCAGTGCAGGACCGCCGTTCCGGCGTTAGGGAAAGCCTCCAGTACATTGAGTACCTCGCCGCTCGCGCGTCGGCTATGGATTGACATGACACGGCCACCCGCGTCTGAACATCGCATTAGGATATGCTCGAGAGTTTCGCGTTGGCTTTGCCACTGTGAACGAAACTCCGGACTGCCATCGAGGCCAATCTCCCCGACGTAACGCGTACCCGGCAATAATTCGTCAAACAACGCCAGTTCGCCCATCCGCTGGTGAGCAAGCTGCGGATGCAAGCCGAGGGCAGTCCGAACCCGCTGTGCATTGACGGCGAGCGCTGCGGTCTTTTCCCATGCAGACGGTGTGGTCGTCACAGAAAGTATGTAGAGGCCGCGCTTCTCGCATTCATCCCTCACGGCGGCTGGGTCGGAGTAAAGATCCAGATGACAATGGAAGTCGATCACTTCACACCATGCGCTTTCAATAGCGAATCCAGCTCTTCCAATCCGCGGCAAACCATGGCCTCAAGTGTCTGGACATCACCCAGAGCCGCCGTGCTCAGTGCCGTCCCCACCCAGTCTTGAATCCCGCTGGCCCGCACTTCCAGAATTGCCATCGCGACCGAGCGCACATCATCGAAACCGGAATGATCCTCATCGTCGCGTCCCAGGTGTTCGTATATGTATTCTGTATCGTCCTCCACACCGGACTTAAGAAAGGCCGCTCTTCGGACGAGGCACGGGACACAACGGCCGCAGTGCTTGTACCCGAAGTGCTTATAGCGCCCGCAACTGATGCTTCGGATCGCGTTCGCCAGCAGCAGATCCTGATCCTCGCATTCCTTCAGCATCTCGCCTTTTGTCTTGACCTGATATGGGTTTTCTATACGGACCCGCAGGCCGGCAGCGTTCAGCAGTTCTTGAACGAGGCCGAGAAATTCCGGGTGCGTCGTGCGCGTACTCAGACTTCCCAGCCGTGCGTCTGTCAGAGGAGGATTGATCGAAATGAAACCGTTTTCGCAAACGTACAGCGTCACGCCCTCCCCTGCGTGATAACGTTCAAGAGCAGTGGCCGCCAGGACGCCGCACGCAAGGAAAATGAGAGACCGCGCTCGTTGCGAAGGAGGCGTTTCCGGGTCCGGGACTTGCGCATTGTGATTGATCTGAAGGTGCCGCAATCCGCCACCGATGACCTGCGCGAAATGCCGTTGATTCTCGGCATCCCCGCGCACTGTGTGACTGACGGCAACCGGACGGTGGCCAGCAGCGACCAGATCAATGGCCCCCACAAGACTGTCGAGGCCTCCTGACAGCAGGACGACGCTGTCCTCTATCGGCCGCCCGGGTTCTGGGTCAGGCGTTGGATGAATTCCGCCACCGAGGAATCCGACTTGCCATTTATCCGTTGTCAGGAAACCGAGCAAGTGATTTACGAACTCGCGTTGGCTGTTCCAGAAAACGGGATCAACTACGGCCACTTCCAGCTCGAATTCCCGTGTCCATCCGTCAGGACTTTCGCTTCGGTGACCAGCGAGATCGGCCGCGGTCACGGATAGCGCGAGCGACAGAAAGTCCCACGCACGCGCGGCAGGCACGAGTTTGTCCCTTACGATCTGGTACTTTATCGCCCCGCCGACGCTGCCACGATTTTCCGTCGTGGCGCCGTCGTACAAAACCACACCTAACGTTTCCTCCGTATCGCTAAAGGGATGATCTTTGAGGGCACAGACAAGTTTCATTCCGTATATCCTTCAAAAACTTCCAGCGTATCGCGGAGAGCGGCCTGGACGATTTCCTTGACGCGACCTGCACTGATCCTCTGACCTGCCTCCCGCAACTTTCGGAACGAAGCTGCGATCGTCTCCTTTACGTAGTCTTTGACCTGTTTCAGTCGTGATAGCCCCGTGGCCGCCGAGGGCGCCTTGTCTTGAATCGTCTTGCCAAGATCAAGAGCAAACCGCAGGTACACATCGATCGCGACGAATCGCTCGATCACAAACTCACGCTGTTCGGGGCTCAAGTTAAGGGGATCGGCCTCCTCGAATTTTGTCAGAAGTTCTGACATTGCGTCTCTGATGGCCGCGCGACTCGCTTCCGCATCTTGCGTGCCGTCAGCGGGACGAACAGCTTGCACGATCACGTCTATGACCTGACGTGCGGAGCGCCCAGAAAGGAGGACCGGGTCCAGAGCGCTGCCTGGCGCGGCGGCGTGACCGGCCGCAACAGAAGACAGTGCGTTGTACAGACCACCTGCCGTGGCGGCGGTCCCGCCAAAACGGCTTGCGGCAGTCCGTGCACCTCCGTAGCCGCCACGGACATAATGACCAAGGCCGCGCCGCATATCGGCGGCATCACCAGAACGGGCGAAGGTACCGAGACTGCGCCGAGCACCGCGAAATCGGGCCGCGGGAGCGATAGGAGAAACCGCAGGGGCAGGATTCGTCGGTGCCGGTGCGGCAGCAGATGCTGCCAGATCGATGCCTGGCTGATCAGCTTGGGTATCGGCCGGGGGCGCTGCGCCATCGTCTGCGGGAGGCTCTGCTGCCGGCACTGCATCCGGGACCCAGGGCGGAACCATGGGAACGCCTCCCAGGGGACCTTTGCTAGACTGCGATGTTCCCATCTTCCCTCCAGCGCTTTATCGCCGCTTTGACAGGCCGCGATAAACCAGCGACTTTATCCCATGCATCGAAAACAGCTCTGGCCCATGGCTGGTCGCCGATCTTCGGCACAATATTCGGCTGTATCTGCGCCGCCGGACGTCCGGCAAGAAATGCCCCAACACGAGATCCCTGCGGCGGATCGGCTTCCGCGGCGACCATGCAGGCCTCAAGGATAGGCGGCACACCCCATTCCTGCTCTTGCCGGGCGCGGTCAAGCAGGCGATCCATAATCACCGTCATTTCCGCGCGCGCCACTTTGGTCAAGCGATCCTTGAGGCCAGCTGCCATATCCGGATGCTCCAGCAACGCCGTGAGCAGGTCAGCCGCATCGGAAGAAAGCCGATCCTCCGGTGTGATCAGCGGTGCATGTTCACGGCTCACATACAGCACACCACGCAGATCGCGGCCCGCAAGGCGCGGGGACAGTGTCAACCATTCCTGAATAAAAGGATCATCCCAGGGTGGGGGCAATTCCAGCGTTTCTCCGGCATTTGCTCTCTCCTCCCATTCCGCGAGGAACACCGGTTTGCCTTGATCATTTTCTGCAACCGCTTTTGTCAGCGCAGCGTACGCCTTCAGGTTACCGAGCCGTTCAAAAAGCAGCATCTTCGCAAGAACCGCTTCGTCCACTCCCACGCCGTGAGCTTTGGAAATCGCCATGCGGATGGAGAGAGCATTGAGAAATCGCTTAATCAACCGCGGATTTCCGGCGATACCGGACGCCGTGGCCATCAATGGCGCCAAGCGGTCCGCCGTGTCGAATTGTCCGATCAGTTCGTTCGAAAACGTCCCATATAGAGATTGCAGAAAAGCGCGATCCACGCGCTTGCCCTGCCACGTCTTCCCCAACTGCTCGCAAACCTTAGCGCGTATCTCTTCCCGGATGGAAGCGTCAAGGCCACTCTTCTCCACGAAGAGCAGCATCATGTATGCACGCACTTCCTGAGTGCCGAGCGGGGGCACTCTGATCGGCAATTGAACCAACTTGTCAAAATAGTTCGTCACCAGGTCATCGTCAACGTCCTGAAAGTGACGCCGTACCGCGTGCTTGATCATGGCGTCATCTGCAGCAATGACAAACGCGGTATTTTTCAGGAAGAGAAAAAGTCTGATCGCTTCCAGTGTCGAGATCGTGGTTTCCGGCAGGCAGCGATCAAGGTCGTCGATCAGGACGACCAAAGTCACCCCCATTGCCTCCAGCGTTTCCTCAAAATTCTGCCGCAGCGCATGGATCTCTTTTGGCGGAGATGTGCTCTTCTTGGCTGCCAGCAGCCCGGATGCGGCTCCTGCCACGCCACTCGCGGCGTGTTCCATCTCGCCTACAGCCTGCTGATCAATCCCGCCTGAAGCCACCCTTTGTCCCAGACCCCACAACTCACCAAGCAATCCTACGGGCGGCAAGCCGACGGACAGCGAAACGGCGGAACCAGCAACAAGCTTTGCCAGCCGAAACCAGTTAATGCGCTCCAGAAATTCTTTAGCTTTTTCGACTCCCTTTTTCCGATTCTCCGCTTCCGTCGCCAGAGTGGAAGCAATGACTTCCATCAGCGCCGCTCTGGCGTCGTCGTATCCCTGATACAGCCACGCATTGAATTCAACGAAAATAAATTCCGAATTCTCCCGCCGGCCGAGGGATCGGCGGATCAACCTGATCATCGACGACTTCCCGACACCCCAAGCACCGGACACGCCAATTGAAATCGGCTGCGCCTGCGCCTGAACAACAATCTCGGCGACCGTATCGGCGACGCCGGTGAAATTCAGGAAATCTAGTTCTGTTTCGTTGTCTGTCCACATAGCAATATCTATTGTTTCTTATCGAACGGGATCTAACGCACCATTTTCCCGGAGCAAACAACTCCGCATTTTCTATTTTAAAGGACAGTGAAGAAAAAGCGAACTTGATTCGGTGTGTGAAGCAAAGGCTGCGTTCCTGCGCTGCTGCACGTAAGTGTTGCTCTGGCAGGAACTGACCGCCGTGCTGTCTAGGCCTCTGCAGAATTCCGCGCGCGAAATACGGCATCAAACACTGAACTACCTCACGCAGGCGGCTGATAAAGCTGATTGATGATCTCGCTGACAATCTGAAATGACCGCAGTGCCCAGTTGTGAAGGTCCGTGCTTCCGTGTGCATAATCGTTTCTTAGCATCGGCAAGAGGTCAGGTAGCATTTTCACCTAATCCCAGTCGAGGTCCTCCGCTGTAATCTTTATGTCCGATTCGTCCCATGTGACCTCGGCGAGCTTCTTCTCCGACGCTTCGCGCAGCTTTTCCATCTGCACGCGGCTCCTGCTCCTGATCTCGCCGCGGTTCTGCCACGCCGAGAAGCCCTCGTTCTTCACAAGCCCGTGCTCGACTGCGTATTTCAGGAAAGAACGCAGCGTCGGTCTTTTCTCCTTGATTTTGCCCGTCCTGACTTCCTCCTTTAGCCGCTCACGCAAGGCCAGTTCCAGGCACGCAAGGCTGTGGTGTTCCGCCACCGGGTAAAAACGTTAAACGAACCACGCATACAAGTACACATTCCTTGCCGTCTCGAACTGCAGCACGATCTCCTGCGGTACGCCCGCATGCAACACATAGGCTGATATCTGTTCATGGTGATCAGTCAGCTCGATGAAGCGGGACGTTCCGTCTATCCGGTCAACCCTGACGAACATAGTGTTGCGTGGATCAGCTTCACACACGTACTCTGCCGGCCTAAGCCTCTCGGGGTCGAAGTTCAGTTCCGTCATCGTTAGTCTTTCCAGCCGGGCCTACGTCTTGGCTATGAGGCAACGCACAAGCTGGTGATAGCTCGTAATTGTCTCAACCTTATAGAATACGACCCATGGACTTGGACATCGATGAGTTAATTGTGGAACCGGGACATTTCGTCGTTGCCCCTGACAAACGCTTTCGGCTAGCCGGCGATGGCAAAGGAGCGAGGCTTGACATCTTCAGAGATCCTGATGACGCCAAGAGGATCTACGCAGCTTATGCACGTTGTTACAACAACGCAGCCGAACTCATTGGCGACGCTGAAATCCTTTTCGAGGCCAAGAGGTTCGCTCGTGCTTGCGCATTGGCCATCACAGCTTGGGAGGAACTGGGGAAATCGCAAATCGCAGCAGACTACTATTCTGGGGTGCTCACGGACATTGAGTACAAGGCTGCCTTTAAGGAACATCGGCTCAAAACTGCATACCTGAATCGCGCTGGAGCGATCGATGGGACAGATTTTCTGACAGTGGCGTACAACACGACAATCGGCCACAAACTGGAGGGAGCCCGCCAGAAAGCCCTATACGCCTCGGATGACAACGTTCCGAGCAAGGAGATCACCGACGATAACGCGAGAGACGTTATCAACAAGGTTAAGGCACATCTTGAATACATCAGGTTTGCTGAAGACTTCAACGGTCGCATTGGGTCAAAGGCATTATTCAAATAACTTCCGTTTCGAGGCTGTACATCTCGTAGCTCGCCTGCCTGATGACTGGTCGGTCCGCTTTGACGAGGCGACTGTTCGCCGAAATATCAACTCAAGGCGGCCCACGAACCTGCTGTTGCCTTGATTGATGAGGAGGGCATTGTCATATGACCGGGATGCCAACGAACTTCAGCTTCCCGTCAAAGCGCAAACTCTTCCGGTATCTCGGGGAGACAGATGCGATGGTGGAGCTTACCGAACTCGCGACGCGATCCTTCACGGCGTCCGCCAAACAATCGGGTGACGTTAGCGCTTTTGTCGCCGGCCAGTCGCAGCAATATGACATCTGCGTGAACCTCGCAGAGCTGGACCTTCTCTCGCGCCACCTGAGCAGAAGCTACATCGTCACGGTTTATCAGTCGGCGGAGCGCTTCTTCCATGAGTTCCGGCAGGAACATGTTGCCTTATATCAGAAGGAGTGGCTTGGAGATGCCAACAGCATTGATCCGCTCACGGTGACGCTGCGGAATGTTACCGCCAGCGAAAGTGAATCGGAGAAACAGATCGGGCCAGACCTTATCTCCCGTTTTCAGTATTACCGCATCGTACGGAATTGGATTGTGCATACCAAGGAGTCAGATATAAGCAAGCCACAGGCAAAGTTCTCTGAAATCGTTCCTTATTCAGTCGAGCACCAGGAAAAGTTTCGCTCAATCGATGCGCCCAATCCGCCGGCTGGGATGTGCTTCGATGACTTTATCTACTTTTCACGTCTGACGAAGCTGATCGCCGAAAAACTTTGCCACATCGCACAGCCACCCCTTGACCATTGGACACGGAATTTCCCGCTGACGCGCTTCAAACGGCTGTCGATGAACGCGGCCCGGATGCGAAATGCGGTTGCGGGTCGGTTGCAGACTCAATACGGTATGGATGCCCCCACGGCAAAATGGATTGCCGATGAACTCTGTGGCTCACTGGCGTAACGGTTAGCGCGCCCCCCTCCATGTAGGCATGGCACACCGTGCCTAGATGAAGGGGGAGGTTCGGGTTCAAATCCCGAGTGGGCCATCTTTGCTTGAGGGGAAAACGTCCCAAGAAAGCTTCAGACTTCGCAAATCCGGGCGAACGGTCGGCTGACTGTCGGTCAGTCGAAAATGCCTCGCGCACTCCGTTGCGAATTCCACTGAATGCCTCCTGTGTGCTGACTCCCAATACCTAACAACCATCCCGCGCTTTTCAACGGAAGGCTACGCCGTCTTTTTCCCCACTTCGCCCTCCTCCGGGTGGACGCCGCTTGGCCGCGGCTCCGACGGGCGTTTCGGACTGCGCCGGTTTCGCGCCAAACCATAAATCCAAAGCGGTTTGTCACGAACCGCGCTTTCCCTCACGCCCTGCCACCCTCCCCCGGCCTCCGTTCTGCCCTTTGCCCCGTTCCGCCTTGTTTTTTCCCGCTGCCGCTCTAGTGAAGAAAAAAACAAGCCGGAAACGGCGCGAAAGGGAAAAACAATGAAGTTAGAAGACATCAAGAACAAAACCAAAGACGCAGTCGATTACCTCGTCCAGTCGCTGGAGTCCGGGCACAGCGAAGTGCTCACCCAATACCTCGGCGCCATGGCCCGATTCCATACCTACTCCTTCGGCAATGTGATGTTGATTGCCAGACAGAAACCCGACGCCAGCAATGTGGCCGGGATTCGCACGTGGAACTCGCTTGGCCGCTTCGTCAAACGCGGGGAAAAAGGGATTCTCATTCTGGCTCCCATGGTCGGCAAGAAGCGCACCGAGAACGAAGGCACGGAGCAGACCGTAGATGCGAAGGGAACCGAGTCCACGCTGTTTGGATTCCGCGCGGTGTACGTGTTCGACATCACCCAGACCGAAGGCAAGGAACTTCCCACGCTCACCGAAGTGCAGGGCGACGTGAGCGGCTACCGCGAACGGCTCGTCCAGTTTGTCGCATCGCAAGGCATCGAGCTGAATTATTCCGAGCGGATTGGCCCCGCCAAGGGCTTATCCCACGGCGGAAAAATCACCCTCCTGCTTGGCATGCAGCCCGCCGAGGAATTTTCCACGCTCGTCCATGAGATCGGCCACGAGATGCTCCATCGTGGCGACCGTCGCACCCTCACCACCAAACAAGTCCGCGAAACCGAAGCCGAAGCCGTGGCCTTTGTGGTTTGCCAGTCCGTCGGCCTCCGAACGGGAACCGCATCCGCCGACTACATCCAGCTTTGGCATGGAGACGCCAATCTCCTCCGCGAAAGTCTGGAAGCCGTTCAACAGACCGCTGCCGTGATCCTCGGGGGCATTGCCCCCGAGCCAGCGGTGGCGACCGCAGCCGCATAACCAAAAACCATCGGGACTTTTAGCGCTCACGCCCGACGTGTGCGCCGATGTCCCCCAACCGACGAGAAAATCAATGAAACATCGCGTCTCTGGAGAAACTAGCAGTAGGAGGACACGCCGACGTTCTCCTCGATGGCGCATCGTTGATGCTCGTGTCTACTTGTCGGACGCCGCGGTGATTTGCCGCGCGAGGAACCTCAAGGACGCTGAATTCATGCAATAGCGCAGACCCGTAGGTTCAGGACCATCGTCGAATACGTGTCCCAAATGTGCGTCGCATTCGGTGCACGAGACAGCCGTTCGGACCATGCCCAAGCTGGCGTCGCGCGTGGTTCGGACGTTTTCAGGCGCGATCGGAGCCCAGAAGCTCGGCCAACCCGTTCCGGAATCGAACTTCGTGTCCGAGATGAACAGTGCATTGTCACAGCAGATACAGCGATAAAGACCCTTCTCGTGGAGGTTCCAGTACTGCCCGGAGTAGGCCAACTCGGTGTCAGCCTGACGGGTGATCGAGAAGACGCCTCGCGAAAGTTGCTTGCGCCATTCCTCTTCCGTCTTCACCACCTTCGGTACGTGGACTGTCTTCAATCGCTCTCCCGAATCGGAAAATTCAACAATCGTAACTTCCTCGGGCCCGCCCTTGGCCGCGTTCGCGTGCGCCGTGCTTGGCCTTCGCAGTGACCATAAGATCGCGCCTGCAAGCGCCGACGCAGAAGTCAACAGAAACGTCCGTCGCCGGGCCACCGATCCCTCGGCTTTTTCAAGATCAGAATCGAACATGGTCGCTTTCTCCTTGAGGTCTTACTTACCCGTGTAGAGGTCCGGGAACTGTTCACGAAGGTGAGCAACTTTCGGCGCATCGTTGTACACGATGTATGGGTTGTTCGGATGGAGCGCGGCATAGTCCTGGTGGTACGCCTCGGCCGGATAGAAGCCCTTCAACGGAACGACCTGGGTCACGATCGGGCGCTGGAAGACCCTGGCTTTGTCGAGTTGTGCGATGTACGCCTCGGCGATCCGCTTCTGCTCCTCGGTGCCATAGAAAATGGAGGAGCGATACTGGGTGCCCGAGTCGGGGCCCTGCCGGTTCAACTGCGTGGGGTCGTGGGCCACCGAAAAGAAGACACGAAGCAGTTGGCCGTAAGTGATCCTGGATGGATCGTAGGTAATCTGCACCGACTCCGCATGGCCGGTCTCGCCGGTGCTGACCAGTTCGTATTCCGCGGTCTTGGCCGAGCCTCCGGAGTATCCTGAGGTCGCGCGGATCACGCCCTTCGTGTGTTGGAATACGGCCTGAATTCCCCAGAAGCAGCCACCAGCGATGACCGCAGTCTGCTGACTGCTAGTCGACGCCATCGGCGCATCGACAGTTGGGGTCGGAAGAGTGATATTCGCTCGGTCCCTTGCGCTGCAAGCGGTTACGCCGGCAAACGCCAGCGTCAAGATCATCGCCGACAGGCGCAAAACAAGCTAGACATAACAAAACTCCTTGGCTCGCCAGGCAAAGCAAATGCCGAGGGCCGGTTTTGTTAGAGTCCGCTGAACGGCAAAAGTTACAGGTGTACGACCCAAATCAGCGAAGGAACTGCGTAACTTTCATACCGGCTGGACATCCAATCAATAGGACACGAGGACAGAGCGAGAACAATGAGAATTCCCGCTATCACAGTGATGGTGGTTCTTTCGATCGGGGCCTGGATATTGGCCGTGGCACCGCAGTCTCTCCGTGGTTCAGATCCTGGATCGGGAGCCCGTACTCCGGTACTGGTGGAACTCTTCACATCGGAGGGATGCTCCAGTTGTCCCCCAGCAGACAGGTTTCTACAAACGCTGGATGAACAACCCATAGCTGGCACGGAGATGATTGTGCTCAGCGAACACGTCGATTACTGGAACCATATCGGCTGGAAGGACCCGTACTCTGCCAGCTTCTACAGTCAGAGGCAGAGTGCCTATGCCAAGCGCTTTGGCTTGGATAGCGTCTACACTCCGCAAATGGTGGTGGATGGTACCAGCGAATTTGTCGGCAGCAATTCTGGTCTGGCGGACAAGGCCTTTCGCAAGGCTTTGGGCGTTCCAAAGCTTCCGGTCCATTTATCCTCGATCTCTGCAGGCGCCTCGAATACCCTGCACGCTCATCTGGAAACCGGAGCACTCGATGCGTCCTTTGGCTCACGAGAAGCCGACGTGTACGTTGCAGTTGCTCTGAACCGCGCTGAATCGCAAGTGTCGGCGGGCGAGAACGCCGGCCACAGACTCGCGCACGTGTCCGTGGTCAAAAGTCTTACAAAGGTCGGTGCGCTGAAGCAGGGGCAAGTTCTGGCGCAGGATGTTCAGCTCAAGTTGGAACTTGGGTCTGATCCGCGCAGTTTGCGGCTGATCGCGTTTGTTCAAGAGCCCCGGCAGGGTCGAGTGCTTGGAGCCGCTGTGATGCCGGTCACTGCGCAGTAGGAGCAACGTCAAGCAGGGCCCGTCCGCGCCCTCAGTGAGAGTTCGGCTTTCCAATTCTGCGGTAGTGCGCTTACGTTCATCGCTCGATGAATGAGTTCCGGATCGCGTGCTTGGCCAAGGTAGAGGCGCAAGATGTCCACAACCGAGACTCGATGGGGATCTCGACTCAAAATTTCAACCTCCGACCCCGCACGGACTTCTCCTTGCTCGATAACCGAGAAGTAAAACCCGCTTCGTTGACTACTCAAGAAGAGCTTGATCATGTCGTCCCGGTCAAATCGCAAAGCCAGTTTGTAACAAGGCATACGGGGTTGGGTAACCATCAGAACCGCGGACCCGACTCTCAACCGATCACCGACACAGATCGCGTCCTCGGTCAAGCCCCTGGTCGTGAGGTTCTCGCCGAACTTGCCCCATGAGAACGGCACGTCTGGCAGCCTTTTCCGCCAGTATTTGTAGTGTTCCGCAGGGTACGCATATACGGCTTTCTCGGCTCCGCCGTGTACCGTGAGGTCCGCCTGCCGATCGTCGGCGAGATTCAGTTTGCTAATCGCCACCGGCCCATCCACTGGGTCTTTGAACATTCCGGTCTGGACCGTCATACCCTTCCAGATAACTTCCCGGGGCAGTCCCACATTTACAGAAACGACTTGCACGAGGGTTCTCCGTGGCACGCAAGGCTGTAAGGCGTGGGCCGCCTCAGCCCGGCGGCCCTGCCTTGATTGTTTTCTTCGTGAGCCTCCGTTCCGATCAGGCTCTAGTCAGTGGATCACGTCTTCACGCAGCGCTGGACTGCGATGCTAGCTTGCGATTGAGGAACTCCCGGATGGTGTCGGCAATCTCCCGATGATGGGTTTCCAGCGCGAAGTGACCGGTGTTGTAGAAGTGCACTTCGGAGTTCGGGTTATCGCGCTTGAAGGCCTCAGCTCCCGGCGGCAGAAAGAATGGGTCGTTCTTGCCCCAGACTGCGAGCAGTGGCGGCCGTTTTGCACGGAAATACTCTTGGAACTTCGGGTAGAGCGCCACGTTGCTGGCATAGTCCAGGAACAGGTCGAGCTGGATCTCATCATTGCCGGGCCGGGCCAGTAATGCAGAGTCAAGCTCGTATGCTTCCGGCGCTACAAGCGTCTCGTCCTGGACGCCGTAGAGGTATTGGGACTTGGTCGCCTCAGGCGTGAGGAAGTCACGTAAAGCAGCGCGGTTCTCGGGTGTTGGTTCCTTCCAGTATTTCTGGATCGGGTTCCAGCCTTGGCTCAACCCCTCCGCATACGCATTGCCATTCTGGGAGATGATAGCCGTGACCCGCTCTGGATGCGCTAGCGCGAGGCGGAAGCCTACGGGTGCGCCGTAATCGAAGACGTAAATCGCGTAGCGTTCGATGCCGATGGTCTGGGTGAAGGTGTCGATGGCCTTGGCCAGTTGTGCAAACGTATAGCGGAACCGTTTTCGGTCGGGCGCATCCGAGAAGCCGAATCCCGGCAAATCGGGAGCGATCACATGGTAGCGGTCGGCTAGGACTGGAATGAGGTTGCGGAACATGTGCGACGACGTTGGAAAGCCGTGCAACAAGAGAATGGTTGGGGCAGTTTTCGGACCGGCTTCACGATAGAAGATCTTGGCGCCGTCGACGATGGCATGTTGGTACCTGATCATAAGGTGTCTCCTCAGAGAATTTGGTGCGGCAGCCTGATGCTGGTGCCGCTTTAGCAACGTTTTGCTCGTTCCTATCATCAGATGTACTAACCGATAAAAAGATACATTATCGGTGTTATAATCGAATAGGGAAATATGCGACAGCGTACGACAATCCCTGATTCCGACTGGAGAGACGGTTTTCTCTTCGTCGGCAACCATCTGACCTTGGATTTCTTGAATACGCGTCCGGTTCAGAATGGCGAGCCTCTGGAGTTGCTCTCTGATTTCAGCGCTCTCTTACGGTGGTTTCACGCGGCTGGGTTGTTGAGCATTCCAGAGATGGCGAACCTCCAACCTCAGGGAGGGTCAGTCGCCGCGCGCCGAACCCTGGACGCCATGCGACAACTTCGGGAGAAACTGAGAAAAGAGGTTCTTGCATGGGAAGGGGGTGCCCATCTCCATCGCTCCACCGTGGAGGAGCTGAATCAACTGATGGCGGCGTATCCCATGCTTAGCAAGTTACAGGCTAGCGGGAACGCCCCCTCTTGGGAGCTATGGTTCGAACCGCGCCAACCCGAAGACCTGTTCGCCCCGGTGGCAGACAGTGCGGCGAAATTGTTCGCAAGTGTGGATCATAATCGTGTCCGCAAGTGCGGACAGTGCGTTCTTCATTTCTATGACACCAGCAAGAAAGGAACACGCCGCTGGTGCAGCATGCAACTGTGCGGAAACCGCCTCAAAGTCGCGGCCTACGCCGCTCGCCAACGCCTACATGCCAACAAGGAATAAGACACGATCACCGGGAATGGAGTAACGATCGGCTTTCACCAGTGACAGGCGGCAAGCATCGATACCCCATGACCACTCGCCTAACCGGATCGAGGCCCCGATCCGCTTCCTCGGATACCACAGCGGCCAACTCGGGACGCAGGGCCTCGTGGGGGATCTCCTCGAACCCCAGGCGTGCATAGAACGGAAGGTTCCAGGGCACGGCTCGAAACGTCGTCAGCGTCAGCATGATGTGCCCGCACAGGGTCGCCCACTCACAGACCTCTCGGACCAGCGCCGTGCCTACGCCTCGACGCCCGTGAGAGGGGTGGACGTCAATCTCTTCGAGATGGGGCAGGTCATCGGCGAGCATCTTCACCAATGCGAAGCCCACGGGGGTGTTCCCGGTCGAGGCCACCCACAGGCGCCCGTTGCGGACGGCATCGGCGAATGAGCGCTCATCCGTGGTCTCGGCCAGCACGGATTCCGGTGCGTAGCCCCTGAGCAGTTGGGCCGCCGCCACCTCGATCGCGGACAGCGCCGAAATGTGCTCAGCCCTAGCTGAACATATCGAGTAGCCTGATATCGTGAAGCCCATCACGTCAGTCTGGTGATCGCCGCTTTTCCTGGGGTTTTGGTTCCATGTCCGATGCTTTGATCGTGCATTCGAGCCGATAGTGTGATGACTACCAAAATGATAAGTTTCACGGCTTCGGAGAAATCACGATTTCTTGGCCGACGTCAAAAGGAATCGGCGCGCCGTGACGGATCCCCATGGAAGGCCACACGGACGAGTCGATCGCCGTTAGTTGGTCTTGACTCCACTGGAAATAATGAAGACCCGTCCAGAATGGAAGCCGTGAACACCACTCCATCCTGACGTGATCAGGAAGTCGCTGGTACCGTCCTTGTCCACGTCGCCCATCGTCACGGAATCAAACCCGAACGTATCTCCCGGAATTCGGCAGGTAAAGGTTTTGATGAGATGGCCGTCTTTTCCGGAATACAAATAAGCACGTCCACCTCCGACAGCTTCGCGGCTGTACTGCCAGGCACCGACGATGAGATCGGCGTGACCATCGTGATCCACGTCCCCCGCCACCGACGGGCTTGTCCCAAATCCTTCACCAGCGGTTTCACCGGTCAGCGTGACAAGAGAGTGGCCGTCCTTTCCGGAATATACATAGACCCGACCCGTTGACGGTCCTTTTGCACTATTGGACCAGTCGGACGCATAAACGTCCGGTACGCCGTCGCCATCCACGTCGCCGAGTACGGACAGGAACATCGCTCCCAACGCAACTCCGGTTTCATCGGATTCAATGGTGAACTTCGGCTTGGACGAGAGCGTGTCGTACACATAGGTTCGGCCGGTCCGTTTGGG
>JAIQEY010000058.1 GCA_020073565.1 Terriglobia bacterium
TACATCGGGGTTCGGGTCTTCGGCAGCCGCCGAAAGATATTCCGCAATGACCGCATCGTTGTCGAGATAGGCCGCTGCGTCGAATGGTTTGTAAGTTGTCCTCTTTTTCTTCATTGTTTCGCCCTTCTGAGTTCGCGAGCCATTTTGTTCGCTTTGGCAACGTCTTTCGTTTGCGAGGCCTTTACGCCGCCAGCCAGCTAAACATAGACGGTCGATGCCGTTCGCGTGTAATAGACCCGATACCTCACTCCGACATGAACCCGCATCTCGGAAACGCCCTCGCCGACGGGCTCACAATCGCCGAAATTTCCGAATGTCGCGCTGGCAAGCCGTGCTAGGATTCTGGCCTTTGCTTTCTGGTCGGCCAGATGGGACAGCCAACATCGAAGTCGGACGACCGAAGCAATGTGTTCAAGTCGTTTGATTGTATCTGATTGGATACTTTTCTGCAAGCACGAACGCCGGTTGACCCACGGCGTTGGAGACGTGGGCGCTGACGGCGAATTCATCCAAATGGGGGCTCACACACTCTCTATTCCGCACTCTTCCCTTAGAGCACTCACCATCTAGAAAGGTGATCCGCGCGACAGAGTCTACCTGCGAAACCTGTCCGCCCAAAACGTCCTCAGATCGAACTTCGGCCTCTGCCCAGTAATCACCTGCGCCATGACCCGCGCTGTAATCGGCGCCAGCAGGATCCCGTCACGGAAGTGGCCGGTGGCGACGAAGTATCCGGGGATGGAAGTTTCTCCAAGGATGGGGAGTTTGTCGGGGGTGCCGGGACGCAGGCCGGCCCAGTCTTCGAGAATTCGCGCCTCGGCTAGCCTGGGGACCAGGTTGATCGCGGCATTTCGGAGTTTCAGAATTGTTTCCGGCACAGTCCGCTTGTCGAAGCCGGCTTCCTCTAGAGTTGCTCCGATCACCAGGCGGCCGTCGCTGCGCGGAATCAGGTAGACGTCAGGAGTGCGCACGACGTGGCTCACCAGGTTTTTCTCGGGCATTAGTACGCAAAGCATCTGGCCTTTGACGGGGCGGGTTGGGAAGGCGTGCGGGCCGATCTGCCCAGCCCATGCTCCGGCGCAGTTGACGACGATCGCGGCAGCGAACTGAGTCTTATGAGTGCGGACCCCTGCGGTCTTCCCATTACTAACTTCGATCGCGAGAACCTGGTCTCCAGAGGAGAAATCGATCCCGCGATGGCGGGCGGCGGCAATGGCAGCAGAAGTCAGGTGGCGCGGATCGACACTGCGTTCTTTTAGGAAGAGCAGCGAATGCGCGGAAGTCTGTAATGCTGGCTCGATTTTCTCCAGAGATGCGGGTAGCGGGTGAGATTCCTGCAGGGCACGGTCCTCGCTTGAGTCGAGGAACAGGAGTGTTCCTTCGGCCCGCAGATCGATCTTCAGGCCGGATTCATCTTCCAGACCGTACACGAATTCGGGGTACATGCGGGCGCTAGCTGTGGCTAGTGCTTGAAGAGGGCTTGGGATCTCCCGGCCAAAATCAGCCAACATTCCGCCAGCAGCCCAGGAGGCCTCACGCCCCGGCTCGCCTTTTTCCACGACCAGGACCGACATGCCGGTCCTGCGCAACTCGATGGCCAGAGAAAGCCCGATGATCCCAGCGCCGATGATGATCGCGTCCCAATTCTTCACCGTTTCATTCTAGCGGCTAGTTACCTCCGGCCAAGGACCTGAAACGCAATTGACAGGGCTGGCATCCGTGCCGAAGAATAGCTACGGTTCCTACTCTCAATCGGAGATACAAGCCTATGCCGGAGCAAGGCGAGCAGCCCGCTGTATATCACACAGAGACACACAGCAACGCGGGGAAATGGATTCTCATCGCGGTAGCCATTGCGTACGTCGCAGCGTCGGCGTACTTCATCTTCGACCAGCGCGGAAAGCTGGACAAAGTGACGCAGGAACAAATCGCCAGCCAGAAGCAGATTGCTGATTTGACCAAACGCATGCAATCCGCGGAAGCAGATTCGGAGACACTGGCTCAACAGGTAGGCATGACCAAGAAAGAACTGGCGACTCGCGCCAACGAGTTGCAGCGTCAGCAGCAAGCCGCGGCGGCGCGCAGCGCGGCCCAGGCGGAAGAAATTAAGAAAAATGTCGGCGAAGTGGCCGGAGAAGTCGGGTCGGTGAAGACCGACGTCGGTGGCGTGAAGACCGACGTGGCCGCCACCAAGGCGTCGCTCGAGGCGACTATCGCGAAGCTGCAGAACACCATCGGCGATCTCGGCGTGCAGAGCGGACTGATCGCCAACACGCGCAGCGATCTGGAAGCTCTGAAGCACAAGGGAGATCGCCAGTACTACGAATTTACTTTGATAAAGGGCGCCAAGCCGCAGGCCTACTCAACTGTGGCGCTGCAACTCAAGAAGACCGATCCCAAGCGCGGCAAGTACACGCTCAATGTGACCGCCGACGACAAGACCATCGAGAAGAAAGACAAAAACCAGAGCGAACCGGTTCAGTTCTACACGGGACGGGAACACATGCTCTATGAAATGGTGGTCTGGACGGTGGACAAGAACAAGATCACCGGCTACCTGAGCACGCCCAAGAACGCACCCGTGCCCGTAACGGCCACGCCCCAGTAGCCATGTTGCCCGCGAACGCGCATACGCTGCTGGAAATCGCACTCCGGACGGGAGTCATCTACCTATTGGTGCTGATCGGAATTCGCCTCAGCGGCAAGAGGGAAGTGGGACAGATGACCCCATTCGATCTGGTCCTTCTCCTGTTGCTTTCCAACTCCGTGCAGAACGCAATGACGGGACCGGATACGTCGTTGTTGGGAGGCGCGGTGGCGGCGGCTACGCTGCTGGTCTCGAACTATTTTGTAGCGGAGTTCTCCGGCATCAATCGCCGGTTTCGCAAATTCATTCAGGGCCAGCCCAGTCTTTTGGTGCACGACGGCGAAATCATTGAGGCGCACATGGCCAAAGAGCACGTCAGCATGGACGAACTGCAGCGCGCCCTCCGCGAGCACGGAGTGGGCACGTACAAGGAAACAGCTCTGGCCGTGCTCGAAGTGGACGGCTCGATCAGCGTCTTGAAGTATGACGACATCGAACCGACCGCCACCACGCACCTGAATCGTCGTCGCTTCCTGAAGAAGAACTGACGTAGCGCCGGCGTCCCGCCGGCCCGGGTGAGGTTGCCGAAACAACCACCAGATCGAAGACCGAAGGATCGTCTATGTCCCTGAGCGAAACATCGAACGGCATAACTTTCGAAGGAGTGTGTCCGATCCTGCGAGTGCAGAATGTGTCGGCAAGCATCGACTACTACGTTCACAAACTCGGTTTCAAAATCGATTGGCAAATACCGATCTTCGCATCGGTCTCGCGCGGCTGCTGCCACATTTTCCTCAGCGAAGGCGACCAGGGCAATCCGGGGTCCTGGGTGTGGATTGGCGTCGAAGACGCAGAGGCTCTGTTTCATGAGTACCGGGCAAACGGAGCCAAGATACGCCATCCTCCGACCAACTACTCATGGGCCTACGAAATGCAGGTGGAAGATTTGGACGGAAATGTACTGCGCCTCGGCTCAGAACCAAAGAGCGACCAAACGGTGGGCGAGTGGCTCGATATGCGGGGCGATCGCTGGGCGATGTCGTCCACCGGCGAGTGGACAGGGGTGCCGAAGGCTGATTGAGACACGATACCAACAAGGGTAGCCGTTCATGACGCTGGAGGCAGCACGTCGTTCCATCGTTCAGACATGCCAGTTCTACTGATTACCGACTACTGACTACCCACTACTGGTTGTTGCTGCGCCATGCAATGCAGCGCCCCAAGTCCCCAAATCAGATCGCCCGAATAGATAGGCACAATCTCGCGGGCAGGGAAGACCTCCGCCAGCGCATTTAGGGCGATCCGATCGTTCGGATCGTTAAACACCGGTACCAGGACAACTCCGTTCGCGATGTAGAAATTGGCATAGCTCGCCGGCAGCGCCCGGCCCTCAAACACGACGCGCCGAGGCAAGGGAATCTCAATCACGTTCAGCCGCTGACCATCCTGGTCGCGAGCCGCCTTCAGACGTCCGAGATTGTGTTGCAACGCAGAGTAATCTTCGTGCTGCGCATCCGGTTCCATCATCGTGATGATCGTGTCGGGGGCGACGAAGCGCGTAATATCGTCCACGTGCCCGTGCGTGTCATCGCCGTTAATGCCTTCATCCAGCCAGATCACGTTCTGCGTTCCGAAATAGTCGGCAAACATCTGTTCATAGGCCACGCGATCCATGGGCGGATTCCGCTGCTGCGTGGTGGAGAGCAGGCACTCTTCTGTCGTCAGCAGGGTTCCACGACCGTTGACGTCGATCGAACCGCCCTCCAGTACAACCCGGTGATCACCGGAAACCGGGTGTACGACGCGCGCGCCCGCCGCCTTCGCCATTCGAGCGCCCAGCTTGGCGTCAAACTTGTAGTTTGGATACTTCGCCCACGCGTTGAACTGAAAATGCAACGCGACCAGGCCTGCATCGTCCTCCTCGTCGGGCGTCAAGAAAATGCATCCGGAATCGCGGGTCCATACCCGGTCCGTGCGCCAACGGTGAAAGCACACGTTATCGGACAGCGCATCGGCAAGTTCCAGCACCGCCCGCGCGCGCTTTTCTGCATGCTCGCTGTTGACGACCAGGTCCACCCGCTCATGCCGCGCCAGGTTGCGGATGATCTCGCCGTACACCCAGGGAATCGGCTCAAACTTTCCCGGCCAGTCGCCGCGCAAATGCGGCCAGGCCAGCCAGGTGGACTCATGCGGCTCCCATTCGGCAGGCATGCGATAGCCGCGGGCAGCGAGAAGTTTGGCGCGGGATAAGCGTGGCGGTGTCATTTTCGGTGCCAAGAGAACCTTAAACCACAGAGGACACAGTGGCCACAGAGGAAACACAGGGAGTTATCCATCGTTTCATTTCCCGTCAATCATGCGGTTAGTGATAGGGGCGTAACTATCGATGCGGCGGTCGCGCAAGAAAGGCCAGTTGCGCCGGATATCCTCCATGTGGCGCAGATCGACTTCGCCCATGAGGATTTCTTCCTGGTCGTGCGAAGCCTCCGCGAGGACGCGGCCAAAGGGATCACACAGAAACGATCCTCCCCAGAACTCTAGTCCTTTCCCGGGCGTGGCATTGCCGCGAATGTCGCCGGTCTCGAATCCGACTCGATTTACCACTCCGACATACACGCCATTAGCGATGGCGTGGGCACGCTGGATCGTCCGCCACGCATCGTGCTGCGCGCCCCCAAACTCGGCCTTCTCCGCCGGATGCCACCCAATCGCCGTGGGGTAGAGCAGAATGCTGGCCCCTTGCATCGCGGTTAGTCGGGCACCCTCCGGATACCACTGGTCCCAGCAGACGAGCGTGCCGAGTTTTCCAGCGGCCGTGTCGAAGGCCTTGAACCCTAGATCTCCCGGAGTGAAATAAAATTTCTCATAATAGAGCGGGTCGTCCGGGATGTGCATCTTGCGGTAGATCCCGAGCAGCGAACCATCGGAATCGAAGATTGCCGCCGTATTGTGATAGACGCCAGGCGCGCGTTTTTCGAACAACGACGCCACCAGCACAACTTCATTCTGACGAGCAGCGTCAGCCAGTTTCTCCGTTCCTGGCCCGGGAATCGGCTCCGCCAGATCGAACAGGGCGGCGTCTTCACGCTGGCAGAAATATTGCGTCTGAAACAATTCGGGCAGACAAACCACGTGTGCGCCTTTGCGCGCCGACTCCGCAATGCGATCGAACGCCTTAGCCCTGTTGTCCGCGGGTTCCGGTCCGCACGACATCTGTACCAGCGCGACGGTGAACTTGTCTCTCACTTTTTCTCCGGCCCAACTTTCCCCACGGGCCCCCTAGAATATCAAAGCCGTTGTCCACCGTGGGATGCTCGCCGAGTTCCCCTCAGTTCTAGTAAATTGTTTCTTCAATCAAAAGCAGCTTTCCTTCGGAGGTCTCGTCCTTGAAGCACAAGAATGGCTCGAAACACGGCAATCATCAGGAAGGCGCGGGTATCGATCGCAAGCTGCACGATCCGGTAGAAGATCGTCTCATTCCCCTTGCGCCGCTCGATCTCGCCGAAGTGAAGTCGATCGATGATCTGGTGCGCGCGATGTCGAAAACGGCGTTTACCGGCCGCCAGCTCGGCGAAGCCGCCGATGTCCTGGAAGCCATGGCCCGCGACAAGGATGCCTTCGTTGTGATGACGCTCGCCGGCGCCATGACCGTCGCCAAGCAGGGACTGATTATCGCCGAGTTGATCGAACGTGGCATCGTCAATGCCATCGTGTCGACTGGAGCGCTCATGGCGCACGGTCTGGTCGAAGCGACCGGGCGTGCCCACTTCCGCCACAATCCAGATTTCAGCGACGAGGAACTCTACGAGGCCGGCTATAACCGCGTCTATGACACACTCGAACCGGAGCAGAACCTCGACGATGTCGAGCGCGTGATGGCCGCGGTCTTCAAAGGCTGGGACGCGAGCGAGTTGATGTGTTCCTACAAACTTAATCGAGCCATCGGAGCGCATCTTTCGCAACACGCAAAAGGGCAGCGCGGCATTCTGAAGTCAGCCTATGAGAACAATGCGCCCGTATTTGTACCGGCATTTTCCGATTCCGAGCTCGGGCTTGACTACGCGTTGACCAACCGTGAACGCGACAAAGAAGGGAAGCCGCGTTTTCGCTTCGATCCTTTCGAAGACCTGGAATACTTCGCCGCCACGCTCCTCAGTCAGAAACGCCTGGGAATATTCACCATTGGCGGTGGCGTCCCGCGCAACTGGTCGCAGCAGTTCGGCCCCTTCATTGAATTGCGCCATCGCCGGGGCGGAGAAGACCTGCCCCTGAAACGCTATCACTACGGCCTGCGCATCTGCCCGGAACCTGTTTACTGGGGTGGGCTCTCGGGCAGTCCCTACAGTGAAGCCGTTTCGTGGGGAAAATTCGTGCCACCGGCCGAAGGTGGGAAGTTTGGTGAGGTCTTTGTCGACGCCACGGTGGGCTTACCGCTCATCGTCGCGGCCGTACTGGAGCGGCTGAAGAAAAAGCCAGCTGAGAAAAAAACACTGGTGGCTACGGCAATGAAATAGAGACGCGAGCTTGTCGCGTCCCAGTCGCACAGTGGTAGATGCCGA
The DNA here is from genome assembly GCA_020073565.1 of Terriglobia bacterium. Taxonomy (GTDB): domain Bacteria; phylum Acidobacteriota; class Terriglobia; order Terriglobales; family Acidobacteriaceae; genus Acidiflorens. The sequence goes on from JAIQEY010000058.1 coordinate 7,147, forward strand.
GCTTGCGGTCGGTTTGACGGGCGAGGGCGCCCGTCCCCACACAATCAGTCGAAGATCGTGACGGCCGCCGCAATCACCGTGGTCCAAAGCCCGCGTTTATCCCCGACGGCCGACTGGGTAACGTTCGCCGTACGGACGATTTTGTTCGAGATGCGATAGATCTCTTTCTTCTCATCCCAGGAACGGTCGGAATCGAACTCCACGTTCAGAGTCGTGGCCAGCATCTCTGCGGCGAGCTCTTCGGCGTAATCGCCGGCCGCATCCTCGGTTTCCCCGAAAGAATGGTGTTCGCTGAGATATCCGTAGGTGTTGCGGTCTGCGGGAATCGCCACGCCGATCGACGAAGCCAGCAGCCGATGCGGTTCGTGAGTTGAGTTTTCGGCGACCACCGCGAAGACCACTTCGCCGGGATGCAAATACTTCAGTCCTTGCGAACGAGGAATCAGTTTGCAGTTGGGAGGAAAAATGGAGGAAACTCGCACCAGGTTCTGCGCCGCAATGCCGGCATCGCGCAGGGCAAGCTCAAAGGATGTCAGGCGCTCGCGATGTTTTCCCACACCCTTGGTGAAGAAGATCCTCTTCGGGACCATGTCCTTGCCCAATTCATTTTCCTCCAGCGAGAAAAGTCCGAGTTGACCGGGAAGGAAAAATCTAACACAGCGATTTGTGAAGATTGTATGAAATTCGACAAAAAAGCCCCCACCTGCGGCAGACTGCTCGTCCAAGGACAGCGTCCTACCAATTACTCAGGCGGCGCGAGCGCCCGCCTTGCCCGCAGCCAGCGGGATGACAGCCGGTTTCACCAGGTCGTAGAAATCGGTGTAGCTCATCCGCACCAGTTCCCGGTGCGATCCGGCGTTGAAGGCGATTTCCTTGTCTTCGGCCAGTTTCTCGTCGGCGAAAGCGTCCATGCCATAGAGGTTGCCGAAGGGCGGCATGGATCCGGTTTCACAATCCGGGAAACGATCGCGAAATTCATTTTCGCTGGCAAGCTCCACCGTATCTGCACCCAGATATCGTTTCAGCTTGAATAAATCTACCCGATAAGAAGCCGGTACTACTGCCATGGCGAGTTTGCCATCCACCATGACCATCACAGTTTTGGCCAGCTCTTTGCCCGGCGTGTGCGTTAAGGCGGCAATCCCCTGCGCCGTGTAGGCCACGGAATGGGAGATGACGAGGTACTTGATGTGGTTGCGATCCAGAAATTCCCGGAGCATTGAAAGAGGCACAGTTACCTCCCGGCCGACCCGCATTCAGGGACGCTTCGTAGGAACTGCCAAAGCACGATCTGCGGTTCAGCTCTGTTTACATTATCCGCCCAGCCCGCGGGATTGGGTGTGAATATTTTGGGAAAACGCCGACGGTATCCCAAAAAGGGAACAAGGACCGATTGCGTTGGGAAAAAAGCAAAAACCGCCACGGAATTCGCGGCGGCTCAAAAAGAGTGACAAGTGCAGTTATGCGGCTTCTTTTGTTACCAGGGAGCGCGCGGACCCCTTCCGCTGCGGCTCGACAACCCGCATTTCGCGCCAGTCGTAGGCAAGTTCCTTGCCGCAATCGAGGCATACCACGTAGGTTCCCGCGCGAGCCGCCGCGCCAGGGCGCCGCGAACCTGCCCGAACCGTGATGGGAAAACTATAGTGAGAGTGCCAGCAGCCGAACAGCGCATCAACCATCCTGGAGAGCATTTTCAATCCCCCAAAGAACCTATGACTCTTAAGTTCTAGCTTCTAATTGTGACCCAACTCAGCGAACCGTTTCAGTGATCCAGCTCACTCGGAGTTTGTCACATATTTAGATTCAAGGTGGTGGGCAAAAGGTTCGACTTAGCCTGATTTCGCCGCGCTTGCAACCCGTAGCTGCCCGCAAATGAGGAGGATGGGGGAATCCGGAAAGTAACGTCTCAGATTGATCAAACGCCCTGCGGGCCGGGCTTTTTGTGCTGCGAGCACTTGCTCATGATGGCCGAGCGCAAGCGCCCCCGCAGATCGTCCGGTAACTCGTAGAGTTCCGAATTGCGGTAGATCTCGATGGTTTTGCGGGTTGTGTCGCAGACCACGTAGCAGTTGTGACACCAAGCCAAATGATCTTCCAGTTCGGACTTTGTCCGATCATCCAGCGCGCCATCCAGATAGCCAGTTAACTCGTTAAGAAATTCAGAACACTTCACTGGTCGCCATCTCCACTCGCACGTTTCTGAAAGTAGCGGCTGAGCCGCTCCCGCAATTGCAGCCGGGCACGCAGCAGACGCGACTTCACTGCCGGAATACTTAGTTCCAGTGCCTGGGCCGTTTCCTCGGTCGAAAGGCCTTCGACATCCCGGAGCACGAAAACTGTCCGGAACCCAGTTGGTAATCCCTGGATCGTGCGAGTCAAAATCTCCCGCAGCTCCGCTTGTTTATACATTTGCTCTGGATTGGGGCTCCAATCCGCAACCTCGCGGGGCAGCGAGTCATCTTCAGTTTTTACATCCTCGTCCAGAGAGACCATGCGTTCTGGTCGTCTCCGGCGCAACTTCATCAGGGCTTCGTTGACCGCAATCCGCACCAGCCAGGTATAAAATTTGGACTGTTCCTGGAACTGAGCCAGGTTTCCGTACGCCTTGAGGAACGCATCCTGAACTACGTCTTCTGCGTCCTCGCGATTCTGCGTAATGTGCTGTGCAATGCGGAAAACGTTGCGATCATAGCGTCGAACTAATTCCTCGAACGCTTTATCGTCGCCGCGCTTGGCTGCCCGGACCAGCAATAGTTCATCGCTGACCGGTTCTCGTACGTTGGGTTGGATGGCACTCATTCGTCACTCGATGCAGATTATTCCGTCCCCCACGGCAAGACCCAGAATGCTATTGTACTGGTTAGTCGCGTTTTACGGTGCTTGGTTTCGACGTGCGACCGGGAGAATTGTCTCGGCTACGAAGACGGGGGTGACTTTCGTACCCGGCGGAATACCTATCAGGGTGTCCGGAACACCTGCAAGTAGCCGTATAATCAGAGTTTAGGGGGAAGGTCCCTCCAGCCCTCAACACTCTTCCGCCCTCGGAGAAGGAATGAAGGACCGCGGCCAGATGGAACCAATTGTGGAACGGGTGGTAGCTCAGGCGATCGACAGCCACGCCGCCCAACTGCGCAGCGAGATTGTCCGCCGAGTGATGGACGAGTTGGAAGCGGGGTTGGCAACCACCGGTTCCACTTCCGACATGGGCACCGATCTGGCTCGCGCCGTCGCCGAGATCCAACTCGGAACCTCGCAGAGGGAAATTCTCGCCGCTCTGCTCGACACTTGCGCCCGCTACGCTGCCAGAGTCGCGTTGTTCGTGGTCAAGAGCGGTCACGCCAGCGGCTGGCAGGGACGTGGATTCGTCCAGAACGACCGTCTCAAAGATTTTAGTCTCGATGCAACTGCCCCGGCGGTGGGGCGCGCGATCCAGGATCGTGTGATCGTAAACGCGCCTTCAGCTGAGGTCGATTCCCACTTTCTGGAGGAGTTTGGAACTCCGGCTAGCGGAGCGACTCGCTTTTTGCCGCTCGTATTGAAAGACAAAGTTGCCGCGCTGGTTTATGCCGACGGTGGCACCGATGCAGCGGGAAAGCTGGATGCGGGCGCCCTTGAGCTACTCGTTCTTTCCACCAGCGCATGGCTGGAAGTGAATTCGCTGCGCAAGCAGGCGCACAAGGAACCAGCCGCTGAGCCTGTTGAAAGCCGTCCAGCAGCCGCTCCGCAGGCGTCTCCCGCATACAACGATCCATTTGCATCGCATGCTCCTGGTCACGCATGGGCGGCGGTGGCGACCGCCGAGGCGTCCGCTCCGGCGGCAGCTGCGGTTCCTCCCACCGCATTCGAAGCCCAACACGCTGTGACGGAAACACCACCTGCCGTCGTTGAAACCGAGGCTGCGCCAGCGGATCTATATCCGCTGCCGATGGCTCAATCGGAACCGGTGGCTGCGACCGAGCCCACAACGCCGGCAGCCTCCGACGTTTCGCCCGAGGATCAGGAAGTTCACCGCAAAGCTCACCGCTTTGCCCGCCTACTGGTCGATGAGATCAAGCTCTACAATCAGGCGCAAGTTTCGGAAGGCCGAAAAAACAAGGACCTCTATGACCGTTTGAAAGAAGCGGTCGAAAAGAGTCGCACGACGTACCAGAAACGTTACGGGAACACGGTTGCAGCATCAGCCAATTACTTTCAAGATGAAGTGGTACGAAGTCTCGCAGAAGACGACATCTCCATCATGGGAGCCAATTTCCGGCGCTAGGTAGGGTTCGAGTGGGTCGTTTGTCAGTCTGGGTTCTTGCCGGAGCACTTCTCCTGCTCTGGCCGATTGATTCGCACTGGGCGGCTGCACAAGCTGCGCCCCCCGCGCGCAAGGCCGCGCATCCCGCCCCAACGAAAAAAAAGAAGCGCAAACGAGTCTCTCCGCGCGTGCGGCGCGTGAAGCAGGCATTCGTTGCCTCCGCAAGCCTCCGCCCTATGGCTCAGCAGTTGCTGCAAGACCGGACCCCAGCCGCCTACGCCGGCGTGGAAGCCTATGCACGCCGTCACCCGAAAGAAGATGCCGGCGCGTTGGCCTGGCTGGTGGTCGGCTATGCCCGCACACTCGATCATGACTCAGCCAGGGCCATCGATCCCCTCAGCCGCGCCAAGGCTGGCGCCAGCGAACTGGGAGATTACGTCGCATATTATCTTGGCGATGCCTACCTGGACGCGGGACGGAACGCGGAAGCTCTCTCAACGCTAGCCGGCTTCAGCAAAAATTTCCCCGATTCGCTGCTGATCCGCGACGCTCACCTGACTTACGCAAATGCGCTGCTCAAGGAAGGGCGCGCCCAGGAAGCGGCGGCCCTGCTCGAAAGAGAACGCGCACCTGTACGCAGCGATGTGGAACTGTCGATCGGCCGCGCCTACCTGGCTGCCGGAGAAAAACAGAAAGCCGCCAGCGCCTTCCGCAATGTCTTTTACAACCTTCCCAACAGTTCCGAGGCCGACGCAGCCGGAGTTGAGTTGCACAAACTTGGCATTTCCGGCAGCGTAGCCGAACGCCAGACACGAGCCGACCTTCTTTTCAAATCGAGACACTACAGCGATGCCGCCTACGACTACCGAGAACTGCTGGATCAGGCCAGCCCGCCCGATCGTCCGAGCCTGCAACTGGCACTGGCGAGCGCTCTAGAGAAGAGCGACCGAAGCCGCGATGCTCGCCAACTGCTGACTTCGATGGGCCCGCAGAGCGGCGATGCCGAAGCGCAACGCCTTTACCTGCTCAGCGAGACTGCGCGCTCGACCAGCGACGAGGATGCGGTTCAGCGCACGCTGGGCCAGTTGCGACAGTTTGGTCCCTCGAGTCCGTGGCTGGAGAAGGCGTTGTTTTCGGCCGCGAACATGTATATGTTGAAGCGCGACTATGATCGCGCGATCGACTATTTCCGCGAGGTGCAGCAGCGCTTCCCGAATGGCACTCGCTCTTCGTACGCGCATTGGAAAGCTGCCTGGTTGTGCTTCCGGCAGTCAAGAACCGAGGAAGCCCGCCAGGGCTTTGAAGAACAGATCGGACTCTATCCCGACTCTGGGGAAATTCCCGCAGCGCTGTACTGGCGCGGGCGCCTTGCGGAAGAAGAAAACAAGCCGGGCATGGCGCGTGCGTTCTATCAGAAGCTCTCCGATCGCTATCGCAATTTCTACTACGCCGAACTTGCGCGGCAGAGGCTCAAGATTCTGCACTCGTCCAGCGAAGAGCCGCTGCACTACGCCTTACTCGATCGAGTGCCACCGCTTTCGACGAGCGGGAAAATCGCCGAGACTACGCCGCCTGAAGACAACCTCCGCGTCGAACGGGCCCGCCTGCTTTCCAACGGCGGGTTGGCCGAGCAGGCGGTGCACGAGTTGCAGGCGGCTGCGAACCAGGAGGATGGAACCTGGGCGCCTCCGGAAATGGCGCGCGTCTATCAGGACGGTGGCCGCTACGATCGCGGCATCGAGATCATGAAGCGCACCACGCCCAACTATTTCGCGGTCGATATTCCTGACCTGCCGCGTCCGTACTGGGAAGCGCTTTTCCCCAAGGCCTACTGGCCGGATCTCCGCAAGTATTCGACCCTTAACGGGCTCGATCCGTATCTGGTCGCGTCGCTGATCCGCCAGGAATCGGAGTTCAATGCCGCGGCCATTTCCCATGCGAACGCCGTCGGACTCATGCAGCTTCTGCCCAAGACCGGCAAGACGGTCGCAAAGCAAGTCAAACTGAGAGGCTATAGCGCGCCGCAACTGTACACTCCCGCAGTCAACCTGCAACTGGGCACACGCTACTTCAAAGACATGGTCGACAAGTACAACGGACAGTTCGAATACGCCCTCGCTGCCTACAACGCGGGGACCGATCGCGTCGAAGACTGGCTCGGACAAGGCCACTACCGCGATCCCCAGGAATTCGTCGAGTCGATTCCATTTACCGAAACCCGCGAATACGTGCAAGCCATTTTGCGGAATGCGAGCGTCTACCGGCAGCTGTACGGGACGCCCTAGGGCAACCCATTTCCCGCTCTTCAAAAAGCTGGCTTCTGGCTGGATGATTTTGTGAACAGGATTTCAAACACCAGCAACCCGGCGCCCACGACGATGGCGCTGTCGGCTACGTTGAAGGCGGGCCACTGATAGCGGCCAACGTAAAAGAGCAGGAAATCCACAACGTGGCCGCTGACCAACCGGTCCCACAGATTTCCGATCGCACCACCCAGAATCAAGGAGAGCCCAACGCCGGTGATGGTGAGGGTGTGGCAGTTCTTCCAAAGCAGCGCGGTGACGATCAACAGCGCGATCACAGAAAACAAAATCAACATGCCAACCTTCCACGGGGAAGGTGAGTCGGCAAAGATTCCGAACGCGGCGCCGGGGTTTTCGGCATGGATGATGCGGAAGAAGCCGGGGATCACCTGAATGCCGTCGTGCAAGGAGAGGCTGCGGGCGATCGTCCACTTGGTGAGACGGTCGAGGGCGATGACCAGCAGAGCGATCAGGAAATGATATTTGCGCATGACAGGAAAACTTCTTGTGTTTCTCTCTCTTATATGCTCCCCGAAAATTCGCGAGACAAGGTTCAGTTGTATGGATTTACGTCCCGAACTTGCTCCACGGCCTTACCTTATTGCGTTTGCCGAAGGTGCGGTTGGCGCTCCTTCAATTTCCTTCAGCGCCGCGCTGCATCGCTCGCACACGGTAGGGTAGGTCTTGTCCTCACCTACACGCATCGAATAGTTCCAACAGCGCTCGCACTTTTGGCCTAGAGCGCGATCGACTTTCACTTTGCCAAATCCAACTCCAAGTCCGTCTTGGTCAGTCCACGGCTCCAAAATGACCGCAGATACGATGAAGAGGTACCGAAGTTGGTCCTTGTACTTTGCGAGGACTGAGTAAGTCGGCGGTGACGCGCTAATGGTTACTTGAGCTTCCAGACTCTTCCCAATCCGCTTGCTGTTTCGCTCTTCTTCGAGCGCTTTCATCACCTGTTCCCGCACCACCAGAAGTGTGGCCCAATCTTTCTGTTGTTGCGGCTCGTCCTCGGGCACGGAAGCGTGACCGAGCACGTCCGCGGCGCTGGGAAATTGCGCTAGATGAACGCTGCTGACGCGGCCTGGTGTCTTCGGCAAGTGTTGCCAAACCTCTTCACAAGTAAAGCTCAGGATGGGCGCCAGCAGACGCACCATCGCCTCGCAGATGCGCCAGACCCCAGTCTGGGCCGAGCGGCGGCCGGGCGAGTCGGGGGCGTAGGTGTAGAGGCGGTCTTTGATGACGTCGAAGTAGAAGGCGCTGAGGTCGACGACGCAAAAGTGGTTCACTCGGTGATAAATCTTGTGGAAAGCAAACTCGTCGTACCAGTTGCGAACGTCGCGGGCGAGGGCCCAGGTTTCGCGCAACATGTACTGGTCGAGCGGGTCGAGTTTTTCGAACGGAACGGCGTTGGTCTGTGGATCGAAATCGTACAGGTTGCCGAGCGCGTTCTTGAACAGCTTGTTTCGAATCTCCCGGTAGTTCTCCGCGACGCGCTGCATCAGAGTTTCGGAGCCGACCACGTCTTCGCGGAAGTCAACCGACGCTGTCCACAGCCGTACGATCTCACCGCCTAGGCGGCTGGCAATGTCGACCGGATCGACGTCATTGCCGCGCGACTTCGACATGGCCTGGCCTTTTTCGTCGAGCGTCCAGCCGGGCGTGACCACTCCGCGATAGGGCGGCGTGCCGCGCGTGCCCATGGCGCAGAGCAGCGAAGACTGAAACCATCCGCGGTACTGGTCTCCACCTTCGAGGTAGAGATCCGACGGCCACGGGTACTCAGGCTCAGATGCGATCAGCGCCAGATAGCTGGCGCCGGATTCCAGCCAAACGTCAAAGATGTCGGTCTCTTTTTCGAACCTCGTGCCACCACAATGCGGACACTTGGTTCCAACGGGAAGAATCTTGTCCGACTCCGGCGTGAACCAGGAATCGGCGCCCGAGCGTGCGAACAGTTCGACGACCTTACGGTTGATGGCGTGGTCGTTGAGAGGCTTGCCGCAGGTCTCACAAAGAAACACTGCGATCGGGACACCCCACACACGCTGGCGCGAGATGCACCAGTCAGGACGGGTCTGAATCATGTTGGACAAACGCTCTTCGCCCCACGCAGGATCCCATTTGACATTCTTGATCTCGCTGAGGGTGCGGGTGCGCAGCGTGTCTTCTTTTCCCTGGCCGCCGGGCATGGGCGTTTCCATAGAGATGAACCACTGTTCGGTGGCGCGGAAAATTACCGGATTGTGGCAGCGCCAGCAGTGGGGATACGAGTGCTCGGTTTTTTCCGTGTGCAATAGCGCGCCGCGGCTCTTGACCAGATCGATGATGGGTTGATTAGCGTCCCAAACGCGCTTGCCGTCGTACTCGGGCAGGCCGTTGCGCAGGATACCTTTTTCGTCGACGTTGCTCGTCGCGTCCAGGCCGTACTTGACCCCGGTGGCAAAGTCTTCGGCGCCGTGCGAGGGCGCGGTGTGAACGACGCCGGTGCCAGTGTCCATGGTGACGTAGTCGGCAAGGACACCGAGAACTTTGCGGTCGAGGAAAGGATGCTGAAAGTTGAGGCGCTCGAGTTTGCGCCCCGGGAAGTGGACGAGTTCGCGCGGGTTCGAGAGGCCGCACTTTTCGGCGGCATCTTTGGCGAGCTTGCAGGCAACGATATAAGCCTCGCCGCCGGATTCTAAAGCAACGTATTCCTCATCGGGATGGAAGGCTACGGCCATGGAGGCAGGCAGCGTCCAGGGAGTCGTCGTCCAGATGATGGTGGAGAGTTTTGTGCCGGCAAGCGAAGCGTCGATCTTTGCGGGATCGTCGAGCAGCGCGTATTTCACCCAGACGGTCGAACTGGTGTGATTCTCGTATTCGACTTCGGCTTCGGCGAGCGCAGTCTCGTCGTGCATGCACCAGTAGACGGCACGCAGACCCTTGTATACGAATCCGTTTTCGTAGAAAGAAAAGAAAGTTTCCAGCACCACCGACTCGTACTGCGGCGTCATGGTGGCATAAGGCTTGTCGAAGCGTCCGAACACGCCGATGCGCTTGAACTGCTGGCGCTGCAAGTCGAGGAACTTTTGCGCGTATTTGCGGCACTCAGCACGGACATCGGAAGGGTGCATCTGGAGCTTCTTGCCGCCGAGTTCTTTGTCCACTTTGATTTCGATGGGCAGGCCGTGGCAGTCCCAGCCGGGCACGTAGGGCGCGTCGAAACCGGACATGGTTTTGGACTTGACGATGAAATCCTTGAGGCACTTGTTCAGGGTGGTGCCGAGGTGGATCGGGCCGCTGGTATAGGGCGGACCATCGTGCAAAACATAGGTGGGCGAACCCTTGCGCCTTTCCCGGATTCGGTCATAGATGTGCTCTTCTTCCCAGCGAGCCAGCATTTTGGGCTCGTTCTGAGGCAGGTTGGCCTTCATGGGGAAGCCGGTCTTGGGCAGGTTGATGGTGGATTTCAGGTCCATCGGCACAGCAGGTTCTCCCAAATGATTGAATCTTTTCATTATAGGGAGCGCGGAAGGACACGTCTATTGGAGACGCCGGTAACCGAAGAACTCAAAAAGTACTGGTTCGAGTTTGGAAAAAGCGTGTACAATTTTCTATAGATCGGAGAGATCAAGCATCTAATCGACTCAACGGTAAGATCCGGGCGGTGCCCAACAATTTGGGGCGACCGTCGGTAATCAGTTGTGCATCTAAAGGGTTGGGATTAGCTTGGCTGGTCCGACCATGTAGACTTTCCCCCGAACTGTGAAGTTGGGGCTACGCTTTCGGGAACATATGGCTGAAAACGAAACACCGCGGAATTTGCAGCAACCAGAACCAGTGCTCGACCTTCTGTTGCACAATCAGACCCTGGACGAGCCGATCTGGAAATCGCTGTTCCGCAACCTCGACGATTTCTTCTTCCCTAAGAAGCTGCCTCCGTTGGTGCTGACTTCCAAACCTGTCCCGGTCCGGGACATTTGGGGTTTCTACAACTACAAAGGGCGGGGAGCGTTCGGCTCAACCGTGATCCACATCTTGGCCTTGGCAGCCATTATCGGCGGCACGTATCTGGGCCAGAAGATGGTCAAGCAGATCGTCAAGCCGAAAGAGACCGTCGAACTGATTGCGCCGAGTGACATGCCGACGCTGCAGGCTTCAAAGTCCGTTTCGGGTGGCGGCGGTGGCGGTGGTGATCGCGACAAGTTGCAGGCCACGCAGGGACGTTTGCCGAAGCAGTCGATGCAGCAGTTAACGCCACCGGTGGTAGTGGTGCGGAACGAACATCCGAAGCTGGAAGTGGATCCGACGATTGTAGTTCCGCCGCAAGTTCACTTGACGCAACCTAACCTGCCGAACCTGGGCGATCCACTTTCGCATCTGCCCTCGGGACCGCCTTCAAACGGCACCGGGTCAGGTGGAGGCATTGGATCGGGTAACGGCGGCGGTGTGGGCTCGGGTGAAGGACCTGGATTTGGTCCGGGCCACGGCGGAGGAACCGGTGGCGGTGCGTTTCGGGTAGGTGGAGGAGTTTCGGCACCGAAAGCGATCTACGCTCCCGATCCCGAGTACTCGGAGGAAGCGCGGAAAGCGAAATATCAGGGTGTGTGCGTGCTGTGGCTGATTGTCGGGCCGGACGGCAGGCCGCATGATATCCGGCCGGCGCGCACGTTGGGACTGGGCCTGGATGAGAAAGCGATCGAAGCGGTGAAGAACTGGCGCTTCGAGCCGGCGATGAAAGATGGGAAGCCGGTGGCGGTGATGATCAACGTCGAAGTGAGTTTCCGGTTGTACTAAGATCGAGTTTAGGAGCCCTGAGCACGGCCGCGCCTGCGGCCGTTTTTGTTTTGGTAGCGCCGGCACCTTGCCGGCTGTCGCGAGGGACCTTGCCCTCGCAGGGTGGAACTCGCAGAATTGCCGGCGAGGCGCCGGCGCTATTCTTTCAGATCCACGTGCACTACGTCTTCCACGGGATGTCCCAGGAATCGCGCTCCCATCTTCTTAAACTTCTCTGCGGAATCGGTGGCGAAGAATCTCAAACGGGAGTCGCTCCTTCGCTCGGGTTCGGCGGGCCCGTGAATTGGATCAATCGCGAGGTGTCCGGCTACGGCATGCGCAGTGGATTCAGCGGAGTCGACGATGGTGACGTGGTCGGGCGCTACTCGTCGCAGCAGCGGCTTCAGCAGTGGGTAGTGAGTGCATCCGAGAACGAGCACGTCCGCATCGCGCGCGTCTTCGGCGAAGGCTTCTGACAGGTAAATCCGGGCGACCTGCTCGGTGACAGGGTGTTCGGTCCATCCTTCTTCGACGAGCGGCACAAGCAGCGGGCAGGCTTTCTCTCGTACGGTGATGCCCCTGGCTTCCAATGCTCGGCGGTAAGCATGGCTGGCAACAGTTGCCTCGGTGCCGATGACTATGACCCTGCGGTTGGTGCTGGCGTGCGCCGCGGCGTCGGCTCCCGGTTCGACGACGCCGACCACTTCCACGCGCGATCCCACCTTGATCTCATCGAAAGCGAGAGCGGTGGCGGTGTTACAGGCGATGACCAGCAACTCAGCGCCGTGATCCTGGAGGTAGTTCACGGCGCCGACGGCGTAGTGCGCCACCGTGGCCGCGGACTTTGATCCGTAGGGCAGGCGGGCCGTGTCGCCGAAGTAAAGGTAGTCGGCGTTAGGAATACGGTCGAGCAGCGCCCGCAGCACGGTGAGGCCGCCTACGCCTGAGTCAAATACGCCGATCGTCGGCCTGCGAATGCTGGTCACGCCGCCTCGGACTCAGCCTTCCGCCGTGATCGGGCCGATGACGGAGCGCACGGCCGAAATGCGGTTGGCCGGGAAGCCTCCCTGGCGGGCGTGTTCGCGGATCATCTCTTCATCGGGAGCGATGTAGACGCAATACACTTTGTCGTCGGTGACGAAGCTCTCGACCCATTGCACTTGCGGTCCGAGCTTTTGGAGGACTCCGCAGGATTTTTGCGAGATTCCCTGCAGTTCCTGGGGAGTGAGCTTGCCGGCGTTGGGGATCTCACGCTCGATTACGTATTTGGGCATCGCGTGCTCCTGGTTGATGCCCACCCTGACGTCCCAAAAGGCGCGGCATTAGAGTGGGGCACCCGGGTGGATTTTAGCAAGAATCGTGTAGCGCGACACTCCTGTCCGCGCCCGTGTGCTGGTCGGGTGCTGCATGCACGCGGACAGGAATGTCCGCGTCACACGAACTCATTTGGCCGAGCTTGCGATTGCAGGCTTGCCGCTGACATCCTCAAACGAAAACGCGATCGACACGTTGGGGTGTTCCTTCCCGCCGACTTCAACATATGGGTACACGAAGTAGTTCAGCGGTGCTCCGTCCTGTGCAGGTGAGAGCTTGAGATCGCGCCCCTGGGTGAACTGCACGCGGTTTACATCGTGCGCTCCGAAGAAGTAGTCGTGTTTCTCTTGGTGCTTCCACGCCTCGGAAATATCGACGGGAACCCAGCCGGTAGAGTCGAGGTAGAACTCGGCCCAGCAGTGGTAGCCGGGGATTTCAGCGGTGCTCTTGTCGGCGGGTAGAGGGAACCCGATCTGGAAGCGCGCGGGAATTTTTTGCGAGCGCGCCATGGAGATAAAGACGGAGTGGAAGTCGGTGCAATTGCCGTGCTTGGAATCGCAGGCCCAGAGCGTATCGCCGTGGCCCCAACCCGTGCCGGACTTGTCGTATTTCATGGTGCGGAAGACATACTCGTAAATGGCTTTCGCTTTTTCCAGTTGCGTGGTTGCGGTCTTTGTTTCCTCGGCCGCGAGTTGGGCCGGGACGCCGGTGGTCGGTACCAGCCTGTCAGGTTCAAGAAATCTTGCCAGTTCGTGGTGTGGCGAGTGCTCGGTGTGTGCGTCGGACGCGGGCTTTCCGTTCACAAGCACGACGTGTTCGCGGCGCACAATGTCGTAATCCACCGAAAACCTGTATTCACCCTTGTCGGCTTTGGAGGTTTCGGCATAGAGCACCTCGTTGTCATACTCCGACTGGCGGACTTGCTTCAGCGGCAGATCGCCGGTTTTTGAGGTCACCTTCACGTCTTGGAAAGCGTCGGCGTGGGCGAGCGGAATCCAGACGCAAACACGCTCGCCGGGGGTGACGTTCTTCACCGTGAAGGTGTAGTGAAAAGCGAAGTGGCGCTCATTTTGGGCGAGTGCCGACACAGACAAGAGAACAGTCAGCAATACGATCAGGCAGCGACGCGGCATAGTGGCATCCTTTCACTCAAATAGTTTGTGATGACAAGGGAAACGGCCGACGGACGTTTTAGGCGGGACTAGAGTCAGGTAAAACCGCGGCCGGAGAGTCGGGGCGTGCACCGCATAGTTTGGCAGTCTGCCTGTTTAGGTGGCTGCGTGTCAAATGCGGGTGGAGATGTTTTATGAATTTGGTTGTTTCTTCCGCACGTGCAAAACCTTCTCCACCACTGCGACCAGATCGCCGGATTCGTCTTTGACTTCGACCATGAAAATTGGTTCGATCTTGTCCTGGGTCTGCAATCTTTCGCGGATTTCGTCGATTTGGGAATCGGCTAAGCGAAATTCCGCGCGCACCTTGCCCTTGCCGGGTTTCCTGAAACGGATGGCCGCACTCTTGTCCCAAACGATGTAGTCGCGGCCCAGATTTTCGATCAACATCAGCATGTAGAACGGGTCGGTCATCGAATAGAGCGAGCCTCCAAAGTGAGTGCCGACGTAATTTGCGTTCCAGAAACGGAGTTTCATTTCGACATCGATCGCCTTCCGATCGGGCAGGAGACGCTTGACGCGGATGCCTGCTCCCAGGAACGGGGGGTAAAGGTTCAGAAACCATCGCATGTACCGCTTGAATGCCTTGGTCATGTTCAGATCCTAACGCCTGCTCGCGTGTCTGAGGGAATGGCTCGCCTTCCACGTCAGGCAACCCAGTATCTCCCTTCGTCCGAAGTTGCCTACTTAACCACCGCCCTTTATCCTTCTCGCGTATGCCTAGCACTCTGGTTGAATGCGTTCCCAATTTCTCTGAAGGCCGGGACAAGGCGAAAGTTGACGCCATTGTCGAGGCGATGAAGATCCCTGGGGTTTTTCTGCTGGATCGAGAGATGGACTCCGATCACAACCGGTGCGTCGTCACGCTGGTGGGCGAACGCGACGCCATTCAGGAAGCCTCGATCCGCGGGGTAGGGAAGGCAGCGGAGTTGATTGACCTGACGAAGCATCAGGGGGCCCACCCGCGGATGGGCGCCTCCGACGTGGTGCCATTCATTCCAATTGATGGCGTGACAATTGAAGACTGCGTCGCCATGGCTCGCCACGTGGGCGCAGAAATTTGGAAGCGGTTTCAGATTCCGGTGTATCTGTACGAGGCAGCCGCAACTACGCCCGAGCGGCAGAATCTGGAGAACATTCGGCGAGGGCAGTTCGAGGGCATTCGGGCGGAAATCGCCACCAACCCTGCGCGCAAGCCCGATTTCGGCGAGGCGCGCGTGCATCCTACGGCCGGTGCGACGGTGGTTGGGGCGCGGAAGTGTCTCATTGCCTACAACGTCTTTTTGAATACGCCGGATGTTGAGATCGCCAAAAAAGTTGCGAAGGCTGTGCGCTTTTCGAGCGGCGGGTTGCGCTATGTGAAGGGCGCCGGATTCCCAGTCCGCGGGATGGCGCAGGTCTCGATGAACCTGACCGACTTCGAGCAGACACCCATCCATCGCGTTTTCGAATACGTGAAGCGCGAGGCCGCCCGTTACGGCGTAATGCCGGTTTCGAGTGAGATTGTCGGGCTCATTCCGAAGAAAGCTTTGGAGCAGGCAGCGGAGTGGTTTCTGCAGGTGGAGAATTTTGATTCGTCGCTGATCCTGGAAAACCGGCTGGCTGCGGTGATGAGCGGCAAGATGGCGGTGGGTGGGCTGCGGGCAGGAGTCGAGCCGTTCATCGAGCAACTGGCCGCTCCAACCGCGACTCCGGGCGGGGGCAGCGCGGCGGCCGCGAGCGGCGCGATGGCGGCTGGACTTGCCGCCATGGTCGCTTCCATGTCGCGGGGGAAGAAGGCTTACCTGCAGCATGAGGCTGCGCTCAGCGAAGCCATCGCGCGACTAGGCCAACTGCGCGAGGAGTTGAAGACGGCGATCGACGCTGACGCTGAATCGTACAACGTCGTGATGAAGGCGTACAAGGCGGCGAAAGAGTCTTCGGATGGCGACGGAGCCATCAATGCCGCCCTGAAGCAAGCCACCAGCATTCCGTTGGGGGTTGCGGAGCGGGTGGTCGAAGTGGCGCAGATTGCCGGGAAGCTCGGGCCGGTTACTAACCCAAATATGAAATCGGATTTGACGACCGCGGTAGCGCTGGCCAAGGCGGCCCTCACGGGCGCACTGGCCAACGTGGAGATCAACCTGGAGTCGTTGAAGGACGAAGGGTTTGTGGCCGAGACGCGGAAGAGGGCGCTGGCGCTGAAGGGATAGCCATGCAGAGAAGATGGGTCGTCGTCCTGATCGTTGTCGTGGGACTTGCCGCCATCAGCACTCTGATTGTCGGCAATATTCGCTTGTCGCGCCAAGAGCTAAAGTCTTGCTTTAGCGATGTTCAGGGACTCAGGGCGAGAGCCACGGTGAGGATCGCGGGAGTGGATGTCGGAACGGTTCGCTCTGTTCGCGCCAACCCGCAGAACAAGAACTGCACGGCTGAAGTGGAAATGGCCCTTGCTACATCGTATGATCTGCGCGTTCCCAAGGATGCAATCGCTGTGATCGAAACAGCCGGAATTCTGGGCGAGAGCTATGTGGACATCGACGTTAGCCAAGCCTCAGGGACTCCGCTTGAGAACCACGGTTATCTGAAAAGCAAATCCGCGAAGCCGCTTCCGTCCGCCGAAGAACTTCTGAAAGCCCTGGACACGAGGTTGGCGACCATCGACGCGTCGATAGCCTCCGAGAAGACCTCCAAGGGCAACGCCGGGCCTCCCGCGCAGCCTACAAAGCCCTAAGCGAAGGGGACTCGACTCGTTGCCCCGCAAGTCGCCTTGTTTCCCGCGTTCTAAGACCAGCGAGGGGTTGCACTTTAGTACCGGTGAATTGTCCCAGTTCCGGACTAAAATAAACTCAGGGTTCCAACGTACAAAGTCCGTTTCGCATCTAACTGATGCAGATCATCTTGAGGGATTTATGAAGAATTTGTGGTTAGCAGTGCTGCTTCTCTGTGCCACGGCTGGTTATGCCATGCCGATTGCGTCTTCCGCCCGGGCCCTGGTGCCGGCGGAAATTCAACAGCTTATCGGCGTCGATTATCGCGCGCTGAAGGATTCGCCGACGGCGCAGCAGTTGAAGGAGCAGGTGCTGCCGGAGAATCTGAAGCAACTCGAAATCTCGCTGAAGGCCATCGGGATTGATGCCGATCACGATCTGGAGCAGCTGACATTTGCGGCTTTCCGCACAGGAAAACAGGGGATTCAGACGATCGGAGTGGCGCAGGGGTCGTTTTCCGCCAAGGCCGTGCTCAAGAAAATGAAGGTGAAGAAGATTACCGGCACCAAGTACGGCACTGCGCTTCTTTATCCCATGGAGGGCGGGCTGATCATGACCTTCCTCGACGACAACACACTTGCCTTCGGCACCCAGGCATCCTTGCAGAGTGCGCTCGATACCCGCGACGGCAAGCGGTCGTCACTGGATTCGAACCCACAGATGGCGGAGCAAATGGCGGCGGTGGACGGGGCTCCGGTGTGGAGCATTCTCGACCAGCAGGGCACTCAGAACATGATGCGTTCAGCGATGGGCGATGCGGCCAAGGTCGCCGATTATGAGACCATCAAGAAGCGCATTCTGGCTTCTCGCTACACCATGAACTTCCAGAGTGGAGTGAGTCTCGATCTGAATGTTCTCACGGCCGACTCGATGACGGCGGCGACTCTCTCCACGATCGTCAAGGGTGTCATGCTCTACAAGAAGATGAACGCGAGTCCGATCGAAAAGACCGCGATCGACAGCACCACGGTCGACTCCGACAGTTCCAACCTGCAGGTGCATTTCAAGAGCGACGATCAGAAATTTCAGTCACTCATGCACTCGGAGTTGTTTGCGGCGGTTTCACACTAGTGCCGCGATCAGCCCGATTCTTCCCGCGGATGAGGTAATGGGAGCGCCAGCAGTCCCCGCCCGGCTGGACGGGCGAGGCGCCCGTCCCTCCACAATCTCTAGAAACGAGGAAACTCACCCGATGCGGGCGCGCAGTGACCTCTCGCGTTCGTAGTCCTGTAATCTAGTCTGCATGATCGTCGGTGGGAGAACCCGGTGAAGGTACTTCACGTCGTGGGGGCGCGCCCGAACTTCATGAAGGTAGCGCCCGTGCTGAACGCTCTAAAATCCCGCAAGCATGTTGTTCAGACCCTGGTCCACACTGGCCAGCACTACGACGCGAATATGTCGGAGGTGTTCTTTGAGCAACTTTGCATCCCGGCTCCGGACGTAAGCCTTTCCGTGGGTTCCGGAACTCATGCGCGGCAGACGGCCGAAATCATGACACGTTTCGAGCCGGTGGTACTGGAACGCAGACCCGACATTGTACTCGTCTATGGGGATGTCAATTCGACAGTTGCGGCCGCGCTGGTCTGCGCAAAGCTCGGAATCCGCGTGGGCCACGTGGAAGCCGGGTTGCGTTCTTTCGATCGCAGCATGCCCGAGGAAATCAACCGGCTGGTCACCGATCAGCTCGCCGACGCGTTGTACACGCCCTCGGAAGACGGAGACAGGAACCTTCAGCGTGAGGGGATCGCGCCCGAGAAGATCTTCCGTGTCGGCAACGTCATGATTGACTCTCTCGTGAGGCTGTTGCCCCTTGCGCAACGTCAAAACAAGAACAGTCTTCCCGAGCGGTATGCCCTGGTCACGCTACACCGTCCGGCGAATGTGGACGACGGCGCCGCGCTGAAAAGCATCCTGCAGTCGTTGTTCGAAGTGAATCGCGATCTATCTGTGATCTTCCCGGCGCATCCTCGTACTCGCCAAAGGATCTCCGATTTCGGCCTGAATGCCGGGCAACTCCGGTTAGTCGATCCGCTGCCATACATAGATTTTCTGGGTCTACAGTCGCGCGCAGCCGTGGTAATCACCGACTCAGGAGGCATCCAGGAAGAGACCACCTACCTAGGCATTCCCTGCTTGACCCTCCGCGAAAACACGGAGCGGCCCGTCACAGTCTCACTGGGCACGAACGTTCTGGTTGGGCGTGATCCGGACAAATTGCGGTCCGAACTACTCCTCGTGCTGGCGGGCAAGGCAAAGAAAGGAACTGTGCCGCCTTTGTGGGATGGTCATGCTGGGGAGCGGATCGCGTCTCTGCTGGCCGACTGAGTCAAGAGAGGAGAGCGC
Source organism: Terriglobia bacterium (assembly GCA_020073565.1). GTDB lineage: Bacteria > Acidobacteriota > Terriglobia > Terriglobales > Acidobacteriaceae > Acidiflorens. The sequence goes on from JAIQEY010000058.1 coordinate 26,030, forward strand.
ACAAAAGGTAAAGGCTGTGACATTGGTTATGCTCTAGCTGCCAACTCCTGCGAGGGAGCCCACAGCGTGGATGCATGCACCGTCACAGCCCTTGATGCGATCACTGCTTTCGCAGTCCCAAACCCCAACTTCTCCTCGCAGAGCCGTCGGTTTTTTCCGGTCTGGTCGCCCGCCGGGTCACCCCACCGGGCTAATCACTCAGCCTACTTCGGACTGGCAAAGTTTTATTTAAGCCAACCCTTTCAGCCGTCGACGGAAGCCAAGGTACCACTTGCTTCAAAAGTGTCAATGCCATTTTTCGGTGCAATCTGGGTTTGCAGTGCTCTGTCGTTTGAGAATTGCAACTCCTTGAATTGTTAACGTTTGTTGAATGCAAGATGTCACTCATCCTTGTTTTCCACAGAATCATTCACAGGAACGCGCGGGCGGTTGAAGACCGCGACCGCGCATGATCGAAATAATGGCGACGAACCAAGGAAGAATCTTGACGCCGCAAACCCTCGTCGCCCATAGTGATGGCAGTGGACCCAACGACCGATCTCGTTGCCTATGTGGACGGCGGCTCTCTGGGAAATCCCGGACCATCCGGCATTGGAGTCGTGATCGACGGCTCCAAGGACGGCCCAATCAGAATCGCGAAGTGGATTGGACATCACGACAACAATGTCGCCGAGTACGTTGCGCTGCTTGAGGCCCTGCAATGTGCTGTGGGACTTAAGGCGCGAGCCCTGCACGTGTTTTCAGACTCCGAAGTAGTGGTCAAGCAGATGCTGGGTGATTACACTTGCCGCAGCCCGCGTCTGTATTCCCTGCACTGGACCTGCCGAAAATTGACTCGGTTCCTTGATTTCTCGATCTCCCACGTCCGCCGTGAAAACAACGCTGAGGCCAATGCTCTGGCCCACTCCGCTGTCCGCAAGAGACTCTGATCAGCGGGATCTAGTGGCGAAGGTCACGGGGTAGGAATCACGGCTTGGGTCTGATTAGAGTAGCCGCTCTCGTTCCCGCTCCCGTCGACGGCTGTCGTGACGTAGTAATAGGTCAGACCTGCGGTGACCGCGTTGTCCGTGTAAGCCGTGGCGGCTTCGAGCGCAGAGTTGATCCGCGAGTATGGTCCGCCTGACACGCTGCCACGATAGATGTTGTACCCAACCACGCCTGAACTGGTGCTGGCATTCCAGCTCAGAGCCACGCTGTGCTGGGTCGCGGCTGTGCCGTTACCGGTCAGCCCTTGCGTCGTCGGCGAATTCGCGGCGTCGCTCGAAAGCGAGAGGGTGGCTGAGGCTGTGCCGGATATTGCCGGTGTGAACTTGACGGTGAAAGAGGTGCTCTGACCAGCAGCGAGAGTTGTGGGCAGAGATACTCCGGAGAGCGCAAATTCGTTGCTGTTGATGCTTCCGGCAGAAACGGTGACTGACGATCCGGATGCGCTCAGAGTACCGTTCAGCGTACCGGTGGCGCCGACCACAACATTGCCAAAACTCAGGTTCGCCGGCGACACCGACAACTGACCTTGTGACGTTCCCGTCCCAGAGAGCGCAATGCTAAGGGTCGAATTGTCCGCAGTCGATACGACTGCGAGCGTCCCGCTGGCAGACCCTGTAGCGGCAGGCGCAAAACTCACTGTGAACGTCACGCTTTGCTTCGGGGAGAGCGCCATCGGCAAGCTGAGCCCGCTCAGTGTAAAGCTCGCGCCGCTCACATTTGCTTCGGAGATGGACACCGATGATCCACCCGTGTTGGTCAGAGTCTCCGAAAGGTTGGAACTCTTACTCTTCTGCACGTTGCCAAAGGAGAGAGTAGCCGAGGACGGGGCCAGGGTGGCGCCTCCATTGGAACCGGAGCCGCCAGAAGCCAGGCTCTGACACCCGGTAAGCAGCGCGATTCCAGCGACAATCACGATGGCAGAGAAATAGCGACGACATGATGGAAATATCGGCAAGGGCCCAATTCCTACAATTCAGTTGTGCTTGCGTGCTTTACGAGACTCGGAGTCCGCCACGACGCGGCTCGATATGCGCAGTTTATTCAGATCGAGTGGAGTTCGCGAGGTTCCGAAGGTACTGTGCCGGGACCTGCGAGCAAACATCAAAGGCTATCCGACTTTAAATCAACTACTTAGAAGAGATAGTTGGAGTGAGAAATAGTTTGGGCAGGACGCTTGTTTTCGCCGGTTGCAGCGAAGACTCTTACCGAAATTTCTCGCATTCCGCAAATTTGCGCCCGCGGCGGTCTTTGGCCGAGACCACCGGCTCACCTTCCAGTTCCCAGTCGATGTGGAGCGCGGGATCGTTCCACGCCAGCGTTCGCTCATGTTCCGGAGCATAGAAGTCGGTGGTCTTGTACAGGACGTGTGCTGTCTCAGAGACGACGCGGAAGCCGTGTGCACATCCTACCGGTACCCACAGCATGTGCTTGTTCTCGCCGGATAGCCGGAACGATTCCCACTTGCCGAATGTGGTTGAGCTCTGCCGGAGATCGACCGCGACATCGAGAACCTCTCCCGTAATCACCCGGACCAGTTTCCCTTGCGGTTGCTGAATCTGGTAGTGCAGTCCGCGGAGTACGTTCCGCGTGGAATAGGAGTGATTGTCCTGAACGAACTTTTCCTGGATGCCAAGTTCGGTGAAAACACGCTCGTTGTAGCTCTCGAGAAAGAATCCCCGATCATCACCGGAGACGCGCGGCTCCAGGAGCATGACTCCCGCCAGGCTGCTTTCCATTTTCTTCATCGAGATGGTTCTCGCCATTCCGTCAGGGCGAACCGAGCCCCCAAAGTTTGCGGAAGTCTCGTATCAGGGCATCGCTTTAGCGTGCCATAAGCGGTGCAGTTTCCAACCGCCCCCCCAGGGGCTGCCGCCGCGATTCGGACTCTTTCCGCAAACCTAGAACACCTGTTCTTTCAATAACTGCAGTAAATACGCGCCGTAGGAATTATTCCGCATCGGTTGTGCCATGGCTTCCAATTGCTCCGCCGAGATGTAGCCGGCGCGATAGGCAATCTCTTCCGGGCAGGCCACCATCAGGCCCTGCCGCTTCTCCAGTGTCTGGATGAAGAGGGCTGCATCCATCAAGGCTTCGTGCGTGCCGGTATCGAGCCATGCCATACCTCGCCCCATGACGCACACATCCAGTTGGCCACGGCGCAGATATTCGCGGTTCACGTCGGTTATCTCTAGTTCTCCACGCGCGGAAGGCTTCAAATTGGCCGCGATCTCGACGACCTGATGGTCGTAGAAATAAAGCCCCGTCACCGCATAGCGAGATTTTGGCTGCTTGGGCTTTTCTTCAATGCTCAGCGCCTTACCCTTCGGATCGAATTCCACCACTCCGTAACGCTCCGGGTCCTGCACCGGGTAGGCGAATACGCGCGCTCCACTCGAATTCTGGGTCGCATCGCGCACGTCTTTTGCAAGGTCGTGCCCGTAGAAAATATTGTCGCCCAGCACCAGCGAGCAGCAACTTGCTCCAATGAACTCTCTCCCGATCAGAAACGCCTGTGCGATTCCTTCGGGCTTCGGCTGGGCGGCGTACTGAATGCGGATGCCGTAGCGGCTGCCGTCGTCGAGCAGGTGTTGGAATCGGGGCAGGTCGTCAGGGGTCGAAATCAGCAGGATGTCCCGGATGCCGGCCAGCATCAGAATGGAGAGCGGGTAGTAAACCATCGGCTTGTCGTAAACCGGCAGCAGGCTCTTGCAGACCCCGTGGGTTACCGGATAAAGCCGCGTGCCGGAACCACCGGCCAGGATGATGCCCTTATAGTTTGGTTGGGATGAAGTCGTCATGATGAAGTTTTGTTTTGCTCAGACGGAGTAGTTCTTGGCGATCCACTGCCGGTAGCCGCCGCTGGTGACATCGCGCACCCAGTCTTCGTGCTGCAGGTACCAGTTCACCGTTTTGCGGATTCCGGTCTCAAACGTTTCCTTTGGTCGCCAGCTCAATTCGCGTTCGATTTTGGTTGCGTCCATGGCATAGCGGCGATCGTGACCTAGCCGGTCTTTTACAAACGACACCAGCTTGCGATGTGGAACCACCGGATCTCCTGGACGCAACTCATCCAGCAGGTCGCAGATCGTGTTCACGATCTCCATGTTCTTCTTTTCAACGCAACCGCCAATGTTATAGGTTTCGCCGGCCTGCCCCTCCGCCAGCACGATGCGAATCGCGCTGCAATGATCTTCCACGTAGAGCCAGTCGCGCACGTTCTGCCCGTCGCCATAAACCGGAAGAGGCTTTCCGCTGCACGCATTCAGGATCATCAGCGGAATCAGCTTTTCAGGAAACTGATAAGGGCCGTAGTTGTTGGAGCAATTCGTGGTGAGCGTGGGCAATCCATAGGTGTGATGATAGGCGCGGACGAGATGATCAGAAGCCGCCTTGGAGGCCGAGTACGGACTGTTGGGCGCGTAGGGCGTCGTCTCTGTAAACGCGGGGTCACTGGGGCCCAGCGAGCCATAGACCTCGTCGGTTGACACATGCAAGAAACGAAAGGCTCGCTGATCCGCCTCCGAAAGGGCAGACCAGTAGGTGCGCGCTTCTTCCAGCAGGCTGAATGTCCCGTTTACGTTGGTGCGCACAAAGTCGTCTGGTCCATGAATGGAGCGATCCACGTGGCTTTCGGCTGCGAAGTGAACGATGGCCCGAGGGCGCTCGCTCTGAAGCAACCGGGCCACCAGCTCGCGGTCGACGATGTCGCCCTGCTGAAAGCTGTATCCAGGATGCTCGGCGATCGATTCCAGGTTGCGCGGATTCCCGGCATAGGTGAGTTTGTCGAGATTGACGACGCGCGCCGATTCGTGCGCGAGCCACTGCAAAACGAAGTTTGATCCGATGAAGCCGGCGCCACCAGTCACCAGGATCAGGTTCTGCATGTCAGATGGCCTCGCCGGTAGGGAAGGATGGCAACGCTTCGGTGAGTGAAATATGTCGTTTTCGCAAGTGTTAGACGCAAAACTTCAGTACGATTCTACTAGAACTACGCGGTCGTGGTAACCACGCGCTGGTGTTCGCAACCAGTGGGCTGTACTTTGATGACCAAACGCACACAGCTCATCGCTTTCGTGTTTTTGTGCGGTCTATCGATTGTTGTCTGGTGGCATGCTCTGGTGATCACATTGCGCCTCGCACTTGACAACGAGGCATACACGCACATCCTCCTGATCGTGCCCTTGAGCCTGGCGCTGATTTACCTGCAATTGAGGACGCACCCGCAGACTTTTGAGTCGAGCAGTAGTGCGGGTTCGCTCCTGCTGGCCGCAGCCCTGATGATTGCTGGTTTTGCCAGTTGGGGCGCGCCGCGCATAGCTGCCGATCTGCGGCTGTCCATTGGTATGTTCGCGCTCGTTGTGTGGTGGATCGCCAGCGTTGTGGCCTGCTTTGGCACACGAGCGCTCCGGTCCTTTCTTCTGCCCCTCTGCTTCCTGTTCTGGATGGTTCCGATTCCAGCGGCTGGCCTGAACTGGATCATTCCGTTTTTGCAAAATGAGTCAGCGGTTGCGGCACGAGTCTTGTTCCGAATTGCCGGAGTTCCAGTGACTCAGGATGGCACCTTACTGGATATCCCCGGGTTGAGCATCGAAGTGGCCCGCGAGTGCAGCAGCATCCGGTCCAGCTTAGTGTTAATCGTGATGACCATGTTTCTGGCGCGTCTTTTCCTGCGCTCGTGGTGGCGGAAGGGCATCGTCATCGCGGCCGCAATTCCCCTGTCGGTGGCCAAGAATGGGCTTCGTATTTTTGTGATCGCAGAACTTGGAACTCGGGTCGATCCCGGGTACCTGGATGGGAACCTTCATCACCACGGCGGGATCGTTTTTCTTGCGATCGCGGTGGTGATCGTCAGCGTGTTCATCTGGATTCTGCGAAGAAGTGAGCCTTCGGTGCCGGACGAGTAAGATGTTCCGGTAGTGCGTCTGACCAGAGCGATTTCGCGGGACGAGCAACAAAACGGCCTCGATCTCAAGCATGCCTGCTCGGGGTCGAGGCCGTTTTCGTGGGTTAGTAACTTACGATTGCTTCGGTTTTGCGGATCGTGACCGTACCATCATCGCGCCCAAACATGTGACGCCCGCTCCCACCACGTAGACCAGAGCAGACCCGCCCTCTGGCGCATTCCAAGGTCCAGGTCTTGGCCTGGGCTTTGGCTTGGTGGCGAAAGCGGCGGGCACGATGAGCAGGAGTGCCATTGTTGTCAGCCACCATTTTCGATTGATTGTTCTCATTAAAGGGACTCCCTTCAACCAAGACACAACGGATAAGAACCGCCGCGCGAGGGGAGTCCGCATACGACAGTTCTAAAGAACAATCCGTTACGCCACTTACATTCTTTTCTGTCTGTAAGTAGCTGTCAAGATGATAGATTTTGCAACTGTTGCAAGGAAATGCAATGTTGGGACGCACACCTCGCAGCGCGTCAGACTCACCCACTACGGCTGTCATGGACGCTAAGGAGACTCTGAATAAGGTCTCCCTTTCCACAGGAAAATAGAGTAGGTTGCGCCAGATGAGATCGACGACCAAACAACAGAGGAGTCTGGCGACGATGAATGGTTTTGAGCGGTACACAAAAAAGACACGACGGCAGGTATTTCTGGAAGAAATGGAACAAGTTGTCCCGTGGCGAGAAGTGTGCGTGCTCATCGAACCCCATTATCCCAAGCAGGGGAATGGGCGCCCGCCGGTGGGAGTAGATCGGATGCTGCGGATTTATTTTCTGCAGCAGTGGTTTAACCTGTCGGACCCGGCCGTGGAAGAGGCCCTGTATGACTCGCCGGTGATGCGGCAGTTCGTGGGGATCGATTTGGGGCATGAGCCGGCGCCGGACGAAACCACGGTGTGCAAGTTTCGGCATTTGCTGGAAGAACATCGACTTGGGGAAAAGATTCTGGGCACGGTCAATCTGCACTTGCAAGCGCGGGGAGTGCGCATCACCACCGGCACGATCGTAGACGCAACCATCTT
>JAIQEY010000059.1 GCA_020073565.1 Terriglobia bacterium
GAGGGCGGTGAAAGTGACGCGCAAAATCCTCGATCGTCTGGATGTAGCAGTCGACGGTAGTCTGAGCGTAATTACGACGCTCGAGTTCTTCGAGCATCATTTTGCGAAGGTGGGTCATAGGTTAGCTCCTTATGACCCAACCTTATCCCCTCACACACACCGCTGACACCGGACACGCGAAAGCGTCTGCCGCATAGGCTTCGTTCAAACGGCCTTCGGGCAAACATATTCTCGAAGTGGAAGGGCTGAAGAAGTCCTACGACCAGACTGAGGTGATCCGCAGCTTCACCGCCAGTGTAAGCCGGGGAGAAAAAATCGCTCTGATGGGCCGCAACGGCGCCGGCAAAACCACGCTGTTGAATGCGCTGCTGGCCAATTCTCCGACCGTTTCTGACGCCGAACTGCGCAAGACCAGCGGCTACGATGGGCCCTTTGTGAGCGGAGGCAAGGTCGTGTGGGGACACGAAGCCGCTGTCGGATACTTCGCGCAGGACCACCGGGCGCTGATCCAGCCTGGCATGAAAGTTCTGGAATGGCTGCACCAGTGGGACCCTTCGGCCAGCACCGAAGAAATCCGTGGCTTGCTCGGCCAGATGCTGTTTCCACGCGACGACGCCGACAAGCGTACTGACGTTCTCTCCGGGGGAGAGGCCGCGCGCCTGCTCTTCTGTAAGTTGATGCTGCAGAAGCCCAACGTCCTGGTGCTGGATGAGCCGACCAACCACCTGGATCTGGAATCGATCAACGCCCTCAACATTGCCCTGCAGCGCTACCAGGGAACGGTGCTGCTGGTCACCCACGATGAGGATCTGATCGATGAAGTTGCCTCCCGAATCTGGCATTTCGAGGGTAACCATGTCATCACGGATTTCAAGGGAGTATATGAAGAATACAACGCTGCGCTCGTTTAACAATTCGTGCATTCTGTCGTATGGCGCAGCGGTTCGTTATGTAGAATGTCCCTATGCCATTCCAGAACGGCAATCCTAGCTTTGGCAAGAAGCGTACTCCCCCTCCCGACGAGACCTTCGAAGAAGCTGCCTATCTAAAGGCGCTGGGAGAAAAGCAAAAAGTAGTAAGTCTCAAGCTAGCGGACGGGGAAATCGTCCGTGGATGGATCGAGTACTACGACAAGAATATGGTCAGGGTTACACGCGAGGATGGCCCCAACCTTTTTATCTTCAAGCACGAAATTATGTACATCGCTGACGACGCCAAGAAGAAGTGATCGTTCCGAGCCTAACGCCCAAAGCCTAAAGCCTGATATGAATCTTGTTCCCGCCATGCAATCGATCGCCCGTGAGGCTGGAGCCTTGCTCATGGGCTATTTCCGCGAGCGGGTCAAGATCGAATACAAAGGCGATGCCGACCTGGTGACCGTGGCTGATCGCAAGTCGGAGGCCTGCATCCTGGAACGAATCCGGCAGCAGTTTCCCACGCACGACGTCATGGGGGAAGAGGGAACTCGCATCGAGTCCGGCAGCGATTACAAGTGGTACATCGATCCGCTCGACGGAACCACGAACTTCGCTCACGGATTCCCCGTGTTCTGCGTCTCACTAGCGGTGGAATGCCGGGGTGAACGAGTGGCCGCGGTCATCTACGACCCTACGCGGGACGAATTGTTTTCCGCCGAAAAGGGCAGCGGCGCGCAGTTGAACGGCGAGCCCATACACGTTTCCTCAACGGCCAAGCTGGCTGAGTGCCTGGTCGGAACCGGATTTCCCAGTCACAAGCGCCACAAGAGTCCGAACATTTACTTCTATCACCAGCTCACGTTGCGTACGCACGGTGTGCGCCGCGCCGGATCAGCGGCCCTGGATCTGTGCAACGTGGCGGCCGGACGCTTCGATGGTTTCTGGGAATTCAATCTCAATCCATGGGACACCGCCGCCGGCGTGCTTATCGTGCAAGAAGCAGGCGGCCGAGTGACGGACTTTTCTGGCGGCCCCTTCCAGATCGCCAGCCGGGAGACGCTCGCTTCCAACGGATTAGTGCACGACGCTCTAATCCACGAATTCCAGCAGATCTTCGCCGGACGGGGCCTGGAAGACCTGGCGAGCCCAGTAGCCTACGCCAAAGATCGCGCGCTCTAAGCGGTACAATGAAGACGATGCGGGGCAATGGGTTCGCTCTGTGACCCTCTGTGTCCTCTGTGGTTAAGAAGTTCAAGGCAGCGAAAACGCACGTGGCCAACCCACTTCTGGAACGCCAAGTCGACAAGCGGCCCGGCAAAGTCCGTCTCGAAGGCCGTATCCTTTTTCTCACTGAAGACCCCGAACTGATCAAGAAACAGCTAGCCGGATGGGATCTGCCGTGGGACACGAAGAATCCAGCCAACAACCCCAAGCTCCGCGACGACATTTCTACGGACGAAATCACTCCTGCCCACTACTGTTTCTACTTTGACCAGACGCTGGGCGAGATTCCTTATGCTGGCCTCAAGTGCGGGGGCGTCGTTCCGATTGGCCGCGGCGAGGTGAAGAAGGGGGGCTTCGTGTGCTCGGTCAGCGGTAAGCGGCGCGGCAAAGGTTCGAGCCGCGAACAGTCGCCCTACGCGGAAATGTGCGCCGGCATCCAGGTCGTCATCGCCGAAAACATTGAGCGCATCTACAAACAGAATTGCCAGAATCTCGGGCTGCTCACCTCGACCGACTTCGCGCTCATCGACCAGATTCGCGCCGGTGAAGAAATCGCACTGAGTGAGTTCACTGCCGGTGAGGATGACATTACTCGGCAGGTTATCGAATACGGCGGGCTGTTTCCTTTCAATGTGGCACGGATGCAGGGGAAGGTTTTCGTGCCAACTCTGGCGGGCAAGAATGCCCGTGCCACACGAGCGATGTCGTTGGCAGAGAAGATTTTTGCTCGGCACATGGTGGCACCAGACGCCCGCGTCGGAGTTCCTCAGGTCCGCCCGGGCGATACTGGTTTCGCCCGCGTCGACCTTCGCTTCAGCCATGAATACGTCACGCCGATGGCTGCCATTTTCTATGAACAATACGTCGGCAAAGATGTCCCGGTGAATGACGCCTCGAGCATTCGCCTTTTTCGCGACCACCTCACGTTTCTCGACGAGGTCATCTCCGAGGAAAAGAAGAAGCTTGGACTGCTGGACCTGGCTACGCAGCTCAAAATCAAGCAGCAGGACTTCGCCCGGCAGCAGGGAATCAAACTCCACGGCGAACTCACCGACCGCAAGGGCTCAGAAGGCATCTGCCACTCTGTAATGCTTGAAACTTACGCGCTGCCTGGACAGGTGAACGTCGGCTCCGATTCGCATACGCCCCATGTCGGCGCCATCGGGTGCATCGCCTTCGGAATCGGTACTACCGATGTCTTCAATTCCTGGATTACAAAGGACGTCCGCGTCAAAGTTCCGGAGTCGGTGAAAATCATCATCAAGGGGAAGCGCCATCCTAACGTGACTGCGAAAGACTTCATTCTGAAGATTCTCTCGCTCGACTATGTGCGCACCGGTAAGGCGCTGGCGAAAGTCATGGAATACGCCGGCGAAGCGGTCGAAGCCCTCAGCGTCGACGAACGCGCCACCATGACCAACATGGCGGCCGAAATCGGAGGTTTCACCGGCATCGTGGCGCCCGACGCAAAGGTGGTCGGGTTCCTGGTCGAGCGCCGCGGCATGAAGCGCGTGGAGGTCGAGAAGATGATCGAAGGCCTCCAGAGCGATCCGGCCGCCGAGTATTCCGAGGTCATCGAACTCGATGCCGCCGAGATCACGCCCATGGTTGCCACCCCGGGCGATCCTGGCAACGGCAAGTACATTCGCGATCTCAATACGCCCGTACCCATCGAAATCGCATATGGCGGCACGTGCACGGCGGGGAAGAACGAAGACATGGATATGTACGCTGCCGTGCTGGCGGACGGACTGAAGCAAGGCAAGCGCGTGGCGGGGGGTGTCCAGTTTTGGATACAGTTTGGTTCGCAGGAAACGCGCCAGTACTCAAAACGCAAGGGCTACATCGAGATTTTCGAAAAGGCCGGAGCGCGCGTGATTGAGCCGAGTTGCGGGGCTTGCATCAACGCCGGGCCGGGCGTTTCCACTCGCCCCGACCAGGTCGTGATCAGCGCGCAGAACCGCAATTTCCCCGGGCGCAGCGGGCCGGGGCAGATGTACCTGGCGTCGCCGCTCACGGTCGCTGCCAGCGCTGTGGCTGGGTACATCGTGGAGTACCATCCATCGTGTGCAAAAGAGCACATTTCGGTATAGACTTCCCGCTGTACAATGCGCGCTGAGCGGGGACTTCAATCGAAAGACCTCCAATTAAGACGCAAGGGGCAATCGCCGTTGTGGCGTTGCTGATTTCCTCTTCGCGGTCGAGCAAGCTGCAAGGAAGTGCTCTGCGGAGTCGCGAAAGGAATCATGAGAATTCTTCTGTATAACCCCGACAACGGTGTAACCCGCAATTTCATGCCACATCTCTGGATGTTCCTGCTTCAGGCACTCACCCCGCCTGGCCATGACGTGCTGCTGGTGGATGGCAACGCCCAGCCGATGGATGAAGCGGGGATCGCGCAGTTCGTGCGTGAGAAAAAGATTGGACTGGTCGGGATCGGCGCCATGACCAGAATGATCGCCAAGGCATATCGCATGGCGGACGCGGTTCGGGCCACGGGCGTTCCGGTGGTGATGGGTGGACCGCACGTGACGGAAATGGCCGATGAGGCGCTGGGTCGAGATGGCGGGCCGCGCCACGCCGACGCCGTCGCCCTCGGGGAAGCGGATGACACCTGGCCTCGGATTGTTGAAGATGCTGCCCGTGGTCAGCTGAAAGATGTCTATGCGCCGGTCGACGCTTTTGGCCAGGAGAGCAAGCCATCGCTGAAGGAGTACCCCGACATTCCGTGGCAGTCGATCGATCTCAAACAGTTCAATCTGGTCCCGAAGGCCGCTAGAAGTACGCTGCAGAAAATCGGCGAAGGTTGGGGAACATTTCGTATTGTTCCCGTCGAGTCCGGGCGGGGCTGTCCCTACGGCTGCGAGTTCTGCACCGTGACCGGATTTTTCGGAGACTCCATCCGCTTCCGGACCAACCAGAGTGTGGTGAGCGAACTTTTGCGGTTGAAAGCTCTCGCGCGCAGCGAGAAGGGCCAGATGGCGGTGTTTTTCATTGACGACAATTTTGCCATCAACATCAAGCGCACGAAGTCGCTGCTGCGCGACATCATTGCCGCCCGCGCGCAGGTCCATTGGGTGGCGCAGATCAGCGCCAATCTGTTGCGCGATGAGGAACTGGTGGACCTGATCGCGGCTTCGGGAGGCAAATGGATTTTTATCGGCATGGAGTCGATCGATCCGGCCAACCTGAAAGACGTGAACAAGGGATTCAACAAGCCGGGTGAGTACGCGGCGGTGCTGGAGCGGTTGGCGCAACGCAATGTGTACGCCATCACGTCGTTTATTTTTGGCATGGACAACGACACGCCGGGCGCGGCCGAGCGAACGCTCGAACAAGTTCGGACTTGGCCTCCTGGTCTGCCCATCTTCGGTCTGCTGACTCCCCTGCCGGCTACTCCGCTCTACAAGCGTCTGGAGAAAGCCGGGCGGCTGACGCGACCGAAACATTGGCAAGAGTTCATCCCGTTTGCCATGGCTCATACGCCGTTGAAGATGACGATTGAGGAAGCTCATGCCGAAGTGAATTACGGTTGGGCGCACTCCTATAGCCCGGAGGCACTGGCGCAGGCAGTGGACGCGCTGGCGGATCAACCTCTCGGGTATCGCATCAACATCTTTCTGGCGCGGCTGTGTTTCCGCGGCATCTATTTCCCGATGCTGGGAAAAATGGCTTGGGTAAAGGTGATTGCGCAAAATCGGCGAACGATTTTCAAACTCGTGAGGGAAGGGTTCAAGGCAGGAGCCTGGCGCGGCGCGCCTGCGCGGATTCCGGTCACCGGAGAGCCGCGGGTGGAGGCGGGCGAGGCGATCGCACAGGCCGCGGGCGGGGATGGACAGGCGATTGCGTTTCCTGCCGATTGAAGGTCGCTTATTCGCGTTTAGACCGTGGAAACCTGCTCCTGACTGATGCTGCCTGTACCGATAGCTGCGTTCTTGCTAAAATCATTCCTTCCGTTATACTCCGTGCGCCCGAGGAGCATGAGATTCTATGGCCTACGTAATTGCCGAGCCTTGCATTGGAACCAAAGACACCGCCTGCGTAGACGCCTGCCCGGTGGATTGCATTCACCCCAAGAAAGACTCCGAGAAGTACGCCACCGAAGAAATGCTCTACATCGATCCGGTCGAGTGCATCGACTGCGGCGCCTGTGTGCCTGTTTGCCCGGTCTCAGCCATCTTCGCCCTCGACGACCTGCCGGAGAAGTGGAAAGAGTACACCGAGCGGAATGCGAAGTACTTCGGAAGATAGCTGTCAGCCGTCAGTTATCAGCTCTCAGTAAAACCGAGTCTATTGCCGGGTATTAAGTCTTGAGGCGCTCGCCGACAACGGCCAGCGCCTCTTGCTTTAACATCTCTTGCGGATTCAGGTAGTTTCGGGTGTTTTACTGAGAGCTGATAGCTGAAAGCTGACGGCTGACAGTCCCTTCCATTACAATCATTGATTAACTTGTAGCCCTCCATGGCGCTGAAGGAGTCGGAAGCGATCGTCCTGCGCACCTATCCGTTGCGCGAGTCCGACCTGCTGGTCACGCTCTTCACTCGTCTGGAGGGCAAGGTGAAGGGTGTGGCGCGCGCGGCCAAGAAGTCGAAACGCCGCTTTGGAGGCGCGCTCGAGCCGCTCACTTATGTGCGAGCGTTTTACGATGACCGCGAGCGGCAGGAACTGGCACGGCTCGATTCCTGCGAAATCATCGAGTCACCGATGGCGACAGAGGTCAGTTATTCGCGGGCGGTTGCCCTCGGACATGTTGCGGAATTGCTGGACGAGTTGCTGCCAGATCGCGAGGCCAGTGACGCAGTTTTCCGGCTGAGTCTGGCAGTCTTGCAGGAACTGCGCGCGGCGGCGCTGTGGATGCCGATCACTTACTTTGAGCTGTGGATGACGCGGCTCATGGGGTTTCTGCCGGAGTTTACGGAGTGCGTGGTCTGCGGGCGATCGCTCGACGGACAGAGGGCATTCTGGCATGCGCTGGCTGATGGCCTGATGTGCGCTGATGACAAGCGCCTGGCGTCGTCGGAACTGTCGCCGGAATCGCGCAAGATCGCCACGCAGATGCTGCGGTCACGGGTTTCGGAGTTTGCGGAAATCGACTGGCCGAAAGCGGTGTGCGCGGATCTGAGGAAGTTTCTGATCCAGATTCTGGAGCGGCACATCGAGAAGAAGCTGGTGACGGCGGGGATGCTGGAGAAGATCTCTTGAGACTGAAAGTGCGCATTCGGCAGTCGTTGGGATGTGCGGTCCTAATAGTGGCCCTAGCCCTATGTTGTTCAGGCCAAAGCAATCCGAGTCTGATCGCATCGGCGAAGGGCATCACGACGGATGACGAGATGCATGAATGGGTAACGTACTACTATCTGCACCCTCGGCCGGACCTGACAGTTTCGGCGATTCAGTTGATGTCGAAGAAGGGATGGCTTTCTAAGTCCAGTTCGCAGTCACCCCTGGCGGCGTTTCTTGCGCAAGTATTTGCCAGCAACGGCGATAAATTGAATGCTTGGGTCACGGAGCTCAAAACAGAAACAGAAGACCAAAAGATTATGGCGGCGCTGGCCTTATGGATGTCTCATTCATCGGAGAGCAAGAAATTGTTAGAACAGATGGCGGTCAAAGGGTCTGCTTCGTATCAGGACTACGTGAAAGGATTGATTCGGGACGATCATCCTCCAGATTTCCTGAAGGATGCAATTTCGTCTCCGGGTTTCTTGGATGCTCTCTGGGGAAGTTTCTTTGCGACTGGAGACGAGCGATATGTGCGTCGATTGATCAGTACACTCCCACTCCTTAGTTCAAAGGACACGCAGAATGTGCTGATCGGGGGCGCCGCACAGTGGTCGTTGGCGAGCAATGCAGAACAGCATCCAAGGGTTATGGAGATCTGCAAGTCCGAACTTAGCAAACTACCAGACGATCAAAAGCCAGTACTCGAAAAGGTCATCGAGTCTGCCCACGATAGAACAAAGTGAACTCATCCAAAACCAATCCGCCGACTTTCCAGGAACTGATCCTCAAGCTCCAAGCTTTCTTCGCCGAGCGTGGAGCGGTCATTCAGCAGCCCTACGACGTGGAAGTGGGTGCTGGAACCATGGCCCCGGAGACGTTTCTGCGGGTGCTCGGGCCCAACCCGTATAAGGTCGCGTATGTGCAGCCGTCGCGGCGTCCGGCGGATGGCCGCTATGGCGAGAATCCCAACCGGCTGTTCAAGCACATGCAATTGCAGGTCATCCTGAAGCCTCCGCCGGAGAATGTGCAGGAGCTGTATCTCGAATCACTGACGGCAATCGGCATTGACCTGCGCCAGCACGACATCAAATTCGAAGAAGACAACTGGGAGTCACCCACGCTGGGCGCGTGGGGCATCGGGTGGCAGGTCATGCTCGACGGTCTTGAGATCACGCAGTTCACCTACTTCCAGCAGTGCGGCGGAGTGGATCTTGATCCCATCTGCGCGGAGCTAACCTACGGCCTCGAACGGCTGTGTGCCTTCCTACAGGATGTGGATTCCATCTACGAAATCGTGTGGGCGCGCGACCCGGAGACGGGCAGGGAAGTGAAGTATGGAGACGTCCGCCTGGCTGACGAGCAGCAGTTCTCGGTGTACAACTTCGAAGCGGCGGATGTGCCGAGCGCGTGGAAGCACTTCGAACTCTGCGAAGCCGAATGCAAGGTCCTGATCGAACGCTATGCCGCGCTGAGCAAAGAGAAGAGTGAGGGGGACGGCGTGGTACGCGAGAAGGCGCGCTATCCGCTGTTGGGGGCGTACGACCTGTGCCTGAAGTGCTCGCACTATTTCAATATTCTCGATGCGCGCGGCGCGATTTCCGTGACCGAGCGCGTCGGGGTGATTGCCCGTGTGCGCGCGTTGGCGGTGGGGATCGCGAAGGCGTGGATGGACCAGCAGTACGGCGCTGAAAACAATGAGAAGAATCAGCAGGTTCCAAGGACCGGGACAAAGGAAAAGAGAGGGAAGTTAACCCCGGTGGGATCTGGACTGTAGCGCCGCCGACTCGGCGGCTGTCCAGTGGGCGACCCGCCCGCCGCTGCGAGGGCGAGGCGCCCTCGCGACAGCCGGCAGGGTGCCGGCGCTACTGTGATCGGGCTCACATTTACTTTGCTTTAATTTTGAGACCATAGACTGTATTGCCTGATGCCAGACTTTCTACTTGAGATCGGCTGCGAAGAGATCCCCGCCCAAATGATCAATGGCGCCAGCCAGGAACTGCAGGAACGCCTCCATGGACTCTTGAAACGCGAGCGACTGGAGCCAAAGGGCGTTGTCAGCAATCTCGATACTCCCCGGCGTCTGGCAGTTCTGGCGTCAAGTATTCCGGCTGCGCAACCCGATGTCACCGAGCAGGTTACCGGGCCTTCGGCGCAGGTCGCTTTCAAAGACGGTCAGCCGACTCCGGCCGCGCATGCGTTTGCCAAGAAAGTTGGCGTAGAGGTTTCGAAACTGGAGAAAGTGAGCACTCCGAAGGGCGAATACCTGGCTGCCACGGTCACACGCAAAGGGCGCGCTGCCGCCGAAATTCTAG
Source organism: Terriglobia bacterium (assembly GCA_020073565.1). Taxonomy (GTDB): domain Bacteria; phylum Acidobacteriota; class Terriglobia; order Terriglobales; family Acidobacteriaceae; genus Acidiflorens. Next base: position 9,677 of record JAIQEY010000059.1, read on the forward strand.
CCGAGACTCTTCCCAAAGAAATTGCCGCCCTCTACTGGCCGAAGAACATGTACTGGCGCAAGCGCGGAGAAGTGTTCGTCCGCCCGGTGCGCTGGCTGGTCGCGATGCTCGACGAACAAGTTGTGCCGTTGGAGTTGTTCGGTATTGTCGCCGGCAACACTTCGCGCGGCCAACGGATCATCGGCAACGATGCTGTCACGATCGCGAAGCCCAGCGTCTACGTCGAGGCTTTGCGCGGTGCCAAAGTGCTCGGTGCGGCCGAGCGCGAGCAGGTCATTCGAAAAGCATTGGATGCGGCGGCGCGCACAATTCCTGGCGCCCGGTGGCGCGAAGACAAGGCACTGCTGGCGACCGTCGTCAATCTGACGGAATTTCCATCCGCCATTCTGGGCGGCTTTGACCCGGGATTCCTTGAACTTCCCGAGGAAGTTCTGGTCACCGTGATGCGCGATCACCAGAAGTATTTTGCGATCGACGACGCCAACGGCAAGCTTCTGCCGCACTTTCTGGCGGTTCTGAATACTGCCGGGGACTCCGACGGCCTGATCCGGCACGGCAATGAGCGCGTGTTGCGCGCCCGCTTCAACGACGCCCGCTTCTTCTGGCAGACCGACCAGAAGCAAACGCTGCGCGACCGCGTCGAGTTGCTGAAACACGTCACGTTCCAAAAAGATCTGGGCAGCTACTACGACAAGACTCTGCGCGTACAGCGGTTGGCAAGTTGGCTCTCGGAGACCGTTCGGCAGAGTGGCATGACCATTCGCCCGGGCGTGGTGCACAAGGCGGCGTTGTTGGCGAAGACCGATCTGACCACCGAACTGGTTAAGGAATTCACCGAACTGCAGGGCATCATCGGCGGTCTCTATGCGCGGGTGCAGCAACTGGACGAGGGGCTGAGCCCCGACGCGCAAGCGGAAATCGCCAAGGCGATCTACGATCACTACAAGCCGGAATCGATGGACGACGATGTTCCGCGCAGCATCGAGGGCGCCGTCCTCTCGGTCGCCGACAAGGCTGACTCCATCGCCGGCATGTTTGCCCTGGGGCTGGTCCCGAGCGGATCCAAAGACCCATTTGCGCTTCGCCGTCAGGCAAACGGGATCGTCAAAACCATTGCAGAACATAAGCTTCCCTTCCGGCTTTCCGAGGCGATGCGCGCCGCGCGCGCCCGCTATCAGGGCTCCGAGGCGGAGAAGAAGTTTTCGAACGCCGCTTACGACGAATCCGTGCGGGGCTTCTTCCGGGAACGGTTGGAGTTTTATCTGAAAGACGCTCGCGGCTACGCCTACGATGTCGTGAATGCGGTGCTCGCCGTCGATTGCGACGATGTTATGGATGCGGTTGCGCGGGCCGAGGAGGTGAGCAAAGTGCGCGGCTCGGCAGACTTCGAGTCGATCTCGATCGCCTTCAAGCGAATGAAGAATATATTACGTCAAGCAGATGAAAACAAGAGACTTATGTCTGCGATACTTGACACGGCCGTGCTAAGGGAAGAAGCTGAGAAGGAACTGGCAGCGAGCATTGCTCCGGCCGTCGCGGCAGTAGAAAAGCTGCGCGCCGATCGTAAGTATGAAGCGGCATTGCTCGAGATCGCAAAGCTCCGGCCGGCAGTAGACAAGTTCTTCGACAAGGTCATGGTCATGGTCGAGGATGACCAACTGCGCGCCAACCGTCTGGCCTTGCTGCAAAAGTTGGTAAAGGAATTCTCCACGATCGCGGACTTTTCCGAGATTGTGACCGAAGGCAAAGAATCTAAGAAATAAGAAGAGGACTCATCATGGCAACCACAACACTCCCCGAAACAGAAATTGCAGAAAGCAAACCTACCAGCGTGCAGTACGTGTACTCGTTCGGCGGCGGCAAAGCGGACGGCCACGGCAAGATGAAAGACGTGCTCGGCGGCAAAGGCGCCGGCCTCGCCGAGATGACCAACGCGGGCCTGCCCGTGCCCCCGGGTTTCACGATCCAGACCGAAGCCTGCCGCGAGTACATGCGGCACAACGCAGTCTCGAAAGACGTCGACAGTCAGATGGACGCGGCGCTCGACAAGCTCGAAAAGTTGCAGGGCCAGAAACTCGGCAAGGGCGAAAACCCGCTCCTGGTTAGCGTGCGCTCGGGCGCGAAGTTTTCCATGCCGGGCATGATGGACACGATTCTGAATCTCGGCCTCAACGACCAGAGCGTGGAAGCGCTCGCCAAGCGCGCGAACAACCCGCGCTTCGCCTACGATTCCTATCGCCGCCTGATCCAGATGTTCGGCAACGTAGTGCTCGAAATTGAAAAGTCGGCCTTCGAAGAAGTCTTCGACGGCAAGAAAAAGCAGAGGAAGGTCAAGCTCGACACCGAACTGGACGCCAAAGCGCTGAAGGAAGTCATCGAAGAATACAAGAAGGTCGTCAAGAATCACGCCAAAATCGACTTCCCGCAGAACGCGCACGAGCAGCTGGCCATGGCGCGCGACGCCGTGTTCCGTTCCTGGAACAACGATCGCGCCAAGCACTATCGTCGCATCAACAACATCGATGACATGCTGGGCACGGCGGTCAACGTGCAGGCGATGGTGTTCGGCAACCTCGGAGAAACGAGCGGCACGGGCGTAGGCTTCACGCGCAATCCTGCGAATGGAGACAAAGAGTTTTTTGCGGAATTCCTGATGAATGCCCAGGGCGAAGACGTGGTTTCCGGCGTCCGCACGCCCATGCACATTTCGGAGCTCCGCAACATCATGCCGCAAGTCTACGATCAGCTCCGCGACATCACCAGCCGGTTGGAACAGCATTACCGCGACGTGCAGGACTTCGAGTTCACCATCCAGGAAGGCAAGCTCTACATGCTGCAGACGCGCAACGGCAAACGCACGGGAGTTGCCGCGGTGCGCATTGCTATCCAGATGGTCGACGAAGGGCTGATCAAGAAAGAAGAAGCGATCTTCCGGGTGGAACCGAACCAGCTATATGACTTCCTCGTGCCGCGACTGGATGAAAAGAGCAGCAAAGTCGAGGTCCTGACGAAGGGCTTGCCGGCCTCACCCGGAGCGGCGGTGGGACAGATCGTTTTCACCGCCGATGATGCGGTCGATGCGGTACGCAAGAACAAGAAAGCTGCGGTCATCCTGGTCCGCGGTGAAACAACACCCGAAGACATTCATGGGATGGAAGTGGCGAAAGGGATTCTGACCTCGCGTGGCGGCATGACCAGCCACGCCGCCGTGGTCACGCGTGGGATGGGCAAGTGCTGCGTCGCCGGCGCCGGCGAAGCTGAAGTCGACGAAAAAGCCCGCGAGTTGCGAGTGAAAGGGCAGGTCTTCAAAGAAGGAGACTGGATCTCGCTCGACGGCACGACCGGCCGCGTGATCAAAGGCCAACTGAAGACACTGGACGCATCTCCGGATGATCCCGACCTGCAGAAGTTCATGAGCTGGTCAGAACCCTTCCGCACAATGAAAGTCCGCGCCAACGCCGACATTCCACGCGATGCGATCCAGGCGCGGGCGTTCGGGGCGGAAGGAATTGGCTTGTGCCGCACCGAGCACATGTTCTTTGGCGCAGAGAAAATTCCGCACATGCGGGCGATGATTCTCGCCAATAACGAGAAGGATCGCCGCGCCGCGCTCAAGAAGCTGCTCCCCATGCAGCGCAACGATTTCATCGGCGTATTCCGCGCGATGGACGGCTTTCCGGTCACCATCCGCACCCTTGATCCACCGCTGCACGAGTTCCTGCCGCGGCGCGAAGAATTGATGGTCGACATCGCGACTCTGTCCATCGTCGATGCAAAGCAGAAAAAGTCGCTGGTCGCAACCTACAAGGACTATGGCGCCAAGGCGGTTGGCGATCTGAAGAAGTTGCTGCCTTCGCTGCTCGCGCGCGTGGAGCAGTTGCACGAATTCAACCCCATGCTCGGACACCGCGGTTGCCGTCTCGGCATCACCTATCCAGAGATCACCGAGATGCAAGCGCGCGCCATTTTCGAAGCAGCCGTGGCCGTAGCAAAAGACGGCGTCAAGGTATTCCCCGAAGTGATGATCCCGTTGACTGCCACCCTGAAAGAAATGGCCAACCAGGCGGAGATTGTCAACCGGGTCGCGAAGGAAGTGTTCAAAGAAAAAGAACGTACCGTCGAATACCTGGTGGGCACGATGATCGAGTTGCCGCGGGCTGCGCTGGTGGCCGATGAGATCGCGAAAGAAGCGCAGTTCTTCTCGTTCGGCACCAACGATCTGACCCAGACTACATGGGGATTCTCACGCGACGACGTCAACAAGATTCTGCCCACCTACCTCGCGGAAGGGATCATCAAGCAGGATCCGTTTGCCGTTCTCGATCGGGAAGGAGTCGGGCAGTTGGTGAAGATGGCCACTGAACGCGGCCGCAAGACACGCTCGAACCTGAAAGTCGGCATCTGCGGCGAGCACGGTGGCGAGCCGTCCTCGGTCGAGTTCTGCTACCAGACTGGCCTGAACTACGTTTCCTGTTCGCCGTTCCGAGTGCTTACCGCGCGCTTAGCCGCTGCTCAGGCCGCTGCGGGGGAGAAGCTGAACGTGGAAGGCGGAAGAACGAAATAGCAACCGCTGTGAATCCAGAGGACGCAAGGGTTTGGTGTACGGAACCCTGCGTCCTCTGTGGTTTTCAGTTGACCTTTTGCAGCCGGGAAATCAGCTTCTGCGCGAGGTTTTCTTCGGACTCCGACCAGAGCAGCCGTCCGGTAGCGCCTGAGTTCTTTTCCACCTTCGCGGTGAACTCTACAAGCTTGTAGACATTGCTTCGGACGTGTTGGTCCGTCTCTTCGGTGAGCGAAAGTTCCTCATATAAAAACGGCGCGTCCAATCCGAAATCGACCTGAATGTGCCCGGTATCTGCCGCGGCACCTTCTTCAAATTCCGTACCCTGGGCGATGAATCGCACCAGTGTCGGCTGCAGCACCCATTTGTCTCCGCGGTCCGGTGGAGACCACAAATCCCAGTACCCTTCAAACACATAGGCAAAGTCGTCGTGCAGAAGATCCGCCGCGACGCCCGCTGCTTCGCCCGGCAGCACGCCCGGCCGGAATCGGCGCTCCAGCACGGTGGGTTCGTTCCATGCAACCGGATGGACAGCCATGTAGGTCACACCCTCCTGCGCAGAAGAAAACGGAAACTGCCGGAGCACGCTGACCGTCCGCGGCAAGATTTCAGGCTCTTCAAAGGCGGGGAACCAAAGGCTCAAATAGAGCGAGTCGGCCATGACGCTATTCTAATGCCCTACGTCTTGTGAGCATCGGCACGCGACACGGAATCGACAGTTCTTCACAGGGCCAGCGCGGTTGGACACCCAGTTTAGGGGTGCCTAGGGACATCGTATCCCCCCGAGTCGTTCAAGTAGTAATCCAAGAAGACGGGCGGGAGCAAGCAGAATTGAAGGGGAGAGCGAGGTTCGAGGTGCTCGATGATCCGCCAGGGGTTGAGGTTCTGTTTGTGGGAGTTGGGACGGACGAGGTTGAAGTAGAGCTGATAAGTAAAGGCCTTGGCGAGGAAGTCGCCCCGGCTGGCAAACGATTCCAAGTCGAAGAACTCGTCTTCGACTAAGCGGTGAACGGTTTCGACGTCGCTCTGAAAGGTGTGGGCGGCGGGCGGGATACGAACGTGCTGGCTGTCGCCGAGAGCGGCGGGGAAGCCGGTACGACGGCCCTGGCGATCGTAGCTGCCGAGGAACTCGGAGCCATTGTCGGTTTGCCAGACCAGGTCGCGCAAGCAGATGCCGCAACGCTGGAGGTGCTGTTGAATGCGCGCGGCAAAGACCGAACTGGCGGCGGCGGAACGGCGTTGCGCGAAGGCCCAGCAGAACCAGCCGCTGCGCACGTCGCGGGCGCTGTATTGGACGGCGGGGAGACCCAGGGCCTGCAACTGCGGCCAGTAGTGCGGGATGTCGTCGAGGTCCTTGGTGTCGGCCGAGATTTGCTGAAAGACGCGCCAGGTGGCCTTGATGTGGGCGAGGTCTTGTTTGCGCTGATACTTGCGCGGACGTTTCTTGAGCAGACCGTGCTGGCGCCAGATGCGTTCCAGGGCGCGATGGCTGAGCGGAAGATCGAACTCGCGGATGAGGCGGCGCGCGCCGAAGGTGAACAGTTGCTGACGCAGAACGACGACCTGTTGCTCGAGGTCGGCGGGCGTCTTGCTGGGCTGATGATGAGGAGCGCGGGAGAGTTCAATCAGTCCCCGCGGGCCCTGTTGCTGATACCGGCGCAGCCATTTCCGAACGGTGGGGACGGTGGTTTGGAACAGACGAGCGGTGGGCTTGATGCCGCGTTGCCGAGCCGACTGCACCAGGCGCAAGCGATGATTGTAGGCGTCGTGCATTTCACGCACCAAGACGAAATAAGGGGCCGACATGCCGGTGGCATCGTACGGCACGCCGGGCGGGACCCCGACGACGGCCGCGGGTCGGTTCACCGCTCCCACAAGCAAACCTCCAGCTCTCGGCACCGTTTCCCGCTCATGCACTTCAACCCCGCCAGGGGGATACGATGTGGGTAGGCTCTACCATTGGACACCCAGTTTTGACACTACAAAATTGGCCCTGTTAAGATAAGAACGCTCGCGAAGTGGAGTCTGCTGTCGAAAGGCCTAGCTCGGCTCCAAACCGTCCCCGTCGTCTAGCCCGGCCTAGGACATCGCCCTTTCACGGCGGTAACACGGGTTCAAATCCCGTCGGGGACGCCAAATTAAATCAACGCTTTACACGGAAACCCCATCAACATCGCGATACACAGAAAATACACGCTCTTTCGGTCGGATCATCCCTACAACTTTGCTTTGCGCGGCCCGCTTGTCGGGCCCGAGAGCTTGGGTGTAGGTGTCCAGCGTCATCCTTGACGTTGAGTGTCGCAACAACTCCTGCACTACTTTCACATCCTCACCATTGCCCTTGAGAATCGAAGAAAATGTATGTCGAAAGGTGTGCCACGACATCTTCTTCTGGATGCCCAACTTTCGGGCCATCGGCTGGATGTAGTCGCGCATTACCGCGCTCAGCCAGACGGGTTGTTTCCCGCGTTTGGCTCCAGCACGGTTGGCATCGGTGGCCCATACATAGTCGGACGGCTTCTTGTACGGCGTCACCGCGTGCCAGGCCAAGAGTTCGCGAGCCACGAACTCGTCGATCGGCATCAGCTTTCTTGAGGTTTCAGTTTTCACCGGACCCACGTGCTGGTCAACCAGTGATCGGGTGACACTCACATGGAGCATCTTGAAATCGAAGTCCTCCCACTTCAGCCCAGCCAATTCGCCTCGGCGGAGCCCGGATGGCATGTCGAGAAACAGCATGGCCCTTTCCCGGATACCAAGAGCCGACAGAAGCAATTGCATCTCTTGGATTTCGAGAATGTCAGGGGTACGTTCTCTCTTTGCGGAAACGCGCACTCCTGAACGCTTTGTCGGACCCGTGATGGGGTTCCGGTCGGTCAGTTCCCACCGGATCGCATGGTTGAAGATACTGCTCATTGCGTCGCGAATCTTCTCTCTCGTTCCGCCGGCAAGAGGTTTGGGCTTGCCGAACTTTGTTGTGACAAGCGTTTTGAGCCATTGCTCAACCGCGACGGTTTTGATGGCCCGCAATTCCAGCTTCCCCCAGTGGGGAACAACCCACCGGTTCAGAAGCTGCGTCTTCCGAGAGCGGGTAGAGTAGGCTTTGCCTTCCGCGCCACAGTCGGCAAGTTCGTGGAGACTGTAGTGCTCCACTGCCTTCGCCATCGTGACCGAAGTCAACTCCGTTGGGCCATCAGTGTTAATGTTTACTCGCAATCTGGCTATTGCCTCGTGCAGTTTCTTGCTTTTTGTCGGATATTCTTCCACTGTTCCGATGACCTTGTTTCGCTCCCGCAACGTTCCCTCAGGGCAACGCTCGCGCCAGCGAAAGAGCCACCTTTCCACTCCATCCTTTCTCTTAATCGTCGTGAGACAGCCATTTCGGAAACGTGCCAGCATTCATATCCCCCTTGAATTCTGGCACCGGTCGCAGCTCGAATTTACCTCGCCCGGCGCCCAGGAGTCTACCCTGACTTGGAATACAGCGATTCCCCCGCTGTTAGGAGTCACAAGACGAACGGTTACGATCTTCTATTGCCGCACCATGCTCGCCTTGATGACTTGGGAACGAAGCCAATCGTCCAGTTCTGAGAGATAAAAGTGCCATCGCTTCCTATCTCTCCCAACTGGATGAGCTGGCAGTGTGCCCTCGCGAGCCTTGCGGAGGACGGTTTTGGGATGCATCCTCAGGAGGCGAGCAGCGTCCCGTGAACCGACGGGTATCTCCCTCTCCGAATGCGATGAATCAATGCGCGTTGAAATAAGCGGCGCGGTGGGACCTGGCTGGGTTGACATAGAATCCTCGTCAGCGGCGGGTATTCTCGATGCGAGATGGCGGCCCACTTGGTCGGACCATGCGGGACCGGCGATGTTAACCAATTTGATTCATTCGTGCAGCCGTGTCCAATAACTTCTCGTATGGAACTCATTCCTGCGGGTTATTAAAGACAGCGTAAGCCCGATTCATCCCAGCCATTCTGGTTGGCAAAGCCATTTCACGAATGGAGAACTTGTTGAACAAGCGGAGTTTACAGAACGACAGTCATTCGCCAAGAACGCCTGAGATTCGTTGAGGCAGCGCTAGAACTCGCCATCTCGCAATGCTATTCAGGGCAATCGCCGGATCTCACCCCGAGCTGTGTGCGTAATCAAAGGTTGTACAAGCGACGAATGGACATGTCCCTTGTTGCAAGGTCGATAGGGCTTTTCTCATGCCGACATCGACTCCAAGTTCCAGGTCAAATCACGCTACCTCTCGGAACTCATAACCTCCAGGAATGAACTCCATCCGAAAAGTTATTGGACAGCGTGATTCGGTGCGGTTAGGTTTGCGCTAAAAGCAGCCGCTTTAAGCCCCTGCCGGAGGTGCATATGCCACGTTGGTCCCAGATTTATTTCACCCGTCACATCCAACTGCTTCTTCGGTCGAAATGCGTCCGTCCAAACGCCGTTATTCTTGCGATGCTTTTCCTCGCACCTATAGTTGCGATGGCACAGGGTTCACCGTTCGACACCGGCTTTAACGCGATCCAAAGCCTCTTCACCGGCACTATCGCGAAGGTTGCAAGTCTGGTCGCAATCGTGATCGGCGGCTACGGCTTCGCGCACGGGGAACCCGGTGCGAAAAAGGCGCTGGCTGGCGTTGCCGCCGGAACGGGCATTGCCGTTATGGCGGTGAATGTCCTGAGTTGGCTCTGGGGAGTGTAGCGGCTGTTTGCCGCTCTGCCCTCGATCCCGTTGCGCGCCACGCTTTAAACGAGAACGATATGCCCGACAACGCACAGCAGAAACGCCGCACAAATCGAGTATTCAAGAGCCTGCACAAGCCTCTTACCTACTTGGGAGTCGAACGGACGCTGTTCTACTTCGTCTGCGTCGGCGCGGTGGGGGCCTTCAACCTCTTCAATTCCATCCTCGCCGGGATCGCCGTCTTCATTGGCGGCTTTGCCTTCGGCCATTGGGTGACGAACAGCGATCCGGCCTTCCTCCGCATCCTCGCAAAGTCCGAACGGTACAAGCTGCGCTATGACGCCGCGAAGCAGCAAGTTCCACGCGTGGAGGTGGTGTGATGCTGCGTATCGATAAGGTGATCAAGCCGTGGAAAGAGAGTGCGGCCCTGAACGACCACATCAACCTCTATGGCTTCTGGAACGAGACGGCATTCCTTACCAAGAGCGGTGATCTAGGCATAATTCTCAGCGTTCCCGGTGTCGATTACGAAAGCCTCGACCGTTCGCAACAGGAGTATGCAGTGAAGCGGTTGGAGGCGGCGCTGAAAGCCTTTGGCCCAGGCTTCCATGTTTACCAATACCTCTTCAAAACGAACCGCCCCGACATACCGTTCGCAAAATATGACGACCCGATTGTGGAAGCAGCGATCGAACAACGGCGGAAGTTCTTTGAAGCAAGGCGGGACCGTCTTTATCAGGTTGAGATTTTCTACTGCATCCTGCTTGAAGGCGCCCGGTCGAAGACCGGCGTCGGTACGGCGCTAGCTCGCCTGTTACGCGATCCAGAGGGCGCGATTGCCGAACTCAAATCGCAGTTCACCAACGACAACATGAAGAAGTTGTTGCGGACGCATATCGAGCGCGATCTTCAACGGCTCGACCAGCACGTCCAGGCCTTCGCTCGGCAGCTTGCAGATTTCATGCAAATCGAGGTCTTGAATCGCCAAGGCCAGTTCAGGTTCTTCCGCCGCTTGCTGAATTATGACGACTGGCGTGTTGCCGGAAAGCCGCAGTCCACACAGTTTCTCGACTATCAAGTGGCCAACTCCGACATCGAAGCCGAACGCGATCATCTGCGGGTAGGCGATCACATCGTCCGTGTCCTGACGATGAAAGAGGCCATCACAGAGACGCGTCCCCTGGTACTCGACGCACTGCTGAAGATCCCAGCCAACTTCTACGTCGTCACAGAGTGGACTCAGCTCCCTGCGGACAAGGCCCGCAAAGAAGTGAACAAGCGCCGCCGCCACTTCAATATGTCGAAGACGGGATTCGTCTCGCAGATGGGCAACGACACCACGAAGACGAACCCGCGCGACGTGCTGGTGGACGAGTCCAAGCAGGCCGACATTGAAAATCTTGGCGATTGCCTTCGCGCCCTGGGTGAAGGTCAATCGCTTGGCGATTTCTCGCTCACGATTGTGCTGTATGGCCGGTCACGAACGGAACTCGATCAGCTCGTTGCGGAATTTACTGGCGTCTTCACCAACGCGGACGGCAATCTGTTTGCGGAAACCTACAACCAGCTGAACGCATATTTCGCTACTGTGCCGGGCAACTATGCGTTCAACCTCCGCCAACTGTACATGCTGAACACGAACTACGCCGACTTGTCGTTTCTGTTTACGATCCTGCCCGGCGAGAAGACAAACGCGCATCTCGGCACGGAGTGCCTGGCAGTCGTCGAAACCGACAACAGCACACCCTACTTCCTCAACCTGCATACTGGCGACGTTGCCCATACCCTGATTCTCGGGATGAGCGGGAGTGGGAAGTCCTATCTTTGCGTTTTTCTGTTGCAGAACGCACAGAAGTACAAGCCCCTGACTTTCATCTTTGACATCGGCGGCAGTTTTCAGTCGCTTACGACGATCTTCGAGGGCTCGTATCTCAATGTGGGTCAGGAGGCGCGGGACTTCACCATCAACCCCTTCTCGCTGCCTCAGACTAAGGAGAATCTGCAGTTTCTCTTCAGCTTTTTCCGTGTACTCGTTGAGGGCACCGAGCAGCGTTACCGTCTGGACTTCAAAGAGGAACGCCGGCTATGGGACGCGATCGAGCGGATTTACGTGCTGGAGCCCAACCAGCGCACGATCTCGAATTTTGGGAACATCATCGGCGAGTTGAAAGAACGCCTCCACCGCTGGACCCGCGGCGGCCAGTACGGCTTCCTCTTTGACAACGCCGAGGACACGCTTTCGTTCAAAAGCTTTCAGACGTTCAATTTCCGCGGTTGGAATGACGCGCCGGAGGTTTTGGAACCACTGCTGTTTTATGTTTTGCACCGGGCATCGAATGAAATCACCGACCCGAAGAACCTCGGCACACCCAAGTTCTTCCTGCTCGACGAGGCGTGGCTCTTCATCAAGAACGAGACCATTCGCAATTATGTGGTGCAGGCGCAGAAGACCTGGCGCAAGCACATGGCGGCGATGATCCTTGCCACGCAATCCATTAAAGAACTTGAGGGATCGGGGATGCTGGCGACAGTGGCGGAGAGTTGCCCGACAAAGATCTTCCTTGCCAACCCGGACATGAACCGGGAAGTTTATCGCGAGGCGTTTCATCTAAACGACACCGAACTGGACCTTATCGACGGCCTTGTTCCACCGGGCCAAATGCTGATTCGCAAGGCGCAGACCTCCAAGAAAGTGCATTTGAACGTCGATTCGGTCACGCACTGGATGGCAACAAACAACGCCCGGGACAACCTAAAGAAAAGGGAATATTTCGACCGCCACGGTTTCGCGGATGGGCTTCGCCATCTAGCGGAGGAATGGCCATTCCAGCCGCGTGGGCTGGCCGTATCAACCACCAACACCAACCCGTAAGGAGAGAAGTATGCGACACCTAGGATTCATCGTTGATTGTGTTTTGGTGGTTTTCTCCATCGGTGCTCTGGCCCAAGACTCTGCACGCACTGTGCAGTATCACTCGCAGGACATCGTTCCCATCCGCGCCAAGGTGAAATATACGACCCTTATCGAACTACCCACGACCGAGAAGATCATGGAAGCCGCCACGGGTGACAAGGAGTTCTGGATTGTGGACGTGGTCGGTAACTTCTGCTTTGTGCATCCGGCGAAACAAGGCATCAGCTCCAACTTGAATCTCATTACGGACAAGGGGAACATCTACAGTTTCACTCTCCAGGATATTTCTGCCACGTCGACCACCCCTGATTTGAAAGTGATCGTGGAACCCGCCGATCGCTCTGCCATCGTTGCCGCCAGCGGCCCCCCGCAGTTCGTACCCGCCGCCCAACTCGAACAATCGAGGCAGCAGCTTGCCGCTCTGCAGTCGCACGTCGAGCAGGCGGTGGATGAGTACAAAAGCGCCTATCCGACGCGGCTCAAGTTCGACTATTCCTACAAGGCAAACGAAGCTCCCTTCAACATCCAATCGATCTATCACGACGACAGGTTCACATACATCAAGACGAATGCACCTGAGAAGTTCAGTGTCTATGAGATGAAAGACGGCAAACCCAACCTCGTCACCTACGACCTCCGGGAAGGGACGTACATCATTCCGAAGATCATGGACAGCGGATACGTGGAGCTGGGCAAAAAGAAGATGGAATTCACGCGCAGGGGATCGCCGTCATGACCGAGAACGTCTTCACCTCACACACGGAGCCGCAGGGCGAGCCAACGTTGCGTCGCAACCTGGAGCTACCAAAAGGTGTCTTGCAAAAGAACCTGAAGGCCTTCGTTTATCTGGGTGCGGCATTGCTGGTGATTGTCGCGGCCCTCTTCAGCTCGTCTGGAAGAAAGATGCCTGGACAACAGGCGAGCCTCAAAGGGCAACCCCCGCAACCAGCCTTGCAGGACAACACCGACAGCAATGTACAGGAGTTGAAGAACCAGCTTCAGGCCGAACGTCAGAAAGAACAGCAGGCGACAATGGCCGCCGCTGCGATGGGAGATTCAGCGCTTGCGTCTGCGACGCCCCAACAGCGGGCTGCGGCCGCGGCCTATGGGCCGACCGGCCTTGCCGCGCCCTGCGTTCCGGGCCAGCCCTGCTCGCAAGGTCAGCAGAGCAACATGCAGATGCAACTCACGCCTGTGCAACAGCAGGCACAGTTGATCGCTGCGAAAGAGCGCGAACGGGCGGACGATTCCCGTTTCGCTTCTAATCTTGTGTACTCCCGGTCTGCTGATCCGCCGCAACAACAACAGCAAGGCCAGACGATGCCCGCCCAATATGGCCCTGCCGAACGGCAGACAAACAGCAGTCTCGTCTCCCCAGCAGCCGAAGGAAAACAAGAGGACACGCCCGGAGGGTATAAACGCCCACTGGAGGCCAATGTCGATTCGGCCGTCGGTCAGCCCTATCTCGTTTACGAGGGTTCGGTTCTGGACACTGTTCTTATGAATCGCCTGGATGGCGATGCCGTTGGGCCGGTGAAAGTCCTTGTCTCAAATCCGCTTTATTCGCACGATCATCAACACGTGATCATTCCCGAGGGAACGGTTGTTTTGGGCGAAGCGAAGAAGATTGGAGCGGCGGGCTTCGGCCAACAGCGCCGGATGGCCGTCGTTTTTCACCGCTTGATTATGCCAGACGGTTACTCCGTCGATCTCGATCAGTTCCAAGGCCTCGACCAGATCGGAGAGGAAGGGCTGAAAGATAAGGTCAACAACCACTACCTCCAAATCTTCGGCACCTCGATAGCTTTGGGTGTCGTTGCTGGAGCAAGCCAGATCACGCAGGGCGGCGGGACCATCACCACGAGCGGTTCCCAGGCATTCACCAATGGGGCTGCGGGCAGTGTTTCGCAGTCTGCCACCACGATCCTTGACCGCTTCATACAGATACCGCCCACCATCACGATTCGGGAGGGCCACCGCGTAAAAGTGTATTTCACGCAGGACTTGCTTCTTCCTGCGTACTCGAACCACACTATTCCACAGACGTTTTGAGGAGGCTTTCCATGCGAATCGTTACCCTCTCCCTCTTAGTTCTGTGGACTCTCACCCTTGCCGGCTGTCAGAGCAAAGCGGCAAAAGTGAAACAGTTGCAGGATCAGTACAACGCCGAATACCCGCCCTATGCCAAGGAATGCCTGGAGGAAGACAACTCCGGAGCCACAAGACTTCTGACAGGGCAGACTCTGACCAAGGAGCAGATGGCTGACCTCGAAGCCAAGAAGAAAGAACGAGATGCACGGTGCAAGCCACAGGCCGACCGTCTTGCGCAGCTCCAGAAAGAGATTCTCGCTGCACAGCAGTAAAGCCGTACCGCTGTAAAGCCTCACGAAACCAACGGCGACGAAGGGACGAGACAAATGAAGAAACTAACCCTTACCGTGCTCGCCGTTGGGTTTGCGGCGGCATTGCAACCGCTCGCGAGTGCCCAGTTCGGTTCCGGCATCGTGTTCGACCCGACACAGTCGGGCCATGCTGTTGTGCAAATCGAACACGAAGAACAATCGATCTCCAACCAAATCCACCAGATTGAGCAAGGCCAACAAATCTTCACCAACACCGTCAAGATTGCAACAACGGCGTTACAAGCCTACAACGTCGCAAAACAGCAATACGAGCTCACGCACCAGATGATTCTCGCGCCAAGGATGCTCTATGCGCGGTTTCTGTCTCCAACGTCGGACCTGCTACTCCTGCAGCAAATCTCGAATACCTATGGCAATTCGATGGGGTGGCTCAATTCGGCTAATACGGGGAAGGGGGCAGCATCCGCTTACCAGCAAGTTAGCGTTCCGAACACCAGCCACATGATTCCCGGCTACGGTACCGCGAGTATGGCCGGGCAGCTGCAAATTGCCGCGCAGGGCGCCACTGTCGACATCAGCGATTCAGTAATGACAAACAACCTGCAAGTACTCGGGACCATCCGCGCCAACCAGACCACACGACAAACGGACATTGCGAGTCTTGAGGCCGCAACCCAAACCCAGGACCCGTCGCAGCAAACCATCATGGCTGAACTTCAGCGCATTAACCAAGCTCTGCTCTTGCAACTGCGCACTTTGCAAGACGCAAACCAAATCAACGCCAATCTTGCCCTGCAGCAGATTGTTGCCCAAAAGCAGCAGCAGGACGCCATGAAATCGGCATTTCGTGACTCGGCGGGGTACGAGAGCTACTACAACGCCAACGTAACGACCACCAGCGGTGGTGCAGCGAATCTCCTCACGCAAGCGTACTGACGAGACGCCAGTAAGAGAAGACAGGAGGGCACAGAACATGGGTACAGGTCTTTTTGACTATATCGCTCAGGCGTGCCGATCGCTTGCGGCTACGGCTGCCCCCTCTATTACAGCGATGGGGATTCACATCGTCATAGCGCTCGCCACCATCATGTTGGTTTGGTTCGGCGTGCAGGAGGCGCTGGCATCGGCGCACGGTGGGCCAGGGTTCAGCATGGGGAGGTTTCTAAACCTCTTCATGCTGCTCACCTTTGCCTACGCGATGGTGAACTATTACGACAGTTCCATCCCCGGACTTGGGTTCTCCATCAAGGGCTTCATTGACGGAGGCACAATCAATCTTGTGAACCTGATTGGGGCAGATGGTTCCGCCACCATGCTGAACGAGATCCACACGGCATCCTCAAAGACGGGACCATCCTTGCTGAATAGTCTGATGTCTCCGTACTACGCGATTGTGTACTTTGTCGTGCAGTTCCTGTTAGCCCTACTGGCTGGAATCATTTCCGCAATTCTGGCCTATGGCGCGATTGCGGCAACGATCATCGGATTACTCGGGCCGATCTTTATCCCGTTTCTTGTGTTCGACAAACTCGATTGGCTGTTTTGGAGTTGGCTTAAGGCGTATCTCGGATTCAGCTTTTACAAAGTCGTGGCCGCAGCCACCATGAGTGTGCTGTCTCATGTTCTGACCAACTACTACATCCAACTTGGCCAGAGCATGTCAGATCCTTCAACCATGGTTCAGACGCTGCCCCTTCTGATCCTTCTTGTACTGGTCAACATCTACATTCTCTTCAAGATTCCGACCATGACGCACAGCCTATTCACAGGCGGTACCGGCGGGCACGGCGGAGGCTTGGGCATGGCAATGATGGCGATACGGGCGGCGATGTAAACGGCGAGAGAAATAGAGGTCACAGATGAGCACAGAAACAACGAATATGGAAACCAAAGCGACCCCAGAAATCACCCGAGCCGCAGAGCGTTATTTGGAGCAATACGGGGACCCGTTGGTGATGAACACCTATCTTAAGGTGACGATTCTTGCGATGGCCGCCGTCTGTATCGCGCTGGCGGCGCTCACCTTCAAGAGTCAGCAAGCGCTCGCCAACATGCACCCAATGATCGTGCGCATTAACGACGTGGGCCACGCGGAAGCGATCGACTATCGGAACTTTCAGTATCGCCCACAGGAAGCGGAGAACAAGTATTACCTCACCCGCTGGGCGGAACTGTATTTCAGCCGCAATCGCTTCACGATCGAACGGGATCAAACGCAGTCGCTCTACTTCCTCAACAGCGACGTGCAACGCGCCGTGATCGACCAGGAACGCAAGGACAACAGCATTCAGAATTACGTCAAAGACAGCAGCTTGCCGTATGTCGATGTGGAGATCAAGAACGTCATCCTTGACGACCTGCGACAGTCACCGTATTCGGCGCGCATCGAGTTCGAGAAGGTGTACACCAACCCCGCGGATCACAGCGAACTCAAGCGGGAGCGATGGACAGCCAGCGTCACCTATGTCTTTCGCGAGAATGTGAAGAACAACGAGCTTGCCGTGAATCCCCTCGGTCTGACGATCGTGCGCTTCCGGGCCGACCAGGCATTCAGCTAGGGATTCATCGACCTGCCCAGAGGCTTATACATGTCCTTTCATGCTGCCAATCCGGCTAGCTTTTCCCACCTGTCCTCGTGTCCGGTGGAGTCGGCGAACAAGAGCCATTGGACGCGCAACTACGGTGGCGAATCGCGCTCTTCTTACGGCGGACATGCCAGCTCCAATCGCGTTGCAATTGCTGTGAACTTCCGCGGCCAATGTGCAGATGAAAACTTTGCTCTGGCGCGTGTCTGCCGTTATGTATCCCGTCTTTTGCTCGGTCACAGCTTCGGGGCCTTTCCGGCGCCCGGCGGCTTTCGGTCTTCTGCTTCGCATTCTGCGCCCCTTCGGGGTCTCGGTTCCTCCCACAACAAGTTTGCAAACCACGGCAAACGACGCCGGGCAAACTTCTTTCGGGCCCCTCCCAGAAAGCAGACCTTCGGCACTTGGGAGCCGGGCCCACTCGCTAAGCTCCGCCGGGTGTGACCCGATCAACAACGGGAAATTTCAACAACAGGAGACACGATCATGTACCAGAACAAAGTAACCCTCATCGGCTTTCTCGGCAGCAACCCAGAAGCTCGCACCAACAGCGCGGACTTTAGCCTCACCACTCTTTCGCTGGCAACCAAGTCCTCCTACAAGAAGGATGGCAAGTACATCTCGCACACCGAATGGCATCGTTGCGTAGTCTTCGGCAAGCTCTCGGAGTTCGCCAAGACGCTCACCAAGGGCGCACATATTCAGGTGGAAGGCGAACTGCGCAGCCGGGAATACCAGAGCAAAAAGACGGACACGAAGCAGCGCGTCTGGGAAATTCGGGTCGCTTCGATCCTCAAGCTGGACCGCGCTGAAAAGGCCGCTCCCGAAGATCAGGAGCACGAGGATGCAACCCAAGAGGCAACGGCCGCATAGGCCCTTGCTCTTCACTCTCGGAAGCCCGGCTAACCGCTGGGCTTCCATCGCTGTGAGGTCCCCGCTATGAGCTTCGAATTGATCTTGCCATTCCTTAGGCCGATTGAGCCGCTACTGCTGGACGAAAGCATCAGTGAAATCATGGGTAATCCCGACGCCTCGTGGTGGTACGAACGCGACGGCATCATGTTCCAACAGCAGAACATTTCGTTCGCCGCCGGCAAGCTACAAACCGGCCTCGAAGTTATTGCCAATCAACTGGGTAAGAAGCTCGACGAGGACAACCCACTCCTCCACGCACAACTCCCGGACGGGAGTCGTTTGGCGGCAGTCATCCCGCCGGTTGTGCGCTGTACACCTGCGCTCATCATCAGGAAATTCACCAGCCGCCATTACACAGTTGATGATCTGATCGCTCGCGGCACGCTGACGCGGGCGCTTGCGGACTTCTTAGCCGAGCAGATTCGGAGCGGTAAGACGCTCCTTATCAGTGGCGGAACGGGTACCGGCAAGACCACGCTCCTGCGGATACTGGCCGACTTTATTCCCGAACAGGATCGCCTCGTTGTCATCGAGGACACCTCCGAACTTCAGATCCAGAAGCCGAACATTCTGCCGACGGAATGCCAGACTGATACGTTCAAGGCCAAGATAACTTTCGACGACCTTCTAAAGTCCGCTCTCCGCTGGCGACCGGACCGCATCATTCTCGGGGAAGTCCGCGGAATCGAGGCACGAACGCTGCTCGATTCCTTCAATACGGGCCATGCGGGTTCAATGGCTACGATCCACGCCAATTCCGCGGAGAAAGCCCTTCACCGTTTCGCCAATCTCGTGATGCGCAGTCACGCGCAAAGCACGTTCGCCGATACCGAAGCCGAGATCGCAGAAGCTGTCGATTTTGTCGTCCATGTTGAACGTCAACCAGGCCGCCGCGTTGTCCGCGAGGTGCTTGCTCTTCGCGGCTATGACCGCGACGCGAAACGCTTCCTTATTGAGCCCGTCTTCGAGGTACAACATGCCACAGCATCGGCACGGAGTGCGGCGCCTGTTTCTACTGACTTGCTAACCAATTCTGCGCAGAAAGATTCCTTGATTCCACTACCTATAAAGGAGAACCCACATGCCACTGCTTGAGATCAACCAGAGCCGCCACATCTGTGCTTCTGTCCGACTCGATGAGACCACCGCCGCCCAGGTCGATCAATACGCCGCCTTCATCCACGCATCAGCCGACGATGTTGTGGATAAGGCGCTCAATTATGTCTTCTCAAAAGACCGTGACTTCCAGGACTTCCTGAAGACGCCACAGGCCAAGCAAGTTGCTTCCGCTTTGCGTGTCCGTAAAGGCCCAAGCAATGGTGCGGCGGAGGAGCCTACAAAGAAGCTGGTAGCCGGGGTGGAGTCCACGCCTTCTGCGCGAGCTGTGAAGGCATGATCCGACCTTCAATTTCGTGGTGCTGCCAAAACGGTGCTTCGCACCGGAAGAATTGTGACACTCCACCCCTGAAAGGGAGCTGTTTAGGTTCCTTCGGAACCCAGGTGCGGTTCCCATGACAACAAAGAACTTGTTGGATCTCGGAAACCTGTTAGGTTCCTGCCTCCTGCAGAGAAATGAGCGCCCCGATGCTACCTAACGATTCAGAAACAGGCAGGAAAAAAGGCTCGGTACGAGGCCGGGAAAGCCGCAATCAGTCACTCAACACCAAGTTGACAGCGACCGAATTTGCGGCAGTCGAGCGGGCAGCTGCAGCCAACGGGTGCGCGTTGGGCGAATGGGTTCGCGACCTGATCCTGCAGAACTTGCGCGGGGGATCGACCTGCGATCCATCTCTTGCGGAGATTCTCGGGGTGCGCTTGCTCCTGGTAAACGTGTTGCGGCCTCTGGCCGCAGGCCAGAGGCTCACGCCGGAGGCGTTCGACAAACTGCTCGACGAAATCAGCGAGGCGAAGCACCAACTGGCCGGGAAGTTGGCCACTTCCGCAGGAAGGAAATAGTCGATGGCAATGACAAAGTGGGGACGCAAAGAAACCATCATCTGGCCGCCGCACAGCCCGATTTATACATACGGCGCGGTATTCATGGCGGTGGTTCTTTCCGGACTTTTCCTTTACTGCCGGTTCAGCTTCGGCAACAGCCCGCTACAGCGTTTCTATACGCCGATCTACATCCGGTCGACCGTTGCCGGGGCGATCGGAGTCAACCGGAGAGACAACTACCGGATGCTCATGATGGGCGCGCAGGGAATTCCACCGCGTCTGGTGACGAGCGCCGACGTGACAAGCGGCAAGACGCCGGAACCGGGCGGCAAACTTATCCCGCTGGCGCTCTCACAATCTGCGTTACGGCGCGGCTATGTTCTCCTCTACCAGGGACCGGAGCAGAGCTATATCGATGCGTCCTTGAGTGCTTACCTCAAGAGCGCGGTTTATGCTCGTGAAACTCTTTTCGACCTCTACAAGCTTCCGCTGCTTTTCGGTCTGGCAGCACTGGCCATCCAGCTCCCATTTTCTATCACCAAGGACGTTCGACGGCGCAAGGAGCTGAGGTACGGTCGAAGACTGAAAGGTCCCGAGATGATGACGCCGAAGGAGTTCAACACCAAGGTCGGCGGAGATGGCATCGGCATCAAGACCGACGGAATGAAGGCGATGATCCGCATACCGGAACGGGCCGAGGCACAGCACCTACAGATCATCGGAGATACCGGCGCAGGCAAGACCGCCATCATGCTACAGATCCTTCGACAGATAAAAACTCGCGGCGATTCAGCGATTGTCTACGACCCAGCACGGGAGTTCGTCCAGCGCTTCTACGAACCGAAGAATGGTGACGTGATCCTGAATCCGCTCGATAAGCGGTGCCCTTATTGGGGACCCGCGGAGGAATTGCGCCGCCGGTCCGAGGCAAAGGCTCTGGCGGTGTCCCTCTTCCAGCCGCCGCAGGACAAAAAGGGTGAGTTTTTCATCGAGTCCCCACAGAAGATATTCGCCTTCCTGATGGCCTATGGCCCAACACCGGAGGAGTTGGTGAAGTGGATGTCGGACCCGCAGGAAATCGACCGAAGGCTGAAAGGAACCGAGCACGCTCATCTGATCGACCCGAAGGCAGAGCATCAGCGTGCTGGTGTGCTTGGCTCGCTTGGACTAGTCGCTGACAGCCTCCGTCTACTTCCGAAAAAGGGTGAAGGAAATGGCGAGTGGTCGGCCACAGAGTGGGCCGAGACACGACAGGGATGGATCTTCATCACTTCACTCCCCGCAGAGCGTGAGGCACTCCGGCCCCTCCAAAGTCTATGGATCGACCTGCTCGTCTTGCGTCTCCTAAATGAGCCGAAGGACGGACAAAAGCGGGCATGGTTCGTGATCGACGAGTTGGCGAGCTTGCAAAAGCTCCCTCAACTGCACACGGCGATTACGGAAAATCGAAAAAGCAGGAATCCGGTGATTCTGGGTTTCCAGGGTAAGGCCCAATTGGAATACCTTTACGGCCACTTGGCTGAAGTCATGCTTTCCCAACCGGCAACCAGCATTTGGCTGAAGACAAAGGAGCCGGCCGCTGGCGAATGGGTGAGCAAGTTCATCGGGAAGGTCGAGATCGAACGGCTGCGCGAAACCCACTTCGACGGCTCCCGCGCTGGGCGAAACTTCGCGCTGGACCGGCAGATTGAACCGCTAGTAATGGAGTCCGAAATCTCCGGACTGCCGGACCTCCATGCCTACATGAAGTACGAGAACTATGTGACGCGCTTCTCATTCCCGTACTTCGAAATGCCGGTTGTCGCCAGTGACTTCGATCTCCGCGATACGCCCGAGGACAAGCTCCCCTACGATCCCAAGAACATCGGAACGCCGAAGTTCCAGGCAAGCCCACTTGAGATCAAGCCGGAGCCAAGTGTGCCCTCGCCGCCGCAGCGAAAAGCGTCCCGGACGGCTACCGAGATACCGCAGCGGGAGACCGAACTTGAGACGAACGTGAACGCCCAACAAAGCCTCAATCTTCGGGGATAGTAACTCCCATGTTGACCATTTCCAAGCCGCTCTCCGCTGGCCAGGCACAGACCTACCACCAGAAGGAGTTCACCGCGAAGGAGCAGAACTATTGGTCGCAACGCGGAGTCATCGCAGGCGAATGGCAAGGGCACCTGGCCGCTCAGTTCGGTCTGGCCGGGATGGTCTCCGGAGAGGACTTCGCGAAACTCAGCCAGGGCCAGCATCCACAGACGGGCGAGCAGCTAGTGCGGCAACGAGCGTCGTATGAATATCAGGATGCCGACGGCAAGACCATCAAGACGATAGAGCACCGAGCCGGGTGGGATGCGACCTTTTCCGCGCCTAAATCTGTCTCGCTGACCGCGCTTGTCGGCGGCGATGAGCGTGTACGCGAAGCACATCGGGAGAGCGTAAGTGTTGCCCTCGACCAGCTCGAACGTTACACGCAAGCCCGCATCGGCGGCAATCATCCGCCTGAGACTACGGGCAGATTTATCGCCGCCAAGTTCGAGCACGATACCGCCCGCCCCGTCGATGGCTATGTCGCGCCACAACTTCACACACACGCGGTCGTTTTCAATGTCACCGAACGCGACAATGGCCAGCCGCGCGCGATTCAGCCGCAGAGCCTCTTCGCCTCCCAGCAATTTGCCACGGCCATCTATCAATCCGAGTTGACGTACCGCCTCCGCCAACTTGGTTACGAAATTACGACAGGCCGGAGCGGTGCCCCGGAGATTAAGGGATACACACAGGAATATCTCGATGCATCCAGCCCCCGAAGCCAACAAATTCGTGAATACCTCGAACGCACGGGCCGCTCGGGGAAGGAAGCTGCTGAGATCGCTGCGCACTCGACCCGTGACCGCAAGGAAATGCATTCGCCGGGAGAGGTAATGGCTGCGCACCGGAAGCTGGCGGCAGACTTCGGACACCAAGCGGACGCGGTTGTACGCGCGGCGCATGAACGATCTCAACAGCAGGAGAAGTCTGCCAACTCGGTTGACCGGGTTCGAGAATCTCTGACCTTTTCTCGTGACAAGAACTTCGAGCGCGAGGCGGT
>JAIQEY010000007.1 GCA_020073565.1 Terriglobia bacterium
GACAGTAGCCGCAGCCGCGTAAAACAAAAAGGCAAAACAAAGTCAAAACCGTTCCAGGAAGAGAAAAGACAAAAGCCTAAAGCCGAGTTCCGGTGACTGCGTTAATCGCCTGGCCCAGGTTCCACTCTGCAAGAGCAGAACTACAGGGCGAAAATCAGATGGCAGCACCGGCTGAACCGAGAACGCCCAACATGCACCGAGCGAAACGAATCGCTCCTCGAGAGTGCGGATGGAAGCATGGCGACAGCGGCCGCTCGGCAAGGAGAAAAAACGTGCCCAACAACCAAAAGAGACAAGAATCGACTTGACTCCGACCGGCCTTCTCATGGAAGGCGTTTACACTCATTGACCTTGTGCGGCACAAACAGAGCCCGCCGCTTCTGACCACTCCTTCGTCCGAGAATCGTAGGTGTCGGATTCACCTAGCGTGGTCCCGTACCAGACAATGTAGCTGTTTTCGCCAGTCTTGCAGTAGCAAGGGCAACCTTCGATTTCCTCGACCCCTACTTCTGACAAAGAATGCGGCAGGCGCCCCTTCGCTCGCCTGAACCCTTCTACTTTCGACACAACTCCTACACCCAATTTCCGATTCGATGCGTGATGCAGGGCGGTGATGATTGAAAACGTCACAATTCCGAGGATCGCCGTGAGAACCATTGAAAAAATCGAGGCCAGAGCAAAACGCGCAATCAATCGAGACACGCGAGATGCATTTGCGTAAAACGGCAAAGCGAACGCGCCAGCAGTAACCGAGCCAGCTAGACAGATCGCACATGCGATTCGCCAAACCGCTGCCGAGTGCTGCGCAAAGGCAACATCTGCGCCCCGGCCCGGTAAGCCGATGAGGGCACCCACGGCGATGCCCTGTCCCATGTACATGAGGAAGCTAAACGCGGAAGCAGCCGAAAGCAGTACCGCAAACGCCGCAAGAAACCAGACCCTCGCGTTGCGTGTCGCGTTGTCCATGACGAACACATTGTAGTTGCTGTAATCAGGCGATTTCAGTGCGCCGTGAAAGGCGCTGGACCACAGCGGGAGATAAACCCGCCCGGGAACTGGATCGCTCCACCCGGTAGCAATCGGAGCGGCGGTGGAGGCAACAAAACCGCCGGAGCCTCCGGTGTAGAGGGTCGCATAAGGCGACTTGGCGAGTCTGTAGGTCGTAACGTGAGTGAACGCTGAGCAGGCCACGAAACTGTTAATGCAGGAGCTGACCCAACTGTTATCTGGGGAAGGCCGAAGTCGATGAAGCAGTGCTGAGCGAATCAGTTCCATCGGTCCTGCCGGGGTAGTGGCGACGGCATGCAGACATAGGGGATCAGGCGCAACACGGGAAGCCCCAGCGGTGATTGCAATGGATCAACCGGCAACTCGCGAGAGCCAGGCCGGGCCGTATGGGGTGGCGGAGAGGCCCGCAGTACTGATGAAACCGGGTAATGCCGGTGGAGGGAAGGGGCCTCAGTTGAAAGGAAACGCAAGAAGCGACGAAGACTGAGGGATTGACGATGAGTCCAGTAACCCCCGCAAGTGTTCAGAAGTTGCAGACGGCGTTGCACGCGAAAGCGAAGGAATCGCCCAGCTTTCGTTTCTATGCCCTGTACGACAAGGTGTACCGGAAGGACGTTCTGGCCTTTGCCTACGCCTGCTGCCGAGCCAACGGTGGAGCAACCGGAGTGGATGGTCAGAAGTTCGAGGATATCGAGGCGTACGGAGTCGAGCGATGGTTGGACGAACTGGCGCAAGAGCTGAAGAGTCGAACCTATCAACCACTGCCCGTGCGGCGGGTGTACATACCGAAGCCGGACGGGAAGCAGCGGCCGTTGGGAGTGCCCGCCATCCGGGATCGGACGGCGGAAATGGCGGCAGTATTGGTTCTCGAACCAATCTTCGAGGCCGATTTGCAGCCGGAACAGTACGCCTATCGGCGAGACCGCAGCGCGTTGGACGCCGTCAAACGTGTCGACAAGCTGATCTACGCTGGCCATCAAGAAATTGTTGACGCAGACCTCAGCAGTTACTTCGATAGTATTCCGCATTCCGAGCTGCTTAAGTCGGTGGCTCGTCGGGTAGTGGACGGAGCCATGCTGCATCCGATCAAGATGTGGAAGTTCCGGTGGAAGAAACCGACGAGCACGGAAACAAACATCGGAGTACGCGAAACCGGGACGACGGTCGGGGTACTCCGCAAGGGGCTCCGATCAGCCCGCTGCTCAGCAATTTATACATGCGTCGGTTCGTGCTCGGGTGGAAGCAACTCGGGCACGAGAAGCGTCTGAGAGCGTACATCATTAACTATCTTGTGATCTGTTGTCGTGCTCGGGCCGATGAGGCACTGGTCACGATGCGGAGCATGATGTCGAGGCTGAAGTTGACGGTGAACGAAACTAAGACGCGGGTCTGTCGCTTGCCGGAAGAGAAGTTCGATTTTCTCGGGTATACGTTTGGTCGATGCTACTCGCCAAAGACGGGGCGGGCCTATTGGGGCACCACTCCATCGAAGAAGCGGGTGCAGCGTCTGTGTAAGGCGATCAGCGAGATGACCCGACGGAGTCAAACCCAGCAGGATGCGGCAACGCTGGTAGATGCACTCAACCGGAAGATCAATGGTTGGGCCAACTACTTCTGTCTGGGGCCGGTCAGCCCAGCCTACCGAGCGGTGGAGCAACACACCTGTCGGCGGCTTCGCCAGTGGCTGTGTGTCAAACACAAAGAGCGGGCCGGGGGTAACACGCGTTTTCCCCAGAAGGCCCTGCATCAGAAGTTTGGCTTGGTTCGCCTTACAGCGCGGACCGCTAGCTTTCCGTGGGCGAAAGCGTGAACCTTTCTCCGAGAGCTGGATGCGTTAAATGCGCCTGTCCAGTTCGATAAGCGGGGGTGTGAAAACGTGGCATGGTGACGCTATTGAGGCACCGGCAAACGAAAGGGCCGGACTCGGCTAAGCCGCACCTAAACCGTCGCGCCACCCCTCGACTTCACCTAATTGAGGATTCGGCCCTTTTGTAGTTAGTGAAATGGCGAAGTTGCGCCAACTGACGAGCGTTTTGCAGTTTCCGGTTTGCCGATAATCCAACCTTTTGAATTACGAAGCTAAAGAAAAAGAGCTGAGGACGGCTTCTTAATTATGGTGTTGAATTGGATTGCGGATCGTCAGCATGGCCTCAGCTTAGGCCACGGAAGAAGGCGGTCAGGTCCGCTGCGACAGCCGCTGGTTCCTCAGCCGGGGCGAAATGCCCGCCGCGCGGAAAGACTGTCCAGCGCTGGATGTTGTATAGGCGCTCCAAATACGAGCGTGGCAGTTCGCCCTCGGGAACGGTCTGGTGCGCGAAAACACCAAACGCCGTGGGCGTGCTGACGTAGCTGGGATCGACCGGGTGCCAGCGATTGTCCCAATAGTCGCGCATCGACGAGGTGATGCTCTGCGTGATCCAGTACAGGGTGAGCGTGGCGCAGAGGAAATCGTCGGTCGGCGTAACGTCGCTCCACGAGTGCCACTTCTCACCCAGGTATGCCGCGAGCCCTGCCGGGGAGTCGTTGAGTCCATAGCCGACAGTCTGCGGCTTGGTGGACTGGATCGCGCTGTAGCCCCGCTCTGTCATATCCCAGCGCCGGTTCACCGCGAGGTACGAACGCTCGGTATCGGACAGTTCCGCGTCGTCCACAACCGGGGCGAGATCCGACTCCAGTGTGGTGAGATGTATCCCGATCACCGACTTGGGATGGTCTAGCGCAAGGATCGTCGTCACCCCTGCCCCAAAGTCATAACCGCTCGCACCATAGCGGGAATACCCAAGCTCAGACATGAGCCGGTGCCAGCGCTCCGAGACGTACCGGTAGTTGATGCCGACCTTGGGTGGACGCGGCGAGAAACCATACCCCGGCAGGGAGGGTACGACCACGTCAAAGTGTTCGAGCATCGGCAGCATGTCCATGTAATCGAGGAAACTGCTGGGCCAGCCGTGCGTAAGAATGAGCGGCACGCCCCTATCTGATGCCGCACGCTGGTATACAAAGTGGATGCCCTCCCAGGTGAAGTGGTTGAACGCGTTGAGCCTTTGCTCCCAGCCACGCCAGTCGAACTCGTGGGCCCAGTAGGACACGAGGCGTCGTAACCAGTCCAACTCTGTGCCCTGTTCCCAGCCTATACCGGGTATCTGGTCGGGCCATCTTGCATTGCGCAACCGTGCCCGCAAATCATTGAGCACCTCATCCGCGACGTGAATCCGAAATGGTTCCACTACAATTACCCCTCTTGGCCGTGATCTCCAAGACGCGCCGCGCGAGAGGCAAGGCGTCGAATGGCAACATTTTACGCGAAGCCATTGGTCACTTGTTGCAATCAGGCGATAGCGCAAGTGTGCGCCGTTTATTCGCCCCGCCCAAGGGTCTGCCTGACAGTGGCGACCCCATCGGACATCACGGTGTGCAAGGCCAAGTCTTGGCTATCACAGCTTAGGATACTAGTGCTGGCCTTGATACTGCGCGGCCCTCTGTTTCGCATCTGCGGCTTCACGCTGCATGCCTTTCGCTTCGTAGGCGCGCGCAAGGGCGTCTTCGTTGTCGGCATCGTCTCCGTTTTCCCGTTGCTTCAGGAAGGACGCGATGGCATCGTCGTACATCTTCAGATTGCTCTGCATCAGACCCATGTCGTAAAAAACGTTCTGATAGCCGGGATCGAGCTGAGCCGCTCGCTGGTATTCCCCAAGCGCGTCCGAATACTTGTTCTCGAAATAGAAAACCGCTGCCAGCCCGAAATGCGCGTCGGCGCTGTTGGGGTTAAGTTTCAGAAGTTGCGTGAAAACTTCGCGAGCCTGCTGTGGGCGCTTCAGCTCCAGTTCGGTGTATCCCAGGAAGTAGAAGGCATCTTCATCGCGCGGGTTCAGCTCGATTGACCGCTTGAACTCAATCTCTGCCTTCGCAAAGTCATGCTTGATGGCATACGCGCGGGCCAGTTCCAGATGGGCAGGAGCAAACTCAGGATGTTGGCGAACCACCGCCTCGAGTCGTGGGATTGCAGCATCGGTTCTGCCTTCAGACAGGGATTGGTGCGCTTGTTGCGTGGAAAAAAAGTATGAGTGAGAACGCTGCAGCCACGTGATGCCACCGGCAACCAGCAACACTCCGACGAGAAGCACGCCGGCTCTGCGAAGGGGTTCATCATGGTTCGGAGCGACGCGCGCAATGAGTGCGCCCATGATCAATCCGGAAACGAGTCCGCCGACGTGCGCGGCGTTGTCCGTGTGTTGCGAGACTGCCCCGAACACCAGGCTAATAACTGCGAACACGACAATATTCCGCAGAGTTCCAGCTATGGCGGCGCGGGGCAAAGAGAATTCGCCGAGATAAAACGAGGCAATCAGCGCTCCCGCAATTCCAAAGATAGCCCCGGAGGCGCCAACGCTTAAAACGTTCGGGTTCCACACCACGCTAGCGACACTTGAAGTCACCCCAGCGATCACATAGAGCGCGCCGAAAGTCCAGTGGCCATACAACGACTCTGCAAGGGCACCCAGGTTCCACAACCAATACATATTCACAGCTATGTGGAGAAGGCCGCCGTGGACGAAAACGCAGGTAAGCAGCCGCCACCATTGGCCACTGACTGTAAACGGCCCGAAATTGGCTCCCCAGTGCACGAGGTCCCACCCTGCTGGATTGTCGAGCATCGAAACACCGGCCAAAGCCATGCCAAGAAACACCGCGACGTTGATCCCAAAAAAAACCTGGGTGACCGCCATGGACGCGGATTGACTTCGCAACCATGGCGCCACCTCAACTCTCTGAACAGCGTTATCTTCTTCGCCGCGCTGCGCAGCCTCGTGCTGAACGCACCACTGGCACAGCTTCCGGCCGAACGTCAGGGCGGGCAGCTTGCGGCCGCATTGAATGCAATTCGCCATATGCAAAGAAAATCGTTAAGAGGGGCCCAGATTTCCTTCGTGTACCTTTGTGCCCTTGGTGGTTAAGCCCTTTATTGAACCACCAAGGGCACAAAGGTACACGAAGGAGTTAGCTCCAGCTATAGATAAACTGTAGCAAACCTGCTGCAATAGCGTCGGCAACCGCGAATACTCTCACCACGTATAAAATGAGAAGGACATGAGTCCTATCAGTCCATCTACAGCGGGAAAGAAGCCATTGCCTGAACCCGCCCCCGCGCCCTCGAACTTCATTCGCGACACCATGATTCGCGATCTGGAAGCGAAGAAGTACGGCGACGCCGTCCTCCAGACCCGCTTCCCTCCCGAGCCCAACGGCTACCTGCACATTGGCCACGCGAAGGCCATCTGCCTCGACTTCGGCCTGGCCGATGAGTTCGGCGGCAAGACCAACCTGCGCTTCGACGATACCAACCCGGAGAAAGAAGAGCAGGAGTATGTCGACTCCATCATGGCCGACGTCCGCTGGCTCGGCTTTGAGTGGGACGGACTCTACTATGCCTCCGACTACTTCGATCAGTTATACGAGTGGGCGATCAAGCTGATCAAAGATGGCAAGGCGTACGTCGATGACCTCACCGCCGACGAGATCCGCCAGCATCGCGGGACGCTGACCGAACCCGGCAAGGATAGCCCCTACCGCAATCGCACAGTCGAGGAAAATCTCGACCTGTTCGAGCGCATGCGCAAGGGCGAATTCCCCGACGGCTCGCGTGTGCTGCGCGCCAAGATCGACATGGCGTCGCCGAATTTGAACATGCGCGACCCGGTGATGTATCGCATCCTGCATGCCGAGCATCACCGCACCGGCGACAAGTGGTGCATTTACCCGATGTACGACTACGCGCACGGCCAGTCGGATTCAATCGAGCGTGTCACGCACTCGATGTGCACGCTGGAGTTTGAAGATCACCGGCCGCTTTACAACTGGTTCATCCAGCAGCTTGGCATCTTTCCCTCACAGCAGTTTGAGTTCGACCGCCTGAGCCTCACCTACACGCTGCTGAGCAAACGCCGGCTGCTGAAGTTGGTGCAAGAGAAGTACGTCAACGGGTGGGATGATCCACGCATGCCGACGTTGTCTGGTATCCGACGCCGAGGGTATCCGGCAGAGGCGATCCGGAATTTCTGCGCCGCCATTGGCGTATCGAAGACCAGCGGTACGCTGGAACTGGCAATGCTCGAGCATTACATTCGCGAAGACCTGAATAAGCGCGCGCCCCGCGTCATGGCCGTCCTGCGGCCGTTGAAGGTGGTGATTGATAACTACCCGGAGAATCAGGTCGAGGAAGTCGATGCCGTGAACAATCCCGAGGACGAGAGCAAGGGCAAGCGCAAAGTACCGTTTTCCAAAGTGCTCTACATCGAGCAGGACGATTTCCGTGAAGATCCGCCCAAGCAGTACTACCGTCTCTCGCCCGGACGTGAAGTCCGCTTGCGCTATGGCTATTTCATCACGGCCAGCAGTGTAGTGAAAAACGACAAAGGAGAAGTGGCCGAGGTGCACTGCACCTACGATCCGGCGACGCGCGGCGGAAACGCTCCCGATGGACGCAAAGTGAAATCAACCATCCACTGGGTGTCGGCCGCGCATGCGATCGATGCGGAAGTCCGCCTGTACGACAAACTCTTCACCAAGGAAGATCCCAACCAGGTGGAGGACGGGCAGGAGTTCACCGCCACTCTGAATCCGCAGTCCCTGGAAGTAATTTCGCACGCCAAGCTGGAGCCTTCGCTGGCCAACGCGCCGGTCGAAAGCCGCTACCAGTTCGAGCGGTTGGGATATTTTTGCGTGGACCCGGATTCGAAGCCCGGACGTCCCGTGTTCAACCGCACCGTGGCGCTAAAGGACACTTGGGCGAAGATCGAAAAGAGAGCAAAGTAGCAAGTTTCAAGGTTTCAAAGTTTCAGGGTTTCAAAGTTCGAGCGGCAACCGAATCTCCTGCCCCTCCACCTTGAAACCCTGAAGACATCTGAAACCTTGAAACCTTGAGATCTTGGAACTTGCCTTTCTCCTACTTCTTCAGCGTGCGGATGAACTTCACGAGGTCGCTGATCTGGCCATCGGAAAGCTTGCCGGTGTAGGCGGGCATCTTGCCTTTGCCCTTGCTAATGACCGTGGTGAGTTCCTCGTCCGACGCTTTCTGAACCTCGGCCGAGCCCAGATCCTTCAGTTTCAGGTTCTTGCCCATGGTGGTGTCGCCTGCACCGGTTGCGCCGTGGCAGGCCGCGCACTTGGCTTTGAAGTCGGCGCCGCCATCCGCGAATGTGTAGGTAGAAAAGACCAGGGCTAGCGCGAGTACCGCCAGAGAAGCCCTAAGAATAGTTTTCATTCGTACGATTCTCCTGTAATGATTGATTTCAGGCGCCCGTTGGTTCTGAGCGCGACCGCTCCCCGCAACTTCTCCTTCTTCTATCCGGATAGTGGCTACCCAGTTAGACGCAGTTTTGGTTGCAGCAGTCCACGGCAGCGTAAGATACCATAAAGCCAGTCAGTTACGCACTCCCTTCGAGACTCTTCCCCGCTTTCGCCGGGCCGCTGACCGGGATCGTCATCGCCCAGACGATTGGTCAGCTGCCAGGAACCGCGACCGAGCCAAAAGCCACGCGACTCGGGGTGATATTCCGCAGTTTGGGCTTAGTGGAGCCTCGTTGCGAAAGACAACAGCCCACTTAACTACCGTCCGTTCAATTCGTTACGGCTCTTGCTCCGAGAGGGAAGTTTGGCCACTCCAATGCCCTACCAATCCCAGAGTTCGTTTGCGGAGCGTGTCTTTTGGAGCCCACATTCGTGGTGGTCGGGCTGAATCACCGGACGGCGCCGGTGGAAGTTCGCGAACGGTTCTGGATGAGCGGATGCCGGCAGGCTGAGGCTTTGAACATGCTGTCGCAGGCCGAGGGCATTGAAGAAGTCCTGGTCTTTTCCACCTGCAATCGCACGGAATTCGCAGTCTGGGGCGATGCGACTTTGGCAGTCAACTCTGTCCTTCGCTTTCTGACCGCGCAATACGACCTGAAGCTCTGCGAGTGGAACCGTTTCTATCGCCTGCTGGATGATGAGGCACTCGCCCATGCCTTCCGAGTCAGTTGCGGCCTCGATTCGATGTGCATCGGCGAGGAACAGATTGGCCGCCAGGTGAGTTCCGCGTGGCAGCAGGCGCGCAATGCAGGCACCTCAGGGCGGTCGCTGGATGCGGTACTGCGCAAGGCACTTGCTGTCCGCCGGCGCGTGCGCAAGGAGACGGCGCTTGGTTCCCACTTTGCTTCCGCTCCCAACGCCGCCGTCGAACTCGCAGAACAAATCTTCGGGTTGCTGGCGGCCCGAAACATCGTGCTCATAGGCGCGGGCAAACTGGGCGAGATTGCCTCCAAAGCGCTCGTCAGCCGCGGCGCGCACTCCGTTTTCGTAGTCGACCATAGCGACGCTTTTGCTGAGGAACTGGCCTGCAAGTCCGGCATCCGAGCATGCGCCTTTGCAGATCGCTGGACAGCTCTTGCGCAAGCCGATCTGGTGATTAGCGCCACGACAGCTCCCGAGTTTGTTTTCACGGCCGAAGATATGAGGCGGCTGGCGGGCGATCGAAACGGACGCAAGCTGCTGTTAGTCGACCTGGCCCTGCCGCGCGATATCGATCCGGCCGTGCGCGAACTTGAAGGCGTGCTGCTGTACGACCTCGAGGACCTGGAGCGGGCCGTCGAGCCCAAGTCAGGCGCGCGCGCAGGCGAGCGCGAGGCCGAACAGATTGTGCGCCAGGAAGTGCAAGGATTCAGACGAGAACTAATGGCGGATCACGCGGCGCCGGAGTTGACTGCGCTGCGTCTTCGCCTGGATGAGATTTGCCGCCAGGAATTGGAGTCCTTCCGGCTCGAGCAAGGGCCCTTTCCCAAAGACCAGGATCAACTGCTCGCGGCCGTCAGTGCCCGCATCACTCACAAGATCGCCGGATCGTTGGCCCGGGAAGTGAAAGGACACGCAGAGAGCAGGAAGCACGGACGCATGTCCGCGGCTGTCTGATTTCTGCCTGTTACACCAAAAAGAAAAGGCCTCGAATCCAATGGAATCGAGGCCGATATCGAAATCCCAAAATCTGATTACCAGTTCAACTTCAACGCAAACTGGAACTGCCGCGGATCGTATGCTCCAGTAGCTTGGCCGGCGTTCTGGAAGAACGGGCTGACGGCAGCCACGTTGTATTTGTTGGCGATGTTGAACATGTCGACGATCAGATCCATGCTGAAGCGCTCGCCGAAGTGGATCTTCTTGGCAACCCGCAAATCGCCGAAGGCCGTCCACGGTGTGAGCCCGGCATTACGGCCTAGGGTGCCATCCAGTGAAAGAAGAGTGCCGTTGAAGTCGGCGAGACAAGGTTCCTGGAGGAACCCAGTGGGCGAATACTTCGACGGTACCCCCGCGCCGCAGGCCGGGTTGACGGTAGTGTTGGGTCGTCCCGTCTTGGACTCAAACTGAAAATTATCGGCATTGCCGGTAATGATGTTGAACGGCCGCCCCGAAGAGATCTCGACCAACGGCGCAAACGTCCAATCACTGAACAGTTTGCTGGCAAAGCCGCTGCCCGCCAGCTTGCCCGTCTGGTACACCCCGCTGAAAACAAACCGGTGGCGTTGATCGAAAGTCGAATTGGAGCGATCCAGACCCGGGAAGTAACTGTCCTGTGGCGACAGGGTGGACTGCAGGTCGGTGGAGTCGTCAATCGCGTGCGACCACGTGTAGGAAGCGAGAAACTCATAGTGGTCGCTGAAGCGCTTGCGGAGGTTCGCACTCAGCCCGTGATACACCGAGCTGCCGTTGGAGTAGTTCGCGTCCATATCGCCGAACGGAACACAACCGGTAAACGGGGCGACGGGATCGCACGCCGTGTTGAAACCGGCCGTGCTGTAACCGCTGGCCTGGAAGTAATGCATGACCGCTGGCAGTATGGTGGTTACACAGGCACCAGCCCCCTCTGCAAGCAGGATGTTAGCGATTGCAGGATTGATGCCCCCAGGACGGAAGAAATTAGTCAACGCCGCCGAAACCCACGGCTGACCGCTGGGATTGACGCCACAAGGAGCGTAACCCTGACTGGACGGACCAGCGCCCACTCCCAAAGGCCCGCCAATGGCCGCATAGGATGTCGGATCGCTGGCGGCCGCCTGGAAGTTCGCTACCACAAGATCGCCCCGCGTGGTATTGGCATTGATGGGGTGATTGAGATGACGTCCGCCATTAAAGTTGTAAGCCAAGCTGAGGGCGAAGCCGCGGCCAAGGTCTCTCTCCACGGTCAGGTTGGCCTGCTGCGAATAGGCGAAGACAAAATTCTTGGCCTGCGGATAACCAAACGGCTGGAAGGCTAAGGGGAAAGCTGCGCCCCCAAACTGAGCAGGCGGATTGTTCAGATAATTCTGGCTGAGGAACAAGGATTGCGACGGGGAGGCAACCCCACAACTTGTGTCTGAGGCGGGACAGGAAAATGCTTGTTGGTTTGCCGAGTAGGCTAACTGGCTTATTGGCATGCAGTTCGCACTGCCCAGTACCCCGGTGAAGATACTGGCGGCATTAAGATTCCCAGGATCGTAAGGCGTCGTTCCCGCATTGCACGGAGCGCCGGGGCCGAAAGCCAGCTGGCCGCTCGAGGAACCGTCGGAGGCATCGCCCAGGAAGTACAGACCCAGCAGAGGGTGGTCATAGAACATGCCAAACGAAGCCCGGACCACTGTCTTGCCGTCCCCTTTCGGATCCCATGCTATGCCGACACGAGGCTGGAAGTTGTTCTTGTCCGTCTGGATTCCCTTCTGCAACCCCAGCAGGTCGTAGGCGGGGAGGGCCAACCCCTGCGGCGGTTTGAAACTCGGCGGCTTCTCAACATCGTAGCGCACGCCGTAGTTCACGGTTAAATTCGGATTCACGCGCCAGCTGTCTTGCCAGAACACGCCGATCGGGATGTTGCGGAACGAATCGCTCGGGCTCCCAAGGCCTTGAATATAGTCGCCGGGCAAGCCCGCGCCGTACGCCTGCACGGGGTTCAGTTCGGGGAAAGGCTGGGGAAACGCAGCGAAGGTACCGAAGTCGTACACTCCGCCGTAGTTGACGGTAAAGATTGCGTCCACCGGAAGGTAATTAAAGTCTCCGCCGAATTTCATGCTGTGCCTTCCGACGGCCCACGAAAAGTTGTCCGTGACCTGATAGCGTTTTTCAGTGCGTTGAATATAAGAGTAAGGTTCGCGGCCGAAATATCCGAAGCCGGGAATATTGACCGCCGGGTAGGACCCAGCCTGAATTCCCTTGTTATAGAAATACGAGAGGCCGCGGCGCGCATATTGAAAACGAAATTCGTTCACCTTGTTGGTGCCCATGGCCCACGTTTCCTGGACCAGTCCGCTGACGTCGCGGTAGGACTGCTCCGACGTACGCGAATAGGCGTTCTGCCCAAACGGCTGATCCTGACCGCTCCCCTCGATGCCGGTGACCGTGCTTGGGCTGACGTTGACCCGCAGCGTCAGGCGGTGGTTATTGGTGAGGTTGTGGTCCAGGCGCAGAGAGTACAGAGTGGTGCCCTCAAACACGGGAAAGTTCCCAGCCTGAGAACCCAGAGACTGGAAGGAGGTAGGCACGGAC
This sequence comes from Terriglobia bacterium, assembly GCA_020073565.1. Lineage (GTDB taxonomy): Bacteria > Acidobacteriota > Terriglobia > Terriglobales > Acidobacteriaceae > Acidiflorens. The sequence continues at coordinate 12,553 of JAIQEY010000007.1, forward strand.
GAGTACGTACTGCCGGGAGGAGTCGTCGTTGGGAACCCAGACCAGGTGTTAAGTAGGCCGTCGGTGAGCACGGTGACCATCTGGCCGGGCCACGCTCCTTGGAGCGCCATTCCCGAGGAGGCGCCAGCGAGCACCGTATAGTTCTCAATGTTCAAGAGACCGATTGCACCCACTGCTGCGGGCGTCAGGCCTTGCAGGAAGGCTGCCTGCTGCGGAGTCACTAGGATCGTCCCAAACGGAAGCGGTACGGCGCCCCCCGCCGTTTGTGACGTGTCGAAATTCTGCAAGCCGTAAAACCCCGGGTTCGTCGCGGGCTGAATGCTGGAAAACCCTGTTTCGTGCCTCCGCGTGGTTTCGACGGAGAAATAGTAGAACGTCTTGTCCTTCTTCAGCGCCCCACCGAAGGCCGCGCCCGCCTGCACACGGGTATATGCAGGATTTGATACCGTGCTGAACGGGTTCACCGCCTGGAAATTGCGATTGCGCAGGTAACCAAATACGTCACCGTGAAACTCGTTCGATCCGGAGCGGGTGATGATGTTCACCACTCCGCCGGAGGCACGGCCGTACTCCGCCGCATAACTGTTGCTGATGATCTGGAATTCCTGCACCGCCTCCTGCGAGACTGTCGAACGCACGCCGTTGGTGGAATTGTCGGTGGCGTCGGCGCCATCGACGTTGACCAGGTTGGAGCGGCCGCGCTGGCCGCTCATGTTCAGGCCGGAAGTAGGTGCCGCGCCGACATTGGGAGCGCTGTCACGCTGGACCTGCGAGTCGGTCAGCGTGAACTGAATGTAGTTGCGCCCGTTGATCGGCAGGTTGTCCATGCGGCGCTCGCCGATCGTGTTGGTTGTCGAGCTTCGGGAGGTCTCGATCAATTCCGCCTGGGAGCTGACTTCGATGACTTCGCGCCCGGTCGCAAGCGTAAGAGCCACCGGCAACTCCGCCGACTGGCCCACGGTGATGCTCACCCCCGTCGCTTCGGCCTTGGCAAAGCCCGGCGCATCCACCGTGACGGAATACGTGCCCGGCGGCAGCAAGTTTGCACTATAGCCCCCCTGGCCGTCGCCGGCGCCGGTGCGCTCCAACCCCTTGGCTACATCGCGTACCGTCACCGTGGCGTTCGTGACCATGCCACCCTTCGGATCTTTCACCGTGACGTGCAGATCGCCGGTGGCAGAGCCCTGGGCAAACGCGAGCTGTCGAATCAATGCGAATAAGACGGCGAAACACAGTAGACGCAGGGTCTTTTTCATAAGGTCTCCTGAGCGTGCTTCCACCTTGGGGAGGTGGAGATCGAGGCGCACGGTTTTCTGGCCAGCTGCTTGAACTTCGAGCACGTTTTGAGGACAGAATACCCGCTGATATGTACATCAGAGCAGGGCGTCAGCGCAAGGAAGAACGTCACAGTATCCGCGGACGACGTTAACAGGCTGGTACTGTATTGGCACTCGCTTTGCGTTGGCGGTCGCAGTTCTTTAGATTGCTAATGCGACTGGAGCGCGTTCGATGCCTGCTGAGAAATTCGACAGCCATTCTATGACGGGCGACTTGGTACGCGTATTGGTCTGTCCCCCGCACCATGCCGGTTGGGATCGTCCTGAAAAGCTGGGCGCGTGGCGGGACTTGGGATTTCAGCGGCAGCCAAAATTCGCCACGGCTCAGAGCCAGCACGACATTCTCTGTCGGCTGCTCACCGAAGCTGGAGCCGAAGTGGTTTGCCTGCCGCCTTCGGATGCGCTTACCCTCGATGCCGTCTACGCGCACGACTCCTCGCTGGCTACCAACGAGGGCCTTGTCCTGATGAACCCGGGAAAGACAAGCCGGGTTGCGGAAGCGCGGGCCCATGCCAACGTCTGCGCCCAGTTCGGTTCCTCAGTGTTCGGTGAAATTCGTGTGCCCGGAACTTCCGAGGCCGGAGACATGGTTTGGCTCGATCCGAAAACGCTGCTCATCGGTCACGGCTATCGGACCAACAAAGCGGGCATCGATCAGATGCGGGCGCTGCTCGCCCCCAAAGGAGTGGATGTACTCTCAGCACCCCTGCCGTACGGCCCGGGTCCGTCGGCTTGTCTCCATTTGATGTCGCTGATGAGCATGCTCGACGTGCAGACGATCCTCGTCGATCTACCCTGGCTTGCGGTCGAGACGGTGGAGTTGCTGAAGGCGCGCGGTTTCCGCCTCATCGAGATTGCATACTCCGAACGCGACACGCTGGCCTGCAACGTGCTCTCGCTCGGAAGCAAGCGCCTGGTGGCAATCGAAGAGAATGTCAGTACGAACCGGCGGCTGCGCGAGGCCGGCTTCGACGTGCGCACGTTTCCCGGATCCGAGATCTGCATCAACGGCTCCGGCGGGCCGACCTGCCTAACCCGTCCGCTCCTGAGAAAGTAGTGCCGGCGTCCCGCCGGCTGTCGGGCGGGCGTCTCGCCCGTCCTTTGCTCGCAAATTGATAGAATCAACCTGAAATGCTTCTCCCGTTCGTTCGCGAACTTTTCGCGGACGTGGAACGATTGCCTGCCTTCACGCGTGCCGCCTCCCACCTCCGGGAGAACACGGGGCGGATTAGTGTCACTGGACTCCCCCCCGCAGCCAAAGCGCTGATCGCAGTCTTATTGCGCCGCACGGTCGAACGCCCCTTCGTCGTGGTCGTGGCTGACAACCGGGCCACCGAAGAACTTGTGCCCGTGCTGCGCGCCTTTTGCGAACTCACGGGCGTCGCCGATCCCGATTCCATTGTGAGCCTGCCGGCGCGCGATGTGCTGCCCTTTCAGAACTTGTCGCCCCATCCTGAGATTCAGGAGGAGCGTGCAACCGCGTTGTGGAAGATCGCCACCGGACGCGCCTCGATCGTAATTTCGCCGGTGGCTGCAACCACTATTCTCCTGCGCTCCGCGAACTATTACGCCGAACTAGCACGCGTCTTGCGTCGGGGAGAGAGTTTTGACCTGGAGCCGCTGCTCCAGCACCTGAACACCGTTGGCTACGCTTCGACCGATGTTGTCGAAATGCCCGGCCAGTATGCCGTTCGTGGCGGCATTCTTGACGTGTATTCGCCCGAAGCCGATCGTCCTGTGCGCATCGAGTTCTTCGGCGATGAAGTCGAGTCCATGCGTAAGTTCGACCCGGCCAGCCAGCGCTCGTCGAACCCGGTAGACGAAGCCCTGCTTCTGCCACTGACTGAAACCCCCGTCACCGAAGAACTGTTGGGTTCGATCAACGCTCGCCTGTCGGGCAAACGTATTACCGGTTCCGCAGAGGTGATCGAGCAGGCGGCTCGCGACTCGGGCGCTGGCGTCTTTCCTGGCTGGGAGTTCTACGCTCCGGTGGCGGGTGCCGATCGCACCGTCTTCGACCTGCTTCCCGAAGCGCGAATCATCCTCGATGAGCCAGAAACTCTCGCGCAGGAACTCGACCGCCACTGGACGCGCACCTCGGAAGCGCACGAGCGCAGTGGCGTTGGCAATCTCGTCCGGCCCACCGACCTGTATCTTTCCCCCGAGGCATGGACAGAGAAGACCGCGGCCCTGCCAGGCGCGGATTTCAAATACCTGGCTGTTGCTCGCGCTGATCAGCAAAACAACCAGCCAGAAGCCGCCTTCCTTTCGCAACCAGCCACGCGCTTCCACGGCGCGATGCCAGCCATGATTGAGGAAGTGAAGAAGCTGGTTGCCAGCGGCACCCAGGTCGTTCTCGCGGTTGCGCACACCGGAGAGGTCGAGCGCCTCGCTGACATCTTCACCGAATACAACGCTTCCTATCGTCTCGGCAGCCGCACCCGCGGCGGCGAAAGCTACGCCGACGAAACTTCTTATTTCAGCGGAGACGTTCTCACCACCACGCTGCTCAGGGCCTACCTCCCCGACGGTTTCGTTCTCCCGGACGCGCACCTTGCCCTGTTCGGCTCGCGCGATCTGTTTGATGAATCGGATCTGGTCGCCGCGCATCCGCAGCGGCGGAAATCAAAAGTGTCAGCGTTCCTCTCCGACTTCCGCGACCTGCAGGTCGGAGACTACGTGGTCCACGTCGAACACGGCATTGGCCAGTACCAGGGCCTGAAAGAAATCAACCAGGGCGATGGCAACGCCGAATTCATGTTGCTCGAATACGCCGAAGCCGCGCGTCTCTACGTGCCACTCACGCGCCTCGATCTGGTGCAGAAATATCGTTCGTCGGAAGGCGCCAAGCCTGTCCTGAATCATCTCGGCACGCAGGCCTGGGCCAAGACCAAAGCCCGTGTGCGCAAGGCGATGAAGGATATGACCGACGAACTGCTCAAGCTCTACGCACAGCGTCAGGCTGCGCAAGGCCATATCTTCCCGGCCGACACTGAGTGGATGAAGGAGTTCGAAGACACCTTCGAATACAACGAGACCGATGACCAGGCGCAGGCCATCGCCGATGTGAAGCGCGACATGGAGTCGCAGCTCCCGATGGACCGCCTGCTGTGCGGCGACGTGGGTTATGGCAAAACCGAAGTCGCCATGCGCGCCGCCTTCAAGGCCATCAGCGACAACAAGCAGGTCGCCGTGCTTGCCCCCACCACGGTCCTGGCTTTCCAGCACCACGAAACGTTCAAGCAACGCTACGCGCCCTTTCCCGTCACTGTCGAAATGATCAGCCGCTTCCGCACGCCGAAACAGATCAAGGAGATTTTGCAGAAAGTCGAGGCGGGCAAAGTCGACATCCTGATCGGCACCCATCGTCTGCTCTCGAAAGACGTGAAATTCTCGGACCTCGGCTTGCTGGTGGTCGACGAGGAGCAGCGCTTCGGCGTTCGCCACAAGGAACGCATCAAGCAGATGCGCACCCAAGTCGACGTGCTCACCATGTCCGCGACGCCCATCCCGCGCACGCTGCACATGTCACTGGTCGGCCTGCGCGATATGAGCGTGATCGAAACGCCCCCCAAAGACCGCATGGCGATTCAGACGGTGGTGGCGAGCTGGGACGAGAAGCTGATCCAGTCCGCTATGGAGCAGGAACTCGAGCGCGGGGGCCAGGTCTATTTCGTGCACAACCGCGTCGACACGATCTGGGAGATCGCTGCCAAACTGCAGACCCTGGTGCCGGGCGCGCGCATCACTGTCGGCCACGGACAGATGGGCGAAGGCGAACTGGAAAAAGTGATGCTCAAATTCATGCATCACGAAGCCGACATTCTGGTCTCGACCACGATCATCGAAAACGGCCTCGACATCCCGCTCTGCAACACGATCATCATCAACCGCGCCGAGCGCATGGGATTGTCGGAGCTTTATCAGCTTCGCGGCCGTGTGGGGCGGTCGAACCGGCGCGCATATGCCTACCTCCTGTTGCCTGCAGAAATCGAGCTGACACCGATTGCGCGCCGGCGGCTGGCAGCGCTGAAGGAATTCTCCGATCTCGGGGCAGGCTTCAAGATCGCGGCGCTCGATCTCGAACTGCGCGGAGCGGGCAATCTCCTCGGTGGCGAACAGAGCGGCCACATCGAAGCCGTCGGCTTCGAGCTCTATACCCAGATGCTGGAGCGTGCCGTTCGCGAAATGAAAGGCGAGGCCGGTGTCGAAGTCACCGAAATCCAGCTCAATCTTGGCCTCAACATCCGCATTCCGTCCGACTACATCAAGGAAGAGAACCAGCGCCTGCGCATGTACAAGCGCGTTGCCGGAGTCGAGACCGAGTCGCAGCTGCACGACGTGCGCTCGGAGCTGATCGATCGCTACGGCGAGATGCCCGGTGCCGTCCGCAACCTGCTCGACTACGCCGCGCTCAAGCTGCAGGCGATTCGAGTCGGCGCCGCCGCCATCGAACGCAAGCGCGAGTTCATGAACATCAAGTTCAACCAGAATGCCTCGATCGATCCCGGCAAACTGGCGCGCTTTGTGGCGTCGCAGCGCGGCACGCAATTTACTCCGGACGGCACGCTGAAGTTTTCGATCAAAATCAACAGCGCCGAAGGAATCCTCCAAACACTGCGCGATCTGCTGGAAGAGCTGCAAGCCCAGGAAGCCCCAGCCCCCGCCAGTTGACCGTAGCGCCGGCACCTTGCCGGCTGTCCCGAGAGCCTGCCCTGAGCTTGTCGAAGGGGCGCCCCGCCCTCGGATCGGCCGCCGAGGCGAAACTCCGGTAAGGTCTTGCCATTGTGCAGCATGCAGACCAAATACATACATACCAATACATATAGAAAAAGATGGACAATGTTCCACGTGGAACACTCCGCAACTTTCCATGCCCCTACCTCGCCATAAGCGGCTCCATTTACAATTGAGCCCGCCATGATGCCCCAGCACAACAGACGCGTCACCATCGACCGCCGCCAGACCCGTGCCGTCCGCAAAGCCGTTTTCCCCGCGGCTGGATTGGGCACGCGCTTTCTCCCCGCGACCAAGGCCCAGCCCAAGGAAATGCTGCCGCTGGTCGACAAGCCCATCATTCAGTACGGCGTCGAGGAGGCGCTCGCCGCCGGATGCAACCAGATCATCATCATCACCGGACGCGGCAAGAGCGCCATCGAGGATCACTTCGACGTCAGCTACGAACTGGAAAGAATGCTGGTGGAAAAAGGCAAACACGACCTGCTCAAAATCGTGCACCAGATTTCCGATATGATCCACGTCGCCTACGTGCGTCAGAAAGAAGCGCTCGGCCTGGGCCATGCCATCCTCACGGCGCGCGAACTGGTCGGCAACGAACCGTTCGCTACCCTGCTTGCCGATGACGTCATCGATGCGAAGGTCCCCTGCCTGAAGCAGTTGATAAACGTCTTTGACGAAAAACAGAGCTCAGTAATTGCTACCCAGGTGATCGATGGACCGGCGATCTCTTCTTACGGGGTAATCAAAGCGAAAGAAGTTGCCGGGACGGGCGGAAAACTTTACGAGGTGCTCGACTTAGTCGAAAAACCAAAAGCAGCGGATGCGCCCTCGAACCTCGCCGTCATCGGCCGCTACGTTCTAACTCCGACCGTTTTCGAAACGCTTTCCGACATCAAGCCCGGCGCCGGCGGCGAATTGCAGCTCACCGACGGACTACGCGCGCTTCTTAAGCGCGAGAAAATGTATGCCTACGTCTACGAAGGCCGTCGCCACGACACGGGCGACAAGCTCGGCTTCCTGAAGGCCACGGTGGAGTTTGCGCTGAAGAGAGACGACCTGGGCGCGGAATTCCGAAAATATCTCAAGGATCTAGACCTGTAGGGTTCATCGAATCCTACCGCATGGCATCACTGAGCAAGATGTCGTGGATCCAATCTTGCTTATAGCCCTGCTGGCGCAACAGAGTCGCCAGTTGCGCGCGGTGATGGACTCCGTGCAGTTCGGCTTGCGCCATCATTTTCCGTTTGCTGGGTTTGAGATCACGAGAACCAAGCGGGACGAGTTCGTTCCAATCTTCCGAACGAGCGCGCTCCATAAACTGACTCATTTTTTCTGCCGCTCCTTCGCCGATCGCGAACAGTTCGTCGATCGTGGCATGCGGCAACGGCTTGAAATCGGGCGGGGCTAGCCCCAACAGGCGATGGGCGAAAAGCAAATCCGCTGTGAAGATGTGCAGCAGAAGATGGTGGACCGTCGGGCCTGCGATGTCGCAGGGCACCTCCATCGCCTGCGGATGCTTTTGAAACCACTCCTTCCACCGGCGATTTTCCTCTGCCGTGTACGCGAGCAGTTCCGAAAAACGAATGCCGTCATTCATCGTTACACCGAGTTTTTGAGTTTCTTCGATTTCTCTTCCACGCCCCCTGCCAGCTTCTGTTTGTGGGCCTCGAGTTTCTTTGTGATGGACGCATCGGCCACGCCAAGAATCTGCGCCGCCAGGATTCCAGCGTTCGTGGCGCCGGGCTTCCCAATCGCGACCGTCGCTACCGGAATCCCCGCCGGCATCTGCACCGTCGCCAGCAGCGAATCCATGCCCTGCAGAGAAGTAGAAGGAATCGGAACGCCGATCACGGGCAGCGTCGTGTGCGCGGCGATCACTCCCGCCAAGTGCGCCGCCCCACCCGCGCCCGCGATGATCACGCGAATGCCGCGCCCGGCAGCCTTTCGCGCGTAGTCAGCCGTGCGATCCGGAGAGCGATGCGCCGACGTCACGTCGATCTCGTACGCAATCCCAAATTCTTCGAGGGCGTTCGCGGCGTCCCGCATGATCTCCAGATCGGAGTCGCTGCCCATGACGATGGAAACCAGTGCTTTACTCATATTCCGCGAATCGTCTCCGGTGGTGGGATGTTTCTATCTCTGGGATCTCGCACTCAACACGAGTTTCAAATGCGCTAATGCAACGCCGAGTCCCATGCCGGTGGCAATCAAGTCCACGATCTGGACCGCTCGCACAGTCTCGGAACCCGCCGAGCGCAAAAAAGCGGAGAATCCCAGGGCTGCGGCGAACAAGGGAAGGACAAACAGTCGTATCTTCATCGGGCGCACCTCGAACGGTAGCCTACCGCTTCAACGCCCGCGCCGCAATGTCCCTACGATAGTGCGCGCCCTCAAAGCTGATCTTCCCGCAAGCATCATAGGCGCGCTGCACCGCAGTTTGCAGCTCCACCGCACGCGCCGTCACTCCCAGCACGCGCCCGCCCGAAGTATAAAAAGCTCCCTCCCGCGCGGTAGTCCCAGCGTGGAAGACTTCCACGCCTTCAAGTTTTGCCGCGTCCTCCAGGCCACTGATCTTCTTGCCCGCCTCGTAAGCGCCCGGATATCCACCCGACGCCATCACGACCGTTACCGCGGCATCGTCCGACCACCTGAAGTCGCCGTCACTGGTGCGGCCGTCGATCGATGCCTCCAGCGCCTCGACCAGGTCGCTCTCCATCCGCATCAGGATCGGTTGTGTTTCCGGATCGCCGAAGCGGCAATTGAACTCCAGTACGATCGGCCCGCGCGCCGTCATCATCAGCCCGCAGTAGAGCACGCCCTTATACTCCGCGCCCTCCGCTTTCATACCCGCCACGACCGGCCGCGCAATATGCGTCACTAGCCAGTCACGCATCTTGTCGTCCACGATCGTCCGAGTCGTATAGGCGCCCATGCCGCCGGTGTTCGGACCGGTGTCACCGTCCCCCACACGCTTGTGATCTTGCGCAGCGACCAGTGGAGCGACGCGCTCCCCGTCGCTTACAACGAGAAACGACAGTTCATCTCCGCTCAGGAATTCCTCCAACACCACGCGGGCTCCAGCCTCACCCAGCATCTTGCCGCTCAGCATCTCGCTAGCGACCGTGGCCGCCTCATCTTTGGTCTTGGCAATGACTACGCCCTTCCCGGCCGCCAAACCGTCCGCCTTCACCACCACCGGCGGATGGAAATGCTGGAGAGCCGGACGCACGTCGTCCATCGAGTTGCAGATCGCATAGTGCGCCGTGGAAATGTGATGCCGTTGCAGAAACTCTTTTGCGAAACTCTTGCTGATCTCCAACTGGGCCGCCGCTTTGGTAGGACCGAAAGTTCGCCAACCGCGGCGCGTGAATTCGTCCACCACCCCGAGCTTGAGCGGCAATTCAGGCCCGACTACGGTCAGGTCCGGCCGAATCTGGTTAGCGACTGCCACCAGTGACTCCAAGCTCTTCACGTCCACCGGGCGGCACTCCGCCTCGGCCGCAATCCCACCATTCCCCGGCGCGCAATAAACCTTGCTGACCCGGGGCGACTGCCGCAGCTTCCACACCAGCGCGTGTTCGCGCCCGCCGCTTCCGATGACGAGGATCTTCATAGTGGAAACAGTTAAGGGTAGGTGCGAGAGGAAGATGATGTCAAACGCGAGGTCAGAGGTGAGAGGGCAGATTGCAGAGGTTAACCCCGACGCTTCGGTGCTTACCTCTGCAATCTGACCTCTGACGTCTGCAATCTCGATTAACTATGCTTAATCCCCGCCGTATAATCTTCTCACGTGATCACCGTTTCCAAAGAAGACTACCTCAAAGCGATTCTCGAAGCCGAGAGCGAAGGCGAGACCGTGATCTCGGCCACGCTCGCCCATTGGCTCAAAGTGTCGCCGCCGGCTGTGACGATGGCTCTACGTCGTTTGAAGAAAGATGGCCTGGTGCGCGTCCAGAGTGACGGCCGTGTCGCTCTCTCCGCTGCCGGACGGCGCATCGCCCGCAGGCTCACGTTGCGACACCACCTGATCGAGCGCATGCTGGCAGAAATGTTCGGCATGGAATGGTACAAAGTGCACGATGAGGCGGAGCGCCTGGAGCACGCGGTTTCCCCCGATTTTGAAGCGAAGCTACTGGCCAAACTGGGGCGCGGAGGCGCGTGTCCACACGGCAACCTGAGTGAGTTGGAGAGTCCCGCGAGCCGGCGGCGCCGCGGGTTGCTCTTGCTCTCCGAGGCAGAAGTGGGCCGGAACTACACAGTCAGCGGGATCTACGAGCGCGATCGGCACCTGCTCGAGTTTTTGGAAGCCCGTGGGATCCGGCCGGGAGCCAAGCTCGGCCTGGTCGAGCGTAACTACGACAAGACGCTTTCGATCCGCACGTCCGCGCGCACCATGATTCTAGGCCGGCCCGCGGCCGAGAAAGTGTGGATTTCTCCCCTGCCGTCTCGTGCTTTATAATTAACTATAGTTAACCTGATGGCGGATGTGCCAGTCGAATTGCTGGGTATTTCGGAACCACAGAAGATGAACAAGGCAGAAGGCGAAACTGAAATCAGCGCGGGGGCCGGTTCGGGCATGTCACCCTCCGATGCTCGCGGCGGTGGCCACGTGTCATTGGAAGGTGTGCACAGCTCCGTTGAGGTCCCGCATCACCAAGCTGGCTTCTGGGAGCAGTGGCGGGCTTTCGTCGGCCCAGCGATTCTGGTTAGCGTCGGCTACATGGATCCCGGCAACTGGGGGACGGACCTGCAAGGCGGTGCTCGCTTCAAGTACGGGCTCTTGTGGGTGGTGGGCCTCGCCAGCCTGATGGCGATCTTCATGCAAGTAATTTCCGCTCGCCTGGGCGTGGTAACGGGCAAGGATCTCGCCCAATGCTGCCGCGACTGGTATCCGAGGTGGACCCGTTGGCCCAACTGGCTGATGAGCGAGGTGGCCATCGGTGCTTGTGACTTGGCGGAGGTGCTCGGAAGTGCCGTCGCCCTCAACTTGCTGTTCCACATTCCCTTGCTATGGGCGGTGATCATCACCGGCTTGGACGTGCTACTGCTTCTGGCCTTGCAGAGCTTCGGGATGCGCACGATTGAGGCTGTAGTCCTGCTGCTGATCGCGACCATCGGCGTGTGCTACTTCATCGAGATTTTCATTCTCCCGCAGACTCAGCCCAGTTTTCTGGAAATGGGGCGGGCGCTGGTTTCGCCGCACTTTCGTCAATCCGGGATTTTATACATTGCCATCGGCATCATCGGAGCCACCGTGATGCCGCACAACCTCTACCTGCACTCGGCCCTGGTCCAGAGCCGCAAGCTGCAGAAGGACGAACCGTCCATCCGGAGTGCGATCCGCTTTAACACGATTGACTCAATCGTGGCGCTGACCATCGCCTTCTTTGTCAACGCGGCGATCCTGGTGCTCGCCGCGACGGTGTTCTTCGGGAAGGAGAGCGTGACCGCGTCGGGCGGGCAGGTGGTCCATTTCAGCGCCGACAGCGATTGGATTCGGGTTGCCTATTTGACGTTGGCGCCGTTGCTCGGGACGACGGTTGCGAGCACGCTGTTTGCAGTGGCGCTGCTGGCAAGCGGCCAGAGCAGCACCATCACGGGCACGCTCGCTGGCCAAGTTGTGATGGAAGGCTTCATGCACTGGCGAATCAAACCGTGGGTGCGGCGGCTCATCACCCGCACGCTCGCCATCCTGCCGGCGGTCTTCATTATCGGCCTGCGCGGCGACAGCAGCGTTACGGATCTGCTCACCCTCAGCCAAGTCGTGCTCGCGCTGCAGCTTCCGTTCGCCATGTTCCCGCTCCTGCATTTCACGAGTTCCCGCCAGCGAATGGGAACCTGGAGGGTTGGTTGGTTCCTGCTCATTGCCGGTTGGGGCAGTGCTATTCTGATCACCGCGATGGACATTTACGGCCTACCGGACTCGTTCAAAGCAGCATGGCAGGTGATTGCCGGCGGATGATGCTGGAACGCAAGAGACAACAGAAATGGAAGACCCATGTACGACACGATTCTGGTGACGTTGGACGGCACGCCCTCTGACCGGGCGATTATTGAACACATCAAACAGCTCGCGAAGCTCGCGCACAGCCGTTTGGTGCTGCTGCACGTGGCCGATGGCTGGGCAGCCAGAACCTACGGTCCGGACGCGATCAGTCCGGAAATCACCGAAGACACCAATTACCTGGAAAAGGTTCGGGCCGAGTTCCAAGCCCTGGGCATTTCTGCACAGGCCGAACTGGCATACGGTGAACCGGCAGAGCAAATCATCAAATGGGTAGAGCAGAAAGGTTGCGACCTGGTGGCCATGAGCACGCACGGACATCGTTTCCTGGCCGATGTCTTTCTCGGCGCTACGGCCACGCGAGTCCGGCACAGCATCGTTGTGCCCGTTCTGCTCCTGCGAGCGAAATAAGAAGTTGAGTGGCAACGCGGTTCGTTGGCAACGCACACAATCCGCTCTCTAAGGAATAAACTGGAGTATTCACGCAGGGCTGCCGCGTCATTCTGAGGCGGTGGCTTGCGATCCGGCATCCATAGATCAGGAAGGCACTCATGTCAGCAAACAGTTTCGGTGCACGCGCAACTTTCAAGGTCGGCAACAAAGAATACGAGCTCTACCGCATCGACGCGCTCGACAAGCAAGGCATCTCGACGAAGCACCTGCCGTTCTCGCTCCGAATCTTGCTCGAGAACCTGCTCCGGACCGAAGACGGGCGCAATGTGACCAAGGAAGAAATCCGCGCCCTCGCCGCCTGGAACAAGAATTCGAAGCCAGAGAAAGAGATCGCGTTCACTCCGAGCCGCGTCCTGTTGCAGGATTTCACCGGCGTGCCTGCCGTCGTTGATCTCGCGGCGATGCGCGATGCCATGAGATGCCTGGGTGGCGACCCGAGGCTGATCAATCCGCTGCAGCCTGCTGAACTGGTGATTGACCACTCCGTGCAGGTCGACGAATTCGGCTCGCCCAACGCCTTCGATGTGAACGCGTTGCTCGAATTCCAGCGCAACAAAGAACGCTACGCCTTCCTGCGCTGGGGACAGACCGGTTTCCGCAATCTCGCCATTGTGCCGCCCGATACCGGCATCGTCCACCAGGTGAATCTCGAGTATCTTGCGCGCGTCGTCTTCGTCCACGAAGAGGGCCGTAAGCGCACTGCGTATCCTGACACGCTCGTCGGCACCGACTCGCACACCACCATGGTCAACGGGCTGGGTGTGCTCGGCTGGGGTGTCGGTGGGATCGAAGCCGAGGCCGCCATGCTGGGACAGCCCGTTTCCATGCTGATCCCGCTGGTCGTCGGCGTAAAGCTCACCGGACGCTTGCGCGAAGGCGCTACCGCAACCGATCTCGTCCTGACGATCACTGAGATGCTGCGTAAACACGGCGTCGTCGGCAAGTTTGTCGAGTACTTCGGTCCCGGATTGCAGGACCTGCCACTTGCCGATCGCGCAACGATCGCGAACATGGCTCCCGAATACGGAGCAACCTGCGGCATCTTCCCGATCGACAAAGAGAGTCTGCGCTATTTGAAGCTCACGGGCCGCAGCGACGAGCAGATTGCGCTGGTTGAAGCCTACGCGCGCGAGCAGGGTCTTTTCCACGATGCGAAGACTCCCGAAGCCGAATATTCCGAACTGCTGAGCCTCGACCTGACAACGGTTGAACCGAGCCTTGCCGGGCCGAAGCGTCCGCAGGATCGCGTCGTACTCTCCAAGGCAGGCGAATCATTCACGCAGGCTCTGCCTTCGCTGCTCAAGCTGAAAGCCAAGGCCGCCGCCGCAGCCCCAGCCGGAGTGGCTCCCAACAATTGGGAACAAGAGGGTGGAAATCCCGCGGCAGTAGGCGTTGACGATCACAAGGTCGAAGAGCACGTTCCCGCCACTGTTAAAGCCGCACTCAAGCATGGCAGTGTCGTGATTGCCGCCATCACTAGTTGTACAAATACTTCGAATCCATCGGTCTTGATCGCTGCCGGACTGCTCGCTCAAAAAGCAGTTGAGAAGGGGCTTTCTACACCGGCTTGGGTGAAGACTTCACTCGCTCCGGGCTCCAAGGTGGTGCGTGATTATCTGGAGAAGGCCGGCCTCACTCCCTATCTCGAGAAATTGAAGTTTCACATCGTCGGCTACGGCTGTACCACCTGTATCGGCAACTCGGGCCCGTTGCCGGCTGAAGTCTCGCAAGCCATCGACGAAAAAGAGTTGGTGGTTGCCTCCGTACTGTCGGGCAATCGCAACTTCGAAGGGCGCATCAACTCCGAAGTCCGCGCCAACTACCTGATGTCGCCGCCGCTGGTTGTAGCCTTCGCGCTCGCGGGACGCATCGATGTGGACCTCCGCAAAGATCCGCTCGGTAAAGGCAAAGACGGCAAGCCCGTTTACCTGGCCGACGTGTGGCCGTCACAACAGGAAGTCGAGCAAGCGATGGCGGGTTCGATCTCGTCCGAGATGTTCCGCAAGAGCTACGCGGAGGTCTATTCGGGCGATGAACGCTGGCGCGGACTACCTGTTCCCAAGGGCGAAACCTACGCCTGGGAGAAAGATTCGACCTACATTCGCCAGGCGCCTTACTTCGACGACATGGCGTTGACGCCCTCAGCGGTCGAAGACATCAAGGGCGCCCGCGTGCTGGCGCTGCTTGGCGACAGCGTCACCACGGACCACATTTCACCTGCCGGTTCGATCAAGAAAGACAGTCCCGCGGGCAAGTATCTGATCGCTCACGGCGTGCAGCCTGCGGATTTCAATTCTTACGGATCGCGCCGTGGCAATCACGAAGTCATGGTGCGCGGCACATTTGCCAATGTTCGTCTGCGCAACAAGATGGTCGCGACCGAAGGCGGCTTCACGCGCCACCTGCCCGAGGGCGCGGAAATGTCGATCTTCGACGCGTCCGAAAAATACCACGCCGAAAAAGTGCCGCTCGTGATTCTCGCCGGCAAAGAGTATGGTTCGGGATCGTCGCGCGACTGGGCGGCGAAAGGGCCGCGCTTGCTGGGTGTCCGCGCGGTGATTGCGGAGAGTTACGAGCGTATTCACCGCTCGAATCTCGTTGGCATGGGAATTCTGCCGCTGCAATTCCTTCCAGGAGAGAATGCTGAATCTTTGAAGCTAACCGGCGAAGAGGTGTTTGAGATCGCGGGCATTCGCGACATCGTCGAAAAATTCTCCTCCGGCCGTCAAATCACGGTGCGGGTAACCGGCGGCAAGACCTCCCAGTTCAAAGCCGTCGTGCGCATCGATACGCCGCAAGAAGCTCTCTATTACTCGAATGGCGGCATTCTGCAGTACGTGCTGCGGCAATTGCTGGCCGGTAAAGCGCAACCAGAGCCAGTGTCCGTGTAATGAAGCGCAGGCGTCCCGCCGGCTGTCGAGCGGGTGTCTGGCCCGCTCTTCTCGCCAGTGACATTGGCGATCTGGCGAATCCGTTCGTCTTCCCGCGTAAGGCCTCATGCTAAGCTCGACTGCCCATGCCCATCTCCCCTGAATATCTTCCCGCCGCCTGCGCACTGAGCGCCGTCGGTGTCTGGGGAGCGAGCGATTTCCTGGGCGGGATCGGTGCGCGCCGCGCGAACGCTTTCTTGTTTACCGCTATCGTGCACATGAGCGGCATGGTCCTGATGGGAGGTCTTGCACTTCTCACCCGCGCCCAGTTTCCCGAACGCGCGAGCTTGCTGTGGGCGCTGCTTGCGGGATCCGTCGGAGGCATCGCGCTCGCCCTGTTCTATCGCGCCCTGGCGAGCGGGAAAATGGGGCTGACTGCGCCGGTTGGCGCCGTGCTGGGCGCGGCCATACCCACCATCGTGACTGCCTTTGCGGACGGCTTCCCGGGGTATCGGCATATAGGCGGCTTTGTTCTGGCCGGCATCGGTGTCTGGCTCATTTCACGTGCGGAAGATGGCGCTGGGCGTCCCGAAGGGCTGGGTTTGGCCGTGCTCGCCGGCGTAGGATTTGCCGGCTTTTATCTGTGTATCAACCGTGCGGGCAACGCCTCGGCGTTGTGGATCGCGGTCGTCTCGCGGACTGCTTCCTTTGTTGTCACCAGCGCCTTCGTTCTGTTCGGACGACACATTCGTGTCGTTCCAGTTCGTGTGCTGACGATTGCCGTTCTTGCGGGGATCCTCGACATCACCGGCAGCGCCGCCTTCATCCGCGCCGCGCAGATCGGACGGCTCGATGAAGCGGTCGTGCTGAGTTCGCTCTATCCAGCCGTTACGGTTCTGCTCGCGCGCGTTTTCCTGCATGAGCACTTCAGTCGCGCCCGCACGGTAGGAATGCTGGCGGCGCTGGCGGCCGTCCCCATGATTGCCGGCTAGGGAAGGAACCCCTTGCGACCCCTCGGTGTGCCATAATCCGACGGGACAAAACCGGGGCCCTGCGCGTATTTATGTCAGGGAAGGATGGTCGATGAGGACTCTACGAATCTCTCTGATCGCGACCGCGATCGCCACCGTGGCCAGCTTCTGGGCGCGGGCGTTTGGCTTCACGCAGAGGCTCTGGCCTGCCCATCCGCAGATGGCGGGGTTTCTGTTGACACTGGTTACGTGCATTGTGGTCCAGATTGCCTGGCCGATGATGGAGTCCAAGGACCAAGGCAACAAAGGCTGACATCTGCTGCCCGTCGCTGATAGTCTCTCCCCGTGGCGCTGGTTGAAGTTCACAATCTCACCAAGATTTTCGATCTCTCCGAATCTGCATTTGGTGGACGGAGGGCGGGGTACGTTCGTGCGGTCGACGACGTTTCGTTCGACATCCAGCCGGGTGAGACGCTCGGCCTGGTCGGTGAATCTGGCTCGGGCAAGAGCACGCTGGGGCGTCTGATCCTTCGTTTAATCGAGCCAAGTGCCGGAACGATCCGGTTCGACGGCAAAGATCTGCTTTCGGCAAGCGGCCGCGAGTTGCGCCGGATCCGCAGCGATATGCAGCTCATTTTTCAGGATCCCTTCGGTTCGCTCGATCCGCGTTTTCGGGTCGAAGATGTAATTGCCGAGCCGCTGGTAATCCACGAGAGCCTAAGCCACGATGTCCGTCGCCAGCGCGTGGGGGAACTTCTGCGCGCGGTGGGGATGGACGGCTCTGCCATGCCCCGCTATCCGCATGAGTTCTCAGGAGGCCAGCGGCAGCGCATCGGGATTGCCCGCGCGCTTGCTCTGCGGCCGAAGTTTATCGTGGCGGATGAACCGGTGTCCGCGCTCGATGTCAGCGTCGGCGCGCAGATCGTGAACCTGCTGCAGCAACTGCAACGCGAGTTCGGGCTGACCTATCTTTTCATCTCGCATTCCATGCCGGTGGTGCGTTATCTCTCGACTCGGGTCGCGGTGATGTATGGGGGGAAAATCGTCGAGGTCGGAACCACCGAGCAGATCACCCGCGAGCCGCGCGATTCCTACACTCGCAAGCTGCTGGCAGCCACGCCCGAGATGGCGGTTTCGTGAGTTAATCTGCGTGGAGATGGGGCGGCGCCTCGCAGCCATACGCTCTTGTGTGCAAGTTGGTCGCAGTCTACAATGCGCTCGACATTCCTTCTGGAGGTGATTCTCGATGGCCGCGATGCCCGCACCACCCGTGCCTGATCCCGTTGCCGCAGACGCACCGTTATCGGAACCAGCGCGCGTCATCAACACGTTTATTGCGCCGAGCAAGACTTTCACCGACCTGCGCCGGAGTGCCAGCTGGTGGCTGCCATTCCTGATCGGCGGGATCGTCTATGTCATGTTTATCTACGTCGTTGACCAGAAGGTTGGATTTCGCAAAGTCGTAGAAAATCAAATCCGCATTCAGCCGAAGCAGGCTGCACGCCTGGAGAGCTTGCCGGCCGACCAGCGCGAAACCGCCATGCGGCAGCAGACTGGGTTCTGGAGAGTGTTCTCCTACGTGGGCCCGGTTATCGGATTACTCTTTTATCTCATCATATCCGCTGTGTTGTTCGGCACGTTCAAGTTCGCCGTGAATGCGGACATCCGTTTCAAGACGATGTACGCTCTGGTCGTATTCGCGTGGCTACCGCAGGTGTTTGTTTCATTGCTGGCAATCCTTGCCTTGCTCGCCGGCGTGAGCAGCGACGGATTCATGATTCAGAGTCCGGCAGCGACCAGTCTGGGAGCGTTTGTGGACCCGAGTTCCGCGCCGGTGCTGTTCGCCTTGCTGAGTTCGATCGATGTCTTCACTTTTTGGAGCCTGGCCTTGATGGCGATTGGCGTCACTTGCATCAGCAAAGTGAAGCGTGGCACGGCCTACGCTGTTGTGTTTGGGTGGTTCGGTTTCTGGGTACTGATTAAGATCGGCCTTGCTGCCATCTCTTCCTGAGGCCTGACACAACCAAGGCCCGCACAACCATTTACAATTACCGCGCGCATGCACACGGCAGACGTCGTCATCGTCGGCGGAGGCATTGTCGGATCGAGCATTGCTTATCACCTCGTCGCCGCGGGCCGCACGAACGTTCTGGTGATCGAGCGCGAGACGGCGCAGGGCAAGGGATCCACCGGGAAGAGCATGGGCGGTGTGCGCGCGCAGTTCTCAACACCCGTCAACATCCAGATGTCGCTGTACTCGATCCCGTTCTATGCGAGCTTTGAGGAACGGCTTGGCTATCCGTGCGACTACCGGCCCCAGGGATATCTTTTTTGCGCGACCAACGACAAGCACATGGCTTACCTGCGCGCGAACTACGAAAAGCAGCTGGCTATGGGGCTGAAGAATGTGCGGCTAGTGGCAGGCGACGAGATTCGTGGCATGTTTCCGCTACTGCGCGGCGACGACATTGTTGGCGGCAGTTTCTGCTCGACCGATGGGTTTGTTGATCCCAACAGCGCGATGGTCGGTTTTATGACGTGGGCTGTCGACCATGGCGCCACGCTTTGGAAGAACGCAACGGTGACTGCGATCACGCTTCGTGCCGGAAGCTTCGAGGTTGCGACCACGCGTGACATGGTTTCGACCCCCGCGGTGGTGAATTGCGCGGGACCCTGGGCGGCGGAGGTCGCCGCGCTGGCCGGAATCGAGTTGCCCGTCGAACCGTTGCGCCGGATGCTGGTTCCGACCGAACCTTTCGATCAGTTCCCACACACTGCGCCCATGATCATCGACATGTCGAATGGCTTCCATTTCCGTCCGGAGAGCCGCGGTTTCCTGTTCGCGTGGAACGATCCGCAAGAAACACCAGGCTATAAAACTGATTTCGACCCTGCGTTCACCGAGAAGATCCTGACGCGCGCCGCCGATCGCGTGCCGGTGTTTGAGAACGTCGCGGTGAATCCGAAGCGAGCCTGGGCGGGGCTGTATGAAATGACTCCCGACCACCATCCGATTCTGGGCGAATCACCTGAAGTGCCCGGCTTTTTCTTTGCCAACGGCTTTAGCGGGCACGGCGTGATGCATGCGCCCGCGACGGGAAAGATTCTGAGCGACCTGATTCTCACGGGCAAAACGGATTTGATCGACGCGGATTTGCTGAATTTTGCGCGCTTTGCGGAAGCACGAATGATTCACGAGACGGCGATGTTGTAGCCCGATTTGCCTTCGTGTACCTTCGTGTCCTTCGTGGTTATAAATTAGAAAGGTGACAACCACGAAGGACACGAAGGCGCACGAAGGTTTTTCCTACAGACCCATGCCCCTGGAACAAAACTATTGGCTCACCACCGCGCAGATGCCCCAGCCTGGGGCGGAGCCAATGCCGGACACAGCGGATGTGGCCGTGATCGGCGCGGGATTCACCGGGCTGTCGGCCGCACTTGCCCTAGCCAAGCGCGGCGCCAAAGTGGTCGTGCTGGAATCGGAAACCATCGGCTGGGGCGCGAGTTCGCGCAACGGCGGCATGGTGCTGACCGGGCTGAAACTTGGCGCCAACCAGCTCATTTCAACCTACGGACGCGATCTCGCCCGCCGCATGTACGCTGCTTCGCTGGAGTCGATTGCCAGCGTCGAGCGCATTGTCAAAGAAGAGAACATTGCCTGCGACTTCGCTCGCACCGGTCATCTCGAAGTTGCCTACAAGCAGATGCACTTCGACGACTACGCCCGGCAGGTGGAGGTCATTGGGCGCGAATTCAATCATCAGCTGCGGATCGTGCCGCGCTATGAGTTGCGCAGCGAAATCGGGTCAGACATTTATTTTGGCGGCATGGTCGATGAGATCAGCGCCGGGGTCAATCCCGCGCGCTATGTGGCGGGACTTGGCGCTGCTGCTATGCGTGCCGGTGTCAGGATCTGCGAGCGCACGCGGCTGCAGAACATCCAGCGTGAAGCGCGTGCCGGCGTGCCAGGATTCCGGCTCAACAGCTCGCAGGGCGCGATTTGGGCGCGCGACGTACTGGTCGGCACCAGCGGCTATACGGGCGGGGCCACGCCCGCGCTGCGCAACAAGATCATCCCGATCGGTTCGTTCATCATCACGACAGAAGTGCTGCCGGATGCACTGGCGTGCGAGCTCAGCCCGCGCAACCGCCAGATCTACGACTCCAAGAATTATCTCTACTACTATCGGCTCACGCCCGATCAGCGCATGCTCTTCGGCGGCCGGGCGGCGTTCTTCCCCGAAACCGATCAGACGATTCGCAAGAGCGCAGAGATACTGCGGCGCGGCATGATTGACGTGTATCCGCAGCTGCGCGACACGAAAGTCGAGTACGCCTGGGGAGGCACGCTCGATTTTTGCTTTGACATCATGCCGCACGCCGGGCGGATGGATGGTATTTACTTCGCCGTCGGATACGCCGGGCACGGCGTTGCCATGGCAACCTGGCAAGGTCAGAAAATGGCCGAGTGGATGGCGGAAGAGAAGACGGACAATCCGTTTGCCGAAATTCCGTTCCCAGGCGCGCCCTTGGGGCTTTACAACGGCAAGCCGTGGTTCCTGCCGTTCGCGGGCGCGTACTACAAAGTTCTGGACTGGATTTCGTAATTTCTTACGCCAGGGAGGAATTCGTGTCATTGTTCGGACTCATCGAATACGCCGACGCCAGCCCCGAAGTCCGCGCCATCTACGACGACATCTTGGCGACGCGCAAAACCGATTGGATCAATAATTTCTGGAAGGCGATCGCACATGATCCCGTCCTGCTCAAGCGCACCTGGGAAGACATCAAGCAGATCATGGCGCTGGGCGCGCTTGACCCGCTCACCAAAGAAATGATCTATGTAGCGGTCTCGGTCACCAATCAGTGCGAATACTGCATCGCCTCGCACACCGCATCCGCGCGCAACAAGGGCATGACCGATGCCCAGTTCAAGGAGTTGATGTCCGTGGTCGGCATGGCTAACGAAACGAATCGCCTGGTGGCCGGCTACCAGGTCGAAGTGGATGACCGCTACAAGCCGCAGCCGGGCAAATAATCGCGCAACTATCCGCTCGACTCCCACCCGTAGGCAGGACGGGTGAGGGCGCCGGTCGCTCCACCGACGTTCCTAAAGTTCTATAATCATCCAACACGCTCGGGGAGGATGGCCCATGGCTCAGTTGACGGTGACTCCAGTTGCAACCCACGGTTTTTTTCTCGATGGGAAGTGGCTGGAAGAGGGCGACACCGTCGAGATTCGCGCACCCTATGACGGCGCAGTGATCGCGCACGTTTACCAGGGACGCCGCGAACATGCCGAATCCGCCATCGCGGCCGCTGTCAAGGCGTTCGGAACCACGCGGCGGTTGCCCGCCTTCGAGCGCCAAAGAGTTCTCCGGCAGATTGCGGCCGGCATTCAGGCGCGCAAAGAAGAATTCGTGCGCACGCTGGCACAGGAAGCGGGCAAGCCGATCAAGTCGGCCCGCACGGAAGTCGATCGCGCAATTTTTACGTTCACCATCGCCGCCGAGGAAACGGTCCGCGGCTACGGCGAATACCTGCCGCTCGACTGGCAGCAGTCCACCGCCGGCCGCTGGGGGATTGTGAAGCGGTTCCCGCTGGGGCCGATCGCCGGCATCACGCCATTCAATTTCCCGCTCAATCTCGTGGCGCACAAAGTCGCGCCCGCTATTGCGGCCGGTTGTTCCATGGTGCTCAAGCCTGCGCCCGAGACGCCGCTCTGCTCGCTGCTGCTCGCGGAAGTCATTCAGCAGGCTGGATGGCCCGACGGCGGCCTCAACGTCGTGCTGCTCTCGAACGACGACTCCGGTTTGCTTGTCCGTGACGACCGCATCAGGCTCATCAGTTTCACCGGCAGCGCCTCGGTCGGATGGGCGATCAAGGCCAACGCCGGGAAGAAAAAAGTTGTTCTCGAACTCGGCGGAAATTCCGGCGTCATTGTTCACAGCGACGCCGACGTTGCCTATGCCGCCGATCGCTGCGTCACTGGAAGCTTCGCCTATGCGGGTCAGTCGTGCATTTCCGTGCAACGCATTCTGGTGGAACATTCGGTGTATGGAAAATTCACGGAATTGTTCCTGGCGGGAGTCAGCAAGCTGAAGCTGGGCGATCCGCTCGACGATTCGAGCGATCTGGGCCCGATGATCCGCGAAAGTGACGCCCTCCGCGCTGCCGACTGGGTGCAGGAGGCGGTTCGCGGCGGGGCGCGCCTGCTGTGCGGCGGGAAGCGCAATGGCTCGCTGTTCGAACCGACCGTGCTCACCAGCACCAAGCCCGACATGAAAGTGAACTGCCAGGAAATTTTCGCGCCCGTGGTGACGGTTGAGCCCTACAACGATTTCGCTTCCGCCTTGCGCGAAATCAACAACTCCGCCTACGGGCTGCAGGCGGGATTGTTTGCGCGCGATGCCAAGCTCATCTTTCAGGCTTATGAAGAGCTCGAAGTCGGAGGACTCATCGCCGGAGATGTTCCCGCGTTCCGCATCGACCACATGCCCTATGGTGGCGTGAAAGATTCCGGCCTGGGCCGCGAAGGTTTGCGCTATGCGATTCAGGAGATGACGGAGCCGAAACTGCTGGTCATGAATCTGCGCTGAATATTTGTTCTGGCCCTGATCTATGGAAATTCAGTTGCTCGTGCGCCCGATTAAGATTCCCAGATAAAAAAAAAAGAAAAGCCGAATCAAGCTGTTCCCAAAAGCTGCTCAACTGCTATACTCACATGTTTCAGTGCGGTGGGTCACAGGAACAAGTGACGTAATTCACACGATCACTTTTTAGCCGGGAGCGGCGCAGGCCGAGCCCGCAAATAATCGGCGCGATCTTCCATGCAGATTTTTCCACGCAGCAGCAACGCAATCGCCCGGGCCTCGCTGTTCGGCGCCGTCTTTGTCGTGGCCGGATTGGGGTGGCTGTTGTTCCAGCTTCAGCGCTCGCCCTACATCACCTATGCGGGCGTCAGGAAGTCGCAGCCTGTGCCCTTTAGCCACCAGCACCACGTGACCGGGCTGGGCATCGACTGCCGCTATTGCCACACTTCGGTGGAGCAGTCGAGTTTCGCGGGCATTCCGCCCACCAAGACCTGCATGAACTGCCATGCGCAGATCTGGACCAACGCCGCCTACCTCGAGCCCGTGCGGGAAAGCTTCCGCAGCGGGAAGTCGCTCGAGTGGACGCGCGTCAACCAGTTGCCCAACTACGTTTATTTCGACCACAGTATTCACGTCAACAAGGGTGTGGGCTGTAACACGTGCCACGGCCCGGTGGATCGGATGCCGCTGATGTATCAGTACGCGTCGCTGCAGATGGAGTTTTGTCTCGACTGCCATCGCGCGCCGGAAAAATATCTGCGGCCGCGCGAGCAGGTTTTCAACATGCGATACGAGCCACCCTCAACCGGCGAGCCGGTCGTGGTGAATGGAGTTGCTTATGCCGAACAGGACAAATTGGGCGACGCGCTGAAGAAGCAATACAAAGTCCGTTCGGTTCGAGAAATTACCGATTGCAACACCTGCCATCGCTAGCGGCAGGGTTTCAATCGCAAGAACTGAAAGCTGATAGCTGAGAGCCGACAGCTGAACTGAAGATGAGCATGGACGATCAGAAAACGAAGCAGGCCGCCGTGGATGTCTGCCCGAGCAAGCGGAAACAGCTCGACCTCGCCACTGTGAAGGCAGAGCTCGAGCAGACGACCGGTCCGGAATACTGGCGCAGCCTCGAAGAGCTTGCGGGCAGCGAAGAGTTTCAGGACATGTTGCACCGCGAGTTTCCCAAAGGCGCATCCGAGTGGTTCGACGCGTTCTCGCGCCGGGGATTCCTGAAGACGATGGGCGCGTCGCTGGCGCTGGCCGGGCTCACCGGCTGCACGCGGCTGCCGCTCACCGAGATCGTGCCCTACGTGAAGCAGC
This sequence comes from Terriglobia bacterium, assembly GCA_020073565.1. Classification (GTDB taxonomy): domain Bacteria; phylum Acidobacteriota; class Terriglobia; order Terriglobales; family Acidobacteriaceae; genus Acidiflorens. The sequence continues at coordinate 36,841 of JAIQEY010000007.1, forward strand.
CGGAAAACGTTATTCCCGGACGTCCCAAGTACTACGCGACGGCGTTCACGCTCAGCGGTTATGCCTCGCCGATTCTGGTGGAGAGCCACCTGTTCCGTCCGACGAAAGTGGAGGGCAACCCGGAGCACCCGGCGAGTCTAGGCGGCACGGATATTTACGCGCAGGCTTCGATTCTTGATCTGTACGACCCCGATCGCGCGCAGAGCATCACCTACATGGGCGATGTGCGCTCGTGGAATGCCTTCATGGAAGCCGTCCGCGGCCCGATGGCTGTGCAGAAGAGCATGGCGGGCGGCGGCGTGCGTATTCTGACGCAGACTGTCTCCTCGCCGACGCTGGCCAGTCAGATCCGCAATTACCTTGCAGCGAATCCGATGGCCAAGTGGCACGTGTGGGAGCCCATCAACCGCGACAACGTTTATGAAGGCGCGAAGTTGGCGTTCGGCGAGGTGGTGGAGACACGCTACGACTTCTCCAAGGCCGATGTTATCGTCTCGCTCGATGCCGACTTCCTCTACGCAGGATTCCCCGGCTCCGCGCGTTACACGCGCGACTTCGCCGCCCGTCGCAATCCCGATGCGAATATGAACCGGTTGTACGTCATCGAGAGCACGCCGAGTTCGACGGGCATGAAGGCGGATCACCGGCTGCCGATGCGGGCCAGCGAGATTGAAAAGTTCACATTTGCGCTTGCGAACGCGGTCGGCGCTGGGCCAACCGAAAATGTTGCATCGGTGGAGTGGGCGAAATTCTTTGATGTTGTCGTCAAAGAGCTGGGTGGGCAAGAAGGGCGAAGCGTTGTGGTTGCTGGAGACCATCAGCCTACTGCCGTCCACGAACTTGCCCATGCGATAAATGCAAAACTCGGCAATGTCGGCAAGACGGTTTTCTACAGCGACCCAGTGGATGCCAATCCTGTGAACCGGAGCGAGTCTTTGCACGCACTGGTGCAGGATATGCGCGCGGGCAAGGTGGATCTGTTGCTGATTCTTGGTGGCAATCCCGCCTATGACGCGCCCGCCGAGTTGGAATTCGCATCGGCGCTGAAATCGAATGCCGTCAATCTGAAGATTTATCTCGGTTCGCATCGCAACGAAACTGCTGAACTATGCCAATGGCATGTTCCCGAAGCGCACTACCTTGAGTCGTGGAGCGATGCTCGCGCTTACGACGGCACCGTTAGCATTGTTCAGCCGCTGATTGAACCACTGTACGGCGGTAAGAGTGCGCACGAGATCATCACCATTCTCGCCGGCCAGTCGGGACTGACCGGGCATGACTTAGTTCAGCAGTACTGGCAGAAGCAGCACTCCGGCGCCGACTTCGATTCTTTCTGGCGTAAATCGCTTCACGATGGATGGGTTGCCGGGACGACGTTCGCGCCCAAGAGCACAGCCGTCAAGTCCTTGACATTCCCTGATGGACAGCCGAGAGTTGCCGACGCCATCGAGCTCAACTTCCGGCGCGATCCCTCCATCTACGACGGCCGTTTCGCAAACAACGGATGGCTGCAGGAACTCCCGAAGCCGCTCACCAAGCTGACATGGGACAATCCGATCATGATCGGCCCGGCCATGGCTGAGCGTCTCAAACTCAATTTCAAGGACGTGGCCGAACTCGAATTCAATGGCCAGAGAGTCAAAGGCCCAGTCTGGATTCAAGCTGGACATCCCGATAACTCGATCACGGTTTTCCTTGGCTACGGCCGCACGCGCGCCGGCCGCATCGGCACCGGCACTGGTTTTGATGTCAGCCCCCTGCGCACGAGCAAGGTTGCATGGTTTGCAAGCGGCGCGCAGCTCCGCGCTGTCGGCGGCACCTACCCGCTCGCCAGCACGCAGGGCTATCAGACGATGGAAACGCCCGTCGGCGAACGTGAACTGGTGCAAGAGCGCAGCCTTGAGGAGTACAAGAAAAACCCGAATTTCGCCAAGGAAGGCGAAACGCCGAAGGAACTCTCGCTTTTCCCGAACTTCGACTACTCCAAAGAAGCTTATTCCTGGGGCATGGCGATCGACCTGAACGCCTGCGTTGGATGCAATAACTGCATCATCGCCTGCCAGTCGGAAAATAACATCGCGGTGGTCGGCAAAGAGCAGACCATGAAGGGCCGCCACATGCACTGGCTGCGCGTCGATGCCTACTACAACGGCCCGCGCGAGAACCCCAAGGGCTTCTTCCAACCCGTGCCCTGCATGCAGTGCGAGAACGCGCCGTGCGAAGTGGTTTGCCCGGTGCAAGCGACCACGCACAGCAGCGAAGGCCTGAATGACATGGTCTACAACCGCTGCATCGGCACGCGCTATTGCTCGAACAACTGCCCGTACAAGGTGCGGCGCTTCAATTTCCTGCTTTTCCAGGATTGGGAAACGCCGCAGTTCAAGCTCATGCGCAATCCCGATGTCACCATCCGCAGCCGCGGTGTCATGGAAAAATGCACGTACTGCGTGCAACGCATCAATGAGAAACGCATCGACGTGGAAACCGCTTCGGTACGCGAGGGTGAGGACATCCGCATCGGCGACGATTTGCAGACCGCGTGCCAGCAGTCTTGCCCGGCGAATGCGATCGTCTTCGGCAACCTGAACGATCCGAATAGCCAAGTCAACAAGTGGAAAGCCCAGGCGAGGAATTACTCCCTGCTGGGCGAGTTGAATACGCGGCCGCGCACAACGTATCTGGCAGAAGTCCGCAATCCCAATCCCGAGTTAGAAGGCGGGTCCAAAGCTTAAGTGGAGCGCAGGTAAGGATGGCTACCAACACCCAAATCCCCGTGGCAGACAGGCGAGCGCCGGTCATCGAACCGGGGCACACCTTCACCACCATCGGCGAGAAGGTCAGCAACATCGTGCTGAAGCGCCCCATCTCCCTGGGATGGGTGCTCGGCTTCCTGGTCATGTTCTCGCTGATGAATATGCTGCTGTTTGCCCTCGGGTATCTGTTTCTGAAAGGCACTGGGATCTGGGGCATCAACATTCCGGTCGGCTGGGGCTTCGCCATCATCAACTTCGTGTGGTGGATCGGAATCGGCCACGCGGGCACGCTGATCTCCGCCATTCTGTGTCTGCTGCGCCAGAGCTGGCGTAATTCGATCAACCGCTTTGCCGAAGCGATGACGCTGTTCGCGGTCGCTTGTGCCGGCGTCTTTCCGCTGGTCCACACTGGACGTCCGTGGCTGGCCTACTGGATGTTCCCTTACCCCAACACGATGAACTACTGGCCGAACTTCCGCAGCCCGCTCATCTGGGACGTGTTTGCGGTTTCGACCTACTTCACCATTTCGCTCGTGTTCTGGTTCACGGGATTGATTCCAGACTTCGCCACCATGCGCGACCGTGCGGAGCATCCTGTGACCCGCGGCGTATACGGCATCCTAGCCATGGGATGGCGCGGTTCGGCCCGCCACTGGCATCGCTACGAAACGGCGTATCTGCTGCTTGCGGGCCTCGCGACGCCGCTGGTGCTCTCGGTGCACACGGTCGTCAGCTTCGATTTCGCCATCAGCATAGTTCCCGGCTGGCACACCACTATCTTCCCGCCCTACTTCGTTGCCGGCGCAATCTACTCCGGATTTGCCATGGTGCTATGTCTGGCAATTCCCATTCGCGCCATCTATGGCCTGGAAGATTTCATCACCATGCGCCACCTGGAGAATTCGGGCAAAGTAATGCTGGCCACCGGATTGATCGTGGCTTACGGCTACGGTATCGAAGCCTTCATGGGCTGGTACAGCGGCAACCAATTTGATTCGATGCTGCTGTGGAATCGCCTGCATGGGCCGTATTCCTTCTGGTATCTGTCGTTGCTGGCCACGAACATCGTGATTCCGCAGTTGCTCTGGATGAAGAAATTCCGCACCAGCACGTTCTGGCTGTGGGTGATTTCGCTAATCGTCCTCATCGGCATGTGGCTGGAACGGTTCATCATCATTGTGGTCAGCCTGCACCGTGACTTCCTGAATTCTTCCTGGGGCATGTACTACCCGACCAAGTGGGACTGGATGACCTACGTCGGCACCATCGGCATGTTCCTGACGGCGATGTGGCTGTTCGTGCGCATCCTGCCCATGGTCTCCATCTCCGAGTTGCGCACGCTGTTGCCGGAAGCCCACGTGCACGAAGCGGAGGAGGTTAAGCAATGAGCGAATCTTCCGTCTACGGCTTGATGGCCGAATTCGACTCGGCGCAAGAATTGGTTGCAGCCGCGCATCGCACGCATCATGCGGGCTACCACCAGATCGATGCCTTCAGCCCGTTTCCGATCGAGGGCCTGGCCGAAGCCATCGGCTTCCACAAGAATCGGGTGCCTTTTGTAGTGCTGGTTGGCGGAATCATCGGCGGGTTGTCAGGATATCTGCTGCAGTACTACGTGGCCGCGATCACCTATCCGACAAATATCGGCGGACGCCCGTATCACTCGTGGCCGTCGTTCATCGTGGTCACGTTTGAGATGACGATTCTTTTCGCCGGGCTCTCGGCTGTCTTCGGCATGCTCGCCTTGAACGGTTTGCCCATGCCGTACCATCCGGTTTTCAATGTGGCCGAGTTCAGGAAGGCTTCGGAGAACGGGTTCTTCCTGGTCGTCTTCTCGACCGATCCCAAGTATGACGACGCCCGCACCCGTGAATTCCTCAAAGGACTTGCCCCACGCATGATTTCGGAGGTGCCAAGCTAGCATGAGCAGCCTTCGAAAATTCATGCCCGCGATTCTGTTATTGGTTGGCGTGACCGCTGGATGCCGCATTGACATGCACATGCAGCCGTATTACCGCACCATGTCGAAGAGCGACTTCTTCGTTGACAATCGCTCCGCCCGCTTGCCGGTGGAAGGCACCGTAGCCCGCGGTGATCTGCACGAAGACACTTACTTCTACACTGGAAAAATCGGCAATGCCCCCGGCGATTCCATGCCGTTCCCGGCGACCAACGAAGTTCTCGCCCGCGGACGCGAGCGCTTCAACATCAATTGCACGCCCTGTCACGGACGCGTCGGCGATGGCAGCGGCTTCATCCCGTCCCGTGGATTCCGACGCCCGCCGTCGTACCACATCGAACGCCTGCGAAAAGTTCCCATCGGCTACTTCTTCGACGTCATGACGAACGGATTCGGTGTGATGCCTGAATATGGCACGCAGGTTTCGGCGCGCGACCGCTGGTGCATCGCAGCCTACATCCGCGCGCTGCAGTTGAGCCAGAATGCGGGTTCGGGCGACATTCCTTCGGGACAGAAAGTTCCATCACCAGCGCCTGAGTTCCGCGACATCGGCAACGGCGCGACGCTGCCAGTGAAGCCGCCCATCGTCGAAGCGCCCGACAGCAAAGAGGAGCCCAAATGACCACGGCGACCATGAACAAGTCAGACCTAATGGCGCCGCCGGTCGCGCAGACCATCCAGCAGCGCTCCCTGATCATCGGCGTGGTCGCCGCCGCGCTTTCGGCCATGGGCGCATTCGCCGCACCCGACAGCTTTTACTCCGCCTACCTCACAGGCTTCATGTTTTGGCTCGGCCTATCACTCGGCTGCATGGCGATCCTGATGCTCTATCACCTGGTCGGAGGAGGCTGGGGAACGGTGATTCGCCGCATCATGGAAGCGGGCATGATGACGCTCCCGTTGATGTTCGTGCTCTTCATCCCGATTCTGCTGAACCTGCCCAAACTGTACTTCTGGGCGCGACCGGAGGTATTGGCCGACCCCAAGACCGATCCGAAGATCGTGGACATCGCGCACGTCTACCTGAACTTCAACGGCATCCTGCTGCGCTACGTCGTGTACTTCGCAATCTGGTTCGGAATGGCTTTCCTGCTGAACCGCTGGTCGACCGAGCAGGATACTCCGGAAGGAGGCGCGAAGAGCACGCTGCGCTTCCGCGCCGTGAGTTCGATCGGGCTCGTGATCTACTCGCTCACGATTTCCTTTGCCGTTATCGACTGGGTCATGTCGCTGCAGGCGCGCTGGATCTCAACCATCTACGGTCTGCTTTTCATCGCTGGAGAGGCGCTCTCGGCGTTCTGCTTCGCGGTCGTGATCGAGCACATCCTGAGCAAGCGCAAGCCGACGTCGGACTATCTCACTTCTACCGAAGTCCACGATCATGGCAAGTTCATGCTCACCTTCGTGATGGTGTGGGCGTACTTCAATTTCTCGCAGTGGCTCATCATCTGGGCGGGCAACCTGCCGGAAGAAATCCCGTGGTTTGTGCGCCGATTGAGTGGCGGATGGGGCGGCGTGGGGCTCTTCCTGGTGATCTTCCATTTCTCGGTGCCGTTTGCGATGTTGCTCTCGCGCAGTTTCAAGAAGAATGTCGGCAAGCTAGTCTGGCTGGCCTCGTGGCTCATGATCATGCGCATCGTCGATATCTGGTGGCACATCGAACCGGTATCGCATCCAACGATTCACCTGAGCTGGCTGCATTTCACGATCCTCGCCGGCATGGGCGGCCTGTGGATGTCGTACTTCTTTCACAACCTGAGATCGCGTCCGCTGCTGGCCGTGTACGCGCCGCAGACTGTGAGATTCCTGGAGCCGTCGCATGAGTGAGGAAATGACGAACCACGGCCAGTCCGGCCACGGAACCGAGTTCGAGCGTGAGGACCTCAGTTCGCGCGGCGTCTTCGTGTTCATGATCGGCCTCGCGATCGTCGGCTTGGTCATTTATTTCATCATCGTCGGGATGTACTCGTTTCTCGATCGCTACGAGCGCTCGCAGATGACCACCGCCAGCCCGCTCTCTACGTCGACGGAAGTCACCTCGCGCCACATCGATTACGCCCCCGGTCAAGGGGATTACGTTGATAAGAAGTTCAAGGACAATGGCGCCCCCATGCTCGAACACGATGAGCGCGGCCAGTTCTCGGATTACCTGATGAATCAGGAGAAGCACCTCAACAGCTACGGCTGGGTGGATGAGAACGCCGGCGTCGCCTACATCCCCATCGAGCGCGCGATGGAATTGACCGTCGAGCGCGGATTGCCGGTGCTCCCGCAAGGGGGAGCGACGGAAGCCGCCAATGCTGAGACGAAGGCGCCCGCGACGAAAGCGCCCGCGAAGCAGTAAGCACCGCAGCCGCGAAGGTTCAAGCCCCGGAGGGGCGACAGAGAATAGCCCGGCGCTTCAGCGCCGGGAAATGCAAGGGATGAAGGTTCAAGTCCCGTAGGGACGGCTGAAACCATCCCAAAGAAGTCGAAGAAGGAAAACGCTGTGAGCCGTAGCATTACAAATTCGATCATCGCCATCTTACTCATGGCCGCCCCGCTCTTTGCCCAGGGCGCACGCGGCCCCATGAGCGGGGGAATCCTGTCGCCCCCGGCCAATGTGCGGCCGCCCGGCCTTCAATTCGTCGGCATCGAGCAGCACCTGAACGCAGAAGTTCCCGGCGATCTGACATTCCGCGACGAACTGGGCAACCCGGTCAAGCTCGGCGACTACTTCGGCCACGGTCGACCCGTGATTCTGAACCTGGGTTATTACCAGTGCCCCATGTTGTGCAGCGAACTGCTGCAGGGCCTGGTCGGGTCGATGAAGGCCTTGACGTTCGATCTCGGCAGGGACTTCGACATTGTCACTCTGAGCTTCGATCCGCGCGAAACCACCGACATGGCCGCCGCGAAGAAGCGTGACATTATGAAGCGCTACGGCCGTCCCAATACTGGCCAAGGCTGGCACTTTCTGACCGGTCAGGCCGATCAGATCAATGCTCTGACAAGCGCCGTTGGCTTCCAATATCAATTCGATTCGAAGACAGAGCAATATGCGCATGCGACCGCGATCGTCATTTTCACGCCCGACCGCCACATCGCCGAGTACTTTTACGGAGTCGAGTTCTCTCCCAAGGATCTGCGCTTGGGGCTCGTACAGGCGGGGCAGGGCAAGATTGGCAACCTCACCGACGCGGTATTGCTTTACTGCTATCACTACGACCCCAGGACTGGGAAATACGGCGCCATCGTCAGCAATGTGTTAAAGCTGGGCGGGCTGGCGACCTTGCTGATCCTGGGCGCGTTCATGTTTGTGATGTTCCGCGCTGACCGGCGCGCGGGCTTAAAGGAATTGGGGCGAGTCACGTAACTATGTCGAAATATTTTCCCTTGTGGCCCGATCAGGCCTCGACGATGGCTGGACAGGTGGATGCGCTCTATATCTATCTCCTCCTGGTTTCAGGCGTGATGACCGGTCTGATTTACATCGCCGTCATGGTGCTGGCGATCAAGTATCGCCACAAGCCTGGCCAGGATGCCCATCAGATCGAAGGCTCCACCATCCTCGAAATTACCTGGTCCATCATTCCATTCGGCGTGATGCTGACCTTCTTCATCTGGGGCGCGGTCCTCTACTTCAAAGAGCGCACGCCGCCTGCTGACTCGACCGAAGTTTATGTTGTCGCCAAGCAGTGGATGTGGAAGGTCGAGCACATGGAAGGACAGCGCGAGATCAACGAGCTCCACGTCCCCACCGGCCAGGACATCAAGCTGATCTTGACGTCGCAGGACGTCATCCACAGCTTCTTCATTCCCGCGTTTCGCATCAAGCAGGACGTGCTTCCTGGCCGCTACACGACCGCCTGGTTCAAAGCGACCAAGCCCGGCCGCTATCACCTGTTCTGCGCCGAATACTGCGGAACGAACCACTCCGGCATGGGCGGCGACATCGTGGTGATGGAGCCGCAGGAGTATGCAGTATGGATGGCCGGTGGTCCGAGCGCGCCGCTCCAGGAAACCGGCAAGCAGTTATTCGCCTCGCTCGGGTGCTCCACCTGCCATCGTTTCGACGTGCAGGGCCGCGGTCCGAATCTGCAAAACGTCTACAACAAGCCGGTTCTGCTGGAAGACGGCCGCACCGTTCTCGCGGATGAAAACTATGTGCGCGAGTCGATCCTGAACCCGACCGCAAAAATCGTGAGCGGCTTTAAACCTGTGATGCCGACGTTTCAGGGCATCATTAGCGACGAACAGTTGAACGCGCTGGTGGCATACGTCAAGTCGTTGAACCAGCCGCCCACGGGAACGGCGGGGCTGCAGCCCGCCGCTGCCCCCGCACAACCCCAGAATACGCAGGTGCAATAGTTATGGCGAGCGCAGCAATCCCGGCGAATCAGACTTCGAAGACGAACTATCTCACCAACGGGTACGGCCTCAAGTCCTGGCTGCTGACCACCGATCACAAGCGCATCGCGGTCCTTTACCTGATTTCGGTGACGGCCTTTTTTTTCCTCGGTGGCTTCTTCGCCATGCTCGTCAGGCTGGAACTGCTCACACCGCAAGGTGACCTGATGCAGGCCGACACCTATAACAAGGCGTTCACCATGCACGGCATGATCATGGTTTTCTTCTTCTTGATCCCGGTCGTGCCCGCTGTGCTTGGCAACTTCCTGGTTCCGATTATGATCGGCGCCAAGGACCTCGCCTTCCCGCGCATCAACCTGTTGAGCTGGTATCTGTACATCATCGCCGGCACGCTCTTTCTGCACTGCATGCTGATGGGCGGCGTCGATACCGGCTGGACCTTCTACACTCCATACAGCACCGTCGGCAGCAACACCAATGTCATTGAGGCCGGACTCGCGGTCTTCATCGCAGGATTCTCATCCATCTTCACCGGGTTGAATTTCATCGTCACCATCCACCGCATGCGCGCTCCCGGCCTGACTTGGGACCGGCTGCCGCTGTTCATCTGGGCCAACTACGCGACCAGCCTGATCATGATCCTGGGTACGCCCGTGGTCGCAATCACCATCGTTCTGGTCGCGGTCGAGCGGCTCTTCCATCTCGGCATCTTCGATCCGAAGCTGGGTGGAGACCCGCTGCTCTTCCAGCACCTGTTCTGGTTCTACTCGCATCCCGCGGTCTACATCATGATCCTGCCTTCGATGGGCGTAGTCAGCGAACTCATTACCTGCTTCTCGCGCAAGCGCATTTTCGGATATAAGTTCATTGCCCTGTCGAGCGTCGCTATTGCCGTTCTCGGATTCCTGGTGTGGGCGCACCATATGTTCGTTGCCGGCATCTCGCTCTATGCCGCGATGATCTTTTCGTTCCTGACCTTCTTTATCGGCGTGCCCTCGGCCATCAAGGTATTCAACTGGACCGCCACCCTCTACCGCGGCTCGATCTCATATGCCACGCCGATGCTCTACGCCTTCGGCTTCATCGGACTCTTCACCATCGGCGGCTTGACGGGACTTTTCCTTGCTACGCTCGGCATCGACGTGCACGTCACCGACACGTATTTCGTAGTCGCCCACTTCCACTACGTCATGGTAGGTGGCGTCTTGATGGGGTATCTGGGTGGCATGCATTTCTGGTGGCCAAAGATTTCCGGGCGCATGTATCCCGAAGGCTGGGCGAAACTCTCGGCCCTGCTGGTGTTCGTCGGCTTCAACCTGACGTTCTTCCCGCAGTTCATCCTCGGATACGTCGGCATGCCGCGCCGCTACTGGCAGTATCCGCCAGAGTTCCAGGTGCTGAACGTCCTTTCGACTGCGGGTTCCAGCGTGCTAGCCGTGGGCTACCTCCTGCCGATGATTTATTTCTTGTGGTCGCTGCGCTATGGCCCGATCGCGGAAGCTAATCCGTGGGGCGCCGCCGGCCTCGAGTGGCAGACCACGTCGCCGCCGCCCACATTCAACTTCGACGAAACGCCCGTTGTGACCTGGGAAGCTTACAACTACGACGAGATTCCACCGAAGGAGCTGGAGGTTCCCGTTGGCTGACAGTCAAGCGACCGCGACCACAGTCGAACACGAAGCCCATAACCCGGCGCTGCTGCACCACTTCGCCGACGCCCAGCAGCAGAAGAACGCCGCCTCGCTCGGCATGTGGCTGTTCCTGGTCACCGAAATCATGTTTTTCGGCGGCATGTTCTGCGCCTACCTGGTGTACCGCTTGGCGCACTACAACGCTTTTGCCGCCGGAAGCCAGCAATTAAGCATCAAGTTGGGTGCGTTCAACACGGCGGTCCTGCTGGTGAGTTCGCTGACGGTTGTCCTCGCGGTCAAAGCTGCGGAAGCCGGGAACCGCAAGCAACTCGTGACCTACCTCGTGCTCACTGTTGTCCTGGGATTGACCTTTCTGGTTGTAAAAGGGTTCGAGTACGCCGAAAAGTTCGAACGTCACCATGTCCCTGGGCCCACTTTTTCGTTCACCGACACCTTTGACGACGGTAGCCAGAAGATTCCGGTGAACCCCAACGAGGCGCAACTTTACTTCTCGCTCTATTTCGCCATGACCGGAATGCACGCCCTGCACATGATCATCGGCTGCGGCCTGTTCACGGTGCTGACGGTGTTCGCGTGGAAAGGACATTACTCCCCCGGCTATTTCACGCCCATAGAAAACGCCGGGCTCTACTGGCACCTGGTTGATATTATTTGGATTTATCTGTTCCCATTGCTGTATTTGATCAGCCGCCATAGCTGACGGCAGAGATCGGAAATGAACATTGAAGTTTGATTACTGAGATCTGAGAACCGGGAACTGAGAACTAATATGTCAGAGCACGCAACATCATCCCGCGGATTCTACGTCGGCATCGGCATGTCGCTGCTGGCGCTCACGGCCATCACCGTTTTTGCTGCGTTTGTGAACCTCGGTCCCTTCAACCCGGTGATCGCGCTCCTGATCGCCACCATCAAAGCGACACTAGTCGTGCTTTTCTTTATGCACGTAAAAGGAGCCAGTGAGAAACTGACCGCCGCCGTTGTAGTGTCCGGCTTCTTCTTCCTCGCGATCCTGCTATCCCTAGCCCTAGCCGACTACCTAACCCGAGCCTGGCGCTAAACATTCTGAATACCCTTCTACGAATGTCATCCTGAGCGGAGTCGAAGGACCCCTACTCCCTCCCCGGCGTCAACCTTCAACCTCCAATTATGCGATAGGGATGCTTCGGCTGCGGTGGAGCTTCGCGTTCGCGAAGCTCCATCCTCGCTCAGCATGACTGGGGACAGAAATATGTCGGGCCCCTTGCGTCAAGTCCGCTCATCCTCCAAGATGTTCTGTACCCTTATGCCGCAAGACGTTGCCCCACCTCCTCCGACCCGTCCCGCGCACCTCGATGCCGTCTCCCTCGAAGCCGCGCTCCGGCGCCATCTTTGCGGCGAAGTTCGCTTCGACGCCGGCAGCCGCGCCCTCTACGCCACCGACGGCTCGAACTACCGCCAGGTCCCCATCGGCGTTGTCATCCCGCGCGACAAAGAAGACGTGCTCGCCACCGTGGCACTCTGTCGCGATCACCACGCCCCGTTGCTCGCCCGTGGCGGAGGCACATCGCTCGCCGGACAATGCTGCAACGTCGCCATAGTCCTCGACTTTTCGAAGTACATGGCGAACATTCTCGAAATAGATCCCGCAAAGCGCATCGCGCGCGTCGAACCCGGCGTAATCCTCGACCATCTCCGCGCCGAAGCCGAGAAGCATCACCTGACCTTTGCGCCCGATCCCGCAACGCACGACCGCTGCACCCTCGGCGGGATGATCGGCAACAACTCCTGCGGCGTGCACTCGATCATGGCCGGCAAGACCGACGACAACATCGAGGCGCTCGAAGTCCTCACCTACGACGGCCAGTGCCTGCACGTGGGCGCAACCAGCGACGAAGATTGCGCCCGCATCCAGCGCGAAGGGGGACGCCGAGCCCAGATCTACTCCGGCCTCAAGGCGCTAGCCGACCGCTACGGCGATCACGTCCGCCGCCAGTTTCCAAACATTCCGCGCCGCGTCTCCGGATACAACCTGAACCACCTGCTCCCCGAAAACGGCTTTCATGTTGGGCGCACGCTAGTTGGCTCCGAAGGCACCTGCGTCACGATCCTCGAAGCCACCTGCCGCCTCGTCGAGAGCCCGCCCGCCCGCGTTCTGCTGGTGATCGGATGGCCCGACATCTACCTCTGCGCCGACCACGTCCCAGAAATCATGTCGCACGGCCCCATCGGCCTGGAAGGCTTCGACGACATCATCGTTCACTCCAGCCGCCGCAAGGGCCTCAACCTCGAAGGCATCGCGATGCTGCCGGAAGGCAGCGGATGGCTGATGGTCGAGTTCGGCGCAAACGAAGTCGAAGAAGCCGAAGCCCAGGCGCGGCACCTGATGCAAGTTCTCGATCGTTCCGCTACCTCACCCAACATGCACCTCTTTACCGACGCCCGCCAGGCGCGTCGCATCTGGGACCTCCGGGAGTCGAGCCTGGGCGTGACGTCGCACGTTCCCGGTGAGCCCATCCGCTGGGAAGGATTCGAAGACTCCGCCGTAGCTCCCGATAAACTTGGCGCGTATCTGCGCGAGCTGCGCAAGCTCATGCAGGACTTCCACTATGACGGCGCATTCTACGGTCACTTTGGCCACGCCTGCGTGCACACACGCATGGACTACGATCTCGAATCGACGGAAGGCGTGCGCAAATTCCGCCAGTTCATGGAGGAGGCAGCCGACTTGGTTGTTCGCTACGGGGGTTCGCTCTCCGGTGAGCACGGAGACGGGCAGGCGCGCGGCGAACTTCTGCCCAAAATGTTCGGTCCCGAACTGATGCAGGCCTTCCGCGAGTTCAAGTCGCTCTGGGATCCGGACTGGAAGATGAATCCCGGCAAGCTGATCGAGCCCTATCGTCTCGACGAGAATCTGCGCCTCGGCCCCGCGTACGATCCGTGGGAGCCGATGACGCATTTCAAGTTCCCCGAGGATCATGGCAGCCTGGCCAGCGCCACGCTGCGCTGTGTGGGAGTAGGCAAATGCCGCCGCGAAGAAGGCGGTGTGATGTGTCCCAGCTACCGCGTCACGCGGGACGAAGAGCACTCGACCCGCGGGCGAGCCCACCTGCTGTGGGAAATGACCAAGGGCGAAGTCATCAAGGACGGTTGGAAGAACGAAGCCGTCAAGGAATCGCTCGATCTCTGTCTCGCTTGCAAAGGCTGCAAGAGCGATTGCCCGGTAGGCGTCGACGTCGCCACGTACAAAGCGGAGTTCCTGTCACACTACTACGAAACCAATAGCCGTCCAATGAACGCGCTGGCATTTTCGAATATCGATCTATGGGCGAGGGCAGCGTCGCATGTTCCGGGCCTGGTGAATCTGACCACGCAGGTGCCTTTCCTGCGCGACTTGGCTAAGCTAGCCGGAGGAATCCCCGCCCAGCGCCGAATCCCGCGCTTCGCCCCGGAAACATTCCAGCATTGGTGGGAGAATCGGTGGAGCGACGGGCGCCCCCGCCCGTCTCGCGTGGAGCGGGCGGGGCGCCCGCTCGACAGCCGGCGAGGCGCGGGCGCTACTGTCATGCTCTGGGCCGACACCTTCAACAACAACTTCCTCCCCTCAACCGCCATGGCCGCCGCAGAAGTTCTCGAAGCCGCCGGGTTCGAAGTCCTTGTCCCGAGCGCCCACCTCTGCTGCGGCCGCCCGCTCTACGACGTAGGCATGCTCGACCGCGCCAAGAGCCTGCTCCTCCGGGTCATGGACGAACTCTACGTAGAAATTGAAGCCGGCACGCCGATCGTAGTCCTCGAACCCAGCTGCGCCGCCGTCTTCCGAGACGAACTCATCAACCTGTTCCCCAAGGACGAGCGAGCCCGCGCCCTCTCCAAACAAGTCTTCCTGCTCAGTGAATTTCTGGAACAGTACGCAAAGGATTTCCCCATCCCGAAGCTGGCCCGCAAGGCCCTCATCCACGGCCACTGCCATCACAAGGCGATCATGAAAATGACTGCCGAGGAAGCCGTGCTGCGCCGCATGGGTGTAGACTTCACCGCGCCCGCCCCCGGATGCTGTGGCATGGCCGGAGCCTTCGGCTTCGAAAAAGAGAAGTACGAGATTTCGAGGGCCATCGGAGAACTGGAACTGCTCCCCGCCGTCCGCCGAGCCCCCACCGACTGGCTCATCGTCGCCGACGGCTACAGTTGCCGGGAGCAGATCGCCCAGGAAACCGACCGCCACGCCCTGCACTTAGCCGAAGTCCTCCAGATGGCCCTGCGCGAAGCCACCGAGAGTCCCGAAGGCATCCCGCTCTTCGACGCAGCCCCGCGCTACTACCCGGAAGACGCCTGGGTGCGCCCGCACGAAGCCGCTATCCAAAGATCGATGAAGCGCACGGGGCTGGCGGTTGCTGGCATAGCGGCAGGAGCCGCCCTGCTATTTGCCCTGGCGAGAAAGCGC
This sequence comes from Terriglobia bacterium, assembly GCA_020073565.1. Taxonomy (GTDB): domain Bacteria; phylum Acidobacteriota; class Terriglobia; order Terriglobales; family Acidobacteriaceae; genus Acidiflorens. Next base: position 51,976 of record JAIQEY010000007.1, read on the forward strand.
TGAACTCGTGTGGCGCGGACATTCCTGTCCGCGAGGCCCTGCCGCCCGATTTTTCGCTAGTGTTCTGGAGTTCATCAACCACAAAGGACACGAAGTTCCACAAAGGTGTGGAATCCCTGGAGAATTTCCTTCGTGCTCCTTGGTGTCCTTTGTGGTTAATCTAGGATACTGCCGGTTCTTCCTGAGTCGGCTCGCAACGCGTTGATAACACAAAGCTTACAGCGCCACTGCCCATCTCTCCCCTTTTCTGGGACAATAGCAAGGTAGCGTCGCACTCCCGCGACCCGCGTTCTGGCCCGACGTTTCGGGCCCGTTCGTTGCGCCCCTCGGAAGAAAGCAGAAACTTATGGATACCGAAAAGACTACTCTGCTCACCCCGTCGTCTACGCGGTCCGCGGTCCAGCAGCAAGACAAGACACTGCAGGGGTCCGTGCACGTCCTTATCCAGTTCGATGTTTGCGAGGAGATCCGCCTCGACGCCCTGCGTGACATCTTCGGCGCCCGGCGCCAGGAAGCCAGCTTCAAGCACCCCGCTCCCGGATACGTCCGCTTCCAGCGCCCCCCGGTCGTCGAGCCGGTCGAGCCGCTGATTCTCGAAAGCGGCGAGCGCCTCGACGTCCAGATCAAGTACTACGACTATGGCGTGCTGAGCGTCGTCTTCGAGCTGCCTTTTTCCGGCGATTGGGACACGCTCGTCCGCCTGGCCAGCCGCTGGGTTTGGGACACCGACTTCACCAGCTTCGCCCAGAAGATCGTCAAACAGAAAATTGAGCGCGCCCGCCCCGCGCTGGTCAAGCTTTACGACAGTTGGCTGCATGAAGATTATTTCGTCTTCCATGTGCGCGATATCGTTGGAAGTCCGTCCGCCGCCGAGCTGCTCTCCAGCCAAGGTGGACGCATCGCCCAGATCGTGCGCGGCGAGAACGTTCCCCTCTCCGATGGCGAGCAGCAGGAGATCATGCAGTCAAAGATTTCGTACTACCCCAACGATCTCGCCGTCATCAGCTGGAACGGGGCGTTCCTCTATGACAGCGCCGCCGGTGCGGAAACCGTTATCCAGTTGCTCGAATACGCGAACTCCCAGCTGCTCGAGTTCCGCCACTACGACGAACTGCTGACCCGCGAACTGCAGAGCGTCTACGACTTCATGGACCACGGCAAGACCGGCATCCTCGCCCGCTGGCGCACCGCCAAACGCGCCACCCGCCTGCACACCGTCCTGCTCGACGTGGACGAACTCACCGAGCGCGCCGACAACGCCATCAAGTTCCTCAGCGACATGTTCTCCGCGCGCCTCTACAAAGTCGCCGCCTCGAAAATCGGCGTCACCGACTACAAAGATCTGGTCAACCAGAAAGTCCACACTGCCGAAGAGCTCTACCGCTTCATGGTCGACCAGTTCCACCAGAGCCGAGCGTTCGTGCTGGAACTGATGGTGGTGATTATCCTGATCATTGACCTGATCTGGCTGTTCAAGGGAGCGATACCGATCTAGACTTCATGCCAAAATGTCGCGTCCGGACGGCGTACAATGGCGGGCATGAAGGGGGTTACTGCACGAGTGAAAAAGGAAGAGGGTGCCCGGTTTCTCCATTACTTTGGCCCTTTGCTTGATACTTTGCGCGGTCTTGGTGGCTCAGGTACTCCTGACGAGGTTGTTGAGCGGATCGCCACCGACCTTAATCTCTCGGATGAACTCCAAAATGAAACGTTGCCGTCTGGCGAACCGCGCCTGCGTAATCAAGTGGCTTGGGCAAGATTCTATCTAGTTCGTGAAGGGCTGCTCGACTCATCCAGACGCGGTGTCTGGAGTCTGACAGAGCGAGGTCGATCCGCTACGCTTTCCCTTGAACAAGCGCGAGAAATCCGCCGAAAATGGGTTCGTGTTTTTGAGTCGGAACGCCGGAAAAGGTCAGACGATGTACGTGGCAACACTGCACCGGTGGAAGAAGAGTCTGAGGTATTAACGGATCTTCATGGTCAAGTCATCGAACTACTTCGAAGCTTGCCAGCGGAGGGCTTTGAACGACTATCGCAGCGCTTACTGCGTGAGGCAGGTTTTATCCAAGTGGTTGTTACTGGCCGAAGTGGCGACGGTGGCATAGACGGACACGGAACACTCCAAGTGAATCCGCTCGTCTCATTCAGGGTGCTATTTCAATGTAAACGCTATACCGGCTCTGTTTCTCCCTCACAGGTACGTGACTTTCGAGGAGCTATGTCCGGCCGGACCGACAAGGGCATTATCATCACGACTGGCACTTTCACAGCTGAAGCCCGTCGCGAAGCCGCTAGAGACGGCGTCCCACCAATCGAGCTTATAGACGGAGAAAAGCTCGTCGAGATGTTTAAGGACCTAGAATTCGGCCTCAGACCTGCGAAAACCTATGACATCGATAAGACTTTCTTTGAAGAGTTTAAGAAATAGCCTGCGGAAGTCCCTGGAGAAGTAGCTAAGCGCCCTGGCACTTTCTACAGTCCGTGATCGCCCACCTCACCCTCGAACTCCGCATCGAAGTCGCGCACTCCCTCAAGGACAAGCGCCAAGTCACGCGCAGCCTGAAAGACCGCCTCCGCGCTTCCTTCAACGTCTCGGTCGCGGAGCTGGACCCGAGCAATCTTTGGAACCAGGCCACCATCGGAGTGGTCGCCATCTCCCACTCCCGCGACTACCTCGACGGCCTGATGAAGAACGTGGAGCGCGCGGCCACCCGCATTGCCAACAACCTCGGCGCGGAAATCACGGATTCGTTTGTGGAATTCCTATAGAGACCGTAGCGCTGCCGCCCTCGGCGGCTGTCGCGGTCACCTTGTCCGCACTCTGAAGACAGGGTGCCTTCAGGACAGCCGGCGGGTCGCCGGCGCTACGCACGTGAGACCTCTTTTTCTGCTATGCTAAGCGGTTTTCCCTATGGAACGTCGTGGCCAAAAATATCACCGGGATCGTCTGAGCGAGGCGCTGCGGGAGGAGATTGAAACCATCCTCGAAGGTGAGTTGGGAGATCCTCGCATCGGCTTGGCCAGCGTCTCCGAGGTGCAGATGGCCGAGGATGCCCGCTCGGCCCGCGTCCTGGTCACGGTTGCCGGCGACGACGATGAAGCCGAGCGCACGCTCGAAGGGCTGGATGCCGCCAAGAATTACGTGCGCCACGAACTGGCCGACCGCCTGCGCCTGCGTCGCCCGCCGGAACTTTTCTTCCAGGTGGACCGTTCTCATCAGCTGGAAAGTCGCGTGGAAGAACTGCTCGAGCGCGCAAAAAAGCGTCGCAAAAAGGAGTCCTGAATAGCCGGCAAAACTCAGATCTAGCGTTCGCTGGCGGGTGAAGCTTTCCCATGTTGGACCGTGTCTTAAGAGAGATTCGCGCGCGCCACCGCTTCATCGTGACCTCGCATGCCCGGCCCGACGGCGACGGCATCGGGTCCGCGCTCGCCTGCGGCCAGATCCTGCAAGTGATGGGGAAAGACGCCGAGGTTGTTATGCACGACGGCGTCCCGCGCATCTACCAGAACCTGCCCTTCGCTGATCGTGCCATCCAGGCCGACGCGGTTCCGCCTAACGATGCCGTCATCCTGCTGGAATGTGACAGCATCAAGCGCACGTTGCTCGAGGGTCTCGACAATTGCTTTCTCATCAACATTGACCACCACGCCAGCGGCCGCGAGTTCGCCCACATCAACTGGATCGATTTCACCGTCATGGCGACTGCCGAACTCGTTTACCGCCTGGCCCGGCTCGCCTGCGTACCCATCGACGCAAATATTGCTACCTGTCTTTACACCGCGCTCATGACCGACACCGGCTCGTTCATGTTTGAAGGCACCAACGAGCACACGTTCACGGTCGCGCGCGAACTCGTGCTCGCCGGGGCCGATCCCGCCCTGTGCGCTCGCCACATCTACTTCGGACATTCCACGGCCAAAATGCGTCTGCTGGGCGCCGCGCTTTCCAACCTGCACCGCGAAGGCCCGCTGGCCTGGATCTGGGTGACGCAGGAACAGATGCAGCGATTCGGTGCCCGCGAAGAAGATTGCGAAGGAATCGTTAACTACGCGCTCTCGATCGGCGACGTGCAGGTGGCCATCTTCTTCCGCGAACTGCCCGATCAGCGTTACCGCATCAGCCTGCGCAGCAAAGGAGAGATCAACGTCTCCACCGTGGCCGAGCATTTCGGTGGTGGCGGCCACAAATGCGCCAGTGGCTGTTCCCTCGACGGACCTCTGGCGATCGCGGTAGCGAGGGTCGTCGAGCGCCTGCGCGCCGAGGCAGCAACCAGTACCAATGCGTTTACGAGATAATCCCCGGTGAATATGCGAACGCGCACTGAAGTGTTGCTGCTGGTAGCGTTCTGCGGATTTCTTTTTTTCTACGGTCTCGGCGCCTTCGGCTTGCTCGGCGCCGATGAGCCACGCTATGCCCAGGTCGCGCGCGAAATGCTAGAGCGCCACGACTGGATCACGCCCACCCTCCAAGGCAAACCGTGGCTGGAAAAGCCCGTCCTCTATTACTGGCAAGCCATCGCTTCGTACTCGGTTTTTGGGGTTACGGATCAGACCGCCCGCCTGCCAGCAGCGTTCGATGCCGCCCTCATGATCGCGGCTATCTATTTTTTCCTGCGCCGTTTCCGCCCCGGGACCGAAGAGGACGGCGCGTTAATCACCGCCGGTTCTGCCGCCGTCGTCGCGTTCGCGCGCGCGGCCGCCACCGACATGCCCCTGGCTGCAACCTTCACGATCGCCCTGCTCGCCTGGTATGCGTGGTATGAGAGCGGGAAGCGCATCTATCTCGCCGCATTCTATGTTTTTCTGGCCTTGGGAACTCTGGCCAAGGGCCCGGTCGCGCCCGCTCTTGCGGCAGTCATCGTTCTGGTTTTCGCTGCTGCCAAGCGCGACTGGCGCGCCGCTTTCCGCACGCTCTGGATTCCCGGCATCGCGCTCTTCCTTGCCGTCGCGCTCCCTTGGTATATCGCGGTGCAACTGCGGAATCCTGAGTTCTTCCGCGTCTTCATCCTCGAACATAACCTGGCCCGCTTCAGTAAGGACGTGTATCACCACCGCCAGCCCTTCTGGTTCTACATTCCCATCCTGCTCCTGAGCCTCATGCCGTGGACGCTTTGGCTGATCCTGGCCATCGTCGAACGCGTGCGATTGATTTGGGCGGAAGGGAAGAGCGCTTTCGCAGCCGCCGAGGATTCCTGGCAGCTCTTCCTGTTGATCTGGCTGCTTGTACCGGCCGTCTTCTTCAGTGCATCACAATCGAAGTTGCCGGGATACATTCTGCCGGCGATTCCCGCCGGGGCTCTGCTTGTCTCCGAGTACCTCGCCGCCCGCCGCACCCAAGAGACAAGAATGTCTTTGCCGCTGGCGGCGGTTCACGGAGCCCTCTGCGGGCTGCTGGTTTTCGGAGCGCTCTCGGCGGCGTCGATTCAAATGAACCACCGTCTCGTCTGGGCCACGGGAACAGCCGTCGCCTCAGCGATTGCAGCGGTTCTTGCGGTAGGAATCGCCGCCGCCCTGCTTTCCCGCAACGGCTTTCGCCTGCTGCGCTCGGCGACTATGCTGGCCATCGTCGTGAGCGTTGGGGTGATCCTGCGCATGGCCGCCCCCGTCATCGACGCAACCCAGTCCGCTCGGCCGGTCGCGGAAAGCATTCAAGCCTTTTCCCACGAGCCGGTGCCGTTTGCGGTTTACAAAATCAGTCGCGAGCAGGAATACGGTCTCCAGTTCTATCTGAATCGTCCGGCGCAGCATTACGAGAACGGCGATGTGCCCTCCGATGCTCACGTTCTGGTGACGGCACAAAGTCTGCAGTCCCAGGTCGCCCAACTTGTTCCGGGACGCCGAGTATCATACTTAACCAGCGTTCCCGCCCAGAACTTGGTTCTCTACTGGGTGGGAAAGTGACAAGGTTGCCAGGTTTCAAAGTTCGCTAGTTTCAAGGATTGATTCCTGCCATCTCGGCTGCCTCTGCGGTGGTGTACCCTGAAACCTTGAAACGTTGAAACTCTGAAACCTGGCCTTTCCTAATGGAAATCCTCGACCTCCGACATTTCTCTTCCGCTGATCTTCGCCCGTTGCTGGAAGACGAGGTCGTCATGTGGGGCCGCTTACTCTCCTGGGACTATGCCGGATCCGCCGAGATGATCCTGCGCTACATGGACGCCAAGATTCTTCCCGGCTATGCCGCCATCGAGCGCGGCAGCCTCTGCGGCTATTCATTCTTCGTGTACGAGCAGAGCAAGGGGGTGATCGGCGATCTCTACGTCCGCGACGGCGGCCGCACCTCCAATCGCCGGGAAGTTGAAGAGCGCCTCCTTACCCATGTCATCGAGACCCTGCAACAATCGCCGGGCATCCACAGGGTTGAAGCGCAGTTGCTGGCACACGACACCGGAGAAGTGGCGCGGCCCTTTCTTCAGCAGGGCTTCAGCCGGCACCCACGCGTGTTCATGAATTTCGAGATGCGCAAGCACCCGCAGACCGCGCCGACACTCAAGCCCGAATTCGAGATCCACCCCTGGTCCGAGCAGGAGTACCAGCCCGCCGCCGCCGTGATCACCGCCGCCTATCGCGGACACGTCGATTCGGATATCAATGATCAGTACCGTACCCTTAACGGCTCCCTGCGCTTCTTGAACAACATCGTACGCTTTCCAGGATGCGGCACCTTCGATCCCCAAGGGTCGTTTGTCGTCTCCCACCGCCATAGCCGCTCCCCGGTCGGCTTGATTCTTTGTTCGCAAATCCGTCCCGACGTAGGACACATCACGCAGGTCTGTGTGTTGCCCGAATACCGGTCGGCCGGGCTGGGCGTGGTTCTGCTCGCAGCCACGACCAGAAGCCTGCGCCAGCGCCGCTTCCAAGCGATCTCCCTGACCGTCACCGAAGCCAACGACCGAGCCATCGCCCTCTACGAGCGAATCGGCTTCGAATCGACCCGCGTATTCGACGCCTTTGTGTGGGAAGGATAAGCAGGAAGCAGAAAGAAAAGCAGGTGCCCCACTCATCGCGTTCTGTGCGATGAGTGGGTTCCGAAGCGCCGATTGCTCATCAGGTTTTGGGAAGAGATGCAGAGCAAGCGCAAGTGAAGTCCAGCAATCCTACCGTCGCAGCAGGGCCATGACCCAGCCGGCTACGAAGACTCCACCAACAAACAGTGCAAAGCAATACAGACCGTAGCGGACTTGTTCGTTCGGCGTGTTCTTCTGCGTGATGCCGAACACGATCGACGCAAATACTGCAAACACTACGGCAGCGGCGAAGTGCGAGAGGGTGAGGGTCACGGCTTTTTCCCCAACGCAATATGATGCGCATCGGCGGCGGCGATGAAGTTCAGCAACCCGGCTACGATCAGAAAGGTTTTGCCATAATCCGCCACGGCATTCGCAGCCAGATAATCGCCCCATTCCATGATCCGCGCCAAAAAGTACAGTGCACCCGCGCCTACATCGCCAATAAAGCCGAGAATATCGAGGATGTCTCCTCCGTTCGGCTTATAAATCCGTCCGTGCATGCCGAGTCCAATCGCAAACATCGCGACCACGGAAACCAGCAGCAGACTGCCGCGCACGTAGCGCTTCAGCAGGATGTGTCCGCCCCCCGGGATCAGCCAGCCCACAATGGGCGCGACCACTGCCAGGGTTGTCAGTGGATACTCCGGCTCGGCGGCTGCGGTCTTCTTATCTATCGTGGGTTTTGCCATTCAGATCGTCACGATCTCGTGTTGGATTTTACCAGTGACCTCGGCGCTCCCCTTGCGCACCAGTACATTCACCTCGCTGCGCACGCCGAACTCGGGCAGATACACGCCCGGCTCGATCGAGAAACAGGAATTGGGCAGAATGCGCCGTTCGTCGTGGATTTCGAGATCGTCCATGTTTGCGCCATTCGCATGCACATCGGTGCCGATCGAGTGGCCGGTACGATGGATGAAAAAGTCTCCGTATTTGGCTTTCTTGATGTGATCGCGGACTGCCCGGTCCACTTCCCATCCGGCAATCGGCTTGCTGGCCGCGATCGCATCGACCACGGTCTTCACGCCGATATCACGCGCCTCGCTGACTACTTTGAAAACCTCACGCTGACGGTCCGACGGAGCCTTTCCCACGAATCCCGTCCAAGTAATGTCGTAGTACACGGCGCTTGGAATGTTCTTCTTGGCCCACACATCGAGCAGAACAAAGTCCCCCTCGCGAATCGGCACCGGGCGATCCGCGCGCGGCTCATAGTGCGGGTTGCCGCTATTGGCATTAACCGCGACGATCGGCGGATCGTCGGTCACCATGTTCTCGCGCTGAAACGCTTCCATGAACCACTGCTGGATCTCATGTTCGTGGGTGCCGCCCGAGCGCACGCGCCGCCCGATTTCCTTGAAAGCTTCGGCGGTGACCGCGTCAATCACGTCGCGCGCGGCAAAGTGCGTCTTGATCTGCTCGTCGCTCCAGGTGGCTTCGAACTGCGCAACCAGATCGGCGGAACTGACGATATTCTTGCCCAGCCCGCGAATCATGTCCGCGGTTCCGGCATCCACCAGTGAGACGGTGAACACAGCGTTATTCGGCGAGTACTGCATGGCAATCGTCCGATGCGCAGCCAGCAGCCCTTTCAGGCCGTCGAACAGGTCCTGCCATCCGGCATACTGGCGTTTCGTGCCGGGCAGAGTGTCGAGGTGTCCGGCTTCAATTTTGTGGACCAGTTTGACCGGCTCGCCTTTGCCCGGGATCAGGTAGTACCAGCGGCGCGTGACCATCAGCCCATCCGGCAGGCCCAGCAGGCGATAGCCAATGGGATCGCGATGATGGTGGTCGTAAAACAGCCAGGCGTCGATGTTGCGCTCGCGCAGGGCTTGCTGGATTGCGGAGAGGTCCATAGACAAAAAGTTATTCTACACGAGCGAAGGGGACTTCCCCGCTGGTCGGGGACAAAACCCGTAGTGGGGCCAATACGTGAAGCTTAACCACTAAGGACACAAATTCACACGAAGGAAAACACTGGGATCAAAGCCTTCGTGATCCTTCGTGACCTTCGTGGTTTATTGGTTCTTTAACGTTCTATCGTGAAACCGGCCCAAGACTGCAAAACCACGCCGTTGGCAACGGGTGATCCCGATCACGCCGATTTTGTCTCCCGTATGATAAAAAATACTGTAATGCCAACGAACGTCTCTGGCAGTTGGAACCCGCCACAATCAGGTGCAGCATGCTGAGGGCCGCGTTTATCGCGCTCTCAGAAAGCCGTTGGCTGCGCGGTTTCGCCGAGCGCTCCCGTATCGGCCAGCGCACCTCCGCCCGTTTCGTAGCCGGTACCCAGGTTGCGGACGCGGTTCGCGCCGCCGCCGCCGTCAACCAGTTTGGTGCAGGCGTTTCCATCGACAACCTGGGCGAGAACGTCACCAACGCCGAGGAGGCGCGGGCCAGCGCCGCGCTCTATCACAGCCTGCTCGACGAAATCGCCGCCGACAAGTTGAACGCCAACATCAGCCTCAAACTCACCCACATGGGGATCGACGTGGACGAGAACATAGCCTACGAGATCGTCCGCGGCCTGGTAGCCAAGGCGGCCAGCATGTCACCGAAGAATTTTGTGCGGGTGGATATGGAAGGTTCGCCCTACACACAGCGCACCCTCGACTTTGTGCACGAACTGCACCGCGTTCCGGAAAACACTGGATGCGTCGGGGCAGTCATTCAGTCGTATATGAGACGGGCCGAAGCCGACATCGAAAAGCTCCTGGCCGAGGGCATCCGCATCCGCCTCTGCAAAGGCGCGTACAAGGAGCCCGAGGAGATTGCCTTCCAGAAAAAATCAGAGGTGGATGGGAACTACGTGAAGCTGATGAAGATCCTGATGAAGAGCGGGATCTATCACGGACTGGCGACCCACGACGAGGCCATCATCAAGCAGGCGAAGGCCTATGCCATCCGTGAGAACATTCCTCGCAACGCCTTTGAATTCCAAATGTTACACGGCATTCGCCGCGACCTGCAGCAGGGCCTGGTCAAAGACGGCTGGAGGATGCGGGTATACATTCCGTTCGGGACCGAGTGGTATCCCTACCTGATGCGCCGGCTGGCAGAACGCCCGGCGAATGTTTTGTTTATTGCCAAGAACCTGTTACGCCAGTAGATCGAGGGCGTTCGCTCCTCCGTGTTACGAAAACCGAACACGCTCTTTTTTGGTTGGGGAAAGAGGGTTGGGCAGGTTTATCGTCCATGCGAGTGGAAGCCAACCTGGTTCGAAGTCACAGCTTGCCCCCTCGGCTACGCGTGGCTCGGACGGGTTCCAGGGGTCCGTGGCTTGCGACAAGTTTGCATCGAGACCCCGGCTTCCACTGCAAATCCTCCATGCCGTCGCGCGAAACGGTGGCATGGACGTTTTCCTTGGCGCACGATGGACAGACCGCGGAAAAGCTCGATGTTGCGCTTGATTTTGGGTGGCGCAGTGCTTTAGCACTGCGATTCAGGCTTATTTTCAGTCGGGGCTTTAGCCCCTGCGGTCAGTCTGCCGATCACAACCTCTTTACTCGCGCCACTGAGTTGTTGAACATGTGATCGCGCTTTAGCGCAGCCGCCCATCGTGCAGCCCGGCGCTAGTACAGCCGGAAGTTCACTTCGATATTCACCACGGTAGCGACCGGCCGCCGATCTTTGACGGCAGGCTCGAAGCGCCACTGGCGGACGGCGTCGATAGCCTTCTGGTCGAGGCCCATGCCAAGTGTGCGCGCGACGCGGATATCACAAGGCAGGCCGTCAACTCCGATGATGACTTGCAGAACGACGACGCCCTGGTACTTCGCCTTCCGCGCTTCTTCGGAGTATTCAGGCTCGGGATCGTAAATAGCGCGAGGTGCGCTCACGCTTCCACCGACCCGGTACACATCGCCGCCAATGCCGCCTCCGCTCCCGGGACCCACACCTGGGCCCCTGCCCGGGCCGACTCCGCCCTCCAATCCACGGCCAATGCCGCCGCCACTGCCGGTTCCGTTCGACGGAGGTCCGACGATGCCAGCGAGCGGATCTCCGATCGGTCCGTTCTGCGGGAACGACAGACTGGGCGGGCCGACGACCGTCGGATCGGCCGTCAGTCTCGGATGCTCGTTGCGGACCACGATTGCGGGCGGCGTGATCTGCTCTCTCGCGAAACGCGGCGGGTTGCCTTGAGACGCTTGCAGGTCGTCCCGATCGCCGCCTCCCCCACCGCCTCCCGCTCGATCGGGCGCGGGTGGAAGAAGGTAGGGGCTGATGTCGGTTACAACTGAAGACGAAACTCTGGGAACTTCGTTTTCGCTCCGTGCCGCGAAAATGCCCACCGTCACGAGCAGGGCCAAGGCCGCCGTGTGAGCCAGGGCCGAAGCTACGAAACTCCTGCGGTGTATTGGATAGACACCGTAACCTGCGCCGAAAAGCGTGGGAAGTATTTCGTCGGACGACCCGGCGCTCGCTCTCTTTGTTGAGGTGACGATCGTGCGCGCAATCAGCCTGGAATCTGCACGCGCAGCGGCGCTCGCCCCTTGCTCCATCAGATCGGCCTTCAGACATGCCTTGAAATCCGGGTCCGGAAGCGTGCGCAGATCCGCTGCAACCGCCAACAGTTCGCGGAGAGCCGGATCGGAACTCGGCGGCTCAGAGTCTGCGTGGGCAAGAAGGGTTGCGATATTTTCATCGAGTTGATCGACTATGGACGCATTCATCATGGCGACTCCCAATTCTCATTCTCAAGTTCTGTAGCGCGCGGAACTGCAACTGCTTGATCGCTCCTTCACTGCGGCCAAGTTCCAGGGCAATCTCGCGCACGCTCTTCTGATCGACAAAGCGCCGCACGATCACCAGGCGCTGGTCCTGCGGAAGCTCGCCAACTAACTGGTAAAGCATGGCGCGCTCCTCAATCTTCGGGTCAGTAATCCGGACGCCGATACTCTTCGGGTCGACCATCGTGGCTTCGATGGTGTCACCCGCCGCGTCCCCTCGCTCCAGATCGTTCGCGGGGTCTTCTGGATGCTTCGCGGAGTGCCGCCAGCGATCGGCCAGCAGGTGAGCGGCGATCCCCATCAGCCACGCTGCGAACGGAAGGCCGCGCCACTCGAAGCGCGCCAGATCGCGCAGCGCCTGGTGAAAAACTTCCGCGGTCAGATCTTCAGCATCGTGGCGGTGTGCAACACGCCGCGAAACGTACGCGTACACGCGGTTGAAGTTGCTTTCATACAGTTCGGCAAAGCGGGACGGGTCGAGCTGCGCTGCCGCCACCAGGACCTGCTCGTCGACTCCGTTCTCAAGGACCTTCAAACCATTCTCCGTGAGAGGCCATTTCTGCTTAGTTGATCGTGGGATGCGGGCAAAAGGTTACGGGGAGGACAAGAATATTTTGAAGGCTTCCGGGATAGTGGGCGTTCCGCTTGAGAGTGATTTCGGAGGCTTGAACGTGGAAGCGGCCTACTCTTCCGGACCTTCGGGTTGCAGGCCGTCATCCGGGGCGAGTGGAAGCCGGGAGGCGCCGCGGAGCAGGCTGCGCTCCTGCTGTGAGAACTCGCTATTGAGCTGGGGTGAGTTGATGCGGTGCTCGCGCTGTTCGGGCGTCAAGTTACGCATGCCGTCAATCGCCCTTTTGACGGCTTGGCGGCGGTCGGGCGGCAACTGCCGGAACTGCTGAAAGATAGCTCGCGCCTCTTGCTTCTGGCCGGCCGTCAGGTGCTCCCAGGTCTCCATGCGCCTGAGGATCTGCTGCTGCCGTTGCGGGGGCAGGCTGGAGAAACGCTGCAGCCGCCGCAGCAACTGCGCCTGACGCGGCGGAGAAAGCTTCTTGAACTGTGGATCGCTTTCGAGCGAGCGGCGCTGCTGGTCCGGAGGCAAATCTTTGTAGCGGCGCAGCCAGTCTCCGGCATGGCCGGGCTGGTTTGGCGCACCATGTTCGGCGGTGCCCTGCCGGGCGCGAGCTCCCTGCTGTTTTTGGCGTTCCTGCTGTTGTGCCCGCTCTTGGCGTCTTTCCTGTCGCATCTGCTGCCGGGCACGCCAGGTCGGCACCTGGGCCTGGGCGCACGCCAGTGCGAGCACCAGCGCCCCTGCCAGCACGCATGCGAGTTTTCCCGGGCCCATGGCTGATTCCTGACTACGGATTTGCCGTCACGTCGTCCTGCACCTGCAATTCGTCGAGCATGTCGAAGTCCGCATACAACTCGTTGTTTCTCTCGAGCGCCTGCAGATCGCCCACCGCGGACCCAGGCAGAACCGGAACGGAAAGCTCAGGAGGCTTGGTGTTGATCGCCTCGGCCTGAGTTAGGTACGACGCAGTATACGACCTGGTGCCAACCACGATCGCGCCCGCCACCAACACCGCGGCGGCCAGCGACAGCGCCCATGCCGGACGGCGCAGCCAGTGCAGCCACCCGGCAGCTGGGCGCGCCCTCTCTTCGCGGAAGCGGGCCTCGAGCCGCGTGTCGAAATACGGCGAGGGCTCGGGGGCCTTCCACTCGTCCAGGAGCGCCATGGTTTGATAAAAACCCTGCAGCTTGGCCGCACAGGTGGCGCAGGAGGCGATGTGCTTCTCGACCTCCGGCGTACCCGCACTGATGCCAGCGGCCAGGTCCGGCAACAGTTCGCGAATTTCAGTGCAATTCATCTTACTTCCCCTGACTTCGCCACAAATTCCTTGAGCTGCTCGCGCAACGTTTCATAGGCACGAAACAGCAACGACTTGGTAGCCGACTCGCTCAGCTTGAGCACGTCGGCAATCTGACGATAATCCATCTGCTGATACTTGTGCATAATGACGGCCATGCGCTGGCGTTCCGGCAGGGCGTTCACCTTGCTGCGGATGGCGGCGAGCCGCTCCCGCTTGAGTATTTGTTCTTCCACCGTGAGCGTCTCGTCGGCCAAGTCGGGGGTAGTGCCGGTTTCCCGATCGGGCTCATCCAGACGCACCGTAACTTCCGGCCGCTCGTGGCGTGTATCACGCGCGTGGTTGACCGCAAGGTTAGTCGCGATGCGATAGAGCCACGTGCTGAATTTCGCGCTCGCTTCATAATTCGAGCGCGAGCGGTACACGCGCAGAAACACTTCCTGCGCCAGTTCCTCGGCCGCCGCCGGGTTGTGGCACATTCGATACAGGAAGCCCACCATGGGGCGCCGGTATTTCTGCACCAGATAGGCGAAGGCCGACTCGTCGCCCGTCTTAACCCGCAGCATCACATCGGCGTCAGAGACAGCCTCAGCAGAATTCGCCATAGTGGCGGGCGCAGACGGCGACCCCGCAAAGGAAAGCAGTCCCCGGTCGATGGCTACACTGCTCACGTCTGTAGAAACCCCATTGGAGGGAGAAAGTTGCGCGCCCTCCGGGGCAGATGCGGACGCAGAAGTGCTTTCCTGTGAATTGCTTACGGGACGAGCGCCGGGTATGCCGTGAGGGGCCATAGGAGAGGCTGCAAAAAGGCTATCCGGAGCGGCGGAGGCGGTCAAGGGGCGGAGAGGATGCCGAAAGGACGGACACGATTTGTTACAATTGCCAAACCGCACACAGTGGGCGCTTAACTCAGCGGTAGAGTGCCATCTTCACACGGTGGAAGTCATAGGTTCGAATCCTATAGCGCCCACCATCTCGCCGGTAAAATGCGGCACGCAAAGCGTCCAATCGCGCACCGGTCCTGTACAAGCGACTACTGTGTTTTTCTCTCCATCGCGGCCCGGGTTCCTTATAATGACCGGATAGTCGTGGGGAAGGTTTGCCTGCTGTCGGTAAGTACGCGCAGCCTCTCAATTCTCGATTCTTCTTCAGGTCGTGGTCCGCACAGCGCGGCCGCAACGTAAAGCGATCGTTCCCCGGGCCAAATTTCTCAGCGGAGCTGACACCATGCCCTTCGAATTTGTGCTTAACGGGCGCCCCACCCGCGTGGATGTGCCCGCCAACATGCCTCTGTTGTGGGTGATCCGCGATGTTCTGAACCTGCGCGGCACGAAGTACGGATGCGGCATGGCCCTGTGCGGCGCTTGTACGGTGCACATTGACGGCGAAGCCACGCGCTCCTGTGTGACCGATGTTTCCAGCGTCGTTGGCAAGAAGATTACGACCATCGAGGGCCTCTCATCGGATGGCTCCCACCCCGCGCAATTGGCGTGGCAGGAGGTTGACGTGCCGCAGTGCGGCTACTGCCAGGCCGGACAGATCATGTCGGCGGCGGCGCTGCTGGCGAAGACTCCCCGACCCACCAACGCCCAGATTGATGAAGCGATGGAAGGCAACCTGTGCCGCTGTGGAACCTACCTTCGCATTCGTGAGGCGATTCACCGGGCAGCGGCCATGTCTGCCGGGAAAGCAAAACCGGCGGCCGCACCCGCGACTTCCCAAAATCGTTTAGGGGCCTGAAATCAAGGAGGCGCCATGCCAACTGTTCTCGGATCTGTTCGGATGGATCGTCGTGGGGCGGATCGTCACATGATTGATCGTCGCTCATTTCTTCGCGTGACCGCCATGGCCGGTGGCGGCATGGTGCTCAGTCTGTACCTCGACCCGCTGCTGCCAGGACAAGGGCCATCTCCCGCTCCGCCGCTCGCACCCAGCGCCTTCGTGCGGATCGCAGCAGATGGAACCGTTACCATCATGGCGAAGAACCCCGAGGTCGGTCAGGGAGTGAAGACGATGCTCCCCATGCTGATCGCCGAAGAACTCGATGTGGACTGGAAGGATGTGAAGATCGAGCAGGCCGATGTGGATGAGTCGAAGTATGGCACGCAGTTTGCCGGCGGCAGCCGGGCGACTCCGTTGCATTGGGATTCGTTGCGGCGCGTGGGAGCCGCGATGCGGCAGATGCTGGTCGCAGCGGCAGCGCAATCCTGGAACGTAGCCGAGCCGGAATGCACAACGTCGTCCGGCCGCGTCCACAACGCCAAGCGTTCCGTCGGATACGGAGAACTGGCGGCTAAGGCTGCCAGCCTGACTCCGCCCGATTTGAAAGCGATTCGGTTGAAGGATCCGAAGGACTACAAAATCATCGGTCAACCGATCCCGGGTGTAGACAACCACGCGATCGTGACCGGCAAGCCGATTTTCGGAATTGATTTCACCCTCCCGGATATGCTGTGGGCGGTGTTTGAGAAATGTCCCGTGTTCGGCGGCAAAGCGGTCAGCGCGAATCTCGACGCCATCAAGGCCCTGCCCGGAGTGCGCCATGCCTTCATAGTTGCAGGCGACGGCGATCCGATGAGCCTGAGCAGCGGCGTGGCCATTGTCGCCGACAACTGGTGGGCCGCCCGCACCGCGCGCGAGAAACTTGAAGTCAAGTGGAACGAAGGACCGACGGCTGCGCAAAGCAGCGCAGGGTTCGCAAGCCAGGCCGAGGAATTATCGAAGCGGGTGCCCGCGCGCACGCTGCGGAAAGATGGCGACGTAGAGACCGCGCTCAAGGTTGCGGACAAGGTGGTGGAAGCCTCGTACTTCTACCCGTTCCTCGCGCACGCGCCCATGGAGCCGCAAAACTGCACGGCGCGCTACAAAGAAGGCAAGCTTGAGATGTGGGCTCCGTCGCAAACTCCGCAGCGAGGTTTGCCGATGGTTTCGAAAGCACTCGGCATCCCCGCCGGTGACATCACGATTCACCTGCCGCGCCTCGGCGGAGGATTCGGCCGCCGCCTCAACGACGATTACATGGTAGAAGCCGCCTGGATTGCCAAGGTCGTCGGCGTCCCGGTGAAGCTGCTTTGGACGCGCGAAGACGACATGCGCCACGACTTCTATCGTCCCGCCGGATTCCATTTCCTGAAAGGCGGCGTCGATGCAGCTGGAAAGCTGGTAGCGTGGCGCAACCACTTCGTGACTTTCGGTGAAGGCGAGCGCTTTGCTCCCGCCGCCGGAATCGGCGAAGATGAATTTCCCGCCCGCTTCATCCCAAATTACGCGCTGCACACGTCGGTGATGCCGTTGGGCGTTCCGACGGGCGCGCTGCGTGCCCCGGGCAGCAACGGGATCGCGTTTGCCATGCAATCGTTCCTCGACGAACTGGCGCACGCTGCCGGCAAGGACCCGCTGCAATTCCGTCTTGCTCTGCTCGAAAGCGCGCCGCTGCCCTTCTCGGCGAGCAACCAGGCAGCGCCTCCAGCCAATCTATTCAATGCTCAGCGCATGCGTGGAGTACTCGAACTGGTGCGCGACAAGTCCGGCTGGGCTGCGCACAAGCCTGCCAAGGGTACCGGGATGGGAGTGGCCTTCCACTTCAGCCATCTCGGATACTTTGCCGAAGTGGTGGACGTGCGCGTGGACGAAAAGAATCAGCTGAAGGTCAACAAGGTTTGGGTTGCAGTGGACATTGGCAGTCAGATCATCAACCCAAGCAACGCGCTGAATCAGACGCAGGGTGCTGTGATCGACGGTCTGAGCCATCTGATGGGATACGAAATCACCATCGACCACGGCCGTGTGCAGCAAAGCAACTTCGACGACTACCCGCCCGTGCGGATCTCGCAAGCTCCGCCAGAAATTGAAGTACATTTCCGCAAGACGGAGTTCTCGCCCACCGGCCTAGGCGAACCCGCGCTGCCGCCAATCCTGCCCGCCGTGTGCAACGCGATCTTCGCCGCCACCGGAAAAAGGATCCGCAAGCTGCCGCTCGCGAAGAACGGTTTCAGCTGGGCCACGTAGCGCCAGCACCCCGAAGCACACGATGGGGGGGTGGCCCACTTCTCGCGCTTTTCGAGAAGTGGGCTGCCGGACAGTGCCATCGAGGCCAACTCAGGTTCAAGCGGCCGGCGGTCGAGTCTTCATTTTCAGGACCTGCCACTCATTCACTCTGACGGGGCCAACCTCCCCGAAGGCGTAAGCACGAAAGCTGCTCCACCGCCAGAGTTCAGGGGATGCTACCAACCCACGCTTTACTGGGTTGCGATGCATGTAGCGCAGCTTCTCGACGCGCTTGTGTGACGTCCAGACATTGAAGTCGTAGAAGCGTTTCTCCCACACGCGCGGTGGGGCAGAATCGGAGCGGCTGGTTCCAGCCAGTTTCCCTCGCTTTCCTTCCGCGATCACACGGCGCGCAAAGCCGAGTTTCAGAGCTTGCATGATCGTCGAAGGAGTCATTTCCTGCGGTTCGCTGATCAGCAGATGAGTGTGCTCGGGCATGACGACGTAGCCCACCACCACGAACTGATACCGGCGGCGCACCTGTTCGAGAACTGTCAGAAACAAATCGCGGTCTGCTCCGTGCCGAGCATCTGCCGTCGGCGATAGCAACTGCAAGTGATGAAATGAAGGTCGCCTGCCCCATAGTAGCGCTTCAGATTCCACGGCATGTCAGCCAGGGTAGGCGGAGCCTTGTTCTTAGCGCGGTGACGCGCTTACAGTTCAATCGTGATGAAAAAAGTTAGGTGATCGCGACGAAAGGCCCCGCGTCTCGAAAACCGCGAGACGCGGGCCACCCCCGTCACTTACATCCGTGCTCCCCATCACCGACTCCGACTTCCACCCGTGCGACACTCCAGACTGAATGGGGCAGCGCTTTTGTGTGCCCGTCTAGAGGACGGTCTCACCCGGCGTTGCCCCAATGCTTTTCAGGCGTTCTTTGACAACATAAGTCCTTATTCCGGAATATTTTACGTATAAGTCACCTGGAATCTAGATTTTGGAGTGTTTTCAACACCTAACTCTATGATTCCAAAAGACCAGGGGGAGGGGGGTACCCACCGTACTAACTGGTTAATACACCCGGATTAAATGGACAGGAAAAGAAAGAACGAAGGAGGGTTCCCTACTTCTTCTGAACCTCTACCGCGTCGGCGACTTTGAGTGCGCCTCGGGTCTGGTCTTCCACTTTGATGGGTTGGCCGTGCTTGAGGTAGGGGGCTAGAGCGGCGGGCTTGGCCCAATCGAGGTCCCATCCGTCATCGATTGCGATCAGGGTGTAGGAGCCGGGGACCACGCCGTGCAGGGTGAAGGTGCCGTCCAGATCGCTCTGGTCGCGGCGGAACAGTTCCTGATTGGCTTCGGGATCCTTGGGTACGAGAACAATCATCGCGCCGGAGGCTGGTTTGTCTCCGCGCTTGGCTAGTCCTTCGACGTTGGCTTTGCCTTCGACCAGCGTGAGTGAGACGGTGAGGGATGCGCCCTCGGGAACGGTCAGCGTGTGTCCGTGAGATGCACTGTCACCGGAAGCGATCCCAACCACCGAATACGACTTGGTGGGCGTGCCCGCCAGCACTGCGTACGCATCGGGCGTGACGTCCTGGAATTCGGCTTCGCCTTTGGGGTCCACCGCTTCCCAGGCGACGAACCTGCCTTTGCTGTTGCGGAGCGACACATGGAGTTCTTCTGGAAGGTTGGCTGCGCCCCGCACGTGCACAACTGCTTTGATCTTGCTTGCGGAGCGGGCGGTGCTGGAATCGAGTTCCACGCCGTTGGAGAGGTCCATCTCAGCCGGCTCTTTGAACTGGCCGGACGAATCGGGCATGCGGACAAAATATTTGCCGGTGGCGATTCCGCTCACCTCATAGATACCGGGCGAGATCATCTGGAAGTTTTGGGCCTGGATCTGCTCCATGCCGTCGAAGGTAGGTACCTGGAGCATGGGTGCCTGAGCTCCACTATCGGTCTTTTCGGCGATATGAAAGGTCAGATGCAGAGAGGCAACCGGAGTAAGACGAATGTCTGCTTCGAGATGATCGCCTCCGCGCAGGGGAATCGGGGTGGCCTCGTCCGCCTCGGCGGTATCGCCGTAGTAGGTGATGGGGTAAGCGACATCAAGCGAGCTGTCAACCGACGAGGGGTCGCGGCCGGTTAGCGGATGTACTGCATACCAGGGAGTCGCGCGCACCGAGACGAAGTAGGTTCCCTCATCCAGCGGAGTCGCTTCGTAGTCGCCTTGATCGTCGGTCGTCACATTACTGACGGGGATGATGCGGCTCACGCCAGCGCTGCGATCTTCGCGGTAGATTCGCACCGATGCCTCGCGCACGGGTTCGCCGGTCTCGTCGAGGATTTTCCCAGAGAGCACGGCGACGGGAGGCAGTCGCAGGACGAGGTGCTCGGTGTCGAGGTTGGCGCCGGTGACAATCGCGGTCGAGAATTGTTCGTGCCGGTTATAGGCAGACGTGATGTATCCGCGTTTTGCTCCCTGTATGGCGAACTTTCCGGCGATGACTCGGAATTCGAAGCGGCCGTCGTCGGAGGTGACAAGCGATCGCTGGCGCTGAGGATTCCTAGTGTCTGTGATCTGGACGCGGACTCGGGCGAGCGGGGAGCCGCCTTTGGCGTTCACCACCGTTCCAGCGATTCGGTACGGGCCGGTGGGGAGCGGTTCGACCTTTGGGGTTTGCGCCCAGATTGCGGGCCCGCGCAGTAAGAGCAGAGAAAGACCGAGAACAATGCGGGAGAGTGTGTGCCGCTCGTTGCTGGCTGTTGAATCGGTGTTGATCATCGTCACTTACGGCTCGCTCGCTAAGATGAGGTGCAAGGTCACGTGTTCCGTCTGTCCACCGGCCACTCGGACCGATGGGCCCATATTGTCGTAGGCGTTCATCGCTTCGGGATTTCGGTACTCGAGTTGGGGTTGAGCGCGGTCAAAAGCCAGCAGGCGGTAGGTTCCGGGGGGCAGAGTCTGCGTTGAGAAACCCCCATCGGGAGCGACGCGAATCTCGGCTACGTCGCCGCTGCTATCGGGCAGCGGAATGCAGTAGACGTGAGCCGGCGCCGGTTCAGCGGGGGAGACCGCGGCGCCATTTTCGAGTTCGGGTTGTTGTGCGGCCGAAGGACTTGGGGGCGGGACGATGCCTTCGACACTGCCATCGATCGTGGCGAAATCGTCGCGCATGGTGATTTCGATCGGAGACGCAGCGCCTCCGACGCCCACTACCAACGGCTCATGCTGCAGATCGGTAGTGCCGGAACGGACGGAGGCGGCATAGCCCCGGGACGTCTGGATGCGCACCCAATAGCGGCCCGGCTGAGCGTTTTCGATCACAAGCTGGTCATCCTCCGGCCCCGCGGGTGGACGCAGAAACCCATTTCTGCCTGCGCCGAAGTCGTCCACCGATTCGAGGCTGACGTTCAGGTAGCGCCGGGGCCCGTGGAGATTGAAGGTGCGCTTGCCATTGTTGAAGGTGGCGATCGTACCCTCGGATTCCTTGCCGGTGAAATCTTCTTTCACATTAATTGCGATGGAACCGCCGGACACGAGCGTCATATGCTGCCGTTCGACGGCGTCACCTTTGATGTTGAGGGTCATCAGGCCTGAGGATGTGGTCTGTCCGAAGCCGGCTGCTTCGACGGTGTAGATGCCGTTCGGTAACATCCCGTCAATAGCGTGCGTGCCAGGGTTGTATGCGAGTGAGTACCCGGGACCGTTACGGCCCTGGCGGTAAACATTCACGTTCAGTGCCACACCGGGCGGCACATTCTCGATAGGGATCTTGACGTTGTAGTAGGGCTGCTTGACGAGGGAAAGGTCCGCCTGAGCAGTTTCACCGGCGGATAACTCGATCGTGGTGGCGGAGTCGAAGTCGGCGGCGTCCTGATAATAGATGGGCGGGTATCCGTAGAGTTGGCCGCGCGGATCGAAGGTCACGGGATCGCGATCGAGTAACTCGCGGGTCAGCAGCTTGTAGGTGCCGGCGGGAAGTTCAGCAAAGCGGAACTCGCCGGTGGACCTGGAGATCGCGGTTCCCGCCGGAATCCAGTGGGCGCGGCCATCGTGGACCTGGCGGCGGTAAACCTGCACCTGAATGCTGTCGGGAGCTTCGGCAGTGGGCAGCGACACCTGGCCGGCGATGATGGCTTCCGGTACGAGCGACAACGTCAATTCCTTTGCCTTCTGTGCCAGGGCCAGAGCTACCGCCGAGTTGTCATATTCGAGGAAGCCGGGCTTGCGCGCGGAGAGTGAGTCGGGGAGGTTGGTCCCACGGAGTTGGACTCCACTGACAGGGGCGCCAGCGCCGGGGTCTGCACTCTCATGGGCTTGTGGGGCTGTGAACTCGAAGCGGCCCTGGCCATCCGTCATGGTCGCGAAGCGCTCGTCGGGAGAAATGACCAAGGCGCGTGGGATCGGCTCATGAGTCATGCTGTTCACCACCGTGCCGCGAATACTGTCGGGGGCTTCGGACGAAGACTGGGCCGGGGCCTGCGGGATCACGACGGCAAGGCAGAGCGCGCCGATTGCAACATTAAGAACCCGTGATGGGCCGAGCTGGTGGATGGCTCGGAGAAGCGTCGAGGAAGAACCGTGTTGGCGCTTGTTCAAAGGAGACTACCCCGTAGCTTGTATTGTGGCTGAAGATCGGAAAAATGCAAACGCGGCAGGCAAGCACTTCTGTCTAGGGCGTAAGAAGCTCACTACAAGTGGCGAAGCGCAAACACATTTTCAACGGTTTAGCGGCACGACTGGAAGTCGTGCCCTTCGCTTTTTCCAGGTGACTTCTGTGCAGCGTGTGGACATCCTGCTACCCGCTCACAGCGATCAGTGATTGATGTCACTGATCCTACGTGTAGATGGACTAACATGCCGGTCATCGGTCACGAGAAAGATCCCAGATCCGATCGAGGCACTCTATGGAAAGTCTCCTGCGCAAAACCACTACCTACGATGTTCTGCGAGAGCATGGAATTGATCGCCGCCGGTTTGTGAAATTTTGCACCATGATGGCGGCGGCCCTGGGACTGGAGGCAACGGTTGTTCCGCAAATTGTTGAGGCACTGGAGACTAAGCCTCGTCTGCCGGTGATTTGGCTGCATGGCCTGGAGTGCACCTGCTGCAGCGAGTCGTTCATCCGGTCATCGCACCCGATTGCGCAGGACATCGTGCTGAACATGATCTCGCTCGACTACGATGACACCCTGCAGGCCGCGGCGGGCTTCCAGGTGGAAGAGATCCGCAAACGCATCATGAAGGATTATGCCGGCCAGTATGTGCTGGCGGTGGAAGGCAACGCTCCGACGGCGGATGGCGGTGTGTACTGCACGGTAGGGGGAGAGACCTTCCTGAGCATCCTGGAAGAGACGGCCGAGAACGCGAAGGCGGTGATTGCCTGGGGCTCGTGCGCGTCGAACGGATGCGTGCAGGCAGCCAAGCCGAATCCGACCGGCGCGAAACCAGTCCGTAAATTGATTTCGCACAAGGCGATTGTGAATGTGCCGGGCTGTCCGCCGATTGCGGAAGTGATGACCGGCGTCCTCACCTACATTCTCACCTTCGGCGCACTGCCGGATCTGGATCGCTACGGGCGTCCGAAAATGTTTTACGGGCAGCGCATCCACGACAAGTGCTACCGGCGGCCGTATTTCGATGCGGGGCAATTTGTTGAGACCTGGGACGACGACGGAGCGAGGAAGGGCTGGTGCCTGTACAAGATGGGGTGCCGTGGACCGACCACCTACAACTCCTGTTCGACGTTCAAGTGGAACAACGGCGTGTCGTATCCGATCGGCTCAGGACACGGGTGCATCGGCTGCAGCGAAGACAACTTCTGGGACAACGGTCCGTTCTACGAGCGGCTGACGTCAATTCCGGTGCCGGGCATTGAGTCTACACCGGACGAAGTCGGCGCGGTCGTTGCGGGAGCGGCGGCGATCGGCGTTGGGGCGCACTTTATTTCCTCGGTGGTGCGGCGAGCGGCGCAAAAGAAAGACGAAGCTCCGAAAAAGGAAGGAAGGTGAGACATGGCGACTCGAGTCGTAGTTGATCCTGTCACTCGCATCGAGGGCCACCTGCGGGTGGAAGCGATGCTCGACGATCGCGGCGTCATTAAAGACGCTATGTCTTCCGGAACGATGTGGCGCGGCCTGGAAGTGATCCTGAAAGGCCGCGATCCGCGCGACGCATGGGCGTTCTGCGAACGCATCTGCGGCGTGTGCACCACCGTGCACGCGCTGGCTTCGGTGCGGGCGGTGGAGAATGCGCTGAACGTCAAAGTGCCGCAAAACGCGGAAATCATTCGCAACATCATGTTCCTGACGCAATACGTGCAGGACCACGTGATCCACTTCTACCATCTGCACGCGCTCGACTGGGTGGACATTGTCTCGGCCCTGAAGGCGGACCCGGCGGCAACCTCTGCGCTCGCCCAAAAGGTTTCGCCCTCGTGGCCGATCGCCAGCACTGGGTATTTCAAGGACCTCGCCGGCACGCTGAAGAAGTTTGTGGACTCGGGGCAGTTGGGGATTTTCCAGAACGCTTATTGGGGGCATCCCGCGTACAAGTTGCCGCCGGAAGCGAACCTGATGGCGGTCGCACACTATCTGGAAGCGCTGAAGTGGCAGAAGGAGATTATCAAGATCCACACCATCTTCGGCGGAAAGAACCCGCACCCGAACTATCTGGTGGGCGGGATGGCGTCGGCGATCTCGATGCAGGGCGACAACGCCATCAATATGGAGCGGCTGAACTATGTGAAGGGGCTGATCCAGGACGCGATTCAGGTGGTCGACAACATGTACATTCCCGACCTGCTGGCGGTGGCGTCGTTCTATACGGACTGGGCGGCGATCGGCGGCGGGCTCGGAAACTACATGGCCTACGGCGATATTCCGCAGAATGGCATTGGCGACGTGAGCCAGTTCCGCATGCCGCGCGGGGTCATCCTGAACAAGAACCTGAGCGAGGTGCTGCCTGTGGATTTGACCGACGCGGGTCAGGTGCAGGAAGAAATCGCACACTCCTGGTATGAGTATCCCGAGGGCAAGGGTGCGCTGCATCCCTGGGACGGCGTGACGGTTCCCAAGTACAGTGGGCCGAAGCCTCCCTATAAGCAACTGGATGAGAACGCAAAGTATTCGTGGCTGAAGTCGCCGCGCTGGAAAGGCAATGCGGTCGAGGTTGGACCGTTGTCGCGCATGCTGATCGGTTTCGCCAGCGGCATGCCAGACTACAAAGAAGTGGTGACTGAGGCGCTGGGCGCGCTGAAAGTTCCGGCAACGGCGTTGTTCTCAACTTTGGGCCGAACCGCGGCACGTGGACTTGAGACCAAGCTGTGCGTGCACTGGCTGATGGCCGAGTACGAGCACCTGATCGCCAATCTGAAGGCAGGAGACTCGGCGACGGCCGATACGTCGCGCTGGGAGCCTTCCAGTTGGCCGTCGGAAGCCAAGGGCTACGGTTTTACCGAGGCGCCGCGCGGCGCGCTGGCCCACTGGATTCACATCAAGGACACGAAGATCGAAAACTATCAGATCGTCGTGCCTTCCACGTGGAACGCGTCGCCGAAGGACAGCAAGGGGCAGCATGGGGCCTACGAGTCGGCACTGCTGAATACGCCGATGGCAGACCCGAAGCGGCCGCTTGAAATCCTCCGGACGATTCATTCCTTCGATCCGTGCCTGGCTTGCGCCTCGCATGTGTTTGGGCCCAATGGAGAAAAGTTGGCGGAGATCACGGTGCGGTAGTCAGGGGTAGTGGGTCAGTTTCGCGATGCTGCCCACAAAGCCCTGAACCACCAAGGACACGAAGTATCACGAAGGTTTTATCTCAGGTGTTTCCTTCGTGTACCTTCGTGGCCTTTGTGGTTAACGGTTTCGCAGTCAGGAGGAACCTATGGCGAGTTCCGTTCACGAGTTTGATCCACGTGAGATGGCGCTGCACCAGGAGAACTATTTTCGCCGGCAGTATGTGTGGCAGTTGCCGGTGCGAATTACTCACTGGGTGAATGCTACGTGCCTGATTGTGCTGTTTCTGACCGGGCTGTATATCTCGCATCCGCTGCTCGCTCCGAGCGGAGAGGCGGTGCGCAACTTTGTGATGGGGCGCGTTCGGCAGATTCACTTTCTCGCAGCCATGCTTTTCACGGTCAGCTTCATGGTGCGGATCTACTGGTTCTGGATGGGGAACGCGTATTCGCGGTCGGGCTTCCCGTATGTCTGGAAACCGGGGTGGTGGAAGGATTTGTTCCGGCAAGCCACGGATTATCTGCGGCTCGAACGCGGGCACGTGCACCTGGGCCACAATTCGCTGGGCGGCGTGGCCTACACCTTGTTCGTCATCCTTCTCGGGTGGTGCCAGATCTTCACCGGGATGGCGATGTATTCGGAAAGCAATCCGGGGGGCTTCCTGAATCGCCTGTTCGGCTGGGTGCTGCCGCTGCTGGGCGGATCGTTCCAGACGCGCATGTGGCACCACACGTTTGCATGGGGCTTCGTAGTGTTTGCGATTCTGCACGTGTACATCATCCTGTATGACTCCACGCAGTACGGCAACGGGCTGATCACGTCGATTATTTCCGGGTACAAGTTTTATCAGAAGGGGGATTTCAAGGAGGAGTAGCCAACACTCAGCATTCAGAGATTTCGGCCGAGAGAGGTCGGCTCTGTGTTCAATGCTGAGTGCTGAGTAGCGATCTCATAATGAACCGAACGAGTAAACGGCGTGTCCTCTCAGGGGCTAAAGCCCCCCTTTCTTGTGGGCCTAAAACGGCACGGCTGAAGCCATGCCCTACCCGAAACCATTTATGAGATAGCTTCTGAGTGCTGATTGCTGGCCACTGCCACGAAAGCCATGTTCAGAAAAGAACAATTTGTGCCTCCGGTGCTTGTGTTGGGTTTGGGGAATGTTCTGCTTGGGGACGACGGCGTAGGGCCGGCGCTGCTGCGGGAAGTGCAAGCGCTGTATGCCGGCGTGCAGGCCGTGGAGTGCGTCGATGGAGGCACGCAGGGGCTGGCATTGCTCGGCTATCTGGCGGGACGCGAGGCGCTGATTATTCTGGATGCGTATGCAGGCGGCAGAAACGCCGGAGATGTGTCGGTTCTGGAAGGGGCGGAGCTGCTGGGCTGTGGGGTAACGAGGTCCACGACTGCGCACGAAGGAAATGCGGGAGAATTGCTGGCCGCGGCTCACCTGCTGAACGAATTGCCGGCGCGGGTTTTCCTGGTTGGTATTGAACCGGAGTGCGTGCGCACGGAACTGGGGCTTTCCGAGCGCGTCGCCGAAGCGCTGCCTGCGGCGTTCGTGCGAGCGTGCGGCTTGGTGGAGCGGGTTCTGGCGGACTTGAAAGTGCAGACGGTGGCGTAGGAAATTGCAGAGGTAAGAAGTCGGATTGCGGAAGTTACTGAGCTGACGACAACAGTTGAAGCGAGACCTTCTTCTCCGGCGAAATGCTAAGATGCCGGGAATGCCCCTTCGCAGCAAACTCAAAAAAGTCGCGCAGACGGCCGGCAAACTGGTTCGCCGCAAAGCTGACCATCGCGATGGCGCCGAGTTGGTGATCATCACCGGCATGAGCGGTTCGGGGAAGGCCTCCGCGCTCAAGGCGTTTGAGGATCTCGGCTACTACTGCGTCGACAATCTCCCGGTCGAATTGATTCCGCGCTTCGCCGAATTGGCATTGCAATCCGGGGAGATTCCACGCACAGCGCTGGTGGTGGACGTGCGCGAAGGCGCGCAACTGGATAAGCTGCCCGCCATCTTGAAGTCGGTGAAGCGGCTGATTCCGACACGGGTGATTTATCTGGAAGCGAGCGACGCGGTGTTGCTGCGCCGGTTCAGCGAGACGAGGCGACCGCATCCGCTGGGGACCGACACGCCGGTGCGGGCATCGCTGACGGCGGAGCGGCGGCACCTCAAGGCGATTCGCGCCATCGCCGACCTGGTGATCGACACCTCGAAGTTCAACGTGCACGAACTGCGATCGCACCTGACGGATCGCTTCAAAGCGCACGCCGGCGGGCATCAGACGATCCTGGTTTCGTGCGTGAGCTTCGGGTACAAGCATGGCGTGCCGGACGATGCCGACCTGGTGTTCGATGTACGCTTTCTGCCGAATCCGCACTTTGTGCCGGAGTTTCGTCCGCTGACCGGACGGCATCCGCGGGTGGCGAAGTACATCCGGTCGTTTCCGCAAACGAAGGAGTTCATCAGCCGCATTTCGGATTTGCTGGTGTACCTGTTGCCACACTACGTCCGCGAGGGAAAGAGCTATCTGACGATCAGCTTTGGGTGCACCGGCGGACAGCATCGTTCGGTGATGATCGCCGAAGATGTTGGCAAGCGCCTGCGGAAGGCGGGGTACAAAGTGAAAGTGGTGCACCGGGATAGTCCGAAGTAGGCTCTGGGCGTTAGGCTTTCGGCTCTAGGCTTTCGGTAATCTGCCCGGCATTCACCGGCGACCACCTGGAGCCTAGAGCCTAAACCCCAGCGCCCGTATAGAATTGAGCGTTACTCGCATGGCAACCACCACAGTGGCGGACGCGACTGGTGTAGATGTAGCAGCACCAGCCTACGGTCAACTGACTCGTCTTTTGCGCTATGTTCTGCCGTACTGGTGGCAATTTCTCGCTTCCGTTGCGCTCATGGCGGTGGTCGGACTGCTCGATGCCTTCCGGGTCCTGCTCATCGGACCGATTTTTGATCGCGTACTGAATCCCGCCTCGCCGGGTAAGACCCTCCAGTTGTTCAAGATTCCGGGTACAGAGCGCGTTCTCTATCTTCAGCAGTTGGTTCCTTCGCATTTCCAGAATCCATGGACTGTAGTGGCATTTGCGTTGGTTGTGGCCACCGTGCTGAAGGGAATCTTCGATTACTGCGGAACCTACCTGGTGAGCTACGCGGGCCTCGGAATGATCACGGACCTGCGCGACAGCTTGTATAACGCAATCCTGCGGAGGTCCGCGGCATTCTTCACGAAGCATGCGACGGGCACCTTGCTCTCGACGATCGTGAATGACATTGAGCGTGTGCAGTTTGCGATGTCCAGCGTGCTGGCGGAATTTCTGCAGCAGTTCTTTACGCTATTGTTCACGGCGGGTGTGGTCGTGCTGCTGGGAGGGAAGCTGGCGTGGGTGCTGCTGCTGTTCTTGCCCGCGATTTTGTACTCGTCGCGGAAAATCGGACGGCAAGTTCGCACCACGACCCGTAAGGGGCAAGACAAGCTGGCCGAGATTCAGAACATCCTGCATGAGACCATCACCGGCAACCGGATCGTGAAGGCGTTTGGGATGGAGAATTGGGAGATCTCACGGTTCCGCACCGCGGCGATGAGGTTGTTCCGCGCGAATCTGCGCTCGGTAGCAGCGTCTGCCATCAGTTCTCCGCTCATGGATATATTTGGCGCGATTGCGATCGGCCTGCTCCTGCTGCTGGGCCGAGACCAGATCAATAAACACGTCTTCACCGCGGGAACGTTCCTGGCGTTCATCGTGGCGGTGTTCAAGTTGTACGATCCCGTGCGTAAGTTCGCGATCTTCAATAACAGTTTCCAGCAAGCGCTAGGAGCATCGTCGGAAATCTTCCGCTTCATGGATATTGAGGATGAGGTGCGGGAGAAGGCGGGTGCAAAGCCGCTGGCGAAATTCTCGCGGGGCATCCGGTTTGAGCAGGTTTCGTTTGCCTATGAGAGCGGAGAAGGGTCGCGGGACATTCTGCGCGAAATCAATCTCGAGGTGCAAGCGGGCGAGGTGCTGGCGGTGGTGGGATCGAGCGGCGCGGGCAAGAGCACGCTGGTGCACCTGATTCCGCGCTTCTTTGACGTCACGGACGGGCGCATTTTGATCGATGGGAGCGATATCCGCGACGTCACGCTGGCATCGTTGCGTTCACAGATCGGGATCGTCACCCAGGAGACCGTGCTCTTCAACGACACGGTGCGCAACAACATCGCCTACGGGCAGCCACACGTTCCGCAGGAAAGGGTAGTAGCGGCGGCGCGAGCGGCTCTGGCGTACGATTTTATTCAAGCCCTTCCCGAAGGCTACGAGACGGTGATCGGAGAACGAGGCGTGCGGCTCTCGGGCGGGGAGCGGCAGCGGATTGCGATTGCGCGCGCCATCCTGAAGAATGCACCGATCCTGATTCTGGACGAGGCGACCTCGGCGCTGGACAGCGAGTCGGAGTCGCTGGTGCAGTCGGCCCTGCAAAATCTGATGAGCGGGCGCACGGTGTTTGTGATCGCGCACCGGCTCTCGACGGTGCGGCGCGCCGACCGCATCGTGGTGCTGGAGAATGGAACCATCAGCGACATTGGCGCGCATGAAGAACTCATGCAAAAGTTGGGTACGTACCGCCGGCTGTATGAATTGCAGTTTGCCGACGCGGATGCTCCCACCGCGGGAGTTGTGCCGCATTAGAGCCTGATTTTCTATGCCACTCCGCTCCATGACGGGTTTTGCGCAGGTTCGGGGACAGGTGAATGCCCAGTTGGCGTTTGCTTTGTCGCTGAAATCGGTCAACCACCGTTTTCTGGATCTTCACTTCCGGCTGCCGTCGGACACGGATTCGCTGGAGATGAAGCTGCGCCGGTTGCTGAAAGAAAAGCTGGCGCGCGGACATATCGAGGTGACGCTGAGCCTCGACTACTCAGGCGCGAACGGGGTAGCGTTCAACCGGCCATTGGTCGGCGCCTATGTGCAGGCATTTCGGTCGGCGGCGGATGAATTCGGCGTTACGGGCGAGCCCGATCTGAACGTTGTGCTGCGCATGCCGGGAGCAATGGATTCCGGCGTGGAACGAGCCGGAGAGGAACTCGAAAACGCGGTGATGGCGAGGGTGGAGGAGGCGCTCTCAAAGCTGAACGAAATGCGCGAAGAAGAAGGACGCGGCATCGCGCAGGAACTGCGGGACCGCATGCTGCAACTGGAAAAGGCGGGCGCGGGCGTGGATGGCCATCGCAACGCCATCTTGCGCGGCTACGCGGAGCGGCTGCAATCGCGGATGCAGGAGTTGCTGGGCGCGCAGATCGACAAAGAACGCATCCTGCAGGAAGCGGCCGTGCTGGTGGATCGCAGCGACATCCAGGAAGAAATGGTGCGATTGAATACGCACGTGAAACATTTTCTCAGCCTGCTCGAGCAGGGTGGCGAGGTGGGCAAGAAACTCGACTTCTTACTGCAGGAGATGAATCGCGAAGCCAACACGTTGCTGTCGAAGACGTCCGGGCTGGCGGGCGAGGCGCTGAAAGTCACCGAGATGGGCTTGCTGATGAAATCGGAGATCGAGAAATCGCGCGAGCAGGTGCAGAACCTGGAATGAGCATCGTCTATATTGTGTCCGCCCCCTCGGGGTCAGGCAAGTCGACGTTGGTGAATGAACTGTTCAGGGTGGTCCGTCATTTGGATTTTTCGATTTCCTACACAACGCGGCAGCCGCGGGGCAGCGAGCAGAACGGCAAGGAATACTTCTTTGTTACCAAAGATCAGTTCGAGGCCATGATCGCATCCGGTGAGTTTCTGGAATATGCCAGCGTGCATGGAAACTACTACGGTACCGCGCGCCGATTTCTGAAGCAGGCCGAAACGAGTGGGAACGACCTGCTGCTCGACATTGATGTACAAGGGGCGGCACAGGTTAAGCAGAAGATTCCAGAGTCGGTGAGCATCTTTATTCTTCCGCCTGGGAGGCACCAATTGGAATGGCGGCTGCGGAACCGAGGGGAAGATTCGGAGGAGGTCATTCGTCGCCGGATGGACACGGCCCGCCGGGAGATTGAGAATTACTCGAAGTATGACTATATACTGGTAAATGACCGGCTTGAGCAGGCGACCGACGAGTTAAAGGCAATTGTCTTGGCGGAACGCATCGAGCGTTCCGGCAAACAGCCTTCCGGGGATGAAGCGAAGCGGTTTGCGACTGCTCGGGAGTGCCGCCTGGACCGGGCACAGAAACGCGTGCAGCCCATTCTGGACTCGTTTAAACAGGGAGAATGACTTTCTGGGAGAGTGCGTTATGAAGCTCATAGAAGGATTCGATAGTAATTACCGCTATATTCTGGTAGCGGCGCGGCGGGCCCGGCAACTCCAAGGGGGCGCTCCGCCGGTGATCGATACCGGGTCTCGGAAACCCTGCCGCATTGCGCAGGATGAAATTAAAGCCGGCAAAGTGAAATGGCTGATTCCGGAAGTCCCGAAATCGCCGGAAGCGGCCGCGGCCGAGACGCTGGATAAGGCGATCGGACAGGATTCGTAGGATTACAACCCGGCCGGGAAATCCGGTTTTGTTCGCGCCGCAACGAGTGCGCTTGAAACTCGCGCTCGGGTTGCGGCATCAATTCTTCAGGCGGGCGCTGGGATTCGGATGAAAACGTTCCCGTCTTCTTACTATGAAAATTGCGCTGGGCGTCTCCGGCGGGATCGCAGCTTATAAGTCTGCGGAAATCGTGCGCCTGCTGCAGGACCGCGGCATTCGCGTGCAAGTGGTGATGACCCGCGCGGCGCAGGAGTTTGTTCGACCTCTCACGTTCGCGGCGCTCTCCGGGGAAAAGGTTATTACGGACCTCTTTGGCTCGGACGAGTCCCAGGCGAATGTCGAATCGGCCATCGAACACATTGCGATTGCGCAGGCGATAGACGCGCTGCTGGTGGCTCCGGCTACGGCTGATGTGCTAGCGAAATTTGCGCAGGGCATCGCCAACGATTTCCTCTCGACTCTGTATCTGGCTACGACCGCTCCGGTCGTCGTTGCACCCGCGATGAACGTCAACATGTGGAACCATGTGGCCACGCAGGCGAATCTCGAAGTTTTGCGGAAACGTGGCGTCCGTATTGTGGAACCGGGCAGCGGATATCTGGCCTGTGGGATGACTGGGGCGGGCCGGCTGGCCGAGAACGAGACGATTGTGGCGGCGATACTGGAGGCGCTCGGAGCCGCGCAGGATCTGGCCGGGGAGACGGTGCTCGTCACCGCGGGTCCGACGCGGGAAAAGATCGATCCCGTACGCTACCTCACCAACCGGTCGAGCGGACGCATGGGCTATTCCATTGCCGAAGCGGCGTTGCGGCGCGGGGCGCGCGTACTGCTGGTCAGCGGGCCAACCGCGATTGCGCCTCCGGGTGCGGCTGAGGTGACGCAGGTCGAAACCGCCGAAGAAATGCGCGCGGCCGTTCTAAAGTTGCTGCCGGAGAGTACCGCGGTAATCAAAACGGCTGCTGTCGCGGACTTCCGCCCGAAGGCGACTGCGAGACAGAAGATCAAGCGCAAAGGCCCGATGACCCTGGAGTTGGAGCCGACGGCCGACATCCTGGCTGAACTGGCGCAGCGCAAAACTTCGCAGATCGTGGTTGGATTTGCCGCCGAGACCAATGACGTTCTGGAAAATGCCCGCAAGAAACTGGCATCGAAGTCACTCGATGCTATCGTGGTGAACGACGTTTCCCGCGAAGGCGTCGGGTTCGATTCCGATCGAAATGCCGTCACGATCATCACGCACGATGAAGTTGTCGAGGTACCCGAAGCCTCGAAGTGGGAAGTTGCGCAGCGCGTGCTTGACCAGTTAGTGAAACTGCGCAAGCGGATCACGATTCCCACGTAGGGACAGCCGCCCTCGGTTGTCCGGTTGAGCGATGCTCGGCAGTGCTCGATGGCAACCGTCCCTGTTTTTCAGGGAAGTCAGGGAACAGTTCGGCAGGAGAGCTCTTGAAGACCCTTTTTTACTTCACACTTGCATGGGTGTTGGGGGGAGTCGTTGCGGCCCAGCAATCGCCCGTCCCAGTAGAAGAAGAACCGCATCATCACGTCGTGCTAAGTAACGAATCCGTCCTTGTGATTCGGGTGACGCTCCCGCCAGGAGAGAGCACGCAGTTCCACACCCACTCGCATGACCGGGTGACGATTGATTTGACCGACACCACAATCACGCGGCAAAAGCTCGGCGACCCCGAAATCGTGCGGGACGCGACAAAACCTGGAGACGTGGCGGCGTCGGAACTGAATGGCCCTTACACCCACCGTGTGCATAACGTCGACCCCAGCGTGTTTGAGGCGTTGGATGTGGAACTGCTTCATCGTCCAAAGCAACCTAGCAGCACCGCAGCCGCGAAGGTCGAAGCGGAGAATCCCAGCGCACGCGTTTACAAGTGGACGCTCGGGCCGGGTGCTACGTCCGCGATGCACACCCATGAGCGTCCCTATCTGATCGTTTCGGCTACCCCGCTGACGCTGAAAATGACGGATCCCGAAGGGAAGTCGTTTACTCATGAAGTGAAGGCGGGGGACGTTCATTGGGTCGATGCCAAGGTTACGCACACGCTGGCCAACGAAGGAACGACGGCGGGGCAGATTGTGGAGATTGAGTTGAAGTAAAAGGTCGCGGGCGGGGGCCCCTTCGACTTTGCTCAGGGCAGGTCCGCGCCACACTGTCCTTTGTTATGCTTATCCGCAATGTCCCACACTTTGGACCCTGAGCTTCGACGCGCACTTGCCGCGCGCATCCGTTATTACAACGAGATGGGGATCTATGACTTCTACCGGCGTGAGACTCCGGGGGAAGTTGCGACGGTTGCCGCGGCGGCAGCCGCTTCCGATGCCGTTGCTGTGTCAATCCAGTCAGAATCGAGAGAAGAGATGAGTCCACGGAAGGCCGCGACGGTCGCGGTGCCAGTTGCGGTTGAAGACAATATTTTCGAGGTGCTTGCGCCGAAGCCGGAGCAGGGTGTGAGCGATCCGGGGAAGGCGCTGAAGATCATCCGCGAAGACCTGGGCGATTGCACGCGCTGCCCTCTGCACAAGCAGGGACGGAAGCAGATTGTATTTGGCGTTGGCAATCCGACGACGGACCTGATGTTCGTCGGCGAAGGGCCGGGCGCCGATGAAGACCAGCAGGGCGAGCCGTTCGTGGGGCGCGCCGGGCAGTTGCTCAACAACATGATCAAGGCGATGGGGATCACGCGGGAGCAGGTGTACATCGCGAACATCGTGAAGTGCCGTCCGCCGGGAAACCGCACGCCGGAGCGCGAGGAGTGCGAGACTTGCTCGCCGTTTCTGATGCGCCAGATCGCGGTGATCAAGCCCCAGGTGGTGGTGGCGCTGGGCGCGGTTGCGGCGAAGACGTTGCTCGCAATGAATTCGTCCATGGCCCAGCTGCGCGGGCGCTTCTACGACTTCAAACCGACGGGCGTGCGCAGTAGCGATCCCAATTGGGACGGATGCAAGCTGGCGGTGACGTACCATCCGGCATTTCTGCTGCGCGATCCACGGCAGAAAGGCGAGGCGTGGAAGGATCTGCAGATGGTGATGAAGGAATTGGGCCTGAAGGCAGCGAAGTCAACCACGTAGGGACAGTCGCCCTCGGCTGTCCAGCCGGGCGTAGCCCGGCGGCTCACGTCCAGCGTGAGTGTTAGCATTTCTTAGCCGGCGGGACGCCGGCGCTACATGCCCACCTTCGCTGACGTCGCACTCGCCGTGCCGCTGGACTTGGCGTTCACCTATGCTATCCCTCCCGGCATGGAGCCCGTCGTCGGCGGGCGGGTGCTGGTGCCTTTCCGACAACAGCGCATGTCAGGCATCGTCGTTGAGTTGCATGACCGTCCGCCTCACGTCAAGACGAAAAAAGTCATCGAAGCTCTCGATCTCTCGCCGGTCCTCGACGAACACCTGCTGAAACTTGGGAAGTGGATTGCCGATTACTATCTCGCGCCAGTGGGCGAAGTCTTCCGCACTATGCTGCCGCTGTCGGCAGAGTTCAAGCGCGCGATCACGTATCGCATCACCGACGAGGGCCAGATGGCGCTGCATCTGGCGGGGATGTCGGGGTCTCCGGCTCGGTCGCGGCGGACGCCGGACGAACAGTTGGTTGAGTTCCGCGTGCTCGACTATCTGGCGGAGCGCGAGAGCGTGCGCGAGGAGAGGCTGCGCGGCGCCACCCGGGTATCGAAAGCGCTACTGAGCGGCATGGTGCGCAAGAAGTGGATTGCGCGCGAGGATGTTTCGGCGGCGCGGGATGCTGCGCGTACCGTGAAGGTCGCGGTGCTCCTCGCGGCAGAGGACAACGATGAGACGGGCGAGGGCGGGGCGCCCCTTCGACAAGCTCAGAGCAGGCTCTCGCGACAGCCGGCGGGGCGCCGGCGCTACGCTTCCAAGCTCAACGAGAATCAACGGACGCTGATCGATGCACTGGCGGCTGCGGGCGGCACGGTGCCGGTCGAGGCTCTGCGCGGGCTCGACGTTCCGCGCACTACTTTGAGCACTCTGGTGCGGCGTGGATTGGTGCAGTTGATTGACGAGCCGCAGGACTTCACCGTGTCGAAGATCAAGCCGCGGCGGTCGCCCTTCGAATTCGAATTCAGTCCGGCGCAGAAAAGTGCACTCGGGAACATTCTCGAGGGTGTTTCCTCGCGCAAGTTCAGCGGCATGTTGCTGCACGGCGTCACCGGTTCTGGCAAGACGGCGGTCTATCTGGCCGGGATGCGCGAAGTGCTCGAGCAGGGGCGGTCATCGATTCTACTGGTCCCTGAAATCGGCCTGACTCCTGCGTTGGCGGCCGACCTGCATCAGGCTTTTGGCGATGAGGTCGCGATTCTGCACTCCGGGCTCACAGATGCGGAGCGGGCCGAGCAGTGGCATCGCATCAAACGCGGCGAGGCGCGGGTCGTAGTCGGGACCCGCTCGGCGGTGTTTGCTCCGGTTAGCGATCTGGCGCTGCTCATTGTCGACGAAGAGCAGGATTCCTCCTACAAGCAGGAAGAGACGCCGCGCTATCACGCGCGCGACGTGGCGGTCATGCGCGCAAAGATGGCCGGCGCGGTCGTGGTGCTGGGTTCGGCCACGCCGTCTCTGGAGTCCTACTACAACGCAAAGAAGCACAAATATGAACTCGTGGAGCTGCCGGATCGCGTGGAGCAGCGTCCGCTGCCCGAGGTTGAGATTCTCGACATGCGGCAGGAATTTCAGGAGACCGGGCATGAGCAGGTGATCTCGCGCAAACTGGCGGAGGAAATCCGCGAGCGGTTGGAGAAAAAAGAGCAGGTCATGGTGCTGCTTAACCGGCGCGGGTACTCGCCCGTTGCGCTCTGCCGCACCTGTGGGAAGACGCTCCAGTGCAAGAACTGTGCCGTGTCGATGACCCACCACAAACGCGAGCACAAGATGGAATGTCACTACTGCGGATTCGTCGCCCGTATTCCCGACAAGTGCGCCCTTTGCGGCAGCGAGTACGTGTATTTCGTCGGGACGGGGTCGGAGAAGCTGGAAGAATTTCTGCACGGCATGTTCCCGCAGGCACGCATCGGGCGGCTCGACCGCGATACGGTGCGCGGGCGCGAGGATTTCGAGCGCGTCCTCAATGCCCTGAATGAAGGCGAACTCGACATGCTGGTGGGCACGCAGATGATCGCCAAGGGACACGATGTCCACGGCGTGACGTTGGTGGGCGTGGTTGGGGCTGACATCGCGCTCGGATTGCCCGACTTTCGCGCCGCCGAAAGAACGTTTCAATTGCTGACCCAGGTGGCGGGCCGCGCGGGTCGGGGACCGTCCCCGGGAAGGGTCGTACTGCAGACCTATTTTCCAGATCACTACGCCGTGCAGTTTGCGGCGCGGCACGATTTCGTCGGGTTCTACGACAAGGAACTGCAATTCCGCAGCTGGATGCACTATCCGCCGTACAGCGCGATTGCCAATGTGCTGGTCCGGAGCGAAAAGCTGGATGATGCTCTTACATGGTCAGGCGAATTGGGGCGGTGGCTTGAGAAGACGCGGCACGAGGGGATACGCGTGCTCGGTCCGGCAGCGGCGCCCATTCTGCGGCTGAAGAGGGATTACCGGTATCACTTCATTCTGAAGTCTCCGAGCCGGGAGAAGATGAACACGCTGCTGCGGGCGTTGCTGGCGGAAGCGGCCGCGCGGAAGATCCCGCGCACGCAAATTATCGTGGATGTGGATGCGGTGTGGCTGATGTGAAGCAGTTGCTCGTTGCTGGTTGCTTGTCCCTGGTCGTTCGGCCCCCATTCAGATTTCTGCCGGAAGAGAGACTCACTTTCTGTGCAGCAGATGCCGAACCCCATCGCGGAGATCGCGTAGCGTTTCGCGGGCGCCGTCTCGCACCTGTGGCCATACCTCGCGGCCCGAACTCTGTGTAAACGGGGCCGGAGTGAAGCTGAGGACCAGCATCAGTAACGCCAGCGCAGCGATGCCGCGGCGTCGGCCAGCGACTTCGGGATGGCGCGGAACCGGTGGATGCCGGGCCGTGATAGCCAGCAGCACAGCCCAGAGGAGCCAGCCCGTCCAAAAATACTTTCCAAGAGGCACAAGAGCGAAAACGGTCGCGATGGAGATCCAGCGATGGAGGCCAGGCGAGATCGAGAAAATGATATGCCCGCCATCGAGTTGTCCGCCAGGCAGCAGATTCAGAGCGGTGGCGAACATGCCAACCCAGGCCGCGGCAGCGACCGGATGCAGCGACAGGCCGGACAAGGGCGTACTGCCGTGCAGGAATCGCGCGGCAAGATGAAAGGCGAGCGGGAATCCGAGTTGCAATCCGGAGACCGGAGGGCCGGTGATCGGACGCGAGAGAGACAATCCTGCCAACAGCGCAATGCATGCGGGAATGAAGCCCGCGATCGGTCCTGCAATTCCGATGTCGAACAGTGCGGCGCGCGAGGGGATTGGGCTCTTGATCCGAATGAAGGCACCCAGTGTCCCGATCAGGCTGGGGAATGGCACGAAGAACGGGGGCGTCACGTAAACGCGATAGTGGCGGGCGTAGAGGTAGTGCCCCATCTCGTGTGCGAACAAGATGAACATCAGCGTCAAGGAAAAGGGGAGTCCCAAAAGCAGATTCGACCGCTTCTCAAGGACCCAGCCGAGGGGGAACAGCGAGACCGCGTCGTCGTTCAAAGAGAATACCGGCTGGTGCTGCATGAAATTGAACTGCATGCGAGCCCCAACTACCGTCGTGCTGAACATGGTCAGCGCGAAGAACAGCACATAGAGCCACCAGCGCTCACGCGGCGGTGTGATGATCCAGACTGCCTGCGGGCGCTCAGTTTCGAGGGCGGGCGAGAGAGGCGGCGTGGGTTCAGACATGCAATCTCAAATCGGATGTGGATAATGCAACCCACCGCGGCCCGGATGCGGGTGTCCGCATGGTTAGTCGGCCGAGCCTGCCCTGAGACGAGCCGAAGGGATGCCGGCGTTAGTTAGTCAATCGACTGCAGTTCCTTGCCGGGCTTGAACCGCACGGCCTTCCCAGGCGGAATGGAAACTTCGGCGCCAGTGCGCGGATTGCGTCCGATGCCCGTCTTGCGCGGGCGCACGTTGAACACGCCGAAGCCGCGCAGTTCGATGCGGTCGCCGGTGGCGAGCGCCTTCTTCATGCTTTCGAAGACAGTTTCAACCGCGAGCTCCGCCTTGGTCTTGGTGATCCCGGTGCGGTTGACTACTTCGTTGATGATGTCGAGTTTAATCACGCTCGGTCTCCCATCCTCCGAGGCAAAGCCTGCCTCAAGTTATTGATGCTAAGGGAGATAGGGCGGATTGTCAACCGGTGTGTTCCGGCCCATGCTGGACTCAGAGCAGACTTGCCCGGATTTAGGCGGTGGCTAGGCTCTGCGCTTGGTTCGACCGAGAGTCGTCATGCACGTCAGGACGCTTGAATTGCTTGCTGAGAGCAAGCCCCTGCTGTTGGTAAGAGGAGCCTATTGACAGGCCATAGATTCTGTCGGGCACGCCCGCCATTCTGTAGTAGAGCAGCCGCCCTACCAACTGATCGTGCTCAAGAAGTACCGGCATCTCATGTGCTCTTACTTCTAAGACAGCCCTGGTGCCTGGGATTTCTCCGCTAGATCCGTACCCAAACCCCGGGTCGAAGAACCCAGCATAGTGGACGCGGAATTCCCCCATCGCTGGATCATATGGCACCATCTCGGCGGCGTATTCAGGTGGAACACGCACTGTCCGTTTGGACGCCAGGATGTAGAAACTGTCAGGATCAAGAACAATTCGACCCTTGGAGGGCCTCTCTATGGTGTCCCAGAAATCGTCAACGGGATAGTGATTCACCTTGTCTAGTTCGATTGGTGGCGTGTGCTTCTTGGCTTTGTAAGCGACAATCGAACTCCCATTCCCTTCCAGATCAACTGTGATTGGCCAGCCACCGTCTATGGAAGCGTCTCCGGTCCCACTCTCTTCATCATCCTGAATCACCAGGCTTCCTTTGGCAAGTTGCCTGAGCTTTGAGTCGCCAGCGGGTGCGGGGTTACCGCGAATCAAACGGAGTTGGTTCAGTTTCATGCCCGCCTTGACGACGATTGGGAACGTACGCGAGACAATCTCGACGTAGAGAGCCCCGGAGTAGTTTCGTGGCACTCGATCGAACTCCGATCCGTATTCAGTGATGAGCCTCGTGAAAATGTCCAAACGCCCGGTGGTGCTTTTCGGGTTGGCGATGCCCTGCACGTCAGGCGGAAGGGTCACACTCTCCATCAATGGAACGACGTACACTTTCCCCGGTTCGAGAAGGACGGGAACAGTTTCACTAAGGTCAACTCTGTTCACCAACAGATCAGGAGCAGTCGCTTTGTTCAGCAGCGTCGATGATCTTCCGGGCAAGAAACTTGCCCGCAGACGGAATGCCTCCCGTCCTAACCGGAGATCAATGCTAGCAGGCTGTATCTGCGCATCAGGGATTTCCTGTGACGCATTGATTTTACCGAGGTCTCTATACTCTTGCAGTTCTTGAGATGACAGAATGCCCTTGCCGACCTCATGGTGAACAATAGGCGGGAACAATGAATTCACGTTTACAGGCCTTTCGCTGCCGTCTTCAAGACTTGCGGTGCCGCTCCGCGATGGCGGCCACCCTCTTTGCTCGCTCGACTATCTTGGCGCGATAGTACTCAGCGTAGCAATTTAAGCTGCAAAAACCTCCATCCGCCTTCTTGCCGCTTCCGACGCGTTTGCCCTCGGGGATGTCCTTCCCGCAGTTGGGGTAGATATTCTTAGCCCAGAGTTCAAGGTGATAGTCCTGCTCCGATTCCGCCATCGTCGCCTCGGTCATCACGCCCGTTCTCGAGTACTCTTTTCGTTTCCTCAAGGGTCATAGGCAACGGTTCCCCTGTGTGAAACAGGTAACCTGCGCGACGCAAATGCAGTTCTAACGTGTCAACGGCTCGCTCGAAACCGCCGGATACTTCGACATACACTGGTACAACGAAGACGCTTGGCAATTGTCGCGGCTCCTCCATTGCATATTTGGCTGGTTTGATTTTCTGAAACGGTCGCCAGACGCAATTTCGTTATTGTCACTTTATCCCCGAGAGGCTCTCTCGTCAATGTGGACTTCTGTGAAAAAAGGGCACTTTGCGCAGGGATTTTCGCTGATTTTCAGCATCAAGCCTGTCTCAGGATGGCCTACTTCTTCCCGTTCTCGCCTTCCTTGAACATGTACTTGATGGCAGGCTTGTAGATCATCAGGTTGGGGGCGCCATTGCGGTTCAGCTTGATGCACTGTTTGTCGTACCACTCGATGTAGCCGTGGACTTCCTCGCCGTCGCGCAGCACCACGACCATCGGAGTCTTGGCCTGCATCTGCTTCTGGTAATAGAAGTTCTCGGCGTTGGTTTGCTCGGTGGGGGCAGTCTTCTTGGCGGGCGCGGCAGAACGGTCCCGCCGCTCGCTGGGCGCGTGGTTGTGCGCATGATTGTGGTTGTGATCGTTACGGCTAAGGGAAGGGCGGATCAGCTTGCGATTCGCGAAGCCTTCCTGATCGCCGGCTTGTTCGGCTGGTATGGGGTCGACGGTGTCTTTCATATCGCACCACCTGCGCGCATGGCGGCAGAATATGCCACAACACTTGAGCCTGTGATTGTGGGTCTTGAGGTGTGAACTTAACGATTACGGTATCACAGCAAACCGGCGATGACAATCATTTGTGCCGCTGGTAGGGCAGCTTTTTCGCAGCGCCCGGCTATGGGGTCCGTTCCAGCGCCGTGGCGAAAGCGTCGAGCGAGAGAGACCGCAGCAGGTTCCGCCGCATGCCGCGTTCCACCTCTCCAAGTCCCTCGCTGGCGCGCCGAATCCAGGCAAAGTCGGCGGTTTCGGCCATCTTCTTCAGTTCTCCCTGGATGTCGCTATTGCGGACCTGCTGCGGCGTACCAGACTGCAGAAACAACATGTCTTCGAGCAGCGAGTAGAGAGTGCG
Source organism: Terriglobia bacterium (assembly GCA_020073565.1). Lineage (GTDB taxonomy): Bacteria > Acidobacteriota > Terriglobia > Terriglobales > Acidobacteriaceae > Acidiflorens. Next base: position 93,762 of record JAIQEY010000007.1, read on the forward strand.
CAGCAGAATGTCGATTTTCTCGCGGCCATCGGCGCCGGGACGGTAAGTCTCGGTCGTCTTGAAGAGTTCGCAATGATCGCTGCCGCGCAGGGCAGAATTCAGCAGGATGAGTGCGTGAGCGCGCGCCGCCGTATAAGTTTCAAGATCGAACGACAAAGCGCGCCCGACGGAGCCTTCGCTCAGCCGGGCGACGAGCACGCGCTGCTTGGGATTCCATTCGGGACGGCGCTGGGCGAGCAGCGCCTCGACATCCGCGGATGCGACCGCGCCCAAAGCAAACGTCATGGAGCGTGAGCGAATGGTGGGCAGCAGTTCGCCAGGATTCTCAGTCAGCAGGAAAATTGTCGCGAATTCTGGCGGTTCTTCCAAAACTTTCAGCAGCGAGTTGGCCGCCTCTTTCATGAAAGCAGAATCCGTGAAGATATAAACGCGTTCGCGGGCATCCCCCGGACGATAGTAGATGGTGTCGATCACGTGACGAACCTGGTCCACCTTGATCATGAGTTGGGGCGGATCGGGAGGAATGACCAGGACATCGGGATGAGTCTGCACGAGGATGCGGGTTTCTTTCTTGTCGGTCTCGCGCAGGTTTTCGCGGGCCTCAACGGCCTCGGCGAAGCGAGCGTCCAGATCCTCGGCCTGGGCGATGCGGGTGCAGTTGGAGCAGCGTCCGCAGAAGTCGGGCAGGCTGTCGCCGGCGGGTGGCTGGAGGCAATTCATGGCGCGCGCGAGCATCAGCGCAAGTGTGTATTTGCCCGATCCGCGCGCGCCGGAAAGGACTACGGCGTGCGGCAACCTTTTGCGCGCCAGCATTTCGCGCAGGCGGTGCACTGTTTCCGGGTTGCCGACGAAATCAGAGAATGGCATAGAGAGAACGACTAGCTACTAGCTGCTGGCTTCTAGCTACTAGCCAGAAGCTAGCAGCTGGGTTTCAGACTTTCAACTTTTTCCGCACTAACTCCATGATCCTCGCATGCGTCTCCGCTGGAGTGCCTCGGGCATTGATCACCTGGACGCGGTTCGGTTCGCGGGCGGCGATCGCGAGATAGGTGCCCCGAACGCGCCCAAAAAATGCGCGGCTCTCCTGTTCGAAGCGGTTCTCGTCTTTGTCCGAGCGGCTGTTCTTATGCTTGCGATTCCGGCGGCGGGCGCGCTCGACGCTGAAACTGACTTCATTGTCGAGAAGGATTGTCAGGTCCGGTTGCAGGTTGCCGCAAAGGATTTCGTGCAAGTGCAGGACGGGTTTGCTGCCCAGTCTTCGTCCTCCACCCTGGTAGGCCTCGGTCGAGTCCGTGAAGCGGTCGCAGAGCACAACCCGCCCCTCGGCGAGTGCGGGGAGAATCACCTCGTGAATATGCTGAGCGCGGGAGGCGAACATCAAAGCCATTTCAGCCAGTGGAGAAAGTCCGGCAGTCGCAGAGTGCAATATCACTTCGCGGATCTTCTCGCCGGTGGTAGTCCCGCCCGGTTCGCGAGTGACGGTGACGGAGACCCCGTGGGCACGCAGGGACCGTGCGAGTTTCTCGATTTGCGTGCTCTTGCCGCTGCCGTCAAGGCCTTCGAACGTAATGAACTTTCCGCGCGGGGACACGGCGGAAATGATAGCAGGATCAGGCTCTGGGCTTCAGGCTCAGGGCTTTCGGCTCGAGGAAGATGAGAGAATCGCTACGACTCGGAAACCGCTACCAACGCCTTCTCGTCTGCATCGATCTCGACCATAGCCGGCTCATCCAGCATGAAGCTGAGCACTTCCTGCGGAATCGGGGCGCTCCACACCGGGGCGAACGACTGGCGATGCAACGGCGAAGGGCCGTGTTCGCGCAGTGCGGCGATGTGACGCGGGGTGCTGTATCCCTTGTTCGACGCCAGTCCGTACATTGGAAACACGGGGTCCCAGGCGGAAATCATGCGGTCGCGCTCCACCTTTGCGAGGATGGAAGCTGCCGCGATGGAAGCCGAGAGTGCGTCCCCGTGAATGATCGCTTGCTGCGGGACCTCGCAGTCGAGCTTAACGGCATCCACTAGAAGATAGTTCGCGGAGCAGGCCAGTTGCTGAACGGCGCGCAGCATGGCCAGGCGCGAAGCCTGGTAGATATTGATCTGGTCGATGCGAGCGGAATCGACCGCGGCAATGGCATAGGCAATTGAGTGTTCACGAATACGCAGGGCCAGTTCTTCGCGGCGCTCGGCCGGAAGCAGCTTCGAGTCGCGCAACCCGCGAATTCTGTAGGCAGGCTCGAGAATGACTGCGGCAGCAACCACCGGGCCGAAGAGCGATCCGCGGCCGACCTCATCGACTCCGGCAACACGCTGAGCGCCCGATGCCCACGCCTGCTTCTCAAATTTCCAAGTGCAGCGCAGTTTCTTCAGCATCCGCAGCTTGGCTGCAGCGGAAGAAAGACCGGCGCTCGAATTCTTCGGTCGGGAGGACACGGGCTTGCCAGCATCTTCGCCGAGGAAGGCGGCGGATGCAAGGCCAGATTAGAGTGCTTAGCATTGTAGAGACGTGGCTTGCCACGTCTCCGCCGGCAGCGGCACCATATCCGCGAAGGGAGACGCGGCAAGCCGCGTCTCTACTCGACTTCCTTCAGGCGAGCGGCTTTGCCCCTCAGTTCGCGCAGGTAGTAAAGCTTGGCGCGGCGGACTTTGGAAGAACGCACGACGTCAATCTTGTCGATCACCTTGGAGTCGAGCGGGAAGATACGTTCCACACCCTGGCCAAAACTGATCTTGCGGACCGTAAAGCTGGGTTGTGCGCCACGGCTGCGCGCGATGACGACGCCTTCGAACGCCTGGAGACGCTCTTTGTCGCCTTCCTTGATCTTGACCTGAACTTTGATGGTGTCCCCGGGGCCAAACTTGGGAAGATCGGTGCGGCGAGTCTTGGCCAGCAGTTTTTCGATGATTGCGTTTCTCATAACTTCTTCCTTCCTAACTCTTGCCCTTGATCTGGGCCAGCAATTCCCTATCTTCTTCGGTCAGCGCAACCCGCTCGATCAGGTCGGGCCGGTTGCGCAGTGTCTTGGCCAACGCCGTTTTGCGGCGCCAGCGGCGAATCTGGTCGTGGTTGCCGTTTACCAGCACCTCCGGCACCGCCATTCCGCGGAAATCGGCTGGCCTCGTGTAGTGCGGATAGTCCAGCAATCCGCCGGAAACACAAGTAGAACTCGGCCCCGATTCGCCGTCCGGTGTGCCGCGGGCACTCTTACCCGCGAGACCGTCGCCAGTGAACGACTCCTGCCGAGTCGACGCTTCATTGCCGACCGCGCCGGGGATCAGCCGCGTGACCGTATCCACAATCACCGCCGCTCCCAGTTCGCCGCCGCTCAGCACGTAATCGCCGATCGAGACTTCGCGATCGGCCAGGTGCTCGCTGACGCGTTCGTCCACGCCTTCGTAGCGTCCGCAGATCAGCACGATCCGGTCGAGCGCCGAGAGTTCCGCAGCCAGCCCCTGACCAAGCCTACGCCCCTGCGCCGAAAGCAGGATGACCGACTGCTTCGCACTTCCTGCCAAGCGCTCTGAGCGTCCAAGCAGGCCGCCCAACGACTCCAAACATTCAAAGATCGGTTCCGGCTTCAGGACCATGCCTTCGCCGCCGCCAAATGGGCGGTCATCCACGGTGCGGTGCTTGTCTTTCGTAAAGTTCCGCAGATCATGAATGCTGACTTCCACCAGCCCGGTTTCACGAGACCGGCGGACGATTCCGTAATCCAGCGGTCCGCGAAAGAAGTCGGGAAAGATCGTGAGAATGTCGATCTTCATTTGCGGAAACCAGTGGCCAGTGGTTAGTGACCAGCGAATCTAACAGCTATCCACTATTCATTTTTCCTCTTGCTGTCGTTCCCTTTCCCTAGACGTCACGGGAGCGTTCACTTCCAGCAACCCTTCTGGCAACCGCATCCGCACTTGCTTGCGCTCCAGATCTACCCTCTCCAGATACGCTTCCGCGAACGGAATTTCGTATGGTAGCTTTGCTCCGCCCGGCACAATCAGCAGCGGCGCTTCACCGGCCCCAAACTGCACGTCATCAATCGGGCCAAGCTCGCGCTCGCGGTCGAATACCGTGCAACCGATCAAGTCGCTCAGGTACGTCCAGCCCGGCTCCAAAACGGCGCGTTCACTGCGAGGCAACTGAAGTTCGGCGCCCACCAGCGGCTCGGCATCGGAAATCGTCTCGATGCCCTCGAACTTCAAGACCAGAAATCCCTTGTGCGGCCACAAGTCCTCGACCGCTACTTCGCGGCGCTCGCCCGTTCTCAGCAGCGCCCATAACTGCATGCCTTCGCGGAAGCGGTCCGGAACGTCGGTGTGCAGTTCAGCAGCGACTTCTCCGCGACGTCCCTGGGTCTTGATTACCAGCGCCAGGGTAATGAACTCGCCGCCAGAGTTCTGTGCTGCACTGTGAGTCGCCACTCGCCACTCGCTACCGGCGCCACTCGCTATTCGATAATCTCCAGCGCGTAGCGCTTGTTCTGCTTCGACCCCGCCGCGCTCAATACCGTGCGCAAGGCGCGGGCGACTCGGCCCGACCGGCCAATCACTTTGCCCAGATCGGCCTCGGCCACTTCCAGTTCGATGACCATCTCATCGCCGTCTTCGTACTCGTCAATGAAGACCTCACCGGGGGCTTCCACCAGCGACTTCGCGATGTGCTCGATCATGGCCTTCAAGTTCGCGGGCTGGTCAGTCATGCGGGGCTCCTGAATAGCGATTCCTTCACTGCTTGGATCGTCATCTCGACCTCCCCTCACGATTGTCATCCCGAGCGGAGCGAGGGATCTGCAGTTGGGCGTTGGATGACGGAGAAACGGCTAGGCGACCGGCGCGGCCGCCGCCGGCACGGGCAGGGCAATCAGCTTCCGGACGCGGTCCGAGCACTGGGCCCCTTTCGAAACCCAGTAGTCGATGCGTTCGCGCTTCAGGTCCACGCTGGCCGGCGTGGTGCGCGGATTGTACGTGCCCACCACCTCCACCGAGCGGCCATTCCGTGCCCGCTCCTTCTCGATCACCACTACACGGTAATACGGTTGTTTGCGCGCACCAATGCGCGCTAGTCGGATCATTAACACTGACTTCGTTTCCTTTAGTCCGGAATACTCCGGCGAGATCAAGACAAACCATTATTATGCCGGAGCTTAGCGCTTTTCGCAACCGACCGCTACACGTGGGTAGTGTCCTAATAGTAGGACACTACCTACACGTGGTAGTGGCTGAGGCTGGCGCGGGAAATTTTCCACAGAAGGAAAAATCAAGAAAGGCGGAGATGGAATAAGAATGGATACAAGCACGAAATGTGATCTTGACAGTACCTTAAGGTTTATGTACAGTACCTTCAGGAACAAGAAGTATACGATGGCTATCGAGTTCAAACACAACGGTCGTATCTGGCGATGCGATACAGCCGAAGAAGCCATTCAGCTTCGATACCAGCTTGAAGAAGAAGATGAGGCTGAATACGCTTCCGGTGGAGAACCGTCTGTCGTTGAGGAAGAGGTATGGACTTCCGACACATTCACTGAATTACTGAAGGGCTCTGGGATGCTACAAAAGAAACTTCTAAAGTTCCTGTACGAAAAGGGCGAGAACTCTTTTGGGAGTGCGGGCGTTGATAGCTCTGAAATAGTGAAAGCTCTCAAGATTGATTCCGAGGAAGCCCTTGCCGGTGTTCTAAGTGGGCTGTCGAAAAACCTGAAACGAATTGGGAGGCAGCCGTCAGAACTCTACTCTGTTGATGTTCAGTGGCTTAAAGATGGCAAGGTCCGAAAGTTTAGATTGAAACACGGGTTTCGGTGGGCCGCTACGCAGCTCGGTTGGCCGGAAAAGTGGATTTGAGAAGGGAGAACAAATAGATGCCGCCTCCACCAATGTCACGCGCAAATAACGAGACCCGTTAGGAGTTGACGCTCCGAACGGGCCTCAAACCATAACCCCGGCAAGCCGAGATCACAGTCACTCAAACCTGATTATCGGCTTGCGTTACTCTCCCGTCAAGGCGGGTGCCCCACGCTTCGCGTTTTGTCGAAACGTGGGATGTTGGGTCGGGAACAAACGCAAACAGAAAACCCGAACCGCGCGGGTCCGGGTCTTGGGAACTTGCATAACCTGTCCAGTTACAAGCAGATTATCGCCAGTCGGGAACAGGAAGTCAACATTACCAATGGGGACTCCCTGTCCTGAGTCCCCGGGTCAGCCCCCCTACCAAACGCTGGGAGACTGTGGACCCGACGGGATTCGAACCCGCACCTTATAACTGGACAGGTTAATGTGCTCCCATTACACCACGGGCCCTGCAAGAACCTAGCCAGTTTGCACCCCAACGGCAAGTCCGCCGGTCACAACGAAATTGTGATGAATCTTGTCCTGACGCCACAAGCGCATTCGATCTGATACCCTTCCACCCCGTACCTCAGCCCCGCCTCCCCGGAGCCCTCACCATGGCCGTCGCATTCCATTGGGCGCATCCAGAAAATCTGACCGAACTGGTCGCCATGATGAAAGAGCTTCAGGCCGACGACCCCTGGTCCTGCCGCTTCGACGAGCGCCTCGCCAGCAACGCGATGGACGAACTCCTGCAATCCCTCCCTCGGCCGAGTGTGGACAATCGCCGACGACTCCCAAACCATCGGCTACATCGTCATGGCCTTCGACTACAGCCTGGAATATCGCGGCAAGGGCGCGTGGGTCGACGAGTTCTTCGTCCGCCCCACCCATCGCGGCCAGGGAATCGGCGCTCAGGCGCTCGAATTCTTTTCAGAGCAGGCCCGACAGCTCGGCGTCACCGTCGTTCACCTGGAAGTGAATCACGGCAACCCTGCCATCGAACTCTACCGCCGCATGGGCTTCGAAGACCACCACCGCTACCTGATGACCAAGTGGATCGCCGCCAAACCGTAGCCACCCGGCAATTCATAGCCGCGAAGCGGCGGCGGAAGAAAGCCCGGGGCGCAAGCCCCGGGTCGCCAGCGGGAAACGAACCAAGCCCCGTAGGGGCGAAAGAGCGCTACGACACAGACTCCGTCAGGGACGCGGCCCACACTGCTTTGTGACCCGCGTCCTTGACAAGCTATATATACTTCTCATAGCATTATCTATGAAGTATAGTCAGCGGTATCGAAGCAGAGGGATTCCGGCCCATACCAACCGCAAGCTACCTGCTTTCTATATTTTGGCTATAAGCTCTTTGAAAACTCCATATTTTGCACGACAAGCCGAGCAATAAACGGCGACTTCCGGCCGGATTTCGCGACCTAAGTCCTTATTCCGGAAGATTTTACGTATAAGTCCTTTGGGCTCTAGATTTTGGAGTCTTTTGACCGCCTAACTCCATGATTCCAAAAGACCGGGGGGAGGGGGGGTACCCCACCCCAGTACCAAAGAGTAAACAGGCTGCGAAAAGGATCTGGTTTGGGGTGGCAGCGCTTCAAGCGCTGCGATAAAGGGCGTGTTTTTGTGAGCGGCTTTTTAGCCGCTGAGGTCACCGATGGCGCGCCCCTGCTCCACAACCTGGCGAAGCAGATCCTCAATTTCCTTTTCCGACACGGTCGGATTCATGCAGGTGAACTTGAGGCATTGCCGTCCGCGTACTCGCGTGTGGCCGATCACAGCGACTCCGCGCTCAAACAGCCTTTGCCGCAGAGCCGCATTCAAGGCGTCGCTGTTGCGGTCTGGGCGCGCTGGACGGTAGCGGAAGACGACGCATCCGTATCGTGGCTGGTGGAGAAGTTCGAGGGCCGGATTGTTACGGATCACCGCTGCGGCGTGCGCTGCGAGTTCGATCGTGCGGTCCACCATCCGCCCGAACTTTTCGCGGCCAAGCGCCTGGAACGAGAGCCAGAGTTTCAGGGCATCAAAGCGCCGCGTCGTCGCTAGCGACTTGTTCACCAGATTCGGGATGCCGAAGTCTTCGTCGGTCTCGGGGTTCAGGTAGTCGGCATGAACTTCGAGATGACGGAATTGCGCCGAGTCCCGCAGGAGAAACGCCCCGCAGCTGATGGCCTGCCAGAAATTCTTGTGAAAGTCCATGCTGATGGAATCGGCCTGATCGAATCCGCGCAGAAGGTCGCGATGACGCTGAGAGAGCAGTAGTGCCGAACCGTAAGCGGCGTCAATGTGAAACCATGCTCCCGCCTCGCGAGCCAGTGCTGCGATTTCAGGAAGCGGATCAATGGATCCGAAGTCGGTCGTGCCCGCGGTGCCGACGATGGCGGCGGGAATTAGATCGTCATCTTTGAATCGCCGGAGCGTCTTTGCGAGTTCGCCCGGAATCATGCGGTAATCGTCGTCGACCGGGACTTTGATCACAGCGTCGCTGCCAAGTCCAAGTTGGGAAGCGGATTTCTCGACCGTGAAGTGTGCGACTTCGGAACAGAGAAAGCGCACACGGCTTGCCTGCGCTGGCAATCCTCGACGCTGCACTGACCACTGCCAGCGCGAGGCGATGCATGCATCGCGCGCGAGCAGCAATCCCATGAAGTTCGATTGCGTGGCGCCGGAGGTGAAGATCGCATCGGATCCAGCCGGCAAACCGGCCTCGTCGCACAGCCAGCGCGACATTGCCAGCTCGATCACTGTGGCTGCGGGAGCCTGGTCGAACGAGTCCATCGATTGATTCAGCGCCGAGACGATGACGTCGGCAGCCAGGGAAGCAAGCAGGGGTGGACTGTGAAGGTGAGCGATCGTACTTGGATGAGTCAGGACGATCGAGTTGGCGATGACCGGACGCACGCGGTGAAGAGCTTCTTCAATCCCCGCACCGGTTGCGGGCAAGATTTCGCTCTTGAGCAGCGTGGCAAGTTCCGATGCCGATTTGCCGGAGTAAGGCTGCGAAGGCAGAGCCGCGAGCAAGGTGTCTACGGCTTTGGCAACGGCGTCGCGGTAGGCCGCGCCGTGCGTGGGAGTGAGAAAATCGGTTTCAAACACGGTTATTTCTCGATGATCGCGGCGTCTTCTTGGTGTACCTTCGTGCCCTTGGTGCTTGACGCGGGAATTAAACCACGAAGGACACAAAGGTACACGAAGTAAACCCTGGACCTGACAGCAAGGCTAACCGATGCTCTCAAGCTTGCTCAGGATTTCGAGCGGCTCGGGCCGTTCCGTGTAGTCTTCATTCGCTGAGACGAAAAGCACGGTGCCGTCCCGATCGAGGATGTAGGTCGCGGGGATCGGTAGGGTCCAACTGTCATCGCCATTGACGAGCGGCAGGTTCACGAAAGTGCGGCGATAAAGATCCTCCTGCTCTTGCGAGGCGCGGTACACCAGTCCGAACTGACGAGCGACTTCGTTGTGGGTGTCCACCAGCAAGGGGAACGCGAGTTTGTGCTGGTCGTGCATGAAGAAGGCCTGTTTCTCGGTCTGCGGCGAGATGGCGGCCAAGGAGGCTCCGGCGGCCGTGATTTGTGCAGCCACGTAGTTCATGGCTTCCATCTGGCCAACGCAGAAAGGACACCAGCGCCCGCGGATGAACAGCAGAACCAGCCGTCCCTTCGCGAGCAGATCCGACGAGGTGACCATTTTGCCGTCGTGGTCGTGGAGCGCGAACGGGAGAACCTTGGCCCCGGCACCGAGCGCCCGGGCAGCGAAGCCCTGCGCTTTCAGCACCGCGACGGTGCGGTCATGGATAGCCTGAACGTCCGGGGGCACGTACTTGGCAATGAGCTCCTTGCGCTCAGCAAAAATCTGCCGCAGCGGGCGAGTATCGTCGTAAGAGCCGGATTCTTGAAGGGAGCGCCATTTCATAGTTGCTGGTTGCTGGTTTCTAGCTTCTGGTTCGAGGGTTTTGCATCACTAGCAACTAGAAACCAGCAACTAGTAACTCGTTCCTCTACATTCCAGGCAACTTCATCCCCGCTAGCCGCCTTGCGAAACTGGCTTTACCCATCTGCTTGAACATCTTTTTCATCTGAGCGTATTGGCGAAGCAGGTTGTTGACCTCCTGCACGCTGGTGCCTGAGCCGCGGGCGATGCGTTTGCGGCGGCTGCCGTTGATCACTTCGTGGTGATCGCGTTCGTGAGCGGTCATCGAGTTGATGATGGCTTCGACGCGATTGATCTGCTTCTCGTCCACCTTGTCGGCAGCCTTCTGCATGCCGCTGAACGGGCCGATGGAGGGCAGCATTCCGATGATGCTTTGCAGCGACCCCATCTTGCGGACCTGCCGGAGCTGATCGCGGAAGTCTTCGAGCGAGAAGCCATCGCCGGTCAGCGCTTTGGTTGCGAGTTCCTGGGCCTTCTTCTTGTCGATTTGCGACTCGGCTTTTTCGATCAGCGACATAATGTCGCCCATGCCGAGTATGCGCGAGACGATGCGGTCAGGATGGAAGGGTTCGAGCGCGTCGTACTTTTCGCCGATACCGATGAACTTAATCGGCTGGCCGGTGACTTGCCGGATGGAGAGTGCCGCGCCGCCGCGGGCGTCGCCATCCATCTTCGTCAGGACGACGCCGGTGAGTGTGAGCTTTTTGTGGAACTCGTCGGCTGACTTCACCGCATCCTGTCCGGTCATGGAGTCGGCGACGAACAGGATTTCCTGCGGATTGAGCAGGCGCTTGAGCGACTGCATCTCGTCCATGAGTTGCTCGTCGATATGAAGGCGGCCGGCAGTATCGACGATCAGCACGTCGCAACCGGAGTTGATGGCCTCGCGGCGCGCTTCTTTGGCGAGGCGCTCGACGGTGGCGGTGTTGGCTTCACCAACTTCGCCTTCGTAGAGGTTGGCCTTGATGGCCGCCGCAACGACTTTGAGCTGCTCACGAGCGGCAGGGCGGTAGACGTCGACGGAGACAAGCAGCGGGCGGTGTCCGCCATTCTTAAGCCAGTTGGCAAGCTTGCCCGAGGTTGTCGTTTTGCCGGAACCTTGCAGTCCGGCCATCAGCACGACGGTCGGCGGCTGCGAAGCGAACTTCAGCTTGGCGGTATCTTTGCCGAGCGTTTCGACAAGTTCGTCGCGGACGATCTTGATGACTTGCTCGCCGGGCGAAAGCGCGGTCATGACCTCCTGGCCGACGGCTTTGGTCTGGATGCGGTCGATCAGGTCTTTGACAACTTTGAAGTTGACGTCGGCTTCCAGCAGCGCCAGACGGATCTGCTTCATCGCTTCAGCAATGTTCTCTTCCGTGAGGACGGCCTGCCCGCGGAGAGCTTTGAAGGCGCGCTGGAGTTTTTCCTGGAGATTCTCAAACATAGGGCTAATCAGTCATTTTAGCAGCCGCGAGACAACGCGACGTGTGAATGGAGTGCCTTCGTGGTCGTTCGTGTCCTTCGTGGTGATCGGGTTCTTTCAACCACCAAGGACACGAAGGCACACGAAGGACGGGCGAATTCGGCTGTGACCATACTTCTCAGTCGACGATGCGTGTCTTGCGCGAGTACTTATGCAAGTACCCCGGCAGCTCGCGCTGGCAGCGATCGTCGGGGATCGGGCTGCCGACTTCCATCTCCATGGGAATGACGCCCGCCCAAGTCGGGAACAAATAGTCTTCTTCGTCGTCCATCGGCGGTCCGACGCGGACTTTTGCCGAGAACTCTTCGATGGGTATCCGGAGGACCGAAGTGGCTTTCAGCTCTTTTTCGTTGGGCTGGCGGGCATCGTCCCAGCGGTGGGGAAGGATGTGCTCGCTCAGGGCGCGCAGGGCGGCGAGTTTTTCTGCGGGTTTGTTGACTAACGCGGCTGTGCCGAGAATCACCACCGAGCGATAGTTCATCGAGTGATTGAAGACCGAGCGCGCGAGCACCAGTCCATCGAGCAGCGTAACGGTGATACAGACTGGGACGCCCTGGTCGAGGTTACGCAACATGCGGCTGGCGGCGGAGCCGTGGATGTAGAGCACGTTGCCGTCGCGGCCGTAAGAAGTGGGAATGACGTAGGGCTGGCCGTCGGCGACGAAGCCGACGTGGCAGAGGAAACCTTCGTCGAGAATCTGGTTGACGGCGTCGCGGTCGTAGACGGCACGTTGTGGTTCGCGCACAACACGAGTGCGCGGAGTTGGATTGGAGTTGCTGGACATGGAACGGACTTCCTAGGCAGGCGCCAAGAATGGGTGAAAAAGAATTCTAGCAGGACAGATGGCGTATACGCATTCCACGAGAGAATCCACGAGAGAATCGGCGATGGCTGCTCGGTGCAGCGGGGAAGATAGCCGGTTCGATGGGTGTGTAACGTCTGGGCGCTGAAACGCACTATCAAATGTGCAGAGTGCGTACAGACTGGGTTCCATCGCACGCGAGGAATTCAGCCCAGCACCGAGGAGGTTGACGTGTTTGCCCGCAAGGTTGCCGCGCGCCTGAAACCGAACTCGCTTACGGAATTTAAGAATCTCATGGAGCGTGAGATCCTTCCCTGGCTGCAAATGCAAGAAGGCTTCCTGGATTTGCTCACCCTGGCTGTCCCCGATAGCCGAGAAGTCGCAACCATCACCTTCTGGAACCACAACGGGAAAGCGCAGGCTTGCAACTCGAGCGGTTGTCCGGAAGCGCTGAGGATTCTGGGAAAACTCCTGGACGGGCCTCCTCACGTTAAGACGTTCGAGGTTGTCAGCTCGACATTTCGAAGTTTCATCGCGGGGCCATCCGAAGCCGGAACGGTCCGAGAGAGGGAAGGAATCCTCCACGCAAGCGCGCAACCGAATGACAGCATTCCCGGCGGCAATCGGTCCCTCTCGGCTTGATCGACCAGGTTTGCGCCGCCAACCTTCTCCATCATTGACAGGACGGGGTGGTCTACGTTGCAAGCCATCACTTGCGCCGGCCTTTTCCCGACGGCTTGGGTTGCTCGTCGAACACAGCGAACTGGATTTTTTTTTCCACGGGATCGATGCGGTCGACTAGAACACGCACGCGATCGCCTAGGCTGTAGGTTTTGCGCGAGCGCTGGCCGATGATCTGGCGCGTGATTTCGTGATACGTGTAGTGGTCGTCGGTTAGCGTGTTGAGCGGCACCAGGCCTTCAACGAAGAGGTCAGTGAGTTCGACGAAGAGACCGAACTTGGTGACGCTGACGATGAGTCCGTCGAAGTCTTCGCCGATTCGGGGCTCCATGAATTTCACTTTCTTCCATTCCATCAGTTCGCGTTCGGCGTCGTCGGCCCGGCGCTCGGACTGGCTCGATTCTTCGGCGATGCTGTGGAGTTCTTCGAGCGAGATGGGACCGCCCAGCGGTTCGACAGATTGCTGATGCGCGGCGTGATCGCGGCGCTTGGACCATGGGGAAACGTGTGGGGCGGGCATTCCTGCCCGCCCCGAGTCAGCGAGATGCTCTCCGTGGCGGGGGCGAGTCGCCCCCGCGACAGCCGGCGGGACGCCGGCGCTACGGTCGAGTGTCGGGGAACCGCCTACTGGAACTTCGCCATCTAGCTTTTCGGCTGATTCTCTCAGCACTTCTTTCAGGATGCGGTGCACGATCAGGTCGGGATAACGGCGGATCGGTGACGTGAAGTGTGTGTAGGTGGTCGCGGCCAGCGCGAAGTGGCCGAGATTCTCTTCGGAGTAGCGAGCTTGCTTCAGGGAGCGCAGCATCAGGTAGCTCAGGATCCGCTCTTCCGGCTTGCCAGCAATTTTCGCCGTGAGCTTTTGGTACATGCGGGGGGTGATGTGCACTTCTCTCGGGACTTCGATTTCGCGCACGCGTTTGCCGGTGCCGTGGGCGGCGCGGCGGTCGGTCTTCATCTGCACGCGATCGATGGGCAGCGCGCCTACCCCCAGTGAATATCCGAAGGTTGAGGCGATGACTTCGAAGTCGTACACGCGCTTGGCGTCGGGCTTTTCATGGATGCGGTAGAGCGAGGCGATGCGCTTGTTTTCGAGATAATGCGCCACGCACTCGTTAGCCGACAGCATGAATTCCTCGATCAGACGGTGGGCGATGTTGCGCTCGGAGCGCGTGATGCTCTTCATCAGGCCGAATTCGTCGAACTCGATGACGGGCTCGGGCAGGTCGAAGTCGATCGAGCCTCGGCGCTCGCGCTTGCGGTTCAGGATCATCGCCAGGTCGCGCATTCGCTCGAAATTCTCGGCCAGCGGGGCATAGCGTTTGCGCGTTTTTGGATCGCCTTCGAGGACGGCGTTCACGGCAGTGTAGGTCATGCGCTCGGCGGAGCGGATGACGCCTTCGTTCAATTCGTAGCCGACGATTTCGCCGTGGTGGTCGATTTCCATTGTGCAGGAGAGGACGAGGCGGTCGACTTGCGGCCGTAGGCTGCAGATGTCGGTCGAGAGCTCGAGCGGCAACATGGGGACGGCGCGGTCAGGGAAATAGACGCTGGTGCCGCGCAGACGGGCTTCCTGGTCGAGCGGCGAATCGGGCTTGACGTAGTTCGCTACGTCGGCGATGTGGACTTGCAGTTCGTAGTTGCCGTTTGCGAGTTGGCGAACGTGGACCGCGTCGTCGAAGTCGCGGGCGGTTTCGCCGTCGATAGTGACGATGGGAAGGTGGCGGTAGTCGCGGCGGTGGCGCAGTTCGCGGGCGGGGATGACCGTGTCATTCTTGATGGCCTGCGCTTCTTCGATCACCTCGGGCGGGAAGCGGTGCGGGAGGTGAAACTTGCGGATCATGATTTCGACATCGACGCCGAAATCGGTTTCTTCGCCGAGGATCTCGATGACTCGGCCGCGCGGATTTTGCGTGGCACTCGGCCAGTCGGTGATTTCCACGTCCACGACTACGCCGTCGAGGTCCTGCCAGTTGGCATGGCGGGCGGCCTCGTCACCGATCACGCGGTTGGCTGATGCTTTCTGACGGTGGGGGCGGGGCGCCCCCACGACAGCCGCCGAGTGCGGCGGCGCTACGGTCGGGATCTCGGCGCCGGGTGGGATTACGATTTCCTGGGACACTTTTTCGTCGATGGGCTTTACGGTGTTGTGGCGGTGTCCGTAGTGGAAAATGCCGACTACGGTGGGATGCGCGCGCGAAACGGAACGGACGATACGGCCTTCGGCGCGGCCGTCGGTGCGGAAGGCCGAGATCTCCACCAGTACCCGGTCACCATGCATTGATGATCCGGTGGCGGGCGGAGGGATGAAGACATCTCCCGCGAGCCGGGCTTTCAGATTGGGGTCGAGCGTGTTGGCGTCGGGAATGACGAAGCCGAAGCCGTCGCGATGCATACTGAGGCGGCCGACCAGCATGTTAGGGCCGGACTTCGCCTGAGGGATCGCGTAACGGTCGGCATCGACCTGCAACAGTTCGCCTTTGTTTACCAGGGAGTGCAGGCGATCGGCCAGTTCGCGACGGGCGTCGCCTTTTACGCCTAGCTCACGCAGTAACTGCTTGTGGCCCGCCGTCTTCTTGGGCTGACGGCTGATGTGGCGGAGGATGGAGGAATCAGAGAGCATGAACGTGTGGCGCGGGCATTCTTGCCCGCCTGTCGGCAGCATTCGCACTGCATGCAGGCGCGGACAAGAGTGTCCGCGCCACACGCATTTCGCCAAGCCCTGACACTCTCATTTCAAGTACTTGTCTTCCAGAATCCTGCGATGATGCAGTTCGTGTCCGGCAATGATGTAGGCCAGGGCGCGCACCGTGACCTCGTTCTTGTTCGCTACGCCGAGGCGGGTCCAGGCAGCCTCGTCTAAATTGCGAAACAGCGCGAGGGTGGCGCGGCGCACGGCGATGTAGTCTTCAATCAGGTCAGCCAGCGGACGCCTTGCGAATGGGCAGTTGCGGACGTAGTCGTCCTGCTCGAAGCCTTCGATGGGAGTGGCGTCACCGCGCGCGATGCGCAGGGCGCGGTAGGCCATGATGCGCTCGGTATCATTCACGTGGCCGAGAACTTCTTTCAGGCTCCACTTGTCGGGCGCGTAGCGGAGATCCCCGTCGGACTCGGTACGTCCAGAGAGCAGCAAAACCGTCTGGCGGCGCTGCTCGTCGAGCGTGGCAAGAATGTCGTTGCCTGAAACCAGGGAAATGTAGCGGTCGTAGTAGGGAGCGTATTCGCTCGCCTGAGGGCGGAAGGAGGTCGTTGCGGTCGTACTCATGAATTCCTCGTCAGGGATTGCAATCCGTTTACCGGAGCCGCACGGCTCCATACTATCGCGAGACAAGAATTACCGCAGGCCAGGCAGGACCTACACGATGCTGGGAGCGCGAGACCGCGGCAGGTTGGGGAGGCGCGTGGGCCGGCGGAACCACGAAAAACCCTAGCAAAATATGGATTTCCACAGCCTGTAGCGTTTGGTCGAGGAGTACAATTTAGTCTGGCCACCGAAGTGCGGCGGTGGTGCTGAATCCCTTATAAGGAAAGGATTTCGACACAATGTGGAAGCCCACGAATCAACCTGCGACACCTAGCCGGCCAGCTGAGCCGGAGCGCCCCAGCACGGCGGCTCCGACCGCGGCACCCTCGCTGAGCGAACCTGCTGCCTCGCGCCCGGTTGCTACTACTACCACTACTTCGGACCAAGCCACGATCGGCAAGTCGCTGGTGATCAAGGGAGAAGTAACAGGTTCTGAGTCTTTATATATTGACGGCCGGGTGGAAGGATCGATCAACCTCTCCGGCAATCGCGTAACGGTAGGCCGGAACGGCGTGGTTGCGGCCAACATCAATGCACGGGAAATCGTAGTTCTTGGCAAAGTGCGCGGGAATCTTACGGCCAGCGATCGCGTGGATATCCGCAGCGACGGCTCGCTCACCGGGGATGTCGTGGCCGCACGCATCTCGATCGAAGACGGCGCCTTCTTCAAGGGCGGCATCGATATCCGCAAGGCTGGGGCGAAGCCGGAGGAAGTGAAGACGGCGGCCTCGATCACTCCGGAACCGGCGATTGCCGCCAGGGCGTAGAGCCGGCGCTAGGCTTTGGGCTCTCGGCATTGGGACAGAGGCTCTTCGTGTGGGGGTGCCTTTTTCTTTTTGTCTCGCTTTGGTTTCGCAGTGACGACAAAGTCTTAACCACAGAGTACACAGAGGATCACAGAGGCCTAAAGCCTAGCGCCCAAGCCCTAGGGTTCCTTTCCGGTGGCCATTGTTTCGGCTGCCTGGCCTTCGGCGACTCGTGGAAAGGCTGATGGTCTCTTCCTGCGCAGATCTCCCGGCAGTTCCGAGCGCAGGAGCCACAACCCTGCGGCAACCGCTGCTGCCCAGGTTAAAGAGGCAAGCGCGAGCGCGATGAGATCTGCGCGGTGGCTGCCATCCAAGGTAACGATCCGCATCACTTCATAACTCAACCCACCCGAAACGACTCCGACCAACGCAGCCTTCCCCAGTTCCTTCCAATTCATGCCGGCGAAAGGCACCAAGCCGCGAATGTGCAGGAGCAGGGCGATGACCAGGGCGTTGGCGGCGATGCCGACATCGGAGGCGATGGCCAGACCTGTCACCGAGAGCGTGTGGAACAACAGTTTGTAGACCGGCAACGAGGCGAGCGTGATCAGGCTGCTGGCGACCATCGGCGTAAGGGTGTTGCCGGAGGCGTAAAATGCGCGCGCATAGAGCGACTGTCCCGACCACAGCGCCAGCGACAGCGAAAACCAGAAAAAGTAACCGGCCGTGGACGTGGAATTGGCGACGGTAAACTGCCCGCGACGGTAGACCAGATCAACGAGCGGCAAAGAGATCGCCATCATCCAGCCGGTGATCAGCAGCGAGGCTGCGGTGATGCGATAGACCGACGCGTTCACGGTGGCCGCAAACTCTTCCAATTTCTTCTCCCCGAACAGGCGGGAGAAAAACGGAAGCGAGGCCTGCCCGGTGGCCTGCCCAAGAATGGCGATGGGAACGGCGAAGAGGCGTTTGGCGTAGTTGAGGCGCGCGATGTCGCCGACGCCGCTGGAGGCGAAGTAGCGCAGGATCCAGTCGTCGGCCGCGACCAGCGAAACACCCAGCATCAGCGGAATCGAAAGCCGCACCCACTCGCGGAAGGCCGGGTTCTTCACATCGAACGAGGGACGGTATCCGGCTCCGATTTTCGCGGCCCCGATGGCATTCACCAGGAACGGGCCAACCATGCTGCCGAACAGCGCGCCGTAAGCAAGCGACGCGATGCCGAACTGACGTCCCGCCACGACACCGCCCGCGATGATGAACACGTTGTAGATGAGCGGCCCGAACGCCGGAAATAGAAATAACCGGTGCGAAAGCAACACCGCCGACACGACTCCGCCGACGTAGAAGAAGATCTGCGCCGGCAGCAGGATACGGGTCAGATGAACGCAGAGCCGCATCTGCTCGGGCGTGAAGCCGTGGAACATCCAGGAGGCGAACTGGGGCGTGAAGATCTCCGCGACCAGAGTGCCCGCGATCAGGACCGTCGTCATCACGGTGATGATGATCGAGAAAGTTTTCTGCGCGTCCTGCTCGCGTTTCTGCGCCACGAACCGGGTGTAGATCGAGATGAAGGTAATCGAGGCAGTGCCGCCGGCCACGATGTAGTTGAGCCAGTCGGGCAAGGTGAAAGCGGCCACGTAGGCATCGGTCTGCTGGCCGGCGCCGAAGGCGTAGGCGATGTAGGCTTCGCGGATGTAGCCGATCACGCGGGAGAGCGTGATGGTCGTCATCAGCAGCAGCGTTGCGGAAAACGCCGTGTGCTGATGCGAGGGCCGGAAGAAACGTAGCAGGCGCATCTCTGGCAGATTAAGAACCCGTCTTCATGAATCTGGGGCGGCCCGAAATCGTCTGGCAGACGCCGGTATGGAGCAATGCAGTCATGGGCGGGAGGGCGCCTCCGGAAGCAAAGATAGCACAGGAGTTGCCAGGCGGTCGTTAGCAGGCGACGGTTGCCACGCCGGAGATTCGTCACATTCCGGGTGTTAGCCAAGTCACAGGCTGGTCCTGAAACAGAGAGTAGGCTGGGAAAGTCGGGAGGTGAGTGGCCCATGCCAGTTGCAGATACGATCAAGACGCTGCTGAACCGAAGAGGTCTCCAATCCATTTCGCTCCCCTTAATGAATGGATTGGTCAGGCTGCAGGGGCATGGGGTGCAGCGGATATTTCTTGACGACGGAGTCTGGATGCACCAAACCTCGCGCGGCTATTTTGCCTATCACCAGCCCTACTTGCGATTGGACCTCTTGCGGCTGGATGAGTTCGCGCGCTGGCATTACTTCTGGGGGTACGCGCCCAAAGCCGGAGACGTCATCATGGATGTGGGAGCTGGCGTGGGCGAGGAAACATTGACTTTTTCCCAAGCGGTCGGCGAGCGTGGCAAAGTGATTTGCATCGAGGCACACCCACGGACCTACCGCTGCCTGGAAAAGCTGGTGCAATACAATCGCCTGGAGAACGTAATCCCCATTCATGTGGCAGCGACCGAACCCGGCCGTTCGGTCGTTACCATCGAGAATGACAACGACTATCTGGGCAACCGCCTCGACGCTGCGGCGGGAGTTTCCGTTCCAGCTACGACGATCGATGCAATTCATCAACAACTGAATTTGGGACGGATCCATTTTTTGAAAATGAACATCGAAGGTTCGGAGCAGCTGGCCATTCACGGCATGACCGCGACTTTGAAGGAGACCGAGATCCTGTGCGTGTCGTGTCACGACTTCCTGGCACAAAGCGCCGCCGATGACGGGCTACGAACCAAGGCCTTGGTCCAGGACTTTCTGTTGCAGAACGGGCTGGATGTAGTGGAGAGGAGAGAACCCGGGCTTCCGCCGTATGTAGGGGACCAGTTGTGGGCCTACAACAGGACTCTTGCAGAAGCCCGCAAGCTAAGGACGCTCCACCCTGTGTAGGGCAGACACTCTTGTCCGCCGTCCTCTGGCCAAGATCAAAAGCTTGAACCACAGAGGACACAGAGGAACGCAGACGAACACAGAGGAATTCTTGATCTCGGCGCGGCGCGCCTTTGACACCCTCTTCGGATAATCCGCATAATCCGGGTTGTGACTAAATCCACTCTGACCAGCCAAGACCTCCGCACACCCGTCCTGCGCCGTTCTTTTCGCAAGCCTTATCCCGCTGCTGTGCGGGGCGAAGGGGTGTATGTCTGGGACGCGGATGGGAAGCGTTACCTGGATTTTTCCGGATCAGCAGCGGTGAACTTCATCGGCCGCGGAGTACGCGAGATTTCCGATGCCATGGTGGAGCAGGCCCGTCAACTGGAGTTCGTCCACACTAGCCAATTCACTACGCCGGTGGCGGAAGAGTTCGCGCAGGAGTTGCTGGACTTTGCCGGCGATCACTTCCGCGGCGGGGCTGTCTACTTCACTTGCGGCGGGTCGGAGTCGGTCGAAACGGCGCTGAAACTGGCGCGCCAGTACCAGGTGGAGATTGGCGAGACGAAGCGGCACCGGGTGCTGAGCCGCAACCAGAGTTACCACGGGGCGACGCTCGGAGCGCTCGCGGTTTCCGGCAACAGGAAGCGGCGGGAGATTTATCTGCCGATGGTGCGCGAGTTCGAGCACATCGGAATGCCCTACTGTTATCGTTGCGCCTTCGACTGCACCGAAAGTTGTTACAACTGCGGCCAGCAATATGCCGCCGAGCTGGAACGAGCGATCGAGGCGGCGAATGGCGAGGCCGCAGGCTTCATTTTCGAACCGATGAGCGGGGCTACGCTGGGTGCGGTTACTCCACCGCCGGGATACTTGCAGGCCGTCGCCGAAATCTGCCGCCGCCATGGCGTGCTGCTGATCGCAGACGAAGTCATGACCGGCATCGGCCGCACCGGACGAAACTTTGCCGTCGAGCACTGGCAGGTTGCGCCGGACATTCTGATCACGGCTAAGGGAATTTCCTCCGGATACGCGCCGTTGGGAGCCGTGATTGCCAGCAAGAAAGTCGTCGATGCCATCGCAGCCGGTTCGGCAGCGTTCCTGCATGGATTCACATACAACGCGCATCCGATATCTGTTGCGGCAGGACGCGCGGTGCTGGGGCGCATCCAGTCGTTGAATCTGGTGCACGCCGCTGACTCTGACGCCGAGGGAACGGCTGGCTCGGCATTGAAGAAGGCGCTCGAAGGTCTGCGCGATCTGGAGGTTGTCGGCGACGTGCGCGGGTTGGGCATGCTGTGGGGCGTGGAGTTTGTCGCCGACAAAAAGACCAAAACGCCCTTTCCGCCGGAACAAGGTTTTTCCGCTCGCGTGGGTCAGGGCTGTCTCCGTCGGGGACTGCTTGTCTACCCCATGCAGGGGTCGGTGGACGGCGTTGCCGGCGACCACCTGCTGATCGCACCTCCGGCCGTGATCACGGCAGAGCAAATCTCGTGGGCGGTGGAGCAACTGTGTGCGGCAGTCAAAGAGTCCACCTAATTGCCGACGCCCACTTCACACTGTACTTACATTCAGACCCTTGACGCGGTTGTGAGTGTAATTGATTCCATAACAATGTCGGCTCCCAGGCCCGAGTAGACTTTGGAGGCGCAAACCAACCAAGGGCTCGGAGGAAAGGAGCCGAACATGCTGATTATAGGGTGTGACTATCATCCGAGCTTCCAGCAAATTGCTTTTGTGGACACTGAAACCGGTGAACTCGGCGAACGACGCCTGGTTCATCGCGAAGAAGCCGAACAGTTCTACGGCAAGCTCAGAGAGCAAAGCGTGAAGGTGCGGGTGGGGATGGAAGCCAGCGGGCACGCGCGCTGGTTCGAGCGTTTGCTGCGCGAGTTGCAGTTCGAGTTGTGGATCGGGAATGCCGCCGAGATCCGCACCAAGCGGGTGAGGAAGCAAAAGACCGATCGTCAGGATGCGCAATTGTTGCTGCGACTGATGATGGAGGACCGTTTCCCCCGGATCTGGGTGCCGGACGCAGAGAATCGGGACGTGCGGCAACTGCTCTGGCATCGGCATCGTCTGGTGCAGATGCGCACCCGGGTGATGAATCAGTTGCACGTGGTCGCGCTCAATGAAGGCCTGCGGCGCAAGAAGACATTGTGGCGGCCGGCGGGTCGTAAGGAACTGGAGTCGTTCGCCCTGGCGCCCTGGGCGAGTCGACGGCGGCAGGATCTGCTCGACGTACTGGACCAACTGACGCCGAAGATCCAACACCTAACCCGCGCTCTGGAAGAGGAAGTGGAGAAGCGTCCGGTGGCGCGGTGCTTGGGGACCCACCCGGGAGTCGGACCGCTGACGGCGTTGGCCTTCGAGTTGGTGATCGGAACGCCGGAACGTTTTCCTTGCGGGAAGCAGATTGCCAGCTACGTAGGCCTGGTTCCGTCCGAGGAGTCCAGCGGCGATCGGCGCCGACTGGGACACATCAGCAAGCAGGGGAACGTGCTGCTCCGGTTTCTGCTGGTGGAAGCGGCGCAGGTCACGGTGCGCAGCCAGCCCGAGTGGCGCAGTAAGTTCTTCCATCTTGCGATGCGACGTGGACGAAAGATTTGCGAAAGTGGCGATGGCCCGCAAGCTGGCGGTGCATCTGTACTGGATGTGGCACCAAGGCTGGGACTACGGCCAGTTCGAAAAGTTCGGTTCGCACGCGAGAGAGCCCGGACATCCCGATGGTGTGCAGTAAATCACCGATGTAATGATTGGGCATCCCGCTCCCCAAACCAGGGGAGTTCGAACAACGTAATCATGATCGCGGTAGGTGATCGAAGAGATGGCTGGGTCGGACTGAGTTCTTGACCCCAACGATTCACAGCGAGCCCAGGTTGGAAACGCGCAAACCTTCTACGAGAGCGAAATGGCGCTCTTCTCAGAGTGCATGCAGTCGTGTGCTCGAAAAGTGCTTGACAGTGCCGACATTGTTAGAGAGGGATGTTACGCCAATAACCCTTCTGAGCGCCGCCGACTTCTCTGCTTTCAAATCAGCGGGGAAGCACAAGGTTTTTGCGTATAAAACTGAAATCAGAAGCACAGGTTGGCTCGGCAACATCTCCCTCGTCACGGGTCAATTCATCCGTGCTAACGTCGTAGAGGGTCATGCCTTTCCTGGCAATCATGTGGTGCTCGATGATGCGTTGTCCTCCCTGCGTGACGGAGACGCGAATATCCCGCCCCTTGAGCCCTGAAAGAACGGCTGGCTGCTCGTCGAGCACCTCTCCCGTCGGCTCTTTCGCTTTTGAAAATTGATCGGCTAGCTGCCCCTTGAAGGAACCCAGTCCAACCAGGGGCGACCAAGCGATCGGCTGCAGCGCCACACTGCACGCGCGATCCGAGCGCACGGCAAGAAGAATGTAGTTCGGCGTGTCATTCTTTACTGTCCACCGGGCCGGTGCCCGCAGGCTTACGTCGTAGGCCGGGTTTTGATAGACCACGCCTTCAGAGTCTTGCACAACTTGCGCTCTGGATTGGTCGACGTGGGAATAATCGGGCAGAAGGAGTCCCGCAACCACCAGAGCAACGTAACCCGCTGCCAACACCGCTGCGAGACCGATGGGAACTGCCGGCGGCAATCCTTTTGAAGACGCAGGTTCGGCCGGCAATCGCACCGTCGCCAGAATCTGTTTCTCCGATTGGCGAGCGATGCTGTAGGCATGGGCACCCATGGCAGCCAAAATGAGCTCAATGACCAGACCGCCCGCGGCAGTCTTCGCTAGGGGCGCCTGAAAAAACATGAGGCCGAAAAAAACAGCAAAGCCAAGAGTGCGCTGTCCGAGATAAAAATAGCCGAAGCCTCGCGTCAACAGGTTTAGGATCGCAGCGACGCGAGGACTCTCGGCGATAAAGGCATCCGTGCCGGCGGTCATCTCGCGAGCCGTGAAGAAAGCATCCAAAAACGCAAACACGTAAAGAAATAGAGTGATTCGAAGCAGTATGCCCCAGAAGAAAGTGCTCTCTCTCCCTTCCGGGCTTCCGAGCTGTAGCGTGAAGTAGACCGTTAGCGCAAGAGCTGGCAGGAAGATTGCTAAAGTCCAGAGGCCGCGTGAGGTCTTGCCGCAATAAATCTGTCCGGCTCCAGGAAAGGCGAGGGAAAGCAGGAATGCGAGGAGCGGACTCTTTGGCGCCGGCTGAGGCTCGAACATCACCGTGGCCGTGTCAATCGGATCGCTAGGAGTCAGCGAAAGAAATGAAGCATTATCCATGCCTTCCTCACGAAGGCGAGCCTCTCCTGCATCGGGAAACCAGCAGCAGCTTACGCTGAAGTGTGAGAGTTTTCCATAGTTGTTGTAAACAGGGTCGAAAATCGCGCTCCTCATGCCGGATCCCCTAAAAGTTCGACTCGATAGCCAAGCTTCCGGAGTGTTCGGATCATTCGCGAAGTGCGGGCTCGTCTGGAGTTTTCCGAAACCGCCGGGCCCCGTTCCTCATAGCGAACGCCTTTGTTCAGAATCATCCAGATCAGCTGACAGATGCGATGGGCAATGGCCCCGATGGTTTTGTTGTGACCGAGGCGCGGAACGAGACGACGGTAGACGATCTCGAAGATGCTTCCTTTATGCTTAACTGCAGCATTGGCAGCCTGATTGAGAAGGCGGCGCATGTGCCGGTTACCCTTCGGCGAGCGTGGGCTGTAATTCACTCCCGCGCTCTCTTCCTCTCCCGGGCATGCCCCCACCCAGGAGGAGAGAGATTCTTGGCGGAAGCGAAAGTCGCTGCCTTAGCACCCACCTCGGCAATGATCTGTTGCGCCGAATCCACCCCGAGACCGGGGACTTCGGCCAGCCGCTGGACTGCATCCTGATGCTGCCGGAGCAGACTTGCGATCTCCTGGTCCAGTTGGCCGATCTGCTGCTCGATCCATTGCAACTCCTCGAGCGCCATCTTTACCAGGTCTACAGCGCCAGCAAGGCCGTGCTGCAATTCGGCGGTTTGCGTCAGGAAAATCAGGACATGCTGTCATTCGACACCACTGCGATCAGTGACAACAGCGGCACAGAGGTTTCCGGGTTTCTGGGCTTCACGACGCTCCGATTCCTCGACATCAAGATCGATTACCGCGACGGGTTAGTCGACTTCAAATACGACCGCGAGCGATTCAACCACTTCTAGGCGAGTCTTTTGTGAAAGCGTAGATCGAGTACTGGTGCGTCCCATCCCTCTTTGTCAACGCGGCCGCACTCTCACTCAGTACGTGCTCCAATACCGGATTGTGGTACAGCACGTACACCGCCCGCGGATGTGCCCTCAGGCTCCGTTCCAGGTTGGCCATCACGCGCCGCAAGCCTGATTCGGGCAAGGGATTGAAAAGATAGAGCACCATGGGCTCGGCGGGAAAGGAAAAGTCGGTCGCGTCACAGCACACCGCTTCCAGCGCAAAGCATTTCTGCGCTTCGCTTTTGTAACTAGCCAGATTCTCCTGGGCGACCCGGTGGAGCGCGGGCAGAAGTTCTACGCCCACGACGCGGCGAAACGGATACTCGGATGCCAGCAGCAATGTCCGCCCCTTGCCCGAGCCCAGATCCACAAAAGTGAACTGGTCAAACAGGATCGGCAACGCCGCCATCATCTCCCGGAACGCTGCGGGATCGGTTGGCTGATAAGCAGAGTGAAACACACCTAACAAGCGCTCGCGCCATCCCACCGTGCCGCTGGTGGTGTTGACCCGATGCTCCCAGTCGTACTCCATGTCGCCATAGCGTTGTCGCCGCCGCGCGGGAGTCGAATCGCGCAGAAATTCCCAAAGCTCGCGTGCCAGCAGGGAACTGGCACCCGAGACGCCCTTCTGGCTTGCTTGCTCTTTCCACCAGCGCCTGAGCGCAGGCAGGAATTGCGGAGAGAATGGGGACACGCCTGCATGCTAACAAATCGTTGGTTCGGACTCGGGTTGCGGACGGACACCAGCAGACGAGGCAAAGACATTCCAAAGCCCGCGTCCTTCGATCTCGGAAGGATCTTCGGCCGCAATAGGGCGCGCTTCCAAGGACGGGCCGCGCTGGGGATGCCCTGCGATGTTACAGCACGAACGCCATTTGAAAAGAGATTGTGTGCGCCGTTCCATGTTCCCACTTGGAGCGAACGGTCGTGCATTGCTATAATCTGTCGGTTCCGTACGCTCTCATCGCAGAGGTTGTTTTGTATCATGGTGTCCCGCCCCACGATAGCGTCGAGTCCCGGCCATCGAGGTCGGCGGTGCGCGGACGAGTAGTGGCCAGGTAGCTCAGGTGGTAGAGCGCAGCCCTGAAAAGGCTGGCGTCGGCGGTTCAACTCCGTCCCTGGCCACCATATTTCAAAGGACTTACGTCGAAACTCCGAAAAGCCTTCAGCCCAGGTTCAGCCCAGGATTCGGGCAACTTGCTTCAATTTTACCCTGTACTGCCCGATTGCAAGATGGCTTCTAACACTTGCCCCTGAGCCGCCATCCGGTCCTCACTGATACTGTGAGCATAGAGTTGAAGCGTCGTTTTCACATCCGAATGCCGTAGCAGGGCTTGTACGGTCTTCGGGTCGGTCTTCGAGCGCACGAGGAATGACGCAAGGCTGTGCCGTAGGTTGTGAAACCCGAAGCGCACTTTGTCATCCTTCAGAAACACCCCAGCCTTTACCGCTGCGGGCCGAAGATGATACTCGACCAGCATGTTTGCTACCCGAGGCTGCTTCCCCTTGCACTTGAAGGACGCGAACACCCAATCTCCGGGTTGGGAATAGGGAGTCGTGTTCTTCCACGTTTGCATAAACTCGGCAAGCAAAGAATGAAGCGGCACAGGGGCGTGTGAAGCCTTGCTCTTTGGCACACCGATCTGGCCACACGTCCACGTGCGACGCACATGAATGTTCGATTGCTCGAAGTTCACGTCTTGCCATTGCAAGCCCAAGCATTCCGAGATACGCAACCCGGTAGCAGAGGCCAACAAAGTAAGTGAGCGTTCTGGTTCTTGCAGGTGCATGAGAACATCAAACGCCTGCTTTGGAGTCAGAATCATCGCTTCGTAGCTGCTCGTAGTCTTACAGCGAACAAAGCGCATCGGATTTGACTCCTGATTACGAGGAATCAGCCCGTGGCGTTGCCCGTGCTTAAAGACCAGACTCATTACTCTTCGTATCTTATCGAGTGTGGGATTTGCCAACCCTTCGTCCCGCTTCAGAGCCTTCAGCCATTGCTCGATTTCGAGCGGCTCAAGACTGAGGGCTATCCGTTTGCCCCACCTGTCGATGCAGCGGTTCTTGAGAATGCGTTTGTACCCTGCAATTGTGGTATGGGATTTCGGATCAGCCGTTTCGGTCTGCTCGCCTAGCTCGTGAGTCATGAAGTGTTGGGCCAAGTGCGCAAACGTCATGCGGGGTTTGAAGTGTGGCTCGTTGAGTTGCAGATGCTGCCGTTCTACTTCGGCCCATGCCGCCGATTCGGTCGGAAAGTCATGCACAAGGCCAATCGGGATTTTGTGCTCGACTCTGCGTCCGTCGGAGTGCCGGGTTACGAAATAGCGCAACACCCAGTTTCCACCATTTCTGCGGGATTCAACCCGCAAACTTCCACGTTGAAACCGCGCCATTTTAAGTCATCTCCTGTTTTGGCGCGGGAGACTGCCGTGGATAGTCTACACTGCGGGCGCGGACCGCCTCTGCGATCTCGGAAAGCCGAAAACGCCAGACCCGCCGTCGACCTTGACCGAAAGGATATGCGGGGATTACACCCTGGCGTGCCAACTCCAGCACGCGACGCGGGCGTAAGCAGAGAAATCTCCCCGCCTTTACAGCGTCAACGAGGGGTTCGCATTCTGTACTGGTCGTCATGCGCTGTCACCGCTTTGTCAGTTCTCCGCAACAACACTGTCCACGCCCCGTGCTGTCGTAACAAGGAACATAAGGAATCTGCCGCACACCCAGGATTGCGGTCATTCCCAACAATGTGCGTTTCATGCTGCCTTCTCCGTTCTGACGATTCCGCTACAGTCTGAATCGGGACACCGGTAGCCTTCCAGCTTTCCATTCGCCCAACTCGTCTTAATCAGTTCCGACGTTAACCAGAACGTCTTGCCGCATTTGGGACACTTGAACTGATAGCGCTGCTGTAATTCCGCCAATCGCTTCCAAACGTCGTTGCGATCAGCATCGGCGACGAGCGCATCGAATAGTCGAATCCCAGTATCAACTCTTACAAACATCTGCACTCCACAGGGATTGCAGATGATGTAAGGCTTGCCTTTCTTCGTTATCCGTACTTCGCGTGGCTGGCTGCAAACACAGCACGGAAAAAGTCGCAAAGGGTCTCGTTTCGCTAGTGAGGGCTTCATTTGAGCTCCTTCAATCCGTTGCGGTGCTGGGCGGTTGGTTGACTGGACTGCCGTAGTTCGGATAACAGCTTGTCTGTGGTGCTGACCCATTGATAGGCTTTCTTGCCTTGCTTCCGAGGAACGACTTTCACCTCGCCGCTTTGGACTAGCCGCTTGAGCACGGTGTGGATCACCGCCAGGGGATTCGCGTACCTGGAAACGTCAAGCTTCCTGGCTTCCATCTTTTCCTTGAGGTCGCTGGCCGTCATGGGAAGGGACATCTCTTTCAGGATGACGCGTGCTAGTTCCGTAATCCCCATCTTCAGGTCTGCCTTCACGACGCGCTCGACGCGTCTCTGAAAGTTCTTGTGATCCATCTCGGCGCAAAGGTCTTGCAACTGGGTGATGACGGCTTGTAGCCGGGCCACTTTGTGGTCGATCTTCTGACGTTGCACTAGGCAGCGAGCCAGGTCTTGGTCAGCTTCGAATAAGGCGCGACGGTAGTTCGCGGTTGTCATATCGAGGAACAGTATACATAAAATGTGTAAATGTGTAAATCACAAATAATGTAGATCATGTAAGAAATCAGACTGGGAGCCTTTTGGCGGGCGGCTGGAGCCGGGGCCGCTACGTTACGTACATACGTAACGTTGGCGGCCTCCATTGGGATACCCCCGGAAGGGCGCTCTGCCACTTCTACTTCGTATCCGAGCGGCGCAGGTATTCAAGTCGGGCTTGTCCGCGAGGGGTCAGGCGATAGGCCAGAGAGCCTCTGCGGGAGTTTGGGTGCCGTTCGAGCAACCCCTGTCGTCGAAGCCGTCCGAGATAGCTGTAAAACGAGCGGCGGTCGGGGACCGGCCTGAGCAGGTTGCAAACGTCGTCCGGTCTTAAGAACTTGCCGCTTCTTAAGAATATCGCCAAGACATGGGATTTAGTCATTTAGATCGCTCTTGCTAAGTGATGTGGGGTTATCTAGCACCACACATGCTAGTGTATGATAACTTATCTTAAGACTTGAAATTAAAACAAATGTTTTAGCTCTTAAATTCCTTAAGCTCTTGCCGTGATGTTTTCCAAGCACTAGAACCAAAAGAACCCGAAGTCCCTGCTTCGAACTTTGAACAAACCAGTGTTTTTACAAATCCTTCAATAGCGTAATCGCATTCTTGGATTTGTAGTCCTGCTCCTTGTCAAATGGGACCACAAAGAGGCGATCTTTCCCGTTGTGCACGTGCTGCCAAAGATAGTCAAACACTACTTCCGCAGAGGAAACAGTTCGCAGCCCCCAGACGGAATCTTGAACGTGGTTGGCTTTGAGTTTTGCTAAGGCGTCATATAAGGGTTGGTAGTTGAAGTCGGGTTTGCGGAGATCACACGAAATCAAGAGCACCATTTATTGGCCTCGCTTTTCCATCCCCGCTGTGGTGTGATTTATCACTGCCAAGAGAATTATTGGGCAGACCCGTCCGCTATAAGAAGGATTTATTAGGCAAAGCCATTTTGCAACAGCTATGAGATTTTGCGCACTGTCGAACGCGTTCCCCCCAGACCCTGCTCGTGGACTGTGCATATCTCGTTATCGTTGCCCGCTGTTCGCAGAGTAGACACATAGCCGCCTTGCACCTCAGGCAGCGAGGGGATATCGGCTATCGGCATAGGCCAGGAGGATCATCATTTCGTGGAGGGTCGCAATCTCGAAGTTCCGAATTGAGCTGTGATGCTCCAGTCCGTCCACTACCGATCTGGAGGGACTAAACAGCTTTAATCTAATATCGTGGTCACAAGCCCATCGCTGCAGAAACATGAGCATCCCCACACCCCCTCCCCCAATCGCTTTCACTTCCGAGAGATCCAGTACAATAATGCGAGCGGCTGCTTGCGACATCACAGCATCACGAAGCTTGAAAACAGCCTCACTGCGTACAATTCTACCTTCGCACTCAACCACTGCCAGGTCACCCAGGGTTTCAATGTGTACGGTTAGCATGGGTTCCTCCAGACTGATTCCGCTACTGTGAAAGCAAGCCCCATGCCAAAAGGCGGTGGGCCTTATTTTTCTGCTTGATACGCATGGAAAGGAGGCGAGCAATGAGGATTTTCGGGAGGGTGTCATGGAAATCTGTACCTCCGGGAGAATGCTCATCTCTGATTTTCATCACTGCTGCCACCTGGATAATTCGACACCGCATTCCGTCCGTCTCGTGATGCCACCACAGCCAGGTTGGGAAGGACTGTTTCAAGCTGGTCCTTCTCCTTTCTCGAACCGCAAACCCACTCCGAAGACTCCCTCTGCTAGCGGCTGGCAGTAAACCACTCGAGCCGGGATCGGTCTATCACTGCCGACTAGCGAAGTGAGCAGCAGCCGTTCTTGCGGCGGTAAGGCGCGTCTGGTCAAGACCCGGACACCATGAGCGCTGACGTTTTCGGTGGTCGTCTTCTCAGAGAGGTCAGTAGAGCCCGGCTTTTGCAAGCCGGAAATTTGCATTGGCACTTCTCGGTCGATTCTCTTCTCAACACGTCCGGTTCGCGTGGCCATTTCAAGATGCTCCCCCGAGGTCATTCCGTAGCAAACCGCGGTGTGCGTGACATTCGAACAAGCAAAGAAAGCGTTTGCTCTGCTGACCTTCGAGGGTGTCTCTTGGCTTCGTACATGGCCCGGTCCGCTTGGAGCATCAATTCTGCAATGGAGCTTGTAGTTCGGGGGTCGAACCGAACGACTCCCAAACTAAGAGAAAGTAGGTAGCGAGATTCGTTGGTGTTCACTGTTTCCAGGTTTTGCCGAAGGCGGACCGTAATGGTGGCTTCACTATGGCCGGAGGCCTCAATGGCGAGCGCAGCGAACTCATCGCCTCCGAGGCGTGCAAGAACGTCCGAGTCTCGAAACGTTTTCCCCAGGACTTCTGCTGTGCGGGTTAGTGCCAGATCGCCTTCGGAATGGCCGAAGGAGTCGTTGATCCGCTTTAAGCCATCCACGTCGATGAAAAACAGCAACATCTCCCGACCCGATCGGCGGCCCAACTTCAATTGTCGTTCCGCAAGCGAAAGAAAGCCGCGCCGGTTATACAAGCTGGTGAGTTCGTCGGTGAGCGCCAAGTTGCTGAGTTCCGCCCGCAGCATGTATTGCTTCACCGCACACTCGACCGCGCGCATCAGAAGCTCACTGATCGGCTGACTCGGCTGCGCACTTGCCGGCGCAACGTCAGACTTGATGCCGACCTCTCGCAACAGAGTTGCGAGTTCCTGATTAGCTTCGGAAAGCAGAGTCTGGTAAGTCTGATCAAAGGCTCCCTTGTCTGCCCTGAAAAGGTTCAAGGGCGAAACTTCACCGCGGAAGAGGGACCCGGACTCCAGCGCCCACCTCCACGCCGCGGGGTCCAATGACCGAGTTGAGGCTAATCTGTTTCGGTGCATATATCGATTCCTATCACGCTTAATTTACAGTTGTTTTCTCACTCTGCTCCCTAAACGTATTGGGCATTGCCGCCTGGCCGCATTTGATTCGGGCCACCTCCGTGAACACGACTTCCTCCCCCAAGGGTCGCCTTCAACGGAGGCGGCACACGGCCCCGTTTTCTTGCACACGGCGGCATCGGACATCACTGTCTGACTGCATGCGAATCGGGACGCCTCCATGAGCACGGGGCCTCCCCCCGGAAGTCACGGTCCACGGAGGCGGGAGCCGATCGCTAGGTTGCAGCATAGACCTCTAGGGAAAACAGACAAGCCGGTGAATCATCCATTTGGATTGAGTGGAATGACTGAGAAACCGCTAGGGGAAAACCCCCTCGGAAAATTCTTATGGCTGGACCAGCCCGCGCCGGATCGCGTAGCGAACTAAGCTGGCTGTTTCATGAATATCGAGTTTCTGCATCAGCCGGGTCCGATGAGACTCAGCGGTCTTTATGCTGACTCCCAGGAGTGTGGCAACTTCCTTAGTAGACTTTCCTTCGCCGACGAGTTGAAGAACCTGGCGCTCCCGCGACGTAAGGGGATCCGCCGGCAGCTCCGCTTTGGACAACAACGCCTCCACGACCGTGCGGGAAATACTCGGGCTGAGATAAATCCCACCGCGGCAAACCTCCTGAATGGCATGGACTAAGTCAGTGGCCGCTTGACTCTTCAATACGTATCCCTTCACTCCGGCCCGAAGTGCCTCGGTCACATACTGATCCTCGTCGTGGCGTGTCAACAAGATGGTCTTGGTTCTTTGAGAAGACTTTTGCAGTTCGCGGGCGGCATCAATCCCATTCAAGATCGGCATGCTGATGTCAAGGATGGCGATGTCAGGGCGGACGTTGGGGACCAACCTGACGACCTCCTGGCCGTCGGATGCCTCTCCGACCACTTGGAAGCCCTCTCGTTCCAGTAGTGCTTTCAAACCCTGGCGGACAAGCGCGTGATTGTCCGCCAGAACTACTCGAATAGGCATTTCACTTCTCCACGGGAATCTTGACGAGCAATTCTGTTCCTCGGCCGACGACGGAGTCGATTTGCAGCGTTCCCCCGACTGCAATCAGGCGTTCGCGAATTCCGACCAGCCCCAGGCCTCTTCGCTCCTTGCACGAAAGGACAGAGGGGGCGTCAAAGCCCACTCCATCGTCATGAACTAGACAATGTAGATTCTTTGCGAAGTTGGTGAGCTGAATCTCCACGTTCTTAGCGCGTGCGTGTTTGGTGACGTTCGTGAGCGCCTCTTGAATGATGCGATATAGCACTGTTTCAACGTTCGGGGCATACCGGCCTTCCAGGGAACTGTGGAGCCGGATCGACAGTTCCGCTCTCCTCGAGATACCCTCGGTAAGGAATTGCAGCGCCGGCACCAAACCCAGGTCGTCTAGAATCGTGGGCCGGAGCTCATGGGAGAGCCTGCGCAACTGCTTTTCCACTTGATCGAGAATCGTAACCACTTCCTGAAGGCGCCCTTGGAGAGAGGGACTAAGGTCTCGGGCCACACCTGACATGGCAAGGCGCGCAGCAACGAGGAGTTGTCCAGCCTCGTCATGGACGGCGTGGGCGATGCGCTGGATCTCTTGTTCCAGTGTTTCATTCAGTCGGTGAAGAGCCGAAATGGCGTCCCGGAATCCGCGATGAGCCATTTCGTAAGGAGAAAGGCTCTCGCCAAAGAATTCTTGGGCCCGGTCAAGATCCTGCTTCAGGGACGCGGGGCGGCTTATGCGCTGTAAGACTTGGGCCAGGGCAGCATGGTGCATGGCCGCCATCTCGAGTACTCCCAAGCCGTCGGCGAGGGCGGTGCGTCCGATTTCATAGGCGCTTTGCAAGGCGTCTTCGCGACCACTCGACAGATAATCCTCGAGAGCCCGGGCGTACGCCCGCTCCAGATCGCGTGTCTGATCCTTTTGAATGTTCTGACTCACATTCATGGGCGATCCCGCAAGTATCGTGCAACCAGCACGAGAGCATCGTCGGTTGTCTTGCCGTGCCGGGCCAGAACGCTTGCGGCAGCCTTCCCCGGTGGGTAGTTTCGGGCCAGTCCCCGATCAAAGTCACTACCGATGCCGTCGGTGGCGAAGATGAGCGTGTCCCCTGTGGATACAGGGAGAACCGATACTCGGAGTGAGGGTAACTGAACCCCTACCACACCGGCGCGCAACAACAACGACTCCTCCGTCACAGAACGTGATAAACCGCGACGAAGCAGGACGCCCTGGACATTCCCCACGCCCAGCCAGGTCATCAATCCTTGGGACACATTGAACGAGGCGACGCTCATGGCGACGCCGCGTGTAGCGCGGAGTCGTTCGTGACACCGCCCAATCAGCGCAATCACAGGCTCCCCCGCGTACGCCTCCAGAATCGATCTGGCGACCGTGGCGGCGGACGCAGCCTCTTCTCCATGCCCGACTCCGTCCAAGGCAGCTACCAGCACGCCATTCGGGAACGACTTCACGAGGTCCAAGTCGCCGGAACTGGGCTGCCCTGGTATTGCGCGAGCGGCAACGCCCCATTCGATCGTTGATGACGCTAGGGTTTCCATTTCTTGGCCGTCACTGTTGTGCCGCGGTTCTCCTCGGACACAATCTCAAACTCATCCACAAGCCGCATCACGCCGGGCAACCCGAGGCCCAAACTTCCCGATGTCGAAAACCCATCGCGGAGGGCTTGTTGGACATCGGGGATGCCGGGCCCTTGATCGTGGGCGACCAGCTGAATGCCCTGCCGAGCTGAACCGTTAATTACTGTCAGCCGGATTTCACCGGATTTGGCGTAGGTAATGATGTTCCGCGCCAACTCCGAAATGGCGGTAGCGATTAGGGTGGCGTCTCCCGAGGAGAAACCCAGCGCCGTCGCCAGCGAGCGGCCTTTCTGACGGGCAGCCACAATATCCTGGTCCGAGTTGATCGGAACTTGGATTTCATTTTCCACGAATTGAAAGCTCTCACGCAGGGCTCTCGGACTTTTGTTGCAAGTGGGCTAGGCCTTCTTCCAAGTCCAGTGCGGTGGCCACGTCCTCCAACTTTAATCCTAATTGCACCATGGCAAAAGCGACTTCCGGCTGGATTCCCACGATCACGGTTTCGGCTCCACGCAAACGGATCATCTGCGCGATCTCACGCAGAGTACGCGAGGCAAACGAATCCATCACGTCCAGCGATGTGACGTCCACGATGACGCCCCGCGACCGGCAGCGTACCACCTTCTGGATCAACGCGGTGCGAAAGTGAAGGAGATCCGCGTCCGTGAGTGCTGCCTGCACGGTGGCAATCAAGAAATCTCCCTGTTTGAGAATCGGGACTTCCACAACCGGCCTCCGCGCCGTGATTTACGAAGCTTCGGCAAACGGCACAACTTTGTATCCCAACAGGCGCTCAGCTTGCTCGATGCCGCCCTGGAGGTCGCCGACAGTGTTCATCTTCCCTAGATCAACCCCGATGTTCACGATAGTTTGGGCAATTTCGGGCGAAAGGCCGGTCACGATGACCGTGGCGCCCAGCAGTCGCGACGCCTCCACCGTTTGCACCAAGTGGTTGGCAACGGTGGCGTCCATCGCCGCCACGCCGGTGATGTCAATCACGACCACTTTGGCGCGGTTCGTACGGATCCCGCGCAACAGTTGTTCCGTCAACTGACGGGCTCGCTGCGGGTCAATCACGCCGATGATAGGCAGGATCAGCAGCCGCTCGCGCACCTGCAGTACCGGAGTCGAAAGTTCACGGATCGCTTCCTGTTGCTCTCGGATGATGCGCTCTCGCTCTTGCACAAAGCCCACCGCCACCGTATTCGCGATGCGGTTCGCAGCCGGTTCATAGGCATCGAGGATGCGGTTCAGCTTGGTGAAGTCGGCTTGGTACTTGGCAAACAGTGAGCGCGCCAGAACGTCACGGAGCAGGAGCACAATCCCGACGACTTCGTGCGTTTCCACGCCTCGCGGAATGATGCGCTCGGACAAGTTGCGCGCATAGGCCTGCAAGGCTTCAAACGTGCCAGTCTCCAAGGCCTCGACGTAGTTGTCGTAGACCGATGTGGCCTCGGCAAAAATTTCTTCCTTGTTCATCGCCGTCAACAGTTGCGCTTCCGTGATACGCCGTGCCCACTCTTCTCGGAGTTGGGTGCGGTTGTCCCGCAAGTGAGCGACCAATTCACTGAGCAAGACGGACGCTGGCTTAGTCCGTTCCGCGCTCCCACCGTATTCCTCCTCGACTTGCGTGCTACTCCGGTCAGTATCTACTCGAGCCATAAGACTTCGCTCCTGTCTGGTGATGTCAATGGTGAACGCGCAGACTCACTATTGAACACTAGTCTCAAATAGTATTTTGCGCTTCCCAGTGCGGCCATCGGGTGAATCCTCTATTCCTCGCGCGGGTTAACCCCCTAAGCCTCAAGCTACTTCTAGTATCGACAGTGGGCCCGTCAAGGGGGTAGCCAGAGCCATGGGGCAAACTAGCACGTCGAGGACTGGCAGCCAACCGTCGTAGCAGCCCGAGACCAGCAGCATCACCCCTAACCGTCACGAAGCTCGGCGATTTCTTTGATCGCCGTTGCCGCCGTTCGTCCTCTGCGGCCCGTTTTCAGGTCTCTTCCCCCGGCCCGCGGTGTTTGACCGTTGCCGATTAGGGTCTTTGCCTCAAATGGGATTCAGGGAACTCTCCTTGGGCAATCCAAGTACAGTCCCGATTGCGGGTGACCCTCCGCCAGCATAGCCTGGTGTCGTCAAGCACCGCGTTTTTGATGGCAGGGGAATCGACCGTGACAGTCCCAGTGGCGCCTCAAGTCTTTCGTTGCGACGATGCCCGAGACAGTCAGAACCCAAGAACCATGATCACAAGTGCAGGCATCTCCAGCACGCCGGACATTGATCTCGGCGCTCAACGTGAACAATCGGCCGACAGTATCCGCGTGTTGCTCGTCGGGATGCGAATGTACACACAATTGCTCGCCCGAGCGCTGAGACAAGATCAGACCTTCGACGCGGTTGAAGCTGTTTGCGAAGAAGTGGCCGCGGCATTGTCAAATCATCGACCTCACGTTGCTGTAATCGATGCCGGATCGGATAGAGAACCATCGAAGGGCCCTGATATCGTGCGACAAGTGCGTGTCGTGCATCCGCAAACCCAGGTAGTCCTCTTGCTTGAACCTAACCGGCCCCAATTAGCACTGGAAGCGTTTCGAGCCGGCGCCAACGGCGTACTTTCTCGGGGTGAATCGCTAGATATTCTCAAAAAGTGCATTTGCAGCGTACACAGAGGTCAGGTCTGGGCCAGCAGTGGTGAACTCTGCCTGGTGCTCGAAATGCTGAGAAGTGCATCGCCGTCGCACCTTGTCGATTTCGGCGGCAAGCCCCTGCTGTCCAAGCGGGAACAGGACGTGGTTCGTGGGATAGCTGAAGGAATGACGAATCGGGAAATTGCCGAGCATTTGAAACTGAGCGTGCACACCGTGAAGAATTACGTCTTTAGGATTTTCGACAGACTCGGAGTGTCCAGCCGCGTGGAAGTGGTTCTGTACGCCGTGAGCCAAGCCTCAAAGAGCCAAAGTCCCCATTCCACTTCAGCGTGCAGGGCAGTACTTCGTCTCAGCCAGTGACCTCAAGACCATCGGGGGCAAGGGAAGGAGTCGCGGGCAAAATTTACACGGCGCGTTTCGCTGTCGATACACCTTAGCAGCCCATTATTCAGTCGTTTACGAGTTTGGCACGCGCGATGCCATGTACGGTACAGAACAAACGATACCAATGCTTGGTAGCGGTGACTGCGACGACTCAACCAAGCGTCTGCAGCGGGCCCCTGTCGATGGTGTGGGAATCGCGCTGTTCTAACTCCGTGTTGTGTCCGCGATTCCCCCCTGTTATCCGTTGAAAAAATACCTCTACAGGAGAGCAATATGCGAGATGTATACGAGGTTCTTCGAGAAAAAGAAAAAGCTGTTGAGCGAGTCGATCGAGAGATCAGGGTTCTGCGATTGGCGGTTCCTTTGCTGACCGACGGCACAGATATTGGACCGATACCCGCAGCCACGCCAGGTGATCACGGGACGGCGGAGGCGCAGAGGGACCGCTCAAGCAAGGTCCTTCGTGCAGCACGCACTGTCACTGACGACCCGGGTTGCGGTGGGACAGACGCAGATGGTGTCAAGTTGGGGACTGCGACGAAAATATCCGCTCGACTAAAGCGCCTGGCGACCCCGTTGCTGAGCGCCGGTCGGTTGGCTGGCTGACTCTCCGCGGGGCAATACGGGATAAGGGCGGTGGTGTAGCGTCAGCACCCCGCATAGGTCCTGCGCTTTGAGTTGGCACATTTCCCCGATCACGTAGGGATCGGTCTTCGCGCGCCACTTCGTAGGGGTGACCTACGATGAAGGCTATTCTTTGCAAAGGAGCAACCATGAAACGACATCTGGTTCTGGTGGTACTCAGTTTGGCAGCACTGCTGGGAAATCTTGCCTGGGCGGGCTCGGCCCGCGAAGACGCAACCGAGCGGCTGCAGAACTCCGCCGAGGTCCTCAAGGAAATCGCCGTCGCTCCCGATAATAGCATCCCCGAAGAGATTTTGCGTAACGCCAAGTGCATGGTGGTGGTTCCCCACCTGGTCAAAGGTGGTTTCATTTTCGGCGCCAAGCACGGGCGTGGAGTTGCTGTATGCCGTACCGGGGAAGGATGGAGCGCGCCAGCCTTTATCAGTGTGGGAGGGGGAAGCTGGGGCCTGCAGATCGGCGCCGAAGGTGTGGACCTGGTCATGCTGGTGATGAATGACAAGGGCCTGCGACATTTACTTTCGAGCAAGTTTGAGATCACGGGGGAAGGATCCGCTGCGGCGGGCCCGGTAGGACGGCACGCTTCTGCCGGAACGGATTGGAAGCTGAACACGGAATTGCTGACTTACTCCCGTTCCCGCGGCATCTTTGCCGGGCTGACTCTGGAAGGAGCGGTAATGCAGCAGGATGCCGACTCCACTGCTTCCATTTACGGCGAAGACATACCCTTTAAGAAAATTTTGTTGGGGGAGGTAGCCGCACCATCCTCGGCAGCGCCGTTCTTGCAGGCGGTATCAGACATCACTCATCAATCCAGAGCGCAGGAAGCTAGGGAACAGACGCCAGAGAATCAGCAGTAGATTGGATTGTTTGGGCGTGACCGGGTCTGTGTTCCCGGCACAGAGGGCGACCCGACAATACGATGTGGACTACTGTCAGGCCCGGTCAGAAGAATCGGTGCGCCATCCGGGGTGGCCTGTGTAGAGTACGCGGGTTCGAGTCGGCCCGGGACGTAGCAAGCTGAAAATCTCGCCTCTCAATCCACGAAACCCGCGGCAGTAGAGCAGCAAACGGGCAAACGAGGGATGATTGGCCGGAGGAGTCTCGATGCACATCCGTTTCTTTCATACGCTGTTGTTCGCACTGGTTGTGCTATGCATGTCGACGGCATCGTTTGCGCAAATCGGCGTCTTCATTACGATCGCCCCGCCCCCGCTGCCTGTCTATGAGCAGCCTCTCTGTCCTGGTGACGGTTACATTTGGACGCCGGGCTACTGGGCCTACGGTGACGACTTCGACGATTACTACTGGGTGCCGGGCACATGGGTGCTGGCGCCGCAAATCGGTTTCCTGTGGACACCAGGCTATTGGGGTTGGGGCGGCGACCGATTTATTTTCTATGAGGGTTACTGGGGTCCGCGCGTAGGTTTCTACGGCGGAATCAATTATGGCTTCGGCTATTTCGGTGAGGGTTATGAAGGCGGGCGCTGGGACCACGACCGCTTTTACTACAACCGTTCTGTGAACAACATTAACGTCACCGAGATTCACAACGTTTACAACACGACCGTGATCAACAACACCGTGACCCGCGTCAGCTACAACGGCGGCCATGGTGGAATCGACCGGCGTCCGAGGCCGGAAGAAGAAGCTGCGGCGCGTGAGAGACATATCGCGCCGGTAACAGTACAAATGCAACATGCGCAGGCGGCGCGAACCAACCCGCAGCAACGTGCTACGGTGAACATGGGCAAGCCGGAGGTCGCAGCGACACCGAGGCCCGGAGATTTCAAGGACCGTGCCGTCGTACCGGCCAAAGCGGCAGGTGCGCCTTACATCCCTCCAGCCAATCGTAGCGGAAATCAGCCGCGGGACAACGGGTCAGCTCCGCGTCCGGAGAACAAGGCTGCTCGACCGAGCACGCCTGTCCATCCTCGCGACCTTCCGCCTGCGGCACGACCCAGTGTTGCAAGTACAGGCAACCCGAAGCAGGACCTGAAGTACCAGCAGCAGCAAGAAAAAGTATTCGCGAAGCAGGAACAGGAACGGCAGAAGCTCCAGCAGAAGCAGGAGCAGGAACATCAGCGGCTGGCGCAACAGAATGTCGATGAAGCAAGAAAGCACCAGGTAGAGCAGCGGCACCAGCAACAGACGCAGCAATTGGAGGAGAAACACTCAAAACAGCAGCAGAAGTTGCAGGACAAACAGCAGCCAGCACGCCAGAATCACCCCAAGCCTCCGAAGGAAAAGCCGTAAACAGTCATTTAGAAAGCGGTCCGGGCGGGGTATCTGCTAACTGGCGGACGCCTTGCCGCGCGGATCCGCACCGCCTGTCATAGCCGCTCCAACCCCGGGCTGGGACATTCGGTGGACCAAAACTGCTTCTTTTCCGCACAAGAAAGGTGAGACAGCGTAATCATCACAGTCACTAACACATGCGTGTGCCAAAAGTACCGCACGAACAGAATCGCCACGAGAACCTCAGCCCATGATCCCAGCCCATGATTGCTCCGGCTTGCACGTACTTGCAGGTACTTGGCAGTCTCCCGCAAACCAGTAAGTAGTTGTAGGTTCAGGTTGAACTAGGCCTGAAAAGGCTGGCGTCGGCGGTTCAACTCCGTCCCTGGCCACCATCATTCCAAAGCACTTAATCGAAATCCGGCCGTTGACGCCAGTCCGCTCTCCGTCCGCATCCGAAACGCGCGTAAAAAGACTGATGCGGATGTCTATGACCTTGAAGCTCTTATCTCGATCTGCATTCCTACTCAGTCCGCTCTCAGTCCGTTTTTGTCTGGCGCGTGGCTAAGAATCGCAGTTAGCATTTTCCCGGCTGCGACCATACGATCGCGACTGACTGCGTGGGTGTAGAACTGAAGCGTCAACTTGACATCGCTGTGGCGAAGCAGAGTTTGCACAGTCTTTGGATCGGTTCTGATCCGGATGAGAAATGACGCGAGGCTGTCGCGCAGATTATGAAAGCCAAATCGTCGCGGGTCATCGTCGACGAGCAGTCCACGGATGTCCCTGTGAGACGAAAGAACACCAGCCTTCACTGCGGCTGGACGCAAATGATCTTCGACGAGCATGTTCGCAACACGCGGTTGTTTGCCTTCCAGTCGGAACGAAGGAAACACCCAATCGCCAGGTTTCGAATATGGTGTCTTCTGTTTCCAGAGAAGCATGAATTCGGCAAGCAACGGATGGAGTGGCACTGGACCCTTTGAGGCTTTGCTTTTTGGCACACCGACTTGGCCGCACGTCCATGTCCGACGTACACGGATCATTGCTTCAGAGAAACTGACGTCTTGCCATTGCAGGCCCAAGCATTCTGATATACGGAGACCGGTGCCCGAGGCGAGTAGCGTAAGCGTACGCTCCGGTTCTTGTAGGTTAAGCAGTACCGCGTATGCCTGCTCGGGAGTGAGAATCATCGCTTCGTATCCGCTGGTCGTCCTGCAACGAACGAATCGCATGGGGTTCGATTCTTGGTTCCGAGGAATCAGCCCGTACCGTTGGCCATGGCGATAAACAAGCGACATGACGCGGCGAGTCTTGTCCAGAGTTGGATTTGCGAAACCCCTTTCTCGTTTCAAGTCCTTCAGCCATACCTCCACTTCCAGTGGTTCGATACCTGGCGCAATCCGGTTACCCCATTTTGGCAGCAATCGGTTGCGAATCACCCGTTCGTAGGCCCGAACTGTCGTGTGTGCCTTCGGATGGATGGATTCTGCACGGTCTACCAGTTCGTGGTCGGCGCAATGTTGTGTCAGGTCAGCAAATGTAACCGACCCACGCGAACTTACCTGGTTGACGGGGACGTGCAATCTTTCAACCTCCGTCCACGTGGCTCTTTTCAGGAAAGTCTCTTACCAATCCGATCGGAATCTTGCTCTCGACACGCTTACCATCAGATTTTCGTGTTCTGCGGAAGAACAGTACCCAAGTTTCGCCCTGAGTACGGATTTCCTTTTTCAACCAGCCGCGTTGATTCCTTTGCGCCATTGTCGTCTCTCCTTTGTCAAACGGACTGCATCGTTAGGATTGTCGAGCACTCGTGGCGTATCGGAAAGGAACGCTAACAACTCAGGAGTAGGCGGACAGGCTGCACAGGCGCGGCTAGACGCCTTCCAAGTTTCGTCGGACAGAGCTGGTGCCAATTATTTGTTTCAGAGTCGTTGCTGGCTTGTGGAGTAGACGCGTTGACGCCAAGCCGGCTCTGGTGCTGTCGATCGGCAATGTGTGGGGGCAATGCTGTCCATTCTTACTGCGATGCTGCGCGTGACGGGCGTCATGGCGCTGCACGCTATGGCTCCAGTCACGCAGGCGCAGCATCGTCCTACCGCGCTTCTTGTCGACCCGGTGCACGCACCAGCAGATAGAAGGCAGTGACATGCGTGATCATCAGCAAAGGCACGTAGATAACGGGAATCACATAGGCCGCGCCTAGCTGCCCGGCCAACGCCGGGAGTCCAACTTTGGTAGCGTGGTAGTAGTCGAGAACGAGATCGAGCGTCCCTACAAGATTGAAGGTGACGACGAATAGCCAAAAGAGTGGCTTTATTCTTACCGCAAGGAGCGCCAGCAAGGCCAGGATTCCGGTAGCGAAGTCCCAGTAGGCGGCAAACGTGGCAAAGCTAGCCGGTAAATTGGGGCCGACGACGCCCGGAAGAATAAAGACCAGCCCGAAAAAGCGAAAGCTGTGCAGTGTGGCGATGACGCGCTGCGCTTCAACGCGGTCCATCGCCTTGAGCCTAGGCCAGAGATAGGCGCGGAACCAAAGCAGCCACGCGATATAGCCTAGAACGAGATGCAGTTGGAAGATGATTTGCGGCGACATTTGAGCCTCCTTTTACATGGGTAAGATTTATCATCCAAAAACTTTCAAGTTTCTTCGAACTGTCCAATAACCTCATTGACGAGCGGCGTTGACGAATTCGGCATTTGATCGGAAGAACTCCTCCAACGTCTGTGGATCGCGTCCGGTGACCACACGGATGGCATCGGTAGCCTGAAACCGTTCCTCGCCTTTCCGGAAGTATTGCCAGAGATGTGTCAAATGATCGAGCGCGTGGAGATTGATCCGCTCCTTGACTGCATTCGCCCATTGCTCGTCTGTGATTGCGATATAGCGAACCGCCTGCCCAATGGCTCTACCCAAGCTTTCGATCATCTTCCTCACTGTTGGTGTCTCGCCGACGAGAGGGTAAACGCCTTGAGACGGGGTACCAGGATTGGCGAGCAGAGTTGCGGCCACACGGGATACATCTTCCGCGCCCACGAGGGGAATGACGGTCGTATCCTCTCCCCACGGCAGGAAGACGGTGCTTTGCTGGGCGAGGCTCGCACTGACAAGAGCGCGTACGTTCTCATAGTAGGGCGGAGCCTGGAGATGAACGGCTCCCACGTTTGCCCAGTCGAAAATGCGATCGGCCAACCGATGCTGCAAATTGCGGAAGCTGGGAGCGTATTGCAGATCGCGAAAAGCCGGATCCCCGGGCGTGCCCTGAAACTGTGAATTGTTCACGATAAGTTCCAGACCCCCGTCGCGAGCGCCGTCCGCGAAGATTGTGGCTGCCTCAAGCAGGCCGTCGGCGACAGGGTATGTGAAGTACGCGCGCTTGACATTCCTCACCGCGGCTTGAACTGAGGCTGGGCTCAGGAGGTCGCCTTCGACCACCTCTGCGCCCTGCTTGCGTAGGCCATCGGACCTGGCGTCAAGTTTGTGAACTAAAGCGCGAACTGGAATACCTTGTTCCAGCAGAAGACTTGCAACCAGCCGGCCGGTCGACCCTTGTGCCCCACCGGCTGCGCCGGTAACCAAAATTTGATCACTCATGGTAAAGTTCCTTTCCATTGCATAGGATGATTCCTATCATCCTACGGATTCGGCTTTTTCTTCATTACGGTCAGCATGGTGTGCCGGTTTGCATCTTGAGATGATTCGCAGCATCCTATAGGCATGCGCTATCAGCTCGGGCATAAAGCCGAGATCCACCAAAAGATTGTGAAAGACGCTGCACGGCGAGTTCGCTCTGCCGGTCTAAACGGGGCGGCGGTTGCAGCTGTAATGGGGGACACAGGCCTGACTCACGGAGGCTTTTACAAGCATTTCGGGAGCAAGGACGACCTGCTTGTGGAATCCCTTAACGAGGGCTTTCGGGAGATCGAGGATAGCTTGGTCCAAGCCGCTGAACAATCGCCGCCCGGGGAGGGGTGGAAGGCGATTGTGAGAACCTACCTGCGCCCGGAACACTGCGAACATCCCGACCGCGGATGCCCCTTGGCGACACTCGGACCTGAATTGGCGCGGGTCGACAAGAGGATCAAGCCTCAAATCGTTGCGCAACTCGTGAACTACAAGAGTCGAATGGTGCCGTTCATGCCTGGCCGGCGGATCGCAGACAAAGAACGCGCTTTCTTTGCGATCTTTTCAACGATGATCGGGGCGATTGAAATTGCTCGCCTGCTGCCAGATCGTACGATGCGAGAGAAAGTACTAGCGCACGCACGAGAGTTCCTCCTGCGGAGCTTCTGACCCACCGCGATCTTGTCGTCCTTATTCAGTACCATCGTTTACGATTGCCTTTTGTTTTGTACGGCAACCGCGTTTACGTGAACGACGGGTTAGCCGGCCTCAAACCCACCGTTGAACGGCTTCGGCTGAGTCGGCAGGCGTTGTGTTGAAGCATATCTTTGCTTTTGGACAGTGGGCGTGAAGCACGTGAGCAGTCTCTCAAAAAGGATGAGTTGTTCGGGCGCGCGAAGGCCTGCACCAATCATCACGCAGTCGTATGCCCGTTTGCGAAGACTTTCCTTTAAGACTTCCTCGGCGGTCTTGCCCGAGTCGACCAAGCAACTGTCGACTTCATATCCCAACGCGCGAATACACTCCAATTGAGAATCAATATAGGACAGAACGAGCTCAGGAGTCAGACCAGGCATCTTCGAGAGGTCCACGCAGTTCGGATCGAGGCCCAAAGCAAGTACGGTTACCATGTCATTCCCTCCAATAGCACCGGCGTCCATGGCAGCGTCTCGGCCCAAACTGTGAACGCCATTGAACTCACTTCATTCATCGATAACCGCAAGATCAAATTCGTGCAGACG
This sequence comes from Terriglobia bacterium, assembly GCA_020073565.1. Classification (GTDB taxonomy): domain Bacteria; phylum Acidobacteriota; class Terriglobia; order Terriglobales; family Acidobacteriaceae; genus Acidiflorens. The sequence continues at coordinate 138,549 of JAIQEY010000007.1, forward strand.
CGCTGGATCGGCGACTATGTCAGCCGTTGCGATCTTTCCGTTGGCGAAGGAGAAGCGGAGCACGCGAACCATGCGCCCACTCGGGGCCAAGACCAGTCCCACTTCTCCATTGACCAACATAGGTTGCACAGCGCCTGCAAACTGCCGCGAGAATGCGATCGCGCCCTTCGCCCAGTTCTGCGCGCCATGAATCTCTCTCGGTGCACCCGGCCGAGCGGCAGCTTCGTCGATCCTGACTACAACGTCGGGATCGAGCACCGCGACGAGGCCTTCAAAGTCACCGGCGCGCAGTGCGGCCAGGAAGGCGTCAACAACACGACGTTGTTCCGTAAGACTGGCCTTGGGAACCGAAGGCGCACCCTGCACGCGCCTCCGCGCTCGGCTCGCCAGTTGCCTCGCTGCTTCGGGCGATCGCCCGAGAATAGAGGCGATTTCGTCAAACGTAACGGCAAACATGTCGTGCAGAACAAACGCCAGACGCTCAGCCGGATCTAGCCGGTCAAGCACGATGAGCAATGCCGTACTGATCGAGTCTGCCAGCAGCGTTTCCTGCTCGGGATCCCTCTGTCCCTCGCGGATCGCAATTGGCTCGGCTGGTTGGGCGTCGAATGCCTCTTCTTTCCGCGAACGTCGCGAGCGCAGCATGTCCAGGCAAACACGGGAGACAACCGTGGTCAGCCATCCCCCGAGGTTTTCGATCTCGTCCGCATGCGTGCGGCTCAGACGTAGCCATGCTTCTTGTACCGCGTCATCGGCTTCGTTGAGCGAACCGAGCATGCGGTAAGCGACTGCCCGCAAATGGCTGCGGTTTTCTTCGAACTTGTCTGCTAACCATTCCTGTTCAGGCATAACGTCACGTTCTTTGTTTAGCTCTGCTATCCATACCGACGATGCGAGGCACGCTATGAGACCGAGGCGTGATGCTGTTTGAACCTCAGACCCTTGCGATACAATCCATCGCTCCCGACATCAAACACACGGTTGTATCGCGCACGGAAGTTTTCGAATGCTGCAGTCGCTGCGAGCTCGATGAGTTGCTCTTCCGAAAAATGGCGGCGCAGCACTTGATAGAGTTCATCACTGACATTCGACGGGGTATCAGCCATGGCGTCGGCCATGCGCAATAAAGCGACCTCTGCCGGCGCAAATGCTTCGAGCTGTCCCTCGCGGACCGCCGTAATTTCGTCGTCGCTCAGACCGTACATTCTGCCTCCAGCAGAATTCGCATCGATTCAAAACGGACACCCGACCCGCACCGCGGTTCGCAACGTCAGTAGCATCCGCTGTCGTTGTGGGACCGCCGCTTTCTCCCCCAGCAGCCACTCCGCGAGGATGTTATTCCAGAACACGCGCGGTACACGGGCTACCATTTTTTGCGGGGTGAGATCCCGGCCCAAAATCTTGCGGACCTTCTTGAAGACCTGCCGCATCGGAAATGACGTCTGCCTGGGATCAATGCCTTCGACTCTTGCCATGCTCTGCTCCTTCTTCATTCGATGTCAGGTTTTCTCACTATGATTCGTCACAGTGATGACGGATCGAATCGAAATGTTGTGACAGGAAACCTTAAGTATTTGTACCGCGGAGGGCACCACGGATCTCTTGTGGCTGGAGCGAATCTCCCGCTGCGGCCCGGCAACTTAAGGGACAAAACAAGTCTCTCAAAACACTTACGTTAGGACCTCGCGCAGTTTTGCAGTCACGTTCTCCCATTAGGATTCGTCATGGTAGTGAAGTCGAAAATACCAAGTTCTCAAGAAGGAGATTCAGTCATGCAAGCGCGAATGAAGAATCCGGCAATGATCATTCCCGGCGCAATGGAAGCACTACAAAATCTGGCAAAGGCTTCCGAGCAGGGCGGCGTACCAAAGAAGACACTCGATCTTGTTCATCTACGGGCGAGCCAGATCAATGGTTGCAGCGTGTGCGTCGACATGGGCTTCCGCTTTAAGAAGGCGGACGAGACAATCGAACGCCTGTTCGCGGTGGCTGCATGGAAGGACGCACCCTATTTCACGGATGCCGAACGCGCCGCGCTCGCGCTTACCGAAGCCGTCACCCGACTGAGTGATCGTTCCGATCCGGTTCCAGACGAAATCTGGAAGGAAGCGGCACGGCACTACGACGAGAGCGCGCTTGCGTCGCT
>JAIQEY010000115.1 GCA_020073565.1 Terriglobia bacterium
CTCATAGGTTTGTCTCCAACTTCCGTCTGGCATCTTCCAAAATCGACGGTTTGTAGCGACCAGGGGTGCACCAAACTTGCCTGTGCTACCGGGTTGCACAAACGTGGGCCTCAGTGCCCTGTTCCGCTCAAGGACCAATGCCCGCGATGATGGCTGCATTGATTGCAGCCAGACCTGGGACAAAGACCAAATACAAATCCGAGCATGGCGGGCGTTTGCGCACGCAGCCATCCTAGGCGAATATAAGGCGAATTTCAATAGTCCTCGTGCTTCGCGATTTAGCGAAGCTGACGTCGGGCGCTGGCTGCATGTGCTTCCCTTCTCCCTCAGAGCCACAACAGGGAAATTTACTGGGAATTTCGGTGGACGAACCGGGAGCTCAGGCCCGTCCTCTTAAGTCTTGATGCGGCTTGCTGAAATTCCGTTCCTGAGAGCAGCTGGAACAGGGAACGATCAGGGAATTGTTACGGGAATGGACAGAGCATCTTCAGTTGGGGACCAGCTTCGTTTACGCTAAGTTCCAAGAAGATTAGATCCGAGGATGTATCAACACGTGCACCGTATAGCATGCAAATAACTTGCAATCGCGATTCAGTAGTGACAGACTAAGTCTGAAATATCCAACCTATTCGAGGTAGGCGGGATGCCTACTCCGGGCCGGGATGGCCCACTCGGATAATACCGCTGGGGCGGGATGCCCTTGCTTCCTCTAGAAGATGGCCGCATCGCTATTCCAGCGGGACGCTGTATGCGGCGGCTGAATTCTTTAATATCCCTTCTCGCGTGGCGGGATGCCAGCGCAGACGGTTGTCAGGCGCCAACTCGGTACCACCATCGTGCTGCTCTGTCGATTCGTGGCACCTTTCCAAAGGAACAACAAGCAGAAGGACATTTCGGATGGCAGTGCCACGTTCAAAAATCGACAAGGATATACCGGAGGCAAGTCCATGCCTTTCGATCGTCTATCACAATATCGAGGAACTCGACATTGATCCAAAGAATCCCCGTCGGCATCCGAAGGCGCAGATTCGACAAATTGCTCGTAGCATCGAGGTCTTCGGTTTCAACGTTCCCATTTTAGTTGACGTTCGTCTCAGGGTCGTTGCTGGCCACGGCCGAGTGCAAGCGGCGAAGCTCTAGAGCTCGATGACGCTAAGAAATCAGCTGAGGTTCGAACTCCGGGTTATTATGCTCTCCGACGACCGCGGGCCTCAGCGGATGTTTCCGGAAGATACGCCTAACTCGCAGGATCTGGCTGCGCAATCCTATTGTTCGGCCGAAAGATTAACATTTAGAGGGGCAGGTACCCGTTCCTCCTTTCGCGCTTGCTGAACTCGATTAAGTTCCTTAATTGCGTAAGCTAGGTCGCGATGAGCCCAAGCCCGGTATCGAAAGATCAGCTCCATCTCCTGGCCCAAGTGCAGACTGAGGTGATCGGTGATGGGCTCGACTGTGGCGTTAGGCTCGGTTTCCGATTCGAGTCCCAAACCTTCGAACAACTTGCTTTTTGATCGAGGAACACGCCGGAGCTTGATGAGTCCTGCCTCACACCTCAATGTTCGGCTTTCCATCCACCAGCACACTGCGATCTTCTCAACCATCATCTCCTCGAGAACACCAACAGGCGCGAGGTCCTTGTGAAGATCAGCCAGGAGCCTTTTGAAGGCTGCTACGTCTTCGGCTCCCGGGCCGTCGACTATTAGCATCGCGCTCGCGAGAATTCCATGTTTTATGCTATTACGTCGCGACCAGCGCTTCCCTCCTTGTGTTTTCGGCCCTGTCGACAACTGGGCGTTTCTGCGATTCGCCTCCAGCTTTCTGGGCGAGACGGAATCTGCGTCCGCGTCTGTGGTCATACGTGCCCTCCACCGTTATTTTGGGTTCGTTGTCCGTTTGCGAGGAAGGTGGCGGTAACCGATGCTACAGTTGGTCGCTGACCATTCGATCGAGCTATCCATGAAATTCGCTCGCCACGGCTGCACTGGAGCTTCATTGACGCCCCCTAGCTCTTACTGTTCATTGTTACCATCAAAAAGCGGTCGCGAAAGAAAGCTAGTAAATGGCGCTTCCCGCAGCGCCTTCCAGTCAAAAGACTTCCGGCAAAAAATATATTTTCGTTCGCGCCAACAAAGTTGGCAGTTTCCGGCCTCGGAGAGTGCAGCACGGAACTTGGTCGTGTGTTGGGAAAAGGTGTGTGGAACTTTCAGATCAGACAGCCCACTACGCTGGAACTTTGGCGCTGTTCAATCTCACGAGTCGGACTTGGCGCGCCCACCAAATCCAAGGTTCATATGATGGCACCATGAACAAAGCCAAATCAGAGATCGCGGGCTCCTGGAAGCAAGGCGGAGCGAACCTGAGTCTCATCCTCAAGCGGACGCCTTAGAGCCGCACGGGTTTTTGGGTCCATCTCGCGGCAGACATGTGACGAACCACGGAAGTTGATGCTCCCAACCCGGGTACGACCTGTCTGGTCAAGAACGCATTGGTTGCTTTCGAATTACCCGTGATCCGGGCGCGCCCTAGCCTTGGCCCGTGTGAGTAGTGTGCAATCTTGATCAGACACACATCTGGGAACTGTCTAGAATGTAGGTAGCCACAAAGACCCACCGCGCCGTACTTCCGCCAACCTTGAGCCCTTGCGATTGAAAGAAAGGCACTGGCCACGACCGTAGATGCTTACAAAAGGAAATTCGATGCGTGCCTTATTTCTCTCATTCTCGCATCCGTCTCAGATTCTGTTCGTCGGATTGCTGGTGCTTTCCACACACTTGTTGTGGGCGCAGAGAACATCGCCTCTAACGAAGATTTCGATCCACCTTCTTGACACCCCCGCTGCGTTTGCGAGGGTTTCAGAAGTCCAAACACGTGTGCATCTCACCTACAGTAGATTGCCGCTGACCTTCGAGCAAAATCAGGGCCAGACCGAGTTGCGGATGAGATTCTTCCCTCATTATCCAAGCTACTATCGTCTGCCTATCAATACCAATGCCGCGCTGTATCCGGCCACAAAAACGGCCGAATTGTGGGGCAAACAGAAGCAAATCATCGTCAGCGCTCCCAGCAAGTGGCTGAAGTTTGCTCCCACCTACGGCAAGGTGCCTCATGAGACGACCTATCGCGTCGAGAACCTGGAGCACTACGGGCACCTCATCCCCTGGGCCGGTTCCATCATCCTACGAATCGGTCAACAGGCTAAGGCTCACCCGCATGTCACGCGTGTACTCACGGTACTCAAGCCCCGACTCTGATTGTTCGCTGTCCATCCCACTCTTCGTTGAGCGATCGTTTCGCTCGGTGCAAGTTGGGTGTTTCTCGTTTCAGCCGGTGCTGCCACCTGTTAGCGCACACAGCGGCCGGCGGCCCTATGCCAGCGTCAATTCATTCTATGAAGCGTACGCTCAGACTGAGTTGTGTTTCTGGGGCTTCAGGAGCGGCTCGGCAAAGGGGCTTAATTACAAGCAGATTCTCGACTGGGGCAATTTGTGGATTGCGGATCGGTTCAAAGGCAGCGGCACAATTAAAGTTCCATGCTGGCAACGGGATTTTCGCTGATCCCGGTTGAATTTCGAATGTTCAGTACCCCGGCGTTCTTGGTGGCAGGAAGCCAATACGCGTTTCTCTTTGGCTCCTGAAATTCCAACGTCAACGTCCCGAGTTAGATCGGCTGATTGCGGATGCTCATCGCCGGCGCTTCGATGCCGTTGTAGTCTGGCGGTTCGATCGGTTCGCGAGGTCGGTCTCCCATTTGCTGTGGCGTTGGAGACTTTACGAACTACCCCAACCAGCCCCGCACGTCTGCGAGGCTGGTCCGGCTGGTCCTGGCAACGGGTTGGTCTTACTTGCCGGTGCCAGTCAGACTCGAGGTCTGAGGGCTGTTGCTTGCCGTGTCGCTCACGCTCAGTTTTCCCGTTCTTGTTCCCACTGCCGTCGGCGTGAACGTCACACTGATCGTGCATTTCCCCTTGGCCGCCAGGCTCGCCGTGCAGGTCGTCGCCGACACCGCGAAGTCTCCTGTCGTCGCGATCGCGATGTTGTTCAGCGCCACGGTCATGTTGTTGGTTAGGGTAAACGTCTTCGCCGCACTGGTCGTGCCCACCGTCTGCGCTGCATAAGTTGCCGTGGCCGGAGTCAGTTTTGCCGGCACCACGCCGGTTCCCGTTAGCGCTGACGTCTGCGGGCTGTTGTTGGCGCTGTCGCTCACACTGAGTGTTCCCGTCCTCGTTCCCGTCGCCGCCGGAGTGAACGTTACACTGATCGTGCACTTTGCCTTCGCCGCCAGACTCGTAGTGCAGGCTGTGGCCGACACCGCGAAGTCTCCCGTCGTCGAGATTGCGATGCCGGTCAGCGCCACGGTCTGGTAGTTCGTCAGAGTAAACGTCTTTGCCGCACTGGTCGTTCCCACCGCCTGCGCCGCATACGTCGCGGTGGCCGGCATCAGCGTCGCCGGGAGTACGCCCGTACCCGACAGCGCGACCGTCTGCGGACTGTCGGGCGCATTATCGGTAAAGGTGAGTGCCCCCGTCAGCGCACCCAGGACGGTGGGTGCGAAGGTCACAATCACCTTGCATTTCTTGCCCACCGCTAGGGTGGCTCCGCACGTGGTGGAGGAAACGGCGAAGCTGCCGCTGGTGGCAATGCTGCTGATGCTCAGCGTCGCCGCGCCGCTGTTGGTCAACGTCACTGTCTTGGCCGTACTCGTCGTGTTGATGACCACATTTCCGAAGGTCAATGAAATGGGTGACAGCGCGACCGCAGCCCCGCTCACTTGTTGCGTCAACACCGCTGACGTGCTGCCCAAGAAATTCGTGTCCCCGCCGTAGCCGGCGGTGATGCTGTGTGACCCAATCGTGAGGGTTGCGGTGGCATAGGCGGCATGGCCAGTTCCGTCCAAGGCCGCTGTGCCCATCGTCGTGCTGCCATCGTAGAAGGTCACGCTCCCGGTGGGAGTACCTGAGCCTGGCGGTGTGACCGCGACATAAGCCGTGAAGGTCACGGACTCTCCCGGACTCGATGGGTTGTGGTCCGAGCTTAGGGCGGTGCTGGTGCTCGCCGGAACCACGTTAAACAAATATGCCTGCATGCTGCCGATCAACTGCTGGGCCACACCCGTCGAGTTCGCCTCCTGGCCGTCGGTGGCGAAGGCATACAGGATGTGCGTGCCCAGGGAGAGGCTCGGGGTGGTGCCCGTGAAGTTCGGCGGTACACCCGAGCCGGCGAGCCACGGGGTCTGCCACGTGTCCAGTTGGTAGAACACATGCTGGGGTGGCGGCGCGTAGGGGCTAAATGAACTGGAGGCCGTGAAGTTGAATGTTGGTGTGCGCTCGACCGTCTGCTTGTCCGTCAACGGGGCGATGGCAGTCAAGAGCGGAATGGGCTGGACCTGCTGCTCGGTAATCACGGTGACATCGTTGCTGCCGTAGTTGGCGACGTAGATCTTGTTGGTTGCCGGGTTCACGGCAATGGCCGAGGGCAGGGATCCTGCAGCCACGGTCTGGGTTGCATTGGTCGCGCCGTCGATCACCGTGACTGTCCCGCTGTTGCTGATTTGGTTGGAGACGTAGATCTTGTTGGTCACAGGGTTCACCGCCAGGGCGGCGGGATTCGTCCCAGCCGACACGGTTTGCGTAGCGTTGGTGGTCCCATCGATCACGGTGATGTTGTCGCTATTGGCGTTCGGAACATAGATCTTGTCGGTTACCGGGTTTACAGCCGCCGCATAGGGAAAACTCCCTGCTCCCACCGTTTGGGTGGTGTTGGTCGCGCCATCAATCACGGTGACGTTGCTGCTATCCGAGTTGGGAACATAGATCTTATTGGTCACCGGGTTCACGGCAATGGCCACGGGATGGGATCCTGCAGGCACGGTCTGGGTCGCACTGGTCGCGCCGTCGATGACCGTGACATTGTTGCTGCCGTAGTTGGCGACGTAGATCTTGTTGGTGACCGGGTTCACGGCCACGCCGAAGGGA
>JAIQEY010000060.1 GCA_020073565.1 Terriglobia bacterium
GGCCCGAATAAGTTCGGCAACTACTATGCCGGCGTTCTGCCCAACGGCAGGAAAGTTACGCCTGCAGGAATCAGTATTCAGATTGGAATGAACCCGCTCGGCATGGCGGTGACACCCGATGGCCAGTTCCTGGTCACATCCAACGATGATGAACGCGAAGGCGGATTCACTTCCTACCAGAGCCTAACCAACGTGGGCGGGTACTCGCTGACCGTCGTCAACACGTCGAACTTCAGCCTGGTGTCGCAGCTGCACACCAGCCAGCGGTTCTTTGTCTTGCCGACCCGTTCAACCCGAGCTTGCTCGGCCGCATTCCCACGGGCTGGTATCCCACCGCTCTCGCCATCAGCCCTGATGGAAACACTCTTTACGTTACCAACGCCAAGGGTGTCGGCGAGGATATAAACGACGCCATCGACACCACCGGCGCCACCGGCCAGACTCCTCCGCCCAGCGGAATGGCCTCAGACTCGCGCGTGGACAGCAACTACATCTTTGGCTTGCAGCAGATCAACCTGGCCGCCCAGCCCTGGGACAACACCACTGTCCAAGCCAACAACTTTGCCGTGCAAAATTCGGTGGACACCTCGGTTGTTCCCATGGGCGGGACTTCCGCCTCTCCTCGCATTAAGACGGTGATTTTCATCCTGCATGAGAACAAGACGTTCGATTCCATGCTGGGCAACCTGGGCACCCACTTCGGCAATTTCGCCGGCACGACATTCAACACCACTACGAAGACGCCAATTCTTTTTTCCGGGCTTTCCAGCATTGGGAAGGCACTTCTCCCGGGCAATGGCCGGCAAGCCACATGATCGCCGCGTGACTTTCCTTCAGGGCCGAAGCCAGCCATACTAGGCAGCACCGGCCATGGGCGAACACTATCGCTTCTCCGATCTCCGCGAATTGTTGGCGAAAGCCAATGAGGAAAAGTCCGGCGATCAACTCGCCGGAGTCGCTGCCACTTCGGAGCGGGAGCGCGTCGCCGCCAAGAGCGCTCTGGCTGATCTGCCGCTGATTGACCTTCTGAACAATCCGGTGATTCCGCCCGAAACTGACGAGATCACCCAGCTCATTCTCGAATCGCATGATGCCTCAGCTTTCGCACCGATCCGCAGCATGACTGTGGGCGGGTTTCGCGAGTTCATCCTCGACGACCAGACCCGGGAGGCTGACCTGAGGTCTCTCAAATGGGGCATCACGCCCGAGATGGCGGCAGGCGCGGCGAAGCTGATGAGCAACAAGGACCTGGTGCTCGCGGCGGGCAAGATTCGCAACGTCACGCGTTGTCGAAACACCATGGGCCAGCGCGGCGTTCTCGGCATTCGCTTGCAGCCAAACCATCCCGCCGATCACGTTGGCGGCATCTTGCTGGCTGCGTTCGACGGCCTGCTGTACGGCTGTGGAGACGCCGTCATCGGCGTGAATCCCGCCACGGATTCGGTTGAGGCAGTTGCGACGATCCTGAACGCGCTCGATCGCCTGATTACGGCATTCGCCATTCCGACGCAGGCGTGTTGCCTGGCGCACATCACAACCCAGTTGGCATGCCTCGATCGAGGCGCACCCATCGACTTGCTCTTTCAGTCGGTCGCCGGTACCCAGGCTGCCAACGCCAGCTTTGGGATTAATCTCGCCATGCTGCGAGAGGGCCGCGAGCGCGTTCTGGAACATCACCGAGCACGGAATGTTCCTTGGGTGGGCGACAACGTGATGTACTTTGAAACCGGGCAGGGAAGCGCCTTATCGGCCGACGCACATCATGCGGTAGACCAGTTGACGCTGGAGGCGCGGGCGTACGGCGTGGCACGCGCCTTCGATCCCTTCCTGGTTAACAGCGTGGTCGGCTTCATTGGCCCCGAGTATCTATACGACGAGCGCCAGATCATTCGCGCTGGGCTAGAGGATCACTTCATGGGCAAGCTGCTGGGGCTACCGATGGGATGCGACGTCTGTTACACCAATCACGCCGTCGCCGATCAGAATTCCGCCGACAATCTCATGCTTCTGCTGGCGGCCGCCGGCTGCAACTACTTCATGGGCGTGCCCGGCACCGATGACGTCATGCTCAACTACCAGTCCACCAGCTTTCATGACGCGCTGGCGGTTCGCAAGATCTTTAACCTGCGTCCCGCCCCGGAATTCCTCGAGTGGCTCGAACACATGGGTATCTACTGCGACGGCGAACCCATGGCTCTCGACACTGGCCGGCGGCAAAAGCTCTTGCGCGGACTCGAAGGCGTGTTATCAACGCCGGCTTGAATTGAAACATGAGCGACGACCACCATCTTGATTCGACTTCCGGGTGGCCCGAGATCGTCCGGAAAATCAGGGCGCGCACGCCTGCGCGAATTCTTGTCACAAGGGGAGCAGCCTACACCACACAACTGGAACTGGAACTTCGCGCTGCGCACGCCAATGCAGTCGATGCGGTCTGGACCGAGTTCGAGCTGCAAAAAGATTTTCCGCCCGAATTTATCGCGCAATGGGAGCTGTTCCAGGTTACGAGCCAGGCCGAATCGAAGTCGCAGTTTCTACTTCGTCCGGATCTTGGGCGCCGTCTCAGCGATCCTGCCAAGCGACTCATCGCTCAGCGTTGTCACCATGCGCCCGACCTTCAGATCGTGATGGGAGACGGCTTATCCGTGACGGCGCTATCCATGCAGGCGCCCGCGCTATTTCCACTTTTGCAGCAGCAGGCACGTGTCCGCGGGTGGTCGATCGGCCAGCCTTTCGCCGTACGCTATTGCCGAGTTGGCATCATGAATGATATCGGCGATCTACTCTCGCCGCGTGTGCTTGTCTTGTTGATCGGAGAGCGCCCCGGCCTGGCGACCGCAGCAAGTCTCTCGGCCTACATGGCTTACTGCCCCCGCTCCGGACACACGGACGCGGACAGAAACCTCATCTCTAATATTCACACTCGTGGTGTTCGGACCGAAGATGCCGCCGATCGCATCGTAAGGCTGGCATCGCATATGATGGCGCTGAATGTGAGTGGCACGACCGTCAAGGAGGGAATAGCGCGATTGGAGTGACATCGGCAGCGGGTGCCCTTCATGGCTCTAATTTGGGCAAAGCATGCGAAGCGACGAGAAAATACAAAGTTCTCGAATCTGGGTCCTCAGCAGCACAATCCAAGTACCCATATGGTTCCCGATCAGTTCACAATCACCTACATCGGTGGCCCAACTACCTTGCTGGAGGTCGGCGGAGTGCGGCTGCTCACGGACCCGACGTTTGATTCGGGCGGTGGCGAATACACGTCCGGACCGGTGACTCTTCGAAAACTGCTGGGCCCCGCGCTGAGTCCCGAAGCCCTTGGCTCCTTTGACTACGTGCTTCTGAGCCACGATCACCATTCCGACAATCTTGACCGTGCGGGCCGAGCATTGTTAGCAAACGCTAAGGCCGTTTTCACTACTGCTGAGGGTGCGCAGCGCCTGGGTGGCAATAGTGTGGGATTGAAGGACTGGCAGAGTACCGATGTTCCTACTCCAGACGGTCGGCTCTTGCGAATCGTTGCCACGCCGGCTCGCCACGGGCCGGAAGGGCTCAGTCGCGGGGCGGTGAACGGGTTCATCCTGTTTTTGACAGACTCACCCCAGTCCGCCGTCTACATTTCCGGTGACACAGTCTGGTATCCGGGCGTTGCCGAGATCGCACGAAGATTCAGCGTTCAAGTTGCGATCCTGCACTTGGGTGCTGCACGTGTGCCTGAAGTCGGTACCTTTCATCTGACGATGACGGCCGCAGAGGCAGTGGAAGCCGCACGTAGCTTCGGGAATGCCCTGATCGTCCCTGTACATTTCGAAGATTGGGCGCACTTCTCGGAGGGTCCAGAAGACATTGCCCGTGCATTTGCCAGCGCGCAATCGGAGCACCGTGTGCGATGGCCGGAACGCGGTCGGGAGATTCGAATTGACTTTCGATCTCCCATCGCGAAGGCGGGGTAGAGGAGATCCCGTAGGTGCTTGCGTGACGGGGAACCTCCAGTGATGGCTAAGTTCAAAGGCGGCGTTTCTCACTGCGGTAGTGTCAATTAGACACCCTATGGAGTCTTTGAATAGGAAGGCCACCGACTCGACAAGGACACGTCACGTCTAATATCGCACACACCCCTTGCCTCGTTCTGACGCATTCTCATTTGGCTCTGCGATTTGTCACAGTGATCCGCGTGGCCACCGAACTGCAACGGGTTCGGGCGTTGTTATAATCCGCTTTCCCGAGAGGGCTGCTTTGCCACGCTACCTAGCCCGACGATGGTGGGCCGTACTGCTGACCGGTTTGATCGCGGGACTGGCAATTGCCCCTGCCATTCACACTCGCACCCGCCCAGCGACGCTGATCGTTACGGTTGATCATGACACCCTTCCAGCCGACGGGTACGCGCAAGCGCGGGCGCATGTGCGAGCGAGCGACGGAAGTGAATTACGAAGTGTGACTTGGCGATTGGAAAATGGGAGAAGTCTCGCCGAGTTTGAACACTACGCTTCCGACGCGCGTCTGCGCGCAGGAGTTACACCCGGCGATGTCGCGTTAGTCGCCATCGCTCCACGTTTCAACGCGGAGCGAGTCGAGATAAAGCTCGCCCTCGATCCTGTTGACCAATTCGGGGATGGAACTCCTGATTTCCTTCGCCTGCAAGATGAGGATGATCAAATTGCATTCCGCCGCTGGTTTGCGTTCCTCGCCGAGTCCACTTACGTCGAAAAAGAACAGGATCGACCCCCGGAAGTCAACGACTGCGCAGCGCTGATTCGTTTCGCCTATCGGGAAGCGTTGCGTCGGCACGATGGACCGTGGGCGAGCCGCTGGCATTTGCCGTCGTTGCCAAACGTTGCGTCGGTACAGAAATACGACTACCCGCACACGGCCCTTGGCGCTGAGTTGTTTAGAACCCGGCCGGGAGCCTTCGCACCCGAGGATGTGGCGAATGGAACGTTCGCCGAGTTTGCAGATGCCGAAACCTTGCGGCGTTACAACACTCACCTTGTCAGTCGCGATCTGAGCGCAGCGCGCCCGGGCGATTTGCTGTTCTTCCGCCAGGCCGGGCACCGGATGCCGTTTCACACCATGATTTACCTCGGACACAGTTACGTCGATGAGGGTGCAGACTGGCTCATTTATCACACTGGCCCTAGCGACGGACACGCTGGCGAAATCCGGCGCGTCACCGTCGGAGAATTGCTGCAACACCCTCAAGTTTGTTGGCGGCCATTGCCGCAAAACCCAGCTTTCCTTGGCGTGTACCGCTGGAACATCCTCCGGGAGGCCGATTAATATGCGTTCTTTTCGAGCAATCTCGCTCGCAGCTTTCGTCATCCTTCTTTCTTCACTCCTATTCGCGCAGGCAGAGAAACCCGGTTTTTTTTCCTTGAATTCCAGTCGAACGTACGTGCCTGGGCAGAAGGTCTCCATTGATATGTGGGCGCAGAACGTGGAGACGCTGGAGTTCCGCGTTTATCGGGTCAACGATCCAGTAAAGTTTTTTGTGGATCTCGGCGATGTGCACCAGTTCGGCGGACGCGCGCCCCGGCCTCCTCACAAACTCACCTGGCTCGAACGATTTCACAACTGGAAGCACGGCATTTTTGTCTGGATCCGCGACTTTTTTCGCGCGCAGTTCACAGCAGAGAACCGGCATGTGATCCGCCAGGAGAGCAGCGAGGCGAAGCAGCAGCCGCAGACTACGGCACAGATTTTTGCCCAAATTCCGCTCTTGAATGCGCAGCAACTCGTTGCCACATGGAGACAGAATCCCGGATCGAGTCGACAGCGGTGGGAAAGCGAGAATGTCGCCATCCCAGTCAAAGAGCGTGGCGTTTACCTGATTGAAGCGACGGACGGCAAACTTCGCGCGTACACCATCGTCATCGTGAGCCAGATGGCGCTGATTACCAAGACCGCGCCGGGAACGATTCTTACATTTGCTTCCGATCGGCAGACGAGCCAGCCAGTCAGCAACGCGGAAACGTATTTCTTCGTGAACCGCAGCCAAGTTGGACAGGAGACTACGGGTAGCGATGGTCTGGCACAGGTCGCGGTGACCGAGCCACGTCCGGAGAACGTGCTGGTCATGGCGCGCACCCAGGATGATTTTGCGGTCAGCTCACCGTGGTCGTACTGGATGGCCACTGATGCAGCGCATTCGCTTACCACCTACGTGTACACAGATCGGCCGGTGTATCGTCCAGGCGATACGGTTCACTTCAAGTGTATTCTGCGCACGCGGTCGGGATTCAATTACCAAGCGCCGACGAATACCGACTTCAACATAAAGATTGACGACGTAGAGAACAAAGAAGTCTTTGCCGCCACGCTGAAGTCGAGCGCAATGGGCACGCTGCACGGTGAGTACGCCATTCCGGCAAAAGCCTCGCTGGGCGACTACAACATCCAGGTTCGCAATGGCGAGATCTACACTCAGGGCGGCAGCTTTGCGGTAGAAGAGTACAAAAAGCCTGAATACGAAGTTCGAGTTGTTCCCGACGTGCAACGCGTACTGCAAGGCCAGCCGATTAAGGCAACGATCGAGGCGAAATATTACTTTGGCGAGCCGGTCGCGAATGCAAAGGTGAAGTGGGTGGTCCATCAGAACCGCACCTACAGCGGCTTGAACATGTACGCAGAGGAAGGCAACGAAGAAGGTGACTCCGAGGGTGAATTCGACGACGAAGGCGGCACCAGCGATTCCGAGCGCTACTATTCCGGTGAACAGACCGAAGAACAGTCCGGAACACTGGATCAAAACGGGCAACTGCAAATTACACTGCCGACAGAATTCAACGAAGCGAAGCACAGCGACGTTACCTATCGCATCGAAGCTCGCGTCACCGACGAAGGCAATCGTGAGATCAGCGGGCGCAACTACGTGCTGGCTACGTACGGCAGCTTTCAGATCGGCGCCAGTCCATCGAGTTATGTATATGAGGTGGGCGGCACGGCGCAATTGAACGTGGAGGCACGCTACTACGACGGAAAGCCGGTGCAGACGCCATTTCATGTGGAGCTGCAGACTTGGGACTACCGCGCGCGCAGCGGTGAGTCGGTGTTCTCCGCTGATGGTCAAACCGATACCAACGGTCATGCCGAAATAAGAATTCCCATCACTAAAGGTGGATCGATGCATGCCACCGTCACCGCGACAACGCCGGAAAATCGCACGCTGAAAGAAATGGCATACATCTGGGTGCCGGATCGGGACTGGTATTGGGGAGGCGCAGCTGAACGCATCCAAATCATCCCCGACCAGAAGTCCTACAAGCCGGGAGACACGGCTAAGGTCCTCATTATGGCGGGCCCTGATCCGGTGAATATCCTCGTCACATCGGAAGGCCTAGCGTTGTTGAGTCGACAGGTGGTTCGGAGCAACGGGGGGCCGGTGACG
The DNA here is from genome assembly GCA_020073565.1 of Terriglobia bacterium. GTDB lineage: Bacteria > Acidobacteriota > Terriglobia > Terriglobales > Acidobacteriaceae > Acidiflorens. The sequence continues at coordinate 7,391 of JAIQEY010000060.1, forward strand.
GTCCAAATTCCCATACGTATTGAAAATGCGCCCAATTTTTATATCAGCGCAGCTTTTCTCAAAGACAACAAACTTCATCAGGGCTCGAAAAGTATCAGTGTGACACCGGACGCATTCAAATTGAATGTCCAGTTGCAGCCCTCCAAGCCGCAGTTCCAGCCGGGCGAAGCGGCAAGCTACACGATTGTCGCAAAGGATGCCCAAGGAAAACCTGCTGCGGCCGAGTTCAGTCTCGGTGTGGTGGATGAAGCCATCTACGCAATTCGGCCGGAGGCAACGACCGACATTCTTAAATTCTTCTACGGACGGGTGTTCAATCATGTAAACACCGATAGCTCGCTCGCCTATTACTTTCATGGGGAAGCGGGCAAGAAGCAGATGAAACTAGCGGAGGTCAAGCCGCACAAATGGCTGGCGGACATCAAGCCCGAACGACTCGTGCAGCCAAAGGTCCGCAAGGCGTTTCCTGATACCGCGTTTTGGGTCGCTGATGTGAAAACAGGAACCGATGGGAAAGCGGCGGTGAAATTCAATTTTCCCGATTCGTTGACCACTTGGCGGACAACCACGCGTGGTATTACCGCCGACAGCAAGGTCGGCAGCGCCGTGGAAAAGGTCATTGTCCGCAAGAACGTCATGGTGCGATTGGCAGTGCCACGGTTCTTCCGGCAAGGCGATGTGGTCACGATTTCGGCAATCGTCCACAATTATCTTCCTGCCGCGAAGGCGGCTCGCGTATCGATGGATCTGAAGGGACTGCAAGTTATTGAGGGCTCGACCCGCGACGCAAACGTCCCGAGCAAGGGCGACGTAAAGCTGGACTGGCGCGTGAAAGCCGACAACGTGCTGCAGAGTTCGGTGCTCGCCAAGGTGCTCACCGACCAGGAGTCGGACGCGATGGAACTCACTCTGCCGGTGATTCCATATGGCGTGAAGATGGCGATTCCGCGGTCTGGCTCGATCAGCGAAACCAGTGGCGAGACAACGCAGGAGATCAACTTTCCGGAGCGCGGCGAACCATCTGGACGCGCTCTGCAAATTGATCTCTCACCTTCTGCAGCTGGTGCGATCTTCGGTGCCCTCGAATATTTGACCTCGTATCCGTACGGTTGCACCGAGCAGACGATGTCGAGCTTCCTGCCAGACATCATCGTCGCCGACGCGATCAAACAACTCGGGCTGATGCCGGCGATGGACGAGACCGAACTGAAGAAGAAGATCGACGCTGGATTGAAGCGTCTGTATGACTACCAGCATGACGATGGCGGCTGGGGCTGGTGGCAGACGGACGACAGCCACGTATTTATGTCGACCTACGTGCTGGCCGGGCTTAGCCAGGCGAAACAAGTGGGATACGACGTTGATCCGGCGCGTCTGTCAAAAGCGCAGAATTGGGTTCGACACACCTTTGACAGCGATCCAAAGCTCGTTGCAGATTTGCGCGCGTACATGGCTTATTCGCTGGCGTTGAGCGGCATAAAAGATAAGGCGGTGCTGAATTCCGTGTGGCAACAGCGCTCCGATCTTTCGCCGTACGGGGCCGCGATGCTCGGACTGGCGATGAATCTGGCCGGCGACTCGCGGGTAGCTGAACTTGCCGCGATCGTCGAAAAAGGCGCGATCGTGGACGAGCAGACGGCACACTGGAATCTTACCCGTGATCCCATGCTGGACTTCTACACCGATGCGACTCCCGAGGCGACAGCCTTTGCGGCGAAGTTTCTGAGTAAGGTACACCCAGACAGCCCGTTGCTCCCGAAGGCAGCATACTGGCTGGTGACTCACCGCAATGAAGGCTACTGGTGGGATTCCACGAAACAGACGGCCTTCGTCGTGTGTGGATTGACGGACTTTCTGAAAGAAAGCGGCGAGTTAAAACCAGGCTTTTCGGTGGAAGTGCTCGTGAACGACAAGCCGGTATTGAACCGGCGATTTGATCAAGCAGACGCATTCTCGCCGAGTTCGGCAAGCCTGCGACTTGGGCCAGATCAGTTGGGTCAGGCAAACCGAGTGGTCATCCGGAAGAAGGGCCAGGGTCGAGTGTATTGGTCTTTGCGCGGCGAGTACTACTCGGATGAAAAGAAGCTCACTAACGTGGGCTCGTTCAATCTCACACTGGCTCGCGAGTACTTCAAGCTTTCGCCGGTGCGAGAAAACGGTCGGATCCGGTACAAGCTCGATCCGCTGAACGGAGCGGTGCAAAGCGGCGATACACTGGCTGTCCGGCTCACAGTGAGCGGCTCTGAGTGGAAATACATGATGGTGGAGGATCCAATTCCGGCCGGGACGGAATTGATCGAGCACGACAATCTGTACGAACTGACGGAGAAGCCATCGTGGTGGAATTGGTGGTATACGCGCCGCGAATTTCACGATGACCACGCGGCCTTTTTCCAGACTTACTTTTCGCGCGGCGCGCAGGAGTATGTCTACCTGCTGAAGGTGGTGAATCCGGGAGTGTTCCGGGTGAGTCCAGGGAAGGTCGAGCCGATGTATCAGCCTTCGTACTTTGCGACCAGTGACCCGCTGACGCTGGAGGTCAAATGAATTCCCGTATGCAAGGTTTCGAACGCGACACAGTGATGGCGATCGTGAACAGCAAGCGTGTGTGGCTGTTGCACGCGGTTGCAAACGCACTGCTGATGGTGGCGTTCTTCTACTGGACGCGTATCCCGGAGGAGAGTGGACTGCAGTTTTCGTTGACCGTGGTTAGCGGCTTGCTGATCGCGTTTGTGACTCTGTGGCTGCATAGCACGACCTTTGATTACTTTCGTCCCGCAGAGCACAGTTTGAAAGCTTCGTTGCGGCGCTCTGCCGCTCGTGTCCCGGCGTTTCTCGTGTGGTCGGTGATTTTCGGTCTCGGGCTCTGGCTGATCGGCCAATTGTGGCACTACGACGAGCAAACTGGAGGATGGGTTCGCCATTTGCTCCCCGGATTTCTTCGCCGTGCGGCAACGCCACGGTCGGCGTTTTCAGTGACGTTCTGGCTGGTGTGGTTGCTGTATTTTGTTTTGTGGCCGATTGTTTTTTTGCCGGTTGGCGCGCAGGTCGCGATAAAGAACTTCCGTGGCTTTTATACTTCTGTCGCGTTTCGCCCACTGCGCGAGCTGCGCTTTTGGATCGTGTACGTGGTTTGCTTCATTGTCGGCGCATATGTTCCCTACAAACTTGTCTGGATGATCCCAACCAAGCCGTCCACGCTGAACGAGCAAACGTGGAGCATGGTGGCGCGTTTGGGCGTCGGCTATCTGCTGATGGTGACGGCTTGGCTGGTCCTGTGCGCGGCAATTATGCGCGCATGCGATGGCGATGCAGCGCTTGCCAGCGAACCCGAGCAGGACCCGATTGCAGTCACGCCGGTGGGGTAATCATAGAATCCAGTTCAGAAGAACTGGCCAGATGCAGATTCGCGTGCGCTATTTCATTGTGTTGGGCGACGAAGTGTGTAGCCACGAAAGCACTGTGCTTAGCCCATTCTTTTCGACTGCTTCTGCTACCGCGGCCGCACTGTCCCGATACGCCGCGCGCATCTCCTCCTCGCTTCGCAGAGAATGCAATCGTCGTTCGAGGGCGGCGACATCGACTTGCGCAGGTCTTACCGAATCTGGATTCGAAAGATAGATCGCCAGCCCTTCGCGAAGCCAGAGCGGTGTACCGGGACGGGTCTGTGATTCGATCAGCAGGTGCAGGAACTCGTGGCGAAGGGTCGAGTCGAGTGCGTGCGTACGCTGCAGCGTGCTGATCGGCTGGAGGCGAATAACGTTTCCGAGAGTGCTGGCGGCGACCCAGCCAGGCTCGCCGGTAGCGTCGCGATAAATGGCAATGGTAGGGTATACCTTCACCTGCGGACGAACGCTGAGACTCCATCCGGTCTGCTGTGTTGCCAAGCGCAGTGCATGTTCGGCGGGTGAAAGTAGGACTGTCGCGTCCTCTCTACGCGTGGTGACGAGATCGAGCGATTCGCCGGGCAACTTTTCCCACGAGAGACCCTGCGCGTTCAGGCCAAGTGCGGTTCCGGGGTAGTAGAAAGCGAGTATCTCGCGATAGGTGTGCGCCTGCTCTCCCATCAGATCGGCCCCCGACTGGCAGAGCCCGACGCCGTGTCCCTGGCCGCGTCCGCGAAACGAAATTCTGTTGCCGAGATCTTCGAGCTGATAGAGATCGCTGCGAATCTTGTCCCATCCAAGCGTGCGGCCGACCGCAAAACGGAAGTCCGTCGCGCTGATCGGGCGATCGTTGACAAGCAGTGTCTGTACTCGGCCCGAATTCGACCTGGTGGCAACCGTGAGCGCGTTCACCTGCCGGTTGAGAGCGCGAGTGAGATCGGGTTTGATGATTTCCGATTGCCACTCATCCGGGTTCCGGACGCAATAGTCATCGTGGCGCCTCCGCAGGTACGGGGCATGCAGATCAGGATCGAGTGAACGCGCATCTTCAATCTCGCCGCCGCAACTGCGGTGGTAATACGTTGCTGCCGGACGGCCTTCGAACCACAGCAACTCACCCTCAGTCGCCGCGACTGCCGCCCTTGCCCGCGGAGACTCGTTGCCGAGACGCACGTCCTGGCAATGCGTGGTGTCGCAAAAATCGAAGCCTTCGACGCCGTGTCGCGAACCAAAATGAACAGCATAGGTTCGTGCCGCGACTGCCATTGCTCTGAGAGCCTCATCCGACCTGAATCCCGCGCTTTCGCCCTGCAACACCGCGGCAACATATTGTTCCAGCGTCATGCTGAGCGTGAGCAGCAGAAGGCCATCATGACTTTCAATGCGAAGTTCGCTGTCAATCGCAAAGGGCGGGAAATCTTCGCCCGTGATGCGAGCGCGCCCGTTGAGCAGGAGGGTTGAGGAAGAAGCTCCTGCAGAGACGACGTTCGACCCTTGCGCCGTCAGATCCACTGCGCTGCTCAAGGATTTCTGAGCACAAGTACCGCAGGTGCGTACAAAGGCGCGGTCGGGAACAACATGAATGGTTGCTGGCGGATGTTGCCAGAATAAACGCACATGCACGATGCGCGGTTGTGTTGCGCCAGGCACACTGAGCAACAGCAGACACACGATGCCAGCGAGGCGACTCATTGCTTCTTGCCTTGGTGCCAGGCTCGGAATATCTCGCTTCCGACAACTGCTGCGTCGCCCGGACCAGTCCCTTTTTCCAGGAAGACAACCACTGCGATCTGAGGTTTGTCGGCTGGCGCGTATCCAGAAAGCCAAGCGTTGGTCCACGCCCCCTGATCGGTGCGGGATGTCCCCGTCTTGCCCGCGACCTTCATGTCCGCCACCGAAGCCAATCGTGCCATGCCGTAACCGGTCGACTCTTCCAGTCCTGCGAACACCGTGCGTTCGGCTTCAGTGATGTCAGCGGCGGTCCGACGAAGCGCGAGGTTGCGATACGCTGCGAGCATTTCGAGCGGGGTGACTCTCATATCTCCTTCACCAATTGCTTGCAACTGACGTTCCTCATCGTTGCGTGCCAGCTGAATCGAACCAACCACTTCATTGGATGCGAATCCGCTGGGGGATGCGAATCCCGCTTGCGTAAAGGCGGCACGAAGATCTTCCGCCGTTAAGCGCAGACCGAAAGTGGCGAAAAAGTCATTGCATGAATAGGCAAGTGCCGACACTGCCTGCAATGGTCCCGTCTGCGGATGCGAGCACGACAGATCATGCCGGCCGACGTGGAGATGGCGTCGACAGACAAGCGAATCCGTCGAGTGCAACTTGCCGGACTGTAACAGCGCCAGCAGGGTAAAGGGCTTGAATGCCGATCCGGGACGGGCCAAACGGCGCGCAGCAACTTCAGGATGGTAATCGGCAAGTACGTGCCCGGAAGCTACATCGACAACGACAGCTGTTCCGGAGCGCCCGCGCATGATGCGCGCAAGTTTTGTGTCCAGATCGGCGGCGTGAACCGTGGTTCCCAACAGTACGACGATAGCCGCGAGCCTGAGCAACACGGAGAAATTGTACAGCGTCAGATTCGGATCGCAGCAATTCAGGCTGCCCCAGGCGCCCAGCGCGGGCCGAAGATTTTCAGGTTCAGATTCGATTCTCGACAGTGCAGCTTGGACGTCGACGGCCCATGTTTAGTGCTGCTTGGCAGACGAACTCGCAGCCAGCTCGCGGAACAGTCCGAGCAGCGCGGCGGCGGCTTGCTGGTTGGAGAGGTTTTCAAGCGCGACGGTAGCAACAAAGTGGGGCGAAGTAGGATTGAAGCGCACGCTCACGAAATCCTTGTCGCGCCAGGAAGTCAGCGCATTCACCACCGGGCTCAGCTCGGCGGGCCAGTCCTCTTTCGTAGTCAGCACAACAGGGCCGGGCCGGTGGATATTCCAGGTCCGCAAGCGCGCGGACTTGCCGGAATGTCCCGACCAGCGGTGGCGGATGACGTTGAGATGAAAGCCGGGAGGAAATCCCATGTTGGCTTCGAACGTAAGCGTTTCTTCCTGCTTGCGGTAGCGGCTGAGGAACCACTGCACCGGAAGCGGACGCGGCAGCAGGTGTATGGTCAGACGCGCGTCCTCAAACCAGCGCGAAGAAAGATTCAGAGTGGCCTTCAGCAGGGAACTGCTGGCCTGCCAGTGCGGATGAACGATGCGTCCGTGACCGAGGCAGGCGGCTTGCACCCACTCGAGGACGGCAGCTCCGCGCCGCCGGTTGGAGCGGGTGAACCACACATACCAAAGGAAAGCCAGTACCGCGGCTACCACGACGTCAATCAGGAGGGAGCGCCCCACACTGTGCCTCTGTTGGAAAATCGTACGTCTACCGAGGCGAGTGCGCAAGGGGATGAAGGTGGAAAAATTACGGGGTATTTGCGGCAGCGCAAACAGGGCAGTGCTCGCCGGCGAACCGTGCCAGTTCCTGAATTCGCCGCGAATTCAGAGCCTTTGTCGGTGGCTCCCGCTACAATGGCGGCGTGGCGTATCGTACGCGAGATTTTCGCAGGCCCGACTTCGAGACTCTGTGGCGGATTGACCAACATTGCTTCGATCCGCAGTTGGCCTATTCGCGTTTGGAACTGGCGTTCTATATGCGGCGTCCGGGAGCGTTTACGCTGGTGGCGGAAGCCGAGGGCGGAGAGCCTCCCAGCAACGGGAAAGCGCAGCGGCGGATTCTCGGCTTCATCGTAGCGGAGACGCGCCGCAAAACTGGACACATCATTACTATCGACGTGGTCATAGAAGCAAGGCGCGAGGGTATTGGCTCTGGTCTGTTGCGCGCGGCGGAGCAGCGCTTGCGGCAGGCGGGAGCGGCCGTGGTCGAGTTGGAAACCCCGGTCAACAATGCCACGGCCATCCGGTTCTACAAACAGATGGGCTATTACGTAGACAAGACGGTCACAGGCTACTATTCGAGCCAGATGGATGCACTGGTGATGAGAAAAGAACTGGAGGCGGTCGCTAAGAGTTAGTCGCTCTGGTGACTGGGGACGGGTGCTGGCTTCAGAAAACGGTTTGGGGAGGGCACGACTTCAGTCGTGCCGCCAAGAGCCGCCCAAAATGCGGGCTTTAGCCCGTGAGGCCCACTTTTCTGGACCCTCAAAAGAGGGAGCGCAGGTCGCAATGCCAGATTCAACTCGCAACTCGCCGTTCGCTACTCGCGACTCACCAGAGGAAGGGCCTTCATGAAACTAGCAATCCAGGGAGAACTCGGTTCCTTCAGTCACGAAGCGGCGGAGGCGATGGTGCCCAGCGCGAAGGTGGTGCCATGCGCTCGCTCGCTGGAAGTGTTCGAGCGAGTAACCCGCGGCACGGTGGGCGGAGCGGTTATCCCGATCGAGAATTCGCTGGCCGGCTCGGTGGCGGAACATTTTGATTTGCTGCTGAGCCGCGACGTGCACATCGTGCGCGAGTTTCGTTTGCGCATCGTGCACAACCTGATCGCCCTGCCGGGAACGAAACTGCTCGACGTGCGCCGGGTATTTTCGCATCCGGTAGCGCTTGATCAATGCCGCGACCTGTTCGCGAAGAATCGGAAACTGGAACCAACGCCCTTTTACGATACGGCGGGAAGCGTGAAGCATGTGGTCGGAACCGGATTGCGCGATGCCGCGGCCATTGCCAGTCGCCGCGCCGCCCAGGTGTATGGTGGCGAGATTTTGAAGGCGGGAATCGAGGACGACAAGAAGAACTTCACCCGTTTTTTTCTGATCCATCGGGGAAAGCCGCGCGCGGCGCGACATGCGACGAAGACCTCGCTGGCCTTCAGCGTGAAAAACATTCCGGGAGCGCTGTTCAAGGCGCTGAGCGTGTTTGCGCTGCGCGATATCAGTCTCAGCAAGATCGAGTCGCGGCCGATGCGCGGCCGGCCGTGGGAGTATGTTTTCTTCGTGGACTTGCTGCGCGGCGACGACGAAGCAGCGCGCAATGCGTTGCGTCATCTGGCCGAGGTAGCGGATCCGGTTAAAGTGCTGGGAATTTATCCGGAGAGCAGATCGTAGACGCCGGCTGCCGGTGCAATCGTTGTTGATGCAATCGGAGAATTCCTGATCGCGGGCCTTTGGGACATGCATGTTCAGGCCCTGAAATCGCGTTGCGAGTGAAAAGGGCGGTGTTTGATTACTCCAAGGCTCCGCCCGCTACGGCAACTGCCCGAAAACAGCCACGCCATTCGGCGTCCCGACGAAGACCTTGCCGTTCACGATCGTAGGCGTAATGAACTTGTTTCCCGCGCCGAACTGGTCGCGCCCGCCGGATGCCTGATTGCTGTTGTAAAGCTCATTCAGGTTGGTTGCATTGTAGGCGTGTAGCACGGCGGGGTTGGTGTTCTCTACGGCCCACACAATTGCGTTGCTGGTACCATTTGCCGAAATGCTGGGCGTTGTCCCTGGATAGGTAAACGTGTTGCTAGTCTGAAAGGCAGGCGCAGTGGACAGCTTTGCATTCGTAATGGTGAATGCCTTGATGGGACTGCCCACAGCGCCGTAGTAGACCGCGTTGTTGAAGTAGGCCGGCATCGACCAGACGCCTCCCGGCAATGCTCCCGCCAGCTCCTGGTATATGTTGTTGCTGCTGGGATTGAACTTGCCCATCCCCTCGCGATTCACCACGTAGATGTTCGTATCCTTGCCCGCGCCCACCGCGAGATGAAACGTGTGTCCGGCCCCATCGGCAAGATCGGGCAGAACCAGCGCTCCACCCGAGCCTAGATCGGTGTCCGAGCTGTTCTCCTGTTGCTGGTTGAACATCTCGAAATAATCCGCTACCGCGAGCCCGCCAGGACCAGAAGTTGAAAGCTTGAGAAACGCATTCCCGAAATTGCCGTTGCTGGGAAAGCCGCCGGTGTTCATATTGGTATCGAAGTCGCCATTGGCATCCAGGAAGTAGATATTGCCGGCGCCGTCGGCTGCCAGCCCAGCGCCCGCCGCCCAGACTGCTCCCTCGCTGCCGTTCGGAACCACGTTCAGCACGCTGGTCTGCAACAAGGTAGAAGCATCGTAGGCGATGATCCAACCCGTGTAGGGCCGGATATCGCAGTGCGAAGCCCATCCCGTATACACCACGCCGTTCATCAGCAACAGCCCAACCCGTTCCTTGTACCGTGCGGGATCGAAGATAACGTCCGTGCCGTCGGTGTTGTCTCCCGTGCCTGGAAAACTGGCTTGGATCTCCGCTGGCCCGCCAAAAAGCTCCGTTCCCAACGCCAGATCAAGCGCGTGCAGGCGCTGGTGATACGTCGATCCATTCTTTGACATGGCGACTACATACACCGCGCCGTTCGGACCACGCCCGCGATCGATAACGGGCGTCGCGGTCACGCCAATCTCAGGCGACACCTGTCCGCAACTACGCGGATCGGAAGTGGTCTCTCCACTCGCCAACATTGACGTCTGCCAGAGGACGCTGCCTGAATCCGCGTCGAATGCGTAGACCGAGTCGTGTTCGGTCGCGACGATCAGAACGTTGTGCGCGCCGTTGCCGGGAACAGTGACATTGGATGCGTGCATCGGCTGTGCGTCGACTCTGCCATCGACCGGATAGAAACCGATCTTGCCGAAGGTTGCCGAAGCAACGTTGCTGGGAGTCAGAATTGACTCCGTCAGATTCTGGCCCGTGCGGGCAATGTCATTGTGGTAGGTCAAGACATCAGTGGTGGTCGAAACGCTGTTGACCCTAAGCGTCGCGGCGCTACTGGTTGCGTTTCCGGCGGAGTTGCTCACCAAGACCCGAAACGAACTTCCGTTATCCGAGAGACCCGTCGCCGGCGTGGTGTAGCTCACCGATGTCGCTCCCGCGATGTCACTCGAGCCCTTCTGCCACTGATAGCTCAAGGGCGCGGTCCCAGTTGCAGCCACTGAGAAGGTCGCCGTCTGGCCTGGCGTCACAGTCTGATCTGAAGGTTGCGTTGTGATCGTCGGAGCCACTGGTGTCATGAAACTGTCCGCGCCACAGCCGCAACTCGCCAGCAACATCCCGGCGGCTACAGAAAGTGGAACCCAGATGCGGGTGGTTGGCCCTTGTGTGTCCATGAATGAGTTTCCTCAAGGCGAGTGGTTTTCCCGCAATCATGCCAGTTTTTGACCGGCCTGGCGAGGGGCCGAAAAGGCCAGGGTCAGCCTGGCACAAGGCTTTGATCTTTCGCGCCCGCCGACGCGTCACTAGCCCTGTACTCATACGTCACAACCGCGTGTGAGGCAACACACGGCGGAAACCTCGCCCACGCTCTACCCTGAATTTGGGCCGTGTCTTGGTCCGAAGCCAAGAGGAGGGCTTATATGCGTCAGAGTTTTCTTATCCTGCTGTGTGTCCTTATGCTAGGCGTGTTTGCCGTCGCCGAAAATCAGTTGGGGATCTCCGACAGTTATCAGGTCAGCTTTTCAGAAAAGGTCCGGGTGGCGGACACCCTGTTGCCGAAGGGGAACTACCAGATTCGCCACGTGATGGAGGGCTCGGATCACATTATGGTGTTCCGGCAACTGGGAACGAGGAAGCCGGTCGAAGTGCGCGCGAAGTGCACGCTGGTTCCCTTGAGCGAAAAGGCCAATGACGATCAGAAGATTTACATGTTGAATGCGGCCAACGAGCGAGTTTTGCACGAACTCATCTTCAAAGGCGACCGCGCGAAACACGTGTTCTAGCTGGAGACGCGAAACGAAACGTAGCCGATCTTTTCACTGGGGGCGCTCGCAGCAGGGGAGCCCCGTCCCCGTGACTCCTAGTCTCGGCGTGGGCCGAACCCCTTCTGTGTCTTGCAAAAACACGAAAAGGGTCTAGAATTCAACAGCCTAGCTAGAGAGGCTGCATCTTTTTTGTACCCAAGCTCATCCAAAGTTGAGTAAAAGTCACTCAAGGCACATATGACCAGTACCACTTATTCGGGACCGCCCTACGAAACCGCAGACCGTTCCCTGCCCATTCTTCCAGTTCGAGACACTGTGCTTTTTCCGCACGCGGTCCTGCCACTGACGGTGGGGCGCGAAAGCTCTGTGCAGCTGATCAATTCGCTGGGCGAAGACAAAACCATCGTGGTCGTGGCGCAGCGCGAGGCGCGCGTCGACGCACCCCAACCGACTGATCTGTACACGGTCGGAACGCTGGCGGTGGTGCATAAAGTCGTCAAGATGCCCAACCAGAGCCTGTTCGTCTTTGCCGAGGGCCTGGAGCGCGTGCGGCTGGCCGAGTTCTCGCAGCTTTCTCCGTTCATGCGCGCGCAGGTGACGACCATCCCGGAAGCGATTCCGCCCAAGAATTCCGAAATCGAAGCCCTGCAGCGCAATGTGTTGACGCTGTTCCAGCAGATCGTCGCCGGTTCGCCGACTCTGTCGGATGAACTGTCGACCGTGGCCATGAACATCGAAGAGCCAGGGCGTCTGGTCGACTTTATCGCTTCGTCGTTGCCATCACTCTCGACCGCTGACAAGCAGGATACGCTTGAGACCACCGACGTTCACATCCGGCTCGAGAAGATTAATCAGCACCTGGCCAAGGAACTCGAGGTCCAGCAACTGCGCAACAAGATCCAGTCCGAAGTGCAGGACCGGGTCCAGCAGACGCAGCGCGAATACTACCTGCGCGAACAGATGAAGGCCATCCAGAAAGAACTGGGCGAGCAGGACGAGGGCCAGCGGGACACCGAAGAACTGCGCCAGAAGATCGAGGCCGCGGGCATGCCCGACGAAGTGAAGAAAGAGGCGCTGAAAGAGTTGGGGCGTCTCTCGCGCATGTCGCCCATGGCGGCCGATTATTCGGTGACGCGCAACTACATCGAGTGGCTGGCAATACTGCCGTGGGCCAAGACCTCAGGCGTCGAAATTGAAATTCCAAAGGCAAAAGAAATTCTCGACACCGACCACTACGACCTGCAGAAAGTCAAAGACCGCATTCTGGACTATCTCTCGGTGCGGCGCCTGAAGCCGGGGATGAAGGGGCCAATTTTGTGCTTTGTCGGACCTCCGGGAGTAGGGAAGACTTCGCTCGGCAAGTCGATTGCCCGAGCGCTGGGCCGCAAGTTCGTACGCCTCTCGCTGGGCGGAGTGCATGACGAAGCGGAAATTCGTGGCCACCGCCGCACCTACATTGGGGCGTTGCCAGGGCAGATCATTCAGGGCATCCGCCGCGCGGAGACCAAAGATCCTGTGTTCATGCTCGACGAAATCGACAAGGTTGGGCGCGACTTCCGCGGCGATCCGGGTTCGGCCCTGCTCGAAGCGCTCGATCCCGAGCAGAACGCGGCCTTCCGCGATAACTACCTGGATGTAACGTTCGATCTCTCGAAGGTGCTGTTCATTACCACCGCCAACATGCTCGATCCGATTGCCGAGCCGCTGCGCGACCGCATGGAGATCATCGAACTGCAGGGCTACACCGAGGAAGAGAAAGTTCACATCGCGTTCCAGTACCTGATTCCGCGCCAGATCGACGAGAACGGAATCACGCCCGAACAGATCGACTTTCCGGAAGAGGCGGTGAGTCACATCATCCGCCACTATACGCGCGAAGCCGGCGTGCGCAGCTTGGAGCGCAACATTGGCACCATCTGCCGCAAGCAGGCGCGCCGCATCGCGGAAGGGAAGATCGAGAAGCTCTACATTAGTCCGCAGATTGTGCAGGAGTTTCTCGGCGGAATCAAAATTCGCAGCGAAGGCGAAATCGCCGAGCGCACTAAGCGCCCGGGCGTAGTCGTCGGACTGGCCTGGACGCCGGCGGGCGGCGACGTACTCTTCGTCGAAGCCAACCAGATGAAGGGCAAGGGCGGTCTGACCATCACCGGTCAGATCCAGGACGTCATGCGCGAATCGATGCAGGCGGCGCTCAGCTGGGTGCGTTCGAATGCGAAGCAGTTGAGCATCGACGAAGAATTTTTTGCCAACCACGACATCCACATTCACGTGCCCGCGGGCGCCATTCCCAAGGACGGGCCCTCGGCTGGCGTCACGATTGTGACCGCGCTCGTCTCGCTACTGAGCGGCAAGCAAGTGCGTCCGCTGACGGCGATGACGGGCGAAATCACGCTCAGCGGAAATGTGCTTCCCGTCGGCGGCATCAAAGAAAAAGTGCTGGCGGCCAAGCGAGCCGGGGTGCACGATGTAATTCTTCCCGCCGACAACAAGACCAACGTCGAAGAAGACCTGACGCTCGAGCAGTTGCAGGGACTGAATACCCACTACGTAAAGAACATCGGCGAGGTGCTCGAAATCGCGCTACCGTCCTCGGACAAAGAGGCGCGGCAAGACGCCGAGGAGCGCGAGAAAGTCCTGACCCAGCCGGTGGCATAAAGCAATGGGTAGTGGTCATTGAATCGTACTGCATTGATCTTCAACAGAACGGTTCTGGGAAGGAAACGGCTTCAGAGCCTACCCTGAGCGAAGCCGAAGCGTGCCGCCAGAGCCGTAAAGAATGCGGGCTTTGGCCCCTGAGGGTCGCGCCCCAGTTCTCGACGAATCCCTCCTTCTACCCGGGTCATCCGCGGACCGCCCCGGACAGTGGTAAAATCTTCCCACTTCCTCTCGATGTATACCCATGGAAAATTCCGCCCCCAGTTGCGCCCGAGTCCGATTCGGCAAGTTCGAGGTGAATCCCCGGACCGGCGAACTCTTCAATGACGGGCAGAAGGTGCAACTGCACGAACAACCTTTCCTGCTTCTTCTGACGCTGTTGGAGCGGTCCGGAGAGTTGGTCACGCGCGAGGAACTGAGTAGCAAGCTGTGGCCGCCCGGCACCTTCGTGGATTTCGACCGAGGCCTCAATAAGGCGGTGAACAAGCTGCGGGATGCCTTGGGGGATTCGGCCGATCGCCCGCAGTTTATCGAGACCCTGCCACGCAAGGGGTACAGGTTTATCGGGGTGGTCACGCAGGATGTCCCAGCCGAAGTGCGGCGGCCGACGGTTGCACCCGAAGCTGCACGGCCTCGCTGGAGATGGGGACATGCGCCCCTGGCGGGCGGGGTGGCGCTGGTATTCCTGGGAATCGTGCTTGGGACCAATGTGCTGGGCTGGCGCGACGCCATTATGAACCGGCTGAGGCCGTCGCATCTGCAGATCACCTCCCTGGCGGTGCTGCCTCTGGAAAATCTGTCGGGTGATCCCGAACAGGCATACTTTGCCGACGGAATGACCGATGCACTGATCACGGAAGTGGCGCGAGTCGGGACCACGCGCGTGATCTCGCGGACCACGATCCTTCGCTACAAGGCCACTCGCAAAACCACGCAGCAGATTGGGCGGGAATTAAACGTGGATGCGGTGGTGGAAGGGACGATCTTGCATTCGGGAGACCGGGTGAGGATCACGGCGCAACTGATTCAGGTGTCGACCGACAACCACCTGTGGGCAGAAAGTTACGAGCGGGATATGAGCGAAGTCCTGCGCCTGCAGCAAGAAGTGGCCACCGACATCGCTCGACGGATCGGCAGCGTGGTCAAGCCGGTGGAACCGCTTCGTACGGTCAACCCGGAAGCCTATGGCGAGTATCTGAAAGGGCGCTTCGATTTCTTCCGCTACACCGCGGAAGGTTGGCGGGATGCAATCGAACATTACAGCCGGGCGATACAGGCCGACCAAAACTTTGCTCCAGCGTATGCCGGTCTTGCCGAGTCCTACATTGTGGCGGGAGCGTGGAATGCGTTTCCACTCGACGATGGCCTGCGCAAAGGCAAAGCCGCAGCTCAGAAAGCGCTGGAGTTGGACTCCATGCTGGCAAGCGCGCATCTGGCGATGGGCGAGGTCTATGTCCAGGAATGGAATCACGCGAGTGCCGAAAAAGAACTTCGCCGCGCTCTGGAGCTGAATCCGAATGATCCGTTGGCTTGGCAGCTCCACGGCGTACACCTGTTGTGGCGCGGTCACTTTCAGGAAGGCATAGCCGAACAGGAACGAGCTCGAAGCCTAGACCCGTTTTCTCCCATCATCAATGCTAATTTGGTACGGGCATTCTGCTACTCCCGGCAGTATGACAAGGCCATCGCGCAGGCCCAGGAAACGCTCAAGCTGCAGCCGGGGCACGCGGTTGCGCTGTATTGGCTGGAGCACGCCTACCGGCACAAAAGCATGTTCAGAGAGGCTCTGGCCGCGAATCTGGCGGCCGCAAAGCCGGAAGAAGTGCCGGCGATCGAGCGCGCCTATCGCTCCGCCGGGTATCGGGGTGTTCTCCTCATGCAGGCACAAGCCGACAAAAGGAGCGGCAATCTTAGCAAGGCCGCCCGTGCCTTCGCTCAAGCAGGCGATCGAGAACAAGCATTGACTTCGTTGGAGGAGTGCTACCGCCATCACTGCCCCGGCCTCGGGCGGCTGAAAGTGGAGCCCGACTTCGATCCCATCCGGGCGGACGCGCGGTTTACGGAGTTGTTGCGTCGAATCGGGTATACGGAATAGTTTGGGTGGGCTCCGGCGATCAGTTGCCTGATCGGCCGGTGGAGAAGGTTCAGGGGCACCTGATTGTTCCTCAGATGCCCTCGGCTTGCCGGCCTTCCTGCAGCGAGTGGTTCACTTCATTGCAACTCCGTGCGGACGCACGGATCCGGTCGGGAATGCCGTGTTGAAATCCAGGTCAAAACGGGGATCCAATTCCAGGTGATCCTGGAAGACTTTGACGACATGAACGTGGTGGTCGCCTTCAAAGTGGATCTTGCCGACGTCGTCCTCGTTGAGAAAGTAATCGGTGACGACCAAGCGTTTGTCGTCGTCGGCAAGCGTGATGGAGTGCGGACCGGCGTCGATGCCCAGGTTGACAATTCCGGATTGGACAGGAAGGTTCGGGTCACTCACATCGAGCATCCCGACCTGACCGGCCTGGAATGATGCAAACAGGAGTCGATCGCCAGTCTTGGGCATGGCCAGGATTTGGGTCATGCCTCCCCGGACCGGAACTTCCACGTGCGGAACAATGTTCTCGCAGTCGAAGACGGGGGCGGCGGTTCCGTCGCTGGTGTTCACCAGGTACACCAGGCCATCAAACATGCCGGCAGTGAAAGCGCGCCCCTGCGGATCGCCGGGAATCATCTTCACATCCATCGTGCCCACCGCACCTGGGATCCGCACGGTGCGGATGATCCTCCGGTCCTCGAAGTCCCACACTCGGATCGCGCCCCGCAGCACCGGATCGCCGGGGACGATGTCCAGCGAACTTGCCGGCAACATGAAGTCGGCGGTCACCATCCGATTGAGATCCGGACGGGCCGAGATGCCGTGCGGATTAAAACCGTCTCGTGGAGGACGGACCGGCCACTCCTCGACCAGATTCAATTTGCGGTCAAATTCAACCACCCGGCCCGGGGCTCCCCCATCGGCGGCTCCCATCTGCGTGACCAGGAAGCCCCCGCCGTCCAACGGCAGGAAGTCGTCCGTGATGCTGGACTTCGACCCGCTGGTGGAGAACAGGAACTTGGGGTAACGCGCGTTGGAAACGTCAAAGAAGAAGATACTGTTCTGCCCACGCAGGAGACTGAGTAGGCCGCCACAGCCGAGGGTTTTCTTGTCGGCCGAAAGATGGCAGTGGTGCGCCTCATTGCCTACGTTGCCTGGGGGCGGAATAGGCACGGCGCGAATGATCTTTCCGTAATCGTGGGACTCTTCGTCAAAGTCGATGACCGCTAGAAAGTCCGGGGCTACTCGGGCTTGGTCACCGGCCCACACATAGAGCGTCTTGGCACGTTCGTTCCGGTCCCGATGGCTACTTCCATTTTCACTGGCGAATGCCGTCCCAGTCACCGCTAGAGACAGCAAGACCAACCGCAACACTGCGGGTACAGCATGCCGCTTGTCGTTTCTCTTCATATCGATCCCTCCTGTTGTACAACCTGTGTCAGTTCCCTACAAATTTCGACTTCTTGGGCGAACTCCCCGCTGGGAGCCCGGCCCGGTGCAATGCGGGCGCGGAAGCTTTCCCGCGCCCGACCTGTTTCTACGTTTAAGGCTGTTGGAGAACGTTGACCACCGGCGTCAGACAGTCGCCGAAACCGAAAGCGCCGTTGGTGATTCCGACTCGAAGAAAATTGGTGCTGACCGGGGCGGCGAAGTGGTGTCCGGAATCGTCCCACAGTTCAGGTAACGGCAAGCCGGCTCCGCCGTTCCAGTCACTGTCGTTATAGTCCGACCCCGGGCCCGCGATCGGTAGGCCCTCCACTACAGTCGTTTCGGCGGACACTGCTGGATCCGCTATCCGGCCTTGGCCGTGCTGTCCGTCCGCGCCGATTTCGTCGAAGAGAAGCTGGTCGCCCGCGTTCACCGTTGCAGCCAGCTGATAAGCCAGCCCACCATCGGCATTGAAGGTATTGCCGGCCAGGCCAGCGTCATAGATCGAGACCCTCTGGGTACCGGTTCCAACCATGACGATAGAGGCGCCTTCCCAGAGCGGCAGGACCTGCGCAGCCGCCCATGGGTTCTCGCCGCCAGCGAGTCCGACAGCGCCCGCCAAGACTGTGATCTTGTACGTTCCGTTGCCGGTTGCCACTGCGGCCGGGATCAATGCCCGATACACGGTGATGCGGTTACCGGCCCATGGGCAGGGTTCCACACCCACCCCAACTACGACCCCGTTCAGCGTCACGTTCGCGGATGTTGGCGCAGGCGGCGCCAGGCGCTGCACCTGAATACGCCCAACCGCGGCCGGAGGCGGACCGAGAGTGATGACAGCCCAGTAGATGTAGGCCTCTTGCACCGGCGGTACCACTCCGCTCAAACGGATGGCTCCGGTGCGTCGGTTGCGCAGCGGCGTGCCCGCGGTTCCGTACTGCGCCAGCGCGTATATCCTGAATGGATAAACGTTCCCCAGGTTGGTGAGCATTGGTGAGGGCGCGGCGGCATTCGCCGCCTGCGAGCAGGAAGCAGGAGCGCAGGCGTCGAAGCCGACATCCTGGGCCACTGCCTGTCCCACGCCTGCCACCATGGTGAGGAACAAGCACGACAATGCGAAAAGAGGGTTGCGTTGGTTAGGTTGACTTTGGTTAGGTTGACTGTTGAGCGCTGGAAATCTGAAGTTTTTCATACCCATCCTCCTGATGGTCAAACTGAGTGTTCAAGAACCAACATTGACGTGATTCTTGGCTAGAGGAGGCCAGCCGCCCTGAGGGAGCGAACTGGTCTGCCAGTAGGCAGAGAGAACTGGATCGCCAATATGCGTGATCCTCCCACTCTGCAGGAGATGGGGAAGCCGGTGGAGAAGAGCGTGGGCGCGCCGAGTTGAGCAGTGCGCCAGGGGAAGCGAGTGTTGAAGTTGGTCCGAGGACTGCGGAATCTGATGGTTGGCAGCCTGCAGCGCGTCCTTCGAGATGGGAGCGATC
Organism: Terriglobia bacterium; assembly: GCA_020073565.1. Classification (GTDB taxonomy): domain Bacteria; phylum Acidobacteriota; class Terriglobia; order Terriglobales; family Acidobacteriaceae; genus Acidiflorens. The sequence continues at coordinate 26,108 of JAIQEY010000060.1, forward strand.
CGATGCGCCCGGCGCAGGCTTTCGCCGACAATGCGCGCTTTGCGATCCCGCGAGACCAGATGTTGGAGTGCGATGCGGCTGACGGCCGTCGCAAACATGGTTTCGTCCCAGGGCGACATGTAGATGGCGAAGACCTGTTCGGTTTCGTCGCCCATTACCCCGTCCCGGGCCTCTCCCAAGACAAGGTTGTCCGGGACTCGGAGCTCGGAGGCATCGCCCAGGCGAAACTCTTCGGCGACCACACGGCAGGTAACATTGAATAAGAGACTGACTTTCTCCCTGGGTACGTCCATGCCGGGATGAGACTGGATGCGAACTTGCCCCCCGGCCGACACTGCGAGAAGGATCAGGAAAAAACGGATGGCCAGGCTGGCGCGCTTTGTCAAGAAAACTGGCATTGATCTAACCCCACAAATCCCGCTGCTGCCGGCACTGTGTTTCAGACAGGGCAAATGGTCAATGGCAAGTATGTTCCCTACAGGTGAATTTGTTGTTCCCCGGGCTATCTCTTGTGTTTCGAAGGCGTTAATACGGTTTCGCGGATTCAAGGAGAGCCGCCCAAATCTGGCAGGGGAATACACCGAGTGTCGACATAGTTTTGCTGACGGGTGATAGCGGAGGTCGGAACGCGGCCCGCTCTAGAAGAATCGACCCAAAGAGGCGACAATGGTTCCGTCGACAACGGGAGTCACAGTGGGAGCAACGCCAAGTCTGAAGCCTGCGGATCCAAAGCCTGCACGAACCAAGCCGAAGCTTGGGCTTCGCGCCTGGATGGAGCGCGTGCTGGTGGAGTGTGATCGGGCGGCGGTGGGGTTTGAAGCCGATCCGGTGCATGATTTGCGGGTTGCCCTGCGGCGCTGCCGGTCTCTGGCGGATGGGCTGATGGCTATGGATCCGGATTCTTCGTGGAAGGACTTGAAGAAAGACGGAAAGAAATTGTTCCAGGCCCTGGGCGATCTGCGCGACATGCAGGTGATGCGGGAGTGGATCGAAAAGCTTGGGGAGGCGAGCGATCCGGTCACGGTCAAGCTGCTGAATCATGTGCACGCGCGCGAAGCCGCTTCGAAGCAGGAAGCCTTCAAAGCCCTGGATCAGTTTGACCGCAAGCAATGGCGGCAGTGGACGAAGACCCTGCCGGGGCGGGCGTCGAGAGTGCGGCCGGGGAGCGTGGTCTTCAAGCATCTGGCGCTGGAAAAATGGACGGCGGCTTACGATCTGCATAAGCGCGCTGTCAGCGCTCGGTCGCAGGTGGCGCTGCATGAACTGCGGATTGGTCTCAAGCGCTTCCGGTATACGGTCGAAAACTTTTTGCCGCAACAGCATGCTGCCTGGGGCGGCGATCTGAAAGAGCTGCAGGATTTGCTGGGAGAGGTGCACGACCTGGATGTGCTGTGGGCTACGGCAATTGAGATCATGGCGTTCCATGACCTGGAGAGCCGCAGCCGCTGGCGGGAGAAGCTGGATTCGGAGCGCGCCAAGCGGGTTGAGCGCTATCGCGAGAAGATGGTAGGGAAGCAGTCGCTGTGGCGTGTCTGGCGGGCCGAGTTGCCGTCGGGTCCACAGCTGCGGGCGGCTGCGATGAGCCGGCTGCGGGTTTGGGCGGGATTTCTGGATCCTGATTTTCTGCATTCGCAGCGAGTCGCGCAGTTGGCGCTGCTTCTTTACGACGGATTGAAGTCGGCTGGGCTGCTGGCGGCGAATCCGGAGCATGATTCGCGCGCAGTGCTGCATGTGGCGGCTTTGCTGCATGACGTCGGCAAGGCTCGGGGGGATGATGGGCATGAGAAAGAATCGTTTCGGATGATTCGCGGGCTGGCTCAGCCTTTGGGATGGAGCGCTCGCGAGATGGAACTGGCGGCGGTGGTGGCTCGGTATCACCGGGGGGCTTTGCCTCGTCCTCGCGGAAAGACGCTGCGGGGGCTGGAGCTTTCCGACCGGCGCATTGCGGTGCAACTGGCGGGCGTGCTGCGTCTGGCGAACGCGCTTGACATGCGCAACGGCAGCGAACCGGCGCTTCAGGTTGCCGTGCAGGATCGCACGGTGATGGTGCAGGCGGCGGGCTTTTCGGCGCTCGACCGCTCGGCGGAGAACGTGGCGGCGGCGCGGCATCTGCTGGAGACGGTGCTGCGGCGGCCGGTGCTGGTGCGGGGGATGAGAGTCGCGAGCGGCGAGAAGCGAGTCGCGAGCCGCGCGTCGTGAGTAGCGAGTCGGATACTTTTCAGAACCCGTTTTTCCTTTCATGCTGGTCTGGATGACTCACGCAAAACTTGTTTTGATGGCGGTCGGGTGGCTGCGGCGGTATCGGTGCGGGGTTGTGCTCAGCGAGCAGGCTTGCGTTAGCGGCGAGACGCCGGATGCGATCGGGTGGAAGAAAGGGTGTCATTCGGTGCTGGTGGAATGCAAAGCTTCACGGCCGGATTTTCTGGTCGATCGCGACAAACCATTTCGTTTGAAGCCGGAGACTGGCGTCGGATGTGAGCGGTACTACCTCGCTCCCAAGGGGTTGATTCGGATCGACGAGCTTCCTTACGGCTGGGGACTGCTGGAAGTTTGCGGACGCGAGATCGAGAAAGCGCGGCCTTCGGCGAAGAACCTGCGTTCCGAGATCGGGTTCCGGTATGAAATGAATCTGCTCCTGGCAAGTTTGCGGCGGGTGGAAGTCCGCATCGAACCGCAGAGCATTACCGACTTTCTCAAGTGGAAGAACCGCATGGCAGAGTACAACCGGGGCGCGCTGCCGGAGGGACTGGTTGCGGCGGATCGGGAATCCAATCTTTTCCTGGAGCCGGTGAGCGGCGACTGACATCCAGGCGGGGCTTTACACAAAGCCTTGCACAAACGTGAAACCGGGCGGTTGGGCCCGGTTTCGGTAGCGTCGGTTTGAGATGCGGTTACATCGCAAGCGCGGCGCGCTAGCTCGGAATGTACTGGCGCGGTTGGCGCCAGCTTTTTGCACCCCGCGCCAGCTAACGTCAAGAGGAGCGCGGAAGACGGCGATTGGATTGGTAGCAGTTGGCGGGCCAAGTGGCCGTTTTCGCGTGAAGCGTTTGGGCGGTGATCGCAAGATTATAAAAACTAATACGGTTAGCCTTATGGGCCCCTGCGATTGATGGTCCCTTTCGGGCTTCTTAACGCATTCAAGGTTCAAAGAGTTGCACAGTTTTACGTGCAGTTGTGCGGTCGATTTCTGAAATCTATACTTCCCGCCGGCCTTCCATGGCTTTGAGCATGGTGACTTCGTCGGTGTATTCGATGTCACTGCCGACCGGGATGCCCATGGCGATGCGGGTCACGCGCAATCCCTGCCGCTTGAGTTGCTGGGCCAGGTAGGTGGCGGTGGCTTCGCCTTCGACCGTGGGATTGGTGGCGAGGATCACTTCTTCAATCTGCCCGCCGGCGACGCGGCTGATCAGGTTGCCGATGCGCAGCTGCTCAGGGCCAACTCCGTGGAGCGGGGAAATCGAACCGTGCAACACGTGATAGACGCCATTGAAGTGGCGCGTCTTTTCTACTGCCGCAATGTTGGTGGGCTCTTCGACTACGCAGACGAGTTTTTGATTTCGGGTGGGGCTGCTGCAGTACACGCACGGGTCTACGTCGGTGATGTTGTTGCACGTCGAGCATAGACGCAGCTTGGCCTTCACGTCGCGCACGGCGGAGGCGAGTGCTTCGGCATCGTCCTCGCTGGATCGGAGAATATGAAACGCAAGCCGCTGGGCAGTCTTGCTGCCGATGCCGGGCAGTTTCTTGAGTTCGTCGATGAGCCGGGTCATGGGCTCGGCAAACTTGGACATAGAATCTGTAATTGGTGATTTGTAATTTGTAATTTGGAAACCGGATGTTAGCTCGGCTCCGAGCTTTTGCGGTTCCATCCCTCGCAGAACGCTGTCACCGACGCTGTCGGGTTCAAATTACCAATTACAAATTACCAAATTGCAAATTTACAGAATGCCCCCGAGTCCTCCGAGCATTCCGCCCATGCTGGCCTGCATTTCCTGATCGACCTTGCGGCTGGCTTCGTTCAACGCGGCCATCACGAGGTCCTGCAGCATTTCGACGTCGCCGGCCTTCACGGCCTCGGGGTCGATGTGGATGGCGAGCACCTGCTTGCGACCATCCATCTTCACCGTGACCGAACCGCCGCCAGCAGAAGCTTCGACGACGGTCTGCTGCATCTTCTGTTGCAGCGTTTCGTAGTGCTGCTTGGCTTGCGACATCAGCTCTTGCAAGTTGAATCCGGGCATAGAGAACCTTTAACCGCTGTGCTCACAGAGAAAGCAAAGGACTGCAGATCCCTTGCTTCGCTCGGGACAACAAACTGAAAAAGATTCTCTGCGTCCTCGGCGTCTCTGCGGCTCGAGCTTCATCCTTTCTCCCGATAGTCGATCACGGTTCGGATCTCGGCCCCGAACTTTTCCTGCATGCGGCGAACGACCGGGTCTTGTTCGGCGCGGCTGCGTGCACTTCCATTCGATGACGCGCGACGCGCTGGAGATACGGTTTGTGGCGTGCCACCGGGCTGTACCAGGATCTTGATTGGCCTGCCAGCGAGGCCGCTGGCGGCTGCTGAGGCGATGCGGCGCGCGTCGGCGGTGAAGGACATGTCAATCATGGTGCTCGAGGCCGCCACTTTCGCCACCAGCGCGTTGCCTTCGAGCAACCACTCGGCAGGTTCCAGCATGGAAACGAGCATCGGTTGCTGACCCAGAGCGGCAAGAGCGCAGTCGCGCAGAGCTGCGACGGTAACTGGCGAGTTCGCCGTGGCTGCCGGCTCCGGTGTGATTTCGGAAACAGCCGGCGCGGCCGAGCCCATGATAATGACATTGGTTGCGGTTGCGCCTGAGGTCGCCGGACGGGCCTCTGCCGCTGCATCGCTCGACGATTCTGCCTTGGGGGTGTTCTTGCGAGCAGAGTCGGCGGCGAAGGGCGAGACGAAGCTGGAACGCGCCGACGGTGCTGGCTCGGTTCGACGAACATCGGCGGCCGACGCGAGAACTGGTCTGGCGGCGGTTCTCGGCCCAGCGGCGGGCGCTGACGCGTCGCTCAAAAGTTGCTCGATTGGCAGCAGGCGTTGCGCATGGGCCATTTTCAGCAGGCCGAGCTCCAGATGGAAGCGTTGTTCCTGCCGGTAGCCGAGTTCTCCGTGAGTGCGCAGCATGATCTGGAGGTATCGCGCCAAGTCTTCTTCGCTGAACAGGTCGGCAATTCGGCCGGCGCGGGCTCGCTCATCGGACGAAATCTGCAGCAGAGCGGAATCCTTGCCGGCGATTTTCGCGACCGTGGCGTTGCGCAGGAAGCGGACCAGTTGGCGCGCAAAATGAGTCGGACTGTGTCCTTCGTTGATCAGTTCATCGACGAGCCGCAGGACGTTCTCGCTCGAACTCTCAGCGACCGCCTGCATCACCCTTTCGAGCACGGCCGCGGGCGCTGCGCCGATCAGTCCGCGGACCGCCTCGAGCGTCAGGTGATCGGCGGTGGATGCGATCGCCTGGTCGAGAATGGACAAGGCATCGCGCA
>JAIQEY010000061.1 GCA_020073565.1 Terriglobia bacterium
CGTCCCTGCTCATGTTGCCTTCCGCGCATATTAACCGCGTCGGCGTCCGGGTTGTAAGTTTTCGCAGCTCAATAGCCCACCCCGCCTATACCCCTGTCTACGCTTCACTGTGTCCCTCGCGGTAGCAGCGCAAGACTCGGGGCCGAGCGGATCGCTAGTCCTTTCTCGTGAGAATTTTCCGTTCTCTGCTTCAAGCCGGTTTATCCCGGCGCACTAGTATCGCCATTTACACTCAGAGCGTCTGGAGCACCGGTTGGCCAAACCGTTAATCCGTCGCAAGCAATTGAGTCCAGGCCCGAAATGGGACAAATGTTCCCATACTGTCCGTCGCTAAGCCCGGATTACGAAACATGACCAGTTCTGAACAAGTCCCGCCGTCTTCTTGCGACGTATGATTCAGCCTGAAAAGTGACGCCGAGAGTTACCAGCCATGCGGCGGGAGGCCTTCTACTGTCAGTACTGCGGGAACCGGGAAGGATATCCTTCCCGGCCCCGGAACTTTGTTGAGAAGCACCTTCTTCCCTTTTGTTCCTGCGCACCGTGCGTTGCGGGTACTGTGACCGCTAGGTATTACAGCTCGGTTTCTGTGCCGGTCAGCGAGCGTGCAGCCCCGACGGGGACCCGGCGAGCAGCCGCCTAAGAGCTGGTCCTTGCATAACGCCCGAAAGAATAGCGGGAATCGCGCTCTTTCCTTGTTGTTGATAAAATCGCTGATTACGCTACTGTCTCCTGTCCGGACCTGCCGCAGTCTCTTCTTTCACCTGCTGTTCGGTCTGATCGGCTGTTGCCTCCTGATCGGTCAGATCCTTGGCTGCGTTCGTATCCTGCGGTGGAAGTGGCACATCGGACGCCGTCGTGCCCGTATCCGGAGCCTTCGGTAAGCCGCCCGTGCCCTGCTTCTCCGCGAGCGCCTTCATGCCGTTGTTCAGCTGTTCCTCGAAGTGATTGTGCATTTCCTGCAAATCTTCCACGGAAATCGACACTTGCTTGCCCGCGCCGCAGTCTGTCTTCTTGCTGGCCGAGACACTCGCAGTAACGCTTTGATCGGCATCAGGAGTGTCGGTGAGCCGCGTGATTACGTCCCCACCGGTAAGTTCACATTCCTGGCCATCGGATACCACCGTGATGTTGTGGTCGACGACAAAAGTGCGCCGCGCTGGATCCAGTGCCGGCGGCAATTCACCGTTGTCCGGTGCCGGAACCATTGTCTGTCCATCCGGGGAAGCGGCACCCGGTCCACCGGAAGACTGTTGGTCTGCCGCAAGTTGCGCCTTCACTTCTTCAGCGATCGCCTGCTTCACCTCCAGAGTCAGCATCACCGGACCGGAGTTCGCTGCCTGCCCTCCTCCGCTTCCGTAGTTTGACGAGCCCTGATCGTAGCTGGCCGCAGCATCGGCATTGGCTTCGGCTCGGTCCGCGTACGCAGCTTGCAAACTCGCCGCAATCACATAATCCGTAAGCCAGAATGCCGCCGACGGATACATCGGATAGGGCGCAAAATATCCACCGTAGAAGCCATACCATGGTGATCCACCCCAACCCCAGCCACCAATCCCCACTCCCCAGTACACCGGCGGACCCCACGGACTGTACGCCCATCCATAAAAGCCGGGGCGGTACCAGTAACTCGGATAGTAGCCATAGTAGTGATAGCCGCCATAGTTGTAGCCGCGATAGATCCCGACCCGGTAGGCGCCGTGGTCATAATAAGTGCGCGAGTAATAGGAGCGGCCGCCACGCGTGACGTAGGCACGCTGCACGTAGCCGTTTCCTCTGCCAGCGGTCACTATGCGCGCTCCGCTTCGTTCGCCCACGATCGTGCGCCCGCCGCGGAGATTGTGCTGAATCTGCATTCCGTTCCGGTTAATGGAGCGGATCTGCCCATTCGGTCGAAGGTTCGCCGACCCGCCGCCCTTCAGAGACACCGTGCGCCCGGGACTTGTGTGGCGGCCCGCATCTTCCCGATTGCCCGCCATGTTCCCGCCACGATTGTCGCCGGGAGACTGCGGTTGCTGCTGAGCATGCTGTTGCTTTTGGGCACGCGGTTGCTGCCGAGTATGCTGTTGCTGCTGGGCACGCGGTTGCTGCTGAGTATGCTGTTGCTGCTGGGTATGCTGTTGCTGCTGGGTACGCGGTTGCTGCTGGGTATGCTGTTGCTGCTGGGTGCGCGGTTGCTGCTGAGCATGCTGTTGCTGCTGAGCACGCGGTTGCTGCTGAGCATGCTGTTGCTGCTGAGCACGCGGTTGCTGCTGGGCACGCTCGTGCTTTTGTTCGGGCTTGGCCTGCTCGTGGCCCTGCTGAGCATAAGCTGGAGCAGTGTTTCCGACAAGACAAAACAGGACTGCCAGGCCGACAACTCCAAATGGTTTCATGACGGTTGCCTCACGATTCAGCTTAAGCGTGGCAAACGTAGTTAACTGTCTCGTTTTGACCAGATAAGAACGGACGATGTTGCAGCGGTTGCGGCAATTTGGTTAGTGCTTCCACGCATGTGCGACGAACTTCGTTTTGGCGCAGCACTGAAATCGAACGTGAGACTAGGAATGACTGCGGAGCAGGACTCTTCTCGCGATCATCGGCTGAGGCTGTTGATTACCATCGCAAAATCCCATTGGCTTCCCCTACCCCACGTTCGTAAGCATTGCACCGCCTCGCTGAGGGGCTCCAAAACCGGTCATTTTAGAAAGGTATAATTGTGAACAGACGAGCGCTATTTCGACAACGTATCCTAGGGGCGTTGATGGTAAACCCGGCTTTTCATCGAGCAATCGCGATAACTGGACCGGAACTTCTTCTCGACCGCGCGGCGGGCGTTCAATCTGTGTGGTCTCCGCCACATCTCCCGCCATGGCCAGACTGACGCCGCCCAAAAGCTGAATTCGTTCGGCGATCGAATCAACCAGTTCGACTTGCTCGCCGTAGTGCTTGTCGTATAGCAGATGCAGTTGATAAAAAGTCGGGCCAGCCGCCTGCCAGTGGGATTTCTTGTACAGGTCACGCAGGGTCATCGTCTCCGCGAGCAGTTGGTTCAACTGCTCAGTCATTTCCAGGCGCACTGGCTCTTCGAGTTCCAGTGGCAAGGCGTGGTTGACGGTTCCGTACGCTTGAATCTCCCGCGCACGCTGATGAAGGCGCGGCTGCGCGCTGATTCGGTCTGTGGTCTTCGTGGCACTCTGTTTGTTTGCCATGGAGCTCTCCTGGTTGGTTCGTGAAGTTAAGTACAGCTTTAGGGAGTCAAACCGCATTGCGAAGCTTTACGGAGTGCCGGGAGCTCTGTGCGACTGGAGGAGATCAGACATGATCTAGAACACCAGCGCGCTTAGATGATTCCGTCGTAGCTTGCACACATATCCGAACAGCGGAATGTGATTGCGACGACGAAACCGATCATTGTCTTCCTGCAAGAGCTCCCACCAAACGTCTACGCCGCGACTTCCTTGTTTTGCAGAGCAAAGCGTTCCAGTTCTGCATTGATCACATCCTTATGCGTCGAGCACATCCCGTGGGGCGCGCCCGGTATCACCTTCAGCGTGGCGCCTTTGACCAGCTTCGCCGAAAGCAGCGCGGAGTCGGCGATGGGTACGATCTGGTCGTCGTCACCGTGCAGGATGAGTGTCGGCACGTCGATCTTCTTGAGATCTTCGGTGAAGTCGGTTTCGGAAAAGGCCTTGATGCAATCGTAGGCGGCCTTGTGCCCGCAGAGCATTCCCTGCAGCCAAAAGGAATCACGCAGACCTTGCGAGACCTTGTTGCCGGGACGGTTGGCTCCGTAGAACGGAATGCTGAGATCTTTGAAGAATTGTGAGCGGTCGTTCAGCACACCGGCTCGAATCTGGTCGAACGCCTCGATGGGTAGGCCGCCGGGATTCGCAGCGGTCTTCAGCATGAGCGGAGGCACAGCCCCAATCAGCACCGCCATCGCGACGCGCTTGCTGCCGTGTCGGCCAATATAGCGCGCCACTTCGCCGCCTCCGGTCGAGTGCCCAATATGGATTGCATCTTTAAGGTCGAGTTCTTCCACCAGCGTTGCCAGATCATCGGCGTACGTGTTCATCTCGTTTCCTTCCCACGGCTGGCTGGAACGCCCGTGCCCACGGCGGTCGTGTGCGATGCAGCGATAGCCGCGAGCGGCTAGAAAGATCATTTGGTCTTCCCAGGCGTCAGCGCTGAGCGGCCATCCGTGGCTGAACACCGCTGGCTGACCACTTCCCCAATCCTTGTAGTAAATCTGCGTACCGTCTTTCGTTGTGATAGTAGGCATAGGCTCTCCTTTGAAAAACCCGAATCAACGCCTAAATGTGCGCTCTCCACTCAACGTGAGGGCTTGCGTGGAGAGCGCTTCCTAAGACGGATCCGACATCCGTCTAGTTGCTGGTGGAATACGCTTTAAGCGGCAGACTCCCGAGAAGCAAGCACGGAGGCGGAACCCTGAGCGGCTTGTTCTATGAGAGAAGCAACTGAGCCCGGCTGAGACACGTACACCGCATGACTTCCCTTGATCTCCACTACCTTTGCGCCAGCTCGTTTGGACATGGCCCGTTGGGCATCCGGAGGAATCATACGGTCTTCCGTGGATACCAGGTACCAACTCGGCTTTGATTTCCACGCTGGTTGGGTGACTGCGCCACCGAGTGCCTGAGTGCCCCACGGCACCTGAGAATCAGCCATGAAAGCAGCCAAGCTGGGATCTACATCTCCAGCGAAAGAAGCTCGGAACTTCGATCGGTCCAAGAATAAAAAGCCATCCTGAGGCGGCAGGATTGGAGGCACTGGCGCGCCCGGCGGAGGATTCTTGATCAATGCTTCAACGGATTCGCCACTGTCGGGTGCGAATGCCGTAATGTAAACGAGCCCTGCTACCTTCGGGTCGTTCCCAGCTTCGGTGATCACTACACCGCCGTAGGAATGGCCGACCAGGATAACCGGACCTTCTTGCTCGGCAATCGTCCTCTTGGTTACGGCAACGTCATCGGCAAGCGAGATGGTTGGGTTCTGCACGACTGCGACGTTGTACCCCTTCCCCTTCAGTGTGTTGTAGACGCCATTCCAACCGGACCCGTCCACAAAACCGCCGTGGACGAGAACGATGTTCTTTACCCCATGTGTCATAGGTTTAATCTCCTATTTTGATTTGAACTGCAGAGTAATTGCTAATCTTTGATCAACATTCGATGGGACTCCCAACCAGTCGTCGCAGCCTTTCGAGTACCAGAATCCTCTGACGTACTCATCCTTGATCGACGCCCTGGGGCAGCAACAGCGTGCAGGCGTTGCCGCCCCAGTGCTGGTTACGGCTTCAAGGAAGCTCGAAGTCCATCGCTCGCTTTGAGTGCAGCACGAATGCCGTCGCTGGCCTGGCTTAGCGCTGCCTTCACTTCAGGCGTTTCACGGATGGCGTTGAGGAGTACGAAGTCGTGGATCATTCCGTCGTAGCGCGTCGCCGCGACTGCTACACCGGCGTCCATGAGTTTGCGAGCGTACGCCTCGCCTTCGTCGCGAAGAGGATCATTCTCCGCGGTGATGACGAGCGCCGGCGGCAAGCCCTCGAGTTCGTCGCTGCTGGCACGGAGTGGCGAGACGTACGGATTGTTGCGCGTCTTCTGGTCCGGCGCATAAAGATCCCATCCATATTTCATGAACGCACGCGCCAGGAAGCGGCCAGTCCCAAATTCATGGTAGGACTCTGTATCGACGCTCGCATCGGTAGCCGGAATGAAGAGCACTTGGTATGCGATCTTCGGACCCTTCCGATCCTTGGCCATGAGTGTCAATGCCGCTGTCATGTTCCCACCGACTGAATTGCCGGCGATCGCGATACGAGTGCCATCGGCGCCAAACTCACCTGCATGCTCCGCGACCCACTTCAGCGCCGCGTAGCTTTCCTCCAACTGCGTGGGAAACTTCGCCGCAGGGAGCGGGGTGTATTCGACGAAGACCCCGACCTGGCCCGAACCGACCACCAGGTCACGCAAGAGCCGCTGATGATTCTGGAAGTTGCCAACAATCCATACGCCGCCGTGAATAAAAAGAAGGACACCCGGGTTAGGCGCTGCTTGTTGCGGCGTCATGATGTACAACTTCACGGTACGCCCGTCTTGAGTGATCGTCCGTTCAGTGGTGTTGACACCGGACATATCCACCGGCGTCTTGTTCTGGAGCCCGGTAAGGATCTCCTGTGGTTTTGGCTGCGGCAGTTCCCAGAATGGACTGCTGTCTTTGTTGAGTTCCGCAAGAAACGCTCGCACTTGCGGATCGATTCGCTTATCCGTCGCGGCATTCGGCGCTTGCGCGGCTAGCGTTTGAGTCATAACAATTCCTCCTAGAAGCAATGTGGCTAACTTACCGAAACATTTCATTTGCTCACGCCTCCTCTTTGTGAATCGCCTTGGGGATCGCGGATTGAATCTCGTCGTTCTGATGCCGCAACGCACCGTGCTTGAGGTCGACTTCTTCGAACAGCATCTCGATGAAGAGCCGGAGGCACGGACTTATTCGGGTTGGCAATTCGAGAGACGCCACAATCCCCACGGCTTCCCTCCCCAGTTTTCGATTGATGTCCCGTTTGGTGGCTACTCTCGCAAACTGCGGAGCAGAGCGCATCCCGATATACAGTGTTTTTTCCTTACCCAGGAAGACTGAAAGCTAGGTAACTCGATCGAGGTAGTAAGTGAGAGTCAAAGAGGACTGTCGTCTGAAGAGGGTGGCCTTGCTGGAATGATGATCTCGCGGTGTCCGTGGCGTCGCGCATCAAGCGAATATGCCCCAGGACCAAGGCACAAGAGTGCCACTGCAATTACGGCCGTAGACGCCGCGGAGACCTTGGCCGATAAGACGTTGAACCCGGGCACATGTATCAGGCCGAGAGCGGTTCCCAAGCTGATCAGAACACCAAGGCTACAAGCTAACCAGTTGAATAGTCCAAGCAGGAGCAACAGTCCGCATATTGACGAGAGCGCTGCCACGGTCAGGATCAACACCGTCGCTTCCTGCCACGCGATGAAATGAATCACGCCGCAAGACGCGAGTGCTGTGCCCGCGGCGGCCCGGAGCAAGATCAGTCCGAGGCCGGACAGGCCATCAGGGAAGATCGTGAAAGTCGATCGCAGAGTCAATATGGTCACGGCTACAGGCTAAACAGTTTCGTGACTGGGCGAATCCCTAGGGATTGGAATTGTTTCGTACCACTATCGTGGTACCTGCGGACTGCTTTTAGGAGTGTGGTTAGAGCTGAATAATGCCACGGCGAACGCCGATGGCGACCGCCTGGGTTCGGTCGCTGGCCCCTAGTTTTTCCATAATGTGTTTGATGTGCACTTTGACCGTCTCTTCGGTGATGAAAAGTTTTTCCGCAATGTCCCGGTTTCGGTTGCCGCCCGCGATCTCGCGAAGCACCTCCACTTCGCGGTCGGTTAGAGCTTCATCACTGATGTGCTCAGCAATGTGAGCGGCAATTTCGGGCGGGATACGCTTTTTGCCGGCATGCACCTGGCGGATTACTTCCAGCAGTTCCTTCGGAGGCATGCTCTTCAACATATAGCCACGAGCCCCGGCTTCAAGTGCGCGTTGGATCTCCACATCGCCTTCGAACGTAGTGAGCATGATGATGCGGGCATCGGGAAACTCCGTGCGGATTGCGATCATCACGTCTATGCCATTCATGTCGGGCAACCTCAGGTCCATGAGCGTGACATCCGGCTGGTGCTTCTGAAACTGTTGAATGGCGTCGCGCCCCGTGGCAGCTTCACTTACCAGCACCATATCCGGCTGGCTTTTGATGAGCGTGGCAATGCCTTCGCGCAGCAGAGGATGGTCGTCAACACTGAAGACGCGGATGCTGTTGACGGTGCTCATTGTTGTCGTTTGCTTTCGGGCTTATTGACTTCGTGTGCAGCCGGCCGTGGATTGAATCGGCCAAACCGTTGCCGCGGACGCGCGGACGCATGAGATTGAAACGCGACCTGGCCGGGCACGATCAATTCAATCTCCGTTCCAGCAGCTGCACGGCTCCATACCCTGAGCTTCGCCCCGACCTTTTCCGCTCGCTCCCGCATACCGGGAAGACCCCAGTGCCCATCGCGTCCTGCGCGCAACACCTGAGGATCGATCCCGCAACCGTTGTCACGGATCAGAATGCGAAGATTGCTGGCGGAATAGTCAACCTCAACTTCAATCTTGCTCGCGCGCGAGTGGCGGAACGCATTCACCAGGGATTCGCGGCCAATGCGGTATACCTCGTCGCGAATAATGGGATGCAATGCTCGGGGCAGGCCTTCCATTACGACGCGAAAGTCAACTTCTTGCTGGATGACAAGTTCCTGCGCAACGCGGGAAAATGCTTGCCCGAGATCAGATGAATCATCATGCCCGGAACGCAACCCACGAACGGCATTGCGGCCTTCCTCGATGACTCGGCCCATAAGCGTGAGAACCCGATTCATCAGAGGTTTCGCAGGTGAATCCGCCGGGAGTTGATCTTCTGCTACATGCAGTTGCATGGACGCGCTGAGAAACCCCTGCAATAACGTATCATGCAGCTCCTGAGCTATACGCGTACGTTCGGCGAGGCGTTCCTCAAAACGCAGGTTCAGCTGTTGGGTAAGTCGATGCAGGTGGAGCCGGTAAAACACGAACACTATGCTTGCGAGAAGCACGGCCAATGTCGAGCGGAACCACCACGTCTGCCAGAATGCAGGCTCAACCTCGAAGCCGACAACCGTCTCCGAGCCATTCCATTCTCCATAGCTATTGCTGGCGAGAAGGTGGAAATGGTAGGTACGTGGGCCCAAATTGGTGTAAACAGCTTCGCGAGCAGCGCTGGGCTCACTCCATTGCCGGTCGAAACCTTCCAGAAAATATCGAAAACGAATCCGCTCCGGTACGGCAAGGCTTAGGGCCGTATATGTGAATGTGATTCTTTTGTGGACAGCAGGAACATGGATCGAATCGATCGGAGTGATTGCCTTCCCATCTGCCATCACTGACTCAACATGAGGAATGGCCGGGGGCCAACTGGATGCCAGGTGAGATGGATCGACTACCGACAGTCCACCCTTAACGGAAATCCAGATCCTTCCCTCAGAGTCACTGATAACCGACCTGCTTCGATTGACTCCTTCGCTGCTCGGCAGCCCATCGGCTGGGCCATATTCGCGAATGTCGCCAGTTCCAGCGTTACCCGCGAGCAGTTTGTCTCGTGGCACCTGCAAGACATGATTGGAAGTCGTTATCCAAAATCGTCCTTTCTTATCTTCCGCGATGCCAAATATAGGTTCACGCAGAAGGTCGGGCAATGACGGAACCTGAACTTTCCGGGAGACGAGAAACGCCAGACCTGCAGACGTTCCGCTCCACAGTACTCCCGCTGAATCCTCGAAAAGGCAATTCACATTTGCCGAAGGTAGACCGTCCCGCGTGCTGTAGGATTTCCATTGATCGTTGGACAGGGAACTCAATCCATTGGATGTCGCAAACCACATGGCTCCATCGCGAGCTTCGAGAATCGAAGAGACGGTGTTCGCGGCAAGACCGCTTGCGGCGGTGTACGTGGTAAATCGTCCGTCACGGAATCTGCTGACGCCGCCGCTTAGAGTACCAGCCCATACTGATCCATCTCGACTCTCGAGCACGGCATAGACGCTGTTTTGAGCCAACCCATCGGCCTCGGTGAAGGTTTGGCTGGTTGCGGTTCCATTCCGCCATTGCAGGTGTGTGAGCCCGCCACGCTGACGTCCAATCCAAATTTCGTCTCCGCGGCCTTCGATGGAATAAACCACATCATTGGCGGGGACCGCGATCGAACCAGGTTGAACGTGAGCATCCTTGATCGCGTATAAGCCGCCTTGACCGGGCGCGAACCAGGTGCGACCGTTTGCGTCGCCGTAAACGGGGCCGGTGTTCTCGAAGCGAGGGTCGGTAGCGGAAGAAAACGTCATGAAAACTGTGTCTCGCATGCGCCCAAGGCCACGCGCTCCGCCGACCCAGACATTTCCCTCGCGGTCTTCAAACAGGACGTTGATAGCGCCGTTCCCGCGAAGTTCTTTTTCCTCGGAGAACGATGTGCCTTTTGTGTTGATGCGCAAAAGTCCGCGGTCAGTCCCGGCCCAAACGTTTGAATCACGATCCTGCAGCAGGCTCAAAATTTGTACGTTGCCGAGAGAGGAAGGCAAGGCCTCTCGACGAAATTCTTGGCCGTTCCAGCGGTATAAACCATTGTCGCTACCGACCCACAAATCTTCGTTGCTAATTATGAGAAGGCAATTGATCTTTCGTTCAGGCAGTCCGGCATTCACAGCGGCGGCGCGGTTATCCGCAAGAAGAAATAGACCCGCGCCCAGAGTGCCCAGCCAGATGTTGCCGTCCGAAGTCTCCGCCATTGAGATCACGGGCGACGAGCCGGGCAGCATCTGGGGCGTCGCAACCCTCTGAGTATTTTCTGCCTCGAACCAGAACGTGCCCTCGACGGGATCTGAAATCAATACCGCACCATTCCTGTCTTTCGAAACGGCAGTTACATGGGAACTCAGTGGTCCGGCGCCATACGCAACTGTTTCGAATTTGCCGCCCTTTTGGCGCACCACATCCGAGCCTTGCACGCGGACCCAAAGAGTCCCGCTCGCATCCGTCAGCAAACCCAAGATAGGAACATTCGAGGCGCCAGCGGTCGAAGCAAATGAGACCCGCACGAAGTTGAAGCCGTCGAAACGAAACAGCCCCTTCTCCGTGCCTATCCAGAGATACCCGTCGTGCGTCTGCGCAATTGCATTGACTGCACCGCCCGGGAATTTGGCTTCTGTATTCCAATTCTCTCGGACGTACTGGAACAAGGGACGATGGGGGTCGAGTCCGAACGCATGGCTGACGAGACACATCAACGCAATCCCATGCAGTGCCCGTCGACGTCGTTGCAACCAGGAGATCACGGAAGGTACTCGAACTTTTCGATCACGACTTCGTTTCCGTTCTTCAACGGCACTTGGCCCTTATCAAGTACATATAGCGATATGCGTACCGACTCGTTGCCCGCGACAGGAACTCCCGAATTGAACACATGCTGCTTGAGCAATGGAGCTCCAGTACTGCCTGACCCGGCGGCGCTTGAAAAAGTCACCTGCCGAGGTTCCCAGTGGAAAGAATGAGTAAAGACTCCGGCCGGAATCCGGAATCGCACAATGTTGGCAGGGATGTAGTAAGGCTGGACGACGTAGTGCGCATTGTCATTGTTGGTATAGCCCCAACGGCTGAGCTCAACGTCCAGCTCACGCCGATTCTGTTCCGTGCCGACACCATCCCAGCTGACAAGTGTCAAAACAGCCGAAGGTTCGAGGTGAGAGATGTCGCGCACCTGGAAACGGTACGTTCCGTACCCGAGGCTGCGCGTGAGCTTCACTTCCGCGGCAGTCCATTTACTTTGGCTGCCTGAGATACGAAGATGCAGCGCACCATTTGCGTCTGTCCAAACGTTCGCCGGGTCAAAGAAGTTTCTCGAGCCTGCGCGGTAAATGGAACCGCTGCTCAAGGCCCACTCGTAGCCACTGAAATTGATTGTTTTCGGCGAAGGAAATACGGCCGCAGTTCCTCGGTCATTGACGATTGCCAAAGCCCCCACACTAGTGCCGACGGCGGGCAGGGATTCGGCTAGCTCGGGCGGACTGTACCCAGGCTCCACCAGCAGAGCGGCATAGTCGGATCCAAGTTGGGTCGAGCCTGCCCAGCGGCCATCATCGTCAATCTTCGTAAATGGCTGTTCCGAGCGCGGCTGTATCGCCCATCGTCCGTCATTTCTCGCGTACAGTACGATTCGTTGTCCGGGTCGAGCGCCTGTCACACGTCCAGCAATGGCACCAGTCTGATTGGGCCCGCCGGCGTGTTCGGCAGGCACCTGGCTGAAAAAAATAGTCGGAGCGGATGGTACTGACTGCGACCGGCAGGCGCTGAACGCGAAATATACGGCAAAAACGGAGAGTGCTTCGCAGATTGCAACGATATAGAACCGACGTTTCATCGATCTTCATCGCACGGAAGGCAAAATTCACCCCAGGCAACTGAAGACGGCACCGAACTCAACTCAGCAGTCGCATGCGGTCCGACCTAATCCAGATAATCGGTATGAATGTGTACGGCTGAATGTTTCCGTGGACCCCAGTTTGTACGCTGATTGTATACGCAGGGCGGCCTATACGCACCCGGCACATGCGGGAGCGAGCCGATAATCAGGTATGAAAGCATCGGCACCAGCGCTCAAGGCGATGCGGCCGGCGAAGTTCCGGAAAGCCGGAGCGCTTCCCCAGTTGAACCAGCCGCCATGCACGGGGGTCCATAGCCTGGTCTTGCCAGAGACCAGAACTCTGCGAGAGGCTGAAAGCGCTGGGTTATGCACACTGCAAGCGGATCAAAATGTATGGGGAGGAGTTCGACCTAATCTCCAACCCGGTTGCGGACGGAAACGGTTTCGCGATCGAGGGAATTTCCAGAAAATCGGGGAATGCCAGGCGGGTGAGGATTCCCCTGTCGATCTTGCAGATGATTACGAAGGATCTTGCGGCCACCGCCTCTCGCCGCGCTGCGTGACAGCGGCTTCTGTGTGGGCAGGTTTGTCGAAACGGGCCCTGTCCTTGATCTGGTACTGCACTCAATGGCCCACGACAATATGGTCAATGGCTGGCGGGCCACCCGGACCTGGGAAAGTTACTAATCGATCTTGGTAAAGGTGATGGTTCGAAAAGTTGATAAGACTCTCGTCTCGACTCCGATAGTGCCAGTCCAGGTACGATCCTGAGAGAAATCCGTTCATTGTGTCGAGGAGGCTTTCGTACCCCTCCGTCGCGACCGCTTCCTCCTCGCTGTCATCGTTGTCGCTTGCGCAGAAGAATGTGGTCGGCGGCAATTGTTTACTGTCCCCTGCGACGACGAACTTGTCTCCCCGGAGGATGGCCGGAACGGCATCTTCTGGCAGAACCTGGCTGGCCTCGTCAAAGATCACAAAATCGAAGTAACGCTGTTTACCGTCCAGCAATTGGCTCACCGACAACGGGCTGGCCATCCAGCATGGACAAACCGCAGTTAAAACATCCGCAGCCTGGGCAAATACCTTCCTCAGCGGCAGATGACGAGTCATTCTTGCTGCCTGCGCACGTATCAACTGCTCTCCGTCAGGATGCGCTTTCATTGCAGCAACAGCAAATTCGCCATGAGCCCGCTTCACGCGATCTGCTGCGAGTCCGATGCGCTCTTCATCCAAATGGGTGAAGTCGTCTACGTAGTGGTTGTGAGTTGAGCCGATGAAGCCACGAACTTCAGCAGCGAGCTTCGAGGAGCAATTGCGCACAGCATCTTAGAGTTCACTCTGCACGGTTTTGAGGGGGTCAAGCCGCCGCCCGCGCTGTCAAATCGCGCTGAGTTGGCGGCTTGTTCTGCGCTCAGATGCTGTCGTTTCTGTCAGCGAACAGCCTATGTTGTCTGGGCGTCACCCTTTTGCCTCGATCGCGCGAACGAACTTGTAGACCAGTTTGCCCGCAACCGTTTCAGGTCCCTCGATAGCAGCCGTGGCAATTTCTGGATACAAATGCGTGTACGTCTCTCTGACCTGTTCAGGGGTCATTGTTGGGGTAGTGTCAGGCAGCATGACCCCGTTGTAGACGAACTCTCGTTCCAGGCGATGTACTTCCATGACGACTCCTTTCGAGGGTGATATGTAATGGGTCGGACGCGACAGGACAAAGGGACAGCCTTCAGTTGTCGTTCTTCGCTTCGGGTTCAAACAGGCTTCCGGTGCTCGCGACAAGGCTTCCGCTCTCAGTGCCGCCAGTTGTTACCTGTATTGGCGCCAAACTCGATCTGAGCTTTCTTTCGTGACGGACTCTGCCTGCCCTTTCGCCGTGCTTGAAGTCGCATTCCGACTGGACGCGCTGTGAGATTTCGAGTTGGTTGGTTTCCTGGCTGCTTCTCTTGCTGCTTTGGCAGCAGCCTCCATCTGGTCTTTCGCGCTCTTCAAGGTCGAGGACAGCCCTAGGTGAGTCTCCACAAACTCCACCAATTGTCGCGGCAGTTGTTCGTCAAGCTCCATGGGGAGCACCGGTGACACTCAGTGGTGTGGTAAGCCCACCATTATCGCCGTGCTGATTAGATGTCATCGGCTTCGGGACAACATTGACACGGATCTCGTCGTCATTCACACGCGGGAGACCAAGAGCGCGGTAGCGCGACCGCAGGAACGGAAGTTTCTCGGATTCAGCTTTACCGCCGGTCCGGAGATCCTTCACCTTGAGTTTGAGCTTTTGCGTGATGAATCGCGTGATGCTTTCCATCACCCGTTGACCCGCGCGCGCTGCGAACGTAGATGTTGCTGTCGTCCGCGTAGCGAACATAGCGATGTCCCCGGCACTCCAAACTCACGGTCGAGTTCGTCGAGCACGAGGTTGGACAGCAGTGGAGAAAGTGGACCCCCTTGGGAGTGCCTTCCACGCTTGGGCTGACCAGTCCGTTCTCCATCACCCCAGCATTCAGGAATGCCCGGATGAGTTTCAACAGCCGCTTGTCCTCGACTCGTTTTGCGATTTGACCCATCAGTTTGTCGTGATTGACTCGATCGAAAGATTTCTCCAAATCGAGATCAACCACCCAGCCGTAGCCCGCGGCAATGTACTGCTGTGCCTGGGCCACTGCTTGATGCGCGGATCGTCCCGGTCGAAAACCGTAGCTGTGGTCGGAGAACGTCGAGTCCCACTGCCGCTGCAGAACCTGCATCACCGCCTGCTGGATCAATCGATCCTGCACGGTTGGGATACCAAGCTTTCGCACCCCTCCGTCCGGCTTGGGGATTTCCACTCGCCTCACCGGTTTCGGCTCGTAGGTCCCACTCAGCAGTTGTTCTCGGATCGCTGGCCAGTGCTGCTTCAGGTAGTCGGTGATTCCGCCGACGGTCATTCCATCGACGCCCGCGCTACCTTTATTAGCCTTCACCTGTATTAGCCTTCACCTGCTGCAAAGCTTGCTTCAGGTTTTCTCGCTCACATATTTCCTCCATCAATCGGTTCGTGCTGGCTGGGCTTTCGGGGTCATGCTCCGCCGGGGGCGATTCGGTCTCTTCCCTTTTCGCTTCGCGGGCTTTACCCGCTGGCGGAGACGAGAAGTCCAGTTGTCCCTGGACGTTCTGCCGCTTGTCGCTCCTGAGATTCATGTCCTACTTACCTCTCCTTCTCGTTCCGGCCTTCGGCCACCGTTCCCGGCTCAGCCTATCGGTTTCTCCACCTTTCGGATCGGAGTGCCTCACTAGCTTCGCCGACGTCATGACCTACTATGCCCGATGCTGACTTCTGCTCCGCGGTCAGGTCGCCTTACGGCCACCTCAGTCGCCGAAGCGACGCCGAGCAGATCTCCTGGGGTAAGCTCAACCGCCTTCCGTGCACAGCCGCCGAATCTACGCTTCGCGTCTTTGATGGATATGGACTTCGTGGTAAGTTGCCCGTTCGTCCGGCGCTGGCGCCTTTTATCCGGTTTTTGTCCATCGACTCGCACGTTTGCTCCATGCTTCCTTCAGACTCCGCCTCGCGGCGGTAGCCCTTGCATCATCACTAGACCTTTACCTCCATCAGGTAGGCCAGAGGACTTTCACCTCCAAGCTGTTGAGCATGCCCAGCACACAACGAAGCCGCTGGCGCGGCGGACGCTGCCGCGTAGGTAGGACCGAGGTTCGTGGGTTTTGCCCTCAGATAAATTGTGGGTCACAAGGAGGTCCCTGTGACCCATCTACGCAGCATCATGCTGGAAGAACTCCAGCGTCGTCATTACTCGCAGGCTACCACACAACGCTACACCCGTTTCGTCGAAAGATTCGCACAACACTTCCACTGTTCTCCCGACCGCTTGGGTCGGCAGCACATTCGGGAGTACCAAGCCCAACTCTTCACTGTGCAGAAGCTGTCGCCCGGAACAGTGACCAACCATCTGTGCGCCCTGCGGTTTTTCTACATCCAGACACTGAAGAAGCCGTGGAGCATTGCCGACACTCCCTATCCCAAGAAACGCCACCGTCTGCCCACCATTCTCAGTCAGGAAGAAGTAGCCCAACTCATCGACGCCGCTCCGACTGCCTTTTATCGCACCGTGCTCATGACTCTCTACGCGACTGGCGTTCGGAACGCGGAGTTGACTCACTTGAAGATCAGCGACGTGGACAGCCAACGCATGGTTCTCCACGTCCAAGGCGGCAAAGGTCGCCAAGATCGCGACGTGATGCTCAGCCCAGTCTTGCTCGACGAACTTCGCGCGCACTGGCGGCGATTGCGCAAAAGATCCAGCGTCTGGCTGTTTCCCGGGAATCGCTGGCACAGCGGCGATCAGCCCATGGATACCAAGACGCTGCGCCACGCCTGCCAGCATGCCGCCCGCCGTGCCGGGATTAAGAAGAAGGTGTATCCCCACGTGCTTCGGCACTGCTTCGCCACGCACCTGCTGGAAGCCGGTGCCGACCTGCACACCATTCAGATCTTGTTAGGCCATCACGATCTCAAAGAGACCGCCATCTATCTCCATCTTTCGCAACGTCACTTGCACGCCACCGCCAGCCCGCTGGCCGCGCTGGTGCTGAGAAGCAGGTCAGAATCGGAGAGATAGATGAGTCGGCCACCCTTTGAGGTGGCCGATTTAGTTCGCGCTGCAGGATTTGCTTTCATCGAGCGCAATCGAGCGTGGATCCGCTGGACCCATATCAAGGTCCTACTCGCGACCGCGCGCTGTCGCACCGCTGCACTCGGCGGGCACATCGATGAATGCACCCGTTGCGGACATCGTGCCACCATCTCGTATAACAGTTGCCGTAACCGCCATTGCCCGAAGTGTCCGACCGGCGCTCGCGAACGCTGGATCCAAGCCCGGCGCCACGAACTTCTCCCGTCGCCCTATGTCCATGTCGTCTTCACTCTGCCACCACAACTAGCTTCGCTGGCCCTGCAGAACAAAAAACTGATCTATGGTTTGCTGCTTCGTACCAGCGCAGAAACTCTTCTCGAAGTCGCTCGCAACCCCAGACATCTCGGGGCCGAGATCGGCTTCTTCAGCGTGCTCCACACCTGGAACCAGAAACTCCAGATTCATCCCCATATCCACGGTGTCGTCCCGGCCGGTGGGCTCTCCCTCGATCACACCCGCTGGATCCGATCCCGTCCTCACTTCTTCCTCCCCATCCAAGTACTCCGACGTCTGTTTCGCGGCAAGTTCGTCGCCGCTCTCAAGTCGGCCTTTGAGCATGGCCAACTGCACCTTTCCGGCAATCTGGCTCTGCTCGCGCAACCAAGGATCTTCGCTTCCTGGCTCAGGCCACTGTTCCGAAAAGACTGGATCGTTTACTCCCAACCACCCTTCGGCGGCCCTGAGTACGTGCTCCAGTATCTCGGCCGTTACACCCATCGCGTGGCCATCTCCAACCATCGACTGGTCTCGTTGACCGACGGCCAAGTCACCTTTCGTTGGCGGGACTCGGCTCACCACAACCAGCAGAAACTGATGACCGTATCGCTCGATGAGTTCTTGCGCCGCTTCCTACTCCATCTGCTCCCCAAGGGCTTCGTTCGTATCCGTCACTTCGGCTTCCTTGCCAACCGGCGTCGCTCCACCCTCCTGCCTCTATGCTTCGCAGCACTGGGCACAGTTCCATCCCAGATAGAACCGGAAACCTCCCCCACCCAGGCGTCGGCCCCTCTTTGGCGTTGCCCCCAGTGTGGCGGACCGATGGCGGTCATCAATCGACTTACTGCCGCTCAACTCCAACTCCGACTCCGTTCTCCACCACCGTTGGTCACTACTGCAGCATGAAACGGCTCGCTTACAACTCGAAAACTCTGCACGGTTCACCGCGCGCCGCCCCCGTTCGTCCTACTCCTGATCCGATCCCTTCTCCGCTCTCTCTTTCACACCATCTTCGATCGTCGATTCCTGCTGCCGCACCTTCGCGGGCCCCTTCCTCCGCTTCCGTGCACACTCCCGCCAACTTCAACACCTCTCCTTGGCTCCATTCAATTTGCATAAGGACCGCGTCCCCCGCGCCAGCGGCTTCCTTCTGACGGCTTTTTCGAACGCGCGCCCTAATCCTCTGTTCCGCTCCACCCAGCTCACTATGGGCGCGCCTCCGAAAAAACACGAGCGTCATCCGCCCAGAATCGTCGGCAAACCTTACCTTGCCGGGTTATGTAAGGTTTGCCTGTGATTCGACCTGAAGTCAACAAACCAAGTTCCTAAGACCTGAATTTGTGGCTCGGGATAAGATCCGAATTCCCCGTCGACGAGAATCCGGACCGGTAGGTGCTCACGTCGTGAGGGCGATTGCGTTGTTAAACCCACTGAGAAGTCCACCGACATGCGCGAAAACCTTCGTCATCCCATTTGTGCGTCCCGCATGGCGTAACCTATGTCCATGCGTACTCTTAACGCCGCTTACAAAGCAGTCTGCGTCGTTGGGGGCTTTCTTTTCATTTGTGTGCTGACTGTCCCAGCACAGCGGGCAGAGCGCGACAGCCGCTTGGAAAGCCTCTTCAGTTCTGATCCAGCTATTCATGGTGCGGCGAAAACGGCGCTGCTGGAGCATCCCGATCCGACCATGCTCCCCGCCTTACTGCAGGCGGTGCAGGCGGCGACGGGAACTACTCGCGACGATCTTCTTGAGATCCTCGCTAAGTATGACGACTCCCGCAAGATCCCCGTTCTTCTCGCAATGGTAAAGAAGTCGCTTGACTCGGGTGGCGGCACATTAGGAATCGACGAACAACTCTCCCGCTTGGGCGCGCCAGCAGCGGAGGCGCTGCTGGCAAATTGCCCGAACCAAGACAACTACTATCCTTACTGGGCTGGAGGAGTGCTGGGTCTAATGCATCAAACCGGTGCCCGGTTTCTCATCCAGGCGGTGCAAAGCGACGATGTTTGCCAACACAGTGTCGGAGATTACGGTCTTTCTTTTATGTTCGGCGATGCGGATCCAAACGCGATCTCGCGGGCGGATCTTCAACTGGCTGTCGACGCAGCGATTGACAAGGACGAGAGAATCCGCCTCGCAACCAGACGCTGGTTAGCCTCACTCAATACTAAAGAACAGTACATCGACTTTTCCGGGATCGTTGACGAGCTCATCTCCGTTTATCAGTCAGGAGTTCCTTCGGAAACGATGGTCAAAATCGCCGGTATGCTGTCCCAGCCTGAGCGGCCCCGTGTCACGAGGTTCATGCGCGCCGCTGTGCATGCACCCAATCCGGAAATCCGGCCCATCGCGAATCAGTATCTCTCCCAATCCGCACAAAAAGACTCGCCCCACGCGGGTCGGGTAAGTTCGCACCCGCGTACACTACAAGAAACAATCGATTTCATAGGCCAGTTAACGAGTTCGCGGGAGGGCGACGTCAATGCGAAGCTGAGTCCGTTCATTAGCGATTCGGACGCCAAGGTGCGCGCCGCCGCTGCATCTGCTCTTGGAGAGGTGAACGCCCCGAGCGGTGACGTTCACGATGCACGCCAGATCTATCCAGAGACAGCCTTGCCCGCCCTCAGGAGGGCGTTGCAGGATTCTTCGCCTCTAGTGCGCGCTGCCGCTGCGGAATCTCTGGGCGATATTCGCTCCAACGACGACCTTGCGCTTCTGGCCGCCGCTTTGGAGGACTCCGACACATCCGTCGCGTTGTCCGCCGCAAAGGCAATCCAGCAGATTCCCAACGACTCCGCGGTTCCCCCGTTGACACGGATTTATCGCGATGAGAAGAGTTCTCCGGAACTGAGACGGCAAGTCCTTTCGACGCTGGAAACGATCGGCAGCCCGGATAGCATTTCGATCTTTCTTGAGGATTTACGCTCCGGCGGCAAGAAGCCGTCACTCACCGCTGCTTGGGCACTGCAAGGTGCGCTCGAGAAGCACCCGGACCCAACCGCATTCGAACCCATACGGAAAGCGCTAGAAGAGGCGCAACCTCCCTGGCCACGCGAAGTTTTGGTGGTTGCGCTCGGCGCCACAAGAAATCCTTTAGCATTCGAAGTTCTTGTACCAATTCTGGAATCACAGAGCCCGATCCTGCGGCCCAAGGCCGCCGACGCTCTGGGACTCCTCGGTGATCGGCGGGCGATTCCAATCCTCACTGGACTGCTCAAGGATCCCGATTACCAAGTACGCGAGTCCGCCGCGTTTGCCCTCACCCGATTTGCGAATTTCCCCGCTTCGCCCGAACTAGTTGCGGCATTACGCGACACTGATACTACCGTGCAATTGCACGCATCGGGGGCGCTTCTGCAGTCTCACGATCCGAAAGCCATCGACGCTCTGATTGCGGCAATGCCCAACCCCAATGCCATCTACGCGTTGGGTGAATCGCACGATTCGCGAGCGGTTCCCGCATTGATCACGTTTCTCAAGAATCCGGCAAACCAAACGGCGGATCGCGCTGCTGCGGCAGCATCCCTCGGCAAGTTAGGGGACCTTCACGCTGTTGAACCGCTAATTGCGAGCCTCAACGAGGACAACGCTGCTATTGAACAGCAGGCCAGCTCAGCGCTTGGGACGCTTAAGGACAAACGCGCCATTGAACCCCTCAAACAAGCCTACGCTCGCTGGAGCGCGGGACAACTCGAGAACGCGGATTCCGTTCGAAATTCCTTTGTGCAGGCCCTTCTGGAACTCGGGGTTACAGATGTTGTCCAGGGAACGACTGGAGTACCCGCGCATTGATTGCCGTTTGCGCCAGCGAGAAGCCTTTTTGGGGGTGATGGCCATGTTGGCGGCAATTTCCTTGTCCTGCTGGCCGGCGGCCGCGAACAGCACGATGCGAGCGCGCTCCACCACCCGTACCGGAAGAGATCGGCTCCGGACTTGGGATTCCAAAACCGTCCGTTGCTGCGGACTCAACGTAATGACAGGGGTTATACGCATCCGCGACCGTCTCCTAATGATAAGACGCACGCGGATTGATAAAGGTTGTTAGTTGTGACGCACTACACTAGAAGTGGCGTGCCAGTTAGCTAAGCCGTAGATTCCAGCCGGCACCAGAAATTCCAAATTTCCAACAAAATTCTCCGACCCTTCGCGTGATGCAAAAGAAATGCCGCCCAGACATCAAGCGGCGAGCGACAACATGCCATTCCAATCCCGCTAAGGAGCCTTACCGAGTTCCCTAGCAAGCGCGACCGCCGCGGTTGCATTTTCGCCGTAGCCATCCGCTCCGATCTCCCTGGCGTACTGCGAAGTCACCGGAGCACCGCCCACCAGAACTTTGACCTTATTGCGGACTCCAGCACTCTCCAACGCTTCGATCGTCGTTTTCATAGCCGTCATCGTGACCGTGAGCAGCGCGGAGAGGCAGACGATGTCGGCGTTGGTCTCTCGTATCGCAGCGATGAACCTCTCGGAAGATACATCGGTACCGAGATCGGTCACCTCAAAGCCCCCACCCTCTAGCATGGAGCCCACGAGGTTCTTCCCTATATCGTGCAAATCCCCTTTCACAGTGCCGATGACGACCCGGCCCGCTGGTTGGGCCCCGCTTTTCGCCAGCAGCGGGCGTAGCAGTTGCATCGCCGCTTTCATCGCTCTGCCCGATAGCAGCAGTTCGGGAACGAAATAGTCCTGGCACTCGAAGAGCCGTCCTACCTCGTCCATCGCTGGAATCATCGTGCCCTCAATAATTGTTATCGGGTCGACGCCCGCCTCGAGCGCTTGCGCGGTCTCTTCAGCAGACACCTTCGCGTTGCCCTCTAGAATGGCTTTATAAAGTTTCTTAAGATCGTCCATTTTCCCTCTCGAATACGGCTCCATGTGAAAGAAGCCTTGCTCACCGGAAGACGACAATCGGCGCACTCCTTTATTATGCGGATGTAGCTCTTACCGGCTCGCGACCGGTTCCCTGGCTAGTCATAGACTCCGCACTTCTTCACCATTTCAATAAGCGCACGAATGTTCTCGGACGGCGTAGTCGACGGGAGGGCGCAGCCGGCATTCAAGATGAATCGTCCTCCCGGCTTCCAGACGGAGATAAGCTTCCGAGTTGCTTCCTGAACCTGCTCGACCGTCCCCTGGGCCAGGACGCCGCTGGGGTCGATGTTTCCAAACAATACGTGGTGCATCCCAGTCGTTTGTTTGGCTTTCACGGCGTCGGTTTTGTAGTCGAGCTCGAAGCCGCAGGGTCCGTATTCGGCCAGCATATCGAGGATTTTGCTGGTATCGCCGCAAATGTGAATCGCGACGAAGATGCCATCGGCGGCAAGGTCTTTCACTAGACGCTCCTCGTAAGGACGCGCGAAGCGGTTGAACATGCGGGGGGAAATGACGTCCGGGCCTGCCAGGCTATCGCCCAGCGAGGTGAGGTGAGCTCCGGCCTTGGCCAGCGCCCGATGAACGGCGAGATGGCTTAGGTGGCAAATCTCCATGAGCTGGGCGATCCGTGGATCGTCCGGCTGCTCGGCGAGCTCCATCAGAAAATCTTCGATGCCGCGCACCAGGCACGCGAGAGCGAAAGCGGCTTGATCGGCGTTGCCCCGAATTGCAATCTCGCGGCCCACTTGTTTCGACATCAGCCGAACGGCCTCGAGCAAAGCGGGAATGCGCCCATCCATCTCGGGGTTAATTACTTTCAAGCGGTCAACTTCACCGAGGCTGCGGAGGGCAGGCTGCACGATGCGGCCCGGTTCGTTGGGGGCGCATTCCGACCTGGCACCCAGGGCTTCGGCCAGCATGGTGGTGTCCGTATCCACCATTATGCAGTCGTGTTGGTATTTCTCGACCGCCCGGAGATGGACGCCGGCAATGACCTCAGGGTTGGTTCGATAGTCTTCCATGCGCGCACCGGCTTCGCGTACAGCCAGCATGAAATTGTGCAGGCACACGGGCACGCGATCGGGGATTCCGCCCGCTAGGACGATCCTCACGCGCTCAAGAGAGTTCATCTCGCAGTGCCCAGATTTCCTTTCTAACCTCGCAAACGACGGAGTAGTTTACACCCGGTTTTACTCCCGTGCGTCGCCCGAACCGATTCCGCTTTGAGTTTCACATGACTCCGACAGTTTCAATCAGCGCTGTGGTACGCAAGAATTCGTCCGGACCTGCAAGCTGCAGAAAACAAGTATCCTTCGCATCGCGAGCGGTTGATACGCAAACGTCGCATTTTCCACGCTGATTTCCTGACTTGTTGGGTAGAATTTCGCTTCCTATGCGATCCCGACGTGCCATTCGCGCGCTGCTTTTGACCTTGCTTTCCGATCTGTTCTCGCTCGTCGCGGGGTGGTTCCGATCTCGCATACCATTGCAGACTGAGAATCTCTTCCTGCGCAAACAGCTGGCCTTCTACCGAGAGCACCAGGTCCGACCGCAGCCGTTGACCGTCTCAAGCGTTGTTGTCTCAAGCGTTGTTGTTGACATTCTGCAAATCTGAGCCTATCTTGGGTCCGATTCGGCGAACGGAAGAGTGAGGCTCGACCTGAGTTTCACGTCCGAGGGGACTTCTACCGTCGACTTCCCCATGGTCAGAGACGTTTGTTCGGCGCAAACTTAATGTGTCGAGGTGAACGGGTACGTGTATCCCGATGACGACTCACCCTTGCACTCAGGCGGGGCTGTGTTTGAAGCCGAAGCTGGAGAACCGCTATGAAGGAAATGTGAAAACTCAGGGTGCCGTCGGATGGGACTGCGAAGGGCCGCGCAAACATGCGCTGACAAACAAGAACACGACAACAACGAAGAAACGGAGAATATGCCAGCCAACACGAAGCAACGGAAGTTTACAACGGCTCAGATCAAAGGACACATTAAGAGCATCCAAGAGGCGATCGAAAAACATAAACGCGAGAACAAGGGTGATCACTTCACGGCCATCACGCCGGAGGAGATCGAAAAGAAGCTCAAGCGCGTCAACTCCCCGATGATCGTATCGCAAGGATGGAGTAACACGACGCCAGGAGGGACGTTTATCTACAGTTTGGGTGTCTTCAACCCTGACCCGACGCAAGCCAGTTCGCAATTTGCGCACGTCTGGGTCGGCTCCGGCAACGTTGACCCGACCGTGGGCACATTCCTCTTGAACGTAGACACCCGCTTCCCGCGCCTGACGGAACCGGCTTTCGTCGGACTCACGCTGGCCGCAGGTGCATCGGCGACGCTTAACTTCACGATCAAGGCGCCATCCACAGTCGAGAAAACCAACTACATCGGAAACAGTTGTCTGATGCAATTCAACTGGCACGATATTGGGAAGTGTCTTGACCGTGGAGTGTTTGTATTTGCGGTCTCGTAAGGGGGCCTAACCGTGCGCGGCACCGGAACGCTACGCCGCGTCACGGCACCTGCTGCTCTGCAGCACGATGCATCGTTGAACCCGAACGCTTCATTTACGTTCTGGCGCCCGCTCCGGTTCTGGTCCCGGTGACGGTCGGAAGTGCAGGCGTTGGCACCGGCAGTGCCGATCGAGAGTGACGCCCTTAGCCAAAGGGAGGCTCACATGAGTCGTTCCAGACGAACGCTCGTGCGGCGCAACATCGCGGGTCTGGGGATCGTTTTCGCGACGGTTGTGGCGCTCGTGGCACCGGTCGTGTTCCAGACAAATGCCGTGGCAGCGGGAACCGCAAGCGACGGTCCGGGCGATACTGCCACGTGGACTACTGGGAACAAGCTGGCTGTCGGCACCTCGGCAGACACGACCAGCAAGGTCTGGTTCACGGTAGCGAATGGGATCACGACCGAGGTCTTCTATCCGCGCCTCGACGTCCCGAACATGCAGGATATGCAGTACATCGTCACCGACGGTTCCACCTTCGTGGACCTCGAGCGCGACGCGACCAACCACGTGGTCTCGATGCCGGACGAGAAGGCGCTCGAGTACACGGTCACCAACACGGACAGGCGCGCAACACCCAAGTACAGGATCACAAACAGCTACATCACCGACCGGGACAGGAACACCTTGCTCATCCGCACGCGATTCCAGTCGCTAGATGGCGGCACTTACAAGCTGTACCTACTTGAGAACCCGTCCATGGCCGGTGGCGGCGGCAACGACAACGCCTGGTGGGACGGGACGAACTCGGCGCTCATGTCTAGCGGGACCGAGACTCTTCTTGGCTCGTCGACAACGGTGTTCTCGGCGCTGAAGGTGGCAAGCCCGAACGGATTCGTCGCGCACGACAACGGTTACGCCGGCAAGGCGAGCGACTGCTACGTCGACCTGAAAGCCGACAAGGTGCTGAACAACCAGTTCGACAACATCGCCGGCAAGGGCAACGTCGTGCAGTGTGGCCAAGTCGGCAGCGTCGGCGCCGACACGACATTCACCGTCGCGCTCGGCTACGGCAGCGACCCGGCAGAGGCTGTCGCCGCCGTCAACGGATCCCTTACAGCAGGCTTCACGGATCGCGAGGCCGCTTACCGTGGCATCGCACCGTACAGCGGTGGCTGGGACGGGTATGTGAACGGGCTCCGCGCCGCACCCGCCAGCGTGTCGAGCGACACGCTCCGTCGCCGCGCCTACTACGTCGCCGCGATGGCCTTGCACGCCGCCGAGGACAAGACATTCCGCGGCGCCAGCGTCGCAGGGTTCGCAACGCCGTGGGGCGACTTCACGAATGGGGACAACCTCAACGACGGCTATCACCGGGTGTGGGGTCGCGACCTGTACCAGCAGGCAACGGGCTTGATCGCCGCAGGCGACTCCGCGCAGGCGCTGCGCATGGCGCAGTTCATGTGGAACAGTCAATATGCCAGCGTCAGCACACCGGGAGACAATACGACCTATCCGCCCGGTTCATTCCCGCGCTACAGCCCGGTCAGCGGGATCAGCGGTGCGACGCAGCAGCAACTCGGCTGTTGCGAGCAGCTCGATCAGGATGCCTTCGCAATCCTGCTGGCCTGGATGACGGGTCTGACCGACAACGCCACCTACCAGAAGATCAAAGTGACAGCGAGCCACATCCAGACGGCGGGGCCCGACACGACGGAGCGTTGGGAGGAGCAGGGTGGCAAGTCGCCCTCGTCGATTGCGGCGGAGATCGCCGGCCTCATCGCGGCAGCGGACATCGCCCGCCAGAACGGCGATGCAACCAGTGCCGCTAGTTGGGAGTCGACGGCCGACTCGTGGCGGTCAAGCCTTGCCGGCTGGACGTTCACGACCGGCGGCTTCTGGGACGGCCACCAGTACTACGAGCGCATCGATCAGTCGTCGAATCCGAACGACAGTAGCGATCGTCTCGAATTCCAAGACGGCAGGTTCTTCGCTCGCGACGTCGCCGACTTCGGGTTCCTCGAACTCATCCGGCTCGGCGAGCGCCCGCCCAACGATCCCAATGTATCGACATCGCTCTCGCCGACCGCGGCGGCATCGGACGACAACTCCACGGTGCAGGTGACGATGCCCAACGGCAACATCTACTTCCACCGCTACAACCACGACAACTACGGCGAGAGCAACAGCGACTGCCGAGGTTTTCCCGCCAACCCAGCCAATCGCTACGGACGGCTGTGGCCGGTCCTTTCCGGCGAGCGCGGCGAGTACGAACTCGCGAACGCCCGCTCGGCCAGCGTCTACCTCCAGTCGATGACCGATGCGACCAATGACGGCCACTTCGCGCCGGAACAGATCTGGGACCGCTCGAATGTTTTCTGCTTCGCGCTCGGACGGCCGACGGGCAGCGCCTCGCCACTCAACTGGGCGGAGGGGCAATACTTGCGGCTCTCTCAGTCGATCGACGCTGGCTACGTCCTCGACACGCCGTCAGTGGTCAGGGCTAAGTACAGGGGTGCTGGGCCGATCCGCGGAAAAGGTGGCAAGTGCATCGACGACGCTGGTGCTAGCACGGATAACGGCACACCCAGCCAGATCTGGACGTGCAACGGCACAAGTGCGCAAAGCTGGGCGTGGAATAGCGGTGACGGGACGCTACGTACTCTCGGCAAGTGCATGGATGTCAACGGCGGCGGCACTGCTAACGGGACACGGGTCCAGCTGTGGGACTGCAACGGTACCAGCGCCCAGCAATGGCGATGGCGAAGCCAGGACCGCCTCGTGAACCCACAGTCCGGTCGGTGCCTCGACGTCAGCGGCGGTAAGACTGCCGACGGCACACGGCTCCAGATCTGGGACTGCAACGGCACCGCAGCCCAAGCCTGGTACCTGCCGTAGCCTTCCTTACCACGAAGATGCCGAACTCGCCGACGGCGCACTAGACCGCTTCTTCCCGGGGAGCTTCACGCTTGCATGTGGCAGGCGTTGAGGTGCCCCGTCGCGCCAACACCGGCGTGCGCGAACTTGTCCACGCGATGCGGAAGGACTGCTTGGGATGTCAGGTTCGACTGATCGGCCGTCAGTCAGCCGCTACTTAACGGTCCTCGCGGGATTCGGGGAGTCTTGCACACGATTGGCACACAGCAGCGAGAGTCAGTCTTTCCCAGTCGGACAAGCGAAGTGCGTGCCTTGTTGCGAGATGGGTAAGAATACGGTAAGATTGTCTTACCATGCAGACCAAGGTGTCGACCAAAGGACAGGTGGTTCTTCCGGGCCCTCTTCGCCGCCGACTGGATATTCGTGCGGGGGATCCGCTGGATGCCAATATCGAGGACGGGCGAATTGTGTTGACGCCCCGGCGGAAGCGGCCGCATCGAGTCAGACTTGTGACTGACCCGGTTACCGGACTCCCCGCTCTAAGTGCGGGCCCAAACGCACCAACATTGAGCAGCAAAGAAGTTGAAGAGATTTTGGCAAATTTCCCATGATCTATTTGTTCGACGTGAATGCTCTGGTCGCACTTGGCTTCATTAATCACGAATTCCACGCTCGAGTTGCGTATTGGGTTCAATCGACTATTTCACCTCAATTAGCGAGCTGCTCGATCACCGAGCTGGGATTTGTACGCGTGCTAGCCCTGGCCCCAGCCTACGGGTTTAGTGTCGCTCAAGCCCGCACACTGTTGTTGCGTCTGAAGGAGGCGCGGACCTCTCGACTTGCGTTCATTCCAGACGGACACGATGCGTCCCATCTTCCCGGGTGGGTCAAATCGCCTAAACAAATTACCGATGGTCACCTGAGCAAGCTAGCGAGCGCGAATGACGCCATGCTCGCAACGTTGGATGAGAGTATTCCGGGCTCATTCCTGATTCCGAAATAGTAGCCTTGTTCTGGGTCGCGTGTGACTGCCATCACTGGCCTGAAGGATCACAGGTCTACGCGGAACAGGTAAGCGATTCGATCCTGGTCACGGCAGATTGATGAAGGAGTTGATTGTGGTTGGCGACGGAAAAGCGGACTGGGTCCAATTGGCGAAGGAAGCCTATCAGTTTGTGAAACGCAGCAGCTCGTGAACGGAGCAAGCGGGCGAATCCGGACCCGGAGGTGCGAAAGAATCCTTAAGCCGAGCTTCTTCGTCAACCCAGTAAGTCTCTTGTTGGAATGGAGCGGCGGCCGGCCGGTGCCGCTCGTGCCCGTTAGAACGACTGGGAGAATCGGGTCTCCAGGAACTCGCCCAGCTTCGCTGTGGCCTTGAATTGAGGAATCGGATCGAGTTCCTTGAACGCCGACGTAAATGCGTTGGAGAGGCTTCAGATCGTCCGCGGACGAAACTCCTCATACCTCGGTTCTAATGCAGGGTGTATTGTTACGCGGAGTCTCCCTCTGACAGGCCCCGTCAGTAAGTCATTTTGAGGGTTTTTTGCTCAGCATAAGAGTGGCCGCCCTTAGCGATGCGATCAGCTTGTCGGTAGCTTTGAAGCGCCCGGAGCGCAGTTCCGGAGGTACGACCGCAATTCCCGGCGACGACAAGGTCACTAGCGAGCTCAACAATGATGATTGACTTTCTAGTGGTAGCTTGTCGAAGAGTTCCCGATCCACGTCCGTGTGAAACGTGGAGGTATTCTCGATCAAGTCTCCACCGGCTGCTTCCACTGTGACGCTCTCTGCCGAGCCTCCCACCTTGAGTGTGACATTGAGGCTCACAGGCACCGTCGAACGGACATCAACATCGCCTGAGTACGGCGCAAAACCCTGGCCCGTAACCGTAAAGTGATAAGGATTGAACGGGACGTTTGGAATAACGAATTTTCCAGCGGCATCAGTCACTGCACTTCGAGAAAAACCGCTAACAGGATTACGAACTTCGACAGTTGCCTCAGTCACCACCGCCCCTGATGGGTCAACTACAGTGCCCGTAATCGACGTGGAACTACCGGACTGAGCATGAGCGCTGAAATCTAACGCTAGAAGAATTGTGAACAGAAAGGCCGCAGCACGTGACTTCACGTAAGAAGCCAGCATAGATTCCTCCCTGAAGAATGAAGAACGGATTCAGAACGACAGATCGATCCTCTGGAAAGCTAGATCGCTGGAGGTGGGCGAACGCTAAGCGCGAATACTACGAAGCTCTGTTTGGCAAAGACAGGCTCAGCTCGGAAGGTGGATATCGGAGTGAACTTGGCCTTCAGCAGGTTTGTGGTAGCTTTGGGAGCCGCAGAATGCGCAGCCACACAGACAGTACACTTGGCCGACTCGGCACCATTCAAGTGATGATGCGCAGCAAAAGCGATTGCTGACCAGAATGTCAGCAACAAGCAAATCACCGCCAAAGACTTTACAATCGACCGCACGTGGCTTACCCCCACAAAGGCGTTGATTGAATCTACCCCGAAATAAAGAGCCAATGCAACGTGAGCACCGCGTCGGATACGTCTTTCGTCGCCGTCCGTTGAGGACTTGTGCATCCATGGTTCTAACCGGAACCGACGCCGCGTGCTTCACGCCGCAGGGTGCCTACAATATTTGCA
Organism: Terriglobia bacterium; assembly: GCA_020073565.1. Lineage (GTDB taxonomy): Bacteria > Acidobacteriota > Terriglobia > Terriglobales > Acidobacteriaceae > Acidiflorens. The sequence continues at coordinate 29,756 of JAIQEY010000061.1, forward strand.
ACATTCATTCATCTTCATGAGTAGAGAAGGAGTCGCCGGATATTGGTTTGATGAGCAAGCTAGATCAACACATCTCTGAAGCGATCGTACCGGAGCAGGGCAGGCTTCGGAACTTCGGCCGCAAACCTGCTCAGTCAGCATTGTCCCGTCGAATAGATGGAGGTCGTCATGGCTCCTCGAGTCTGCCCGTGGTGGCTCGGCTACTTTCTGGCAAGCCCGTTGCGGCGCCTTATGCTGGAACCGGAAAAAGTTGTCCGACCGTTTGTGCGCGAAGGGATGACGGTGCTCGAGCCCGGGCCGGGAATGGGCTTCTTCACTGTTGAACTGGCTCGTCTGGTTGGGCCATCGGGTCGGGTCGTGGCCGTGGACATCCAGCCCAAGATGCTGGCGGGGCTCAAACGCCGCGTTGCCAAGGCGGGATTATTCAATCGAGTGGAGGCGCGTTTGGTCTCACCTGGCTCCCTGGGCGTCACAGACTTGAAAGGGAGAGTCGACTTTACGCTCGCCTTCGCAGTAGTGCATGAACTGCCGGATGCAGGCGCTTTTTTTGTCGAGGTGGCCCAAGCTTCGAAACCGGGCGCGGGCTTCCTGCTCGTTGAACCTGCCGGGCACGTCAAAGAGACAGAATTCCATGCGGAATTGGAGGCTGTGGCCCGAGCCGGCTTCTCTGTGGTAGACCATCCGTCTGTTCGCCGGAGCCAGGCTGCGCTATTGAAAAGGGACTCATAGTGCCGAACCTACGCGACGCCGGAGCGGAGTCCGCGATGAGCCTTTGGGTGACGACAACCGGTCGGCTCAAGAGATAAGCTGCCGACAGGAGGGCGCTGTGGGCCAGGTCAGGATTCCCGTCGACTCCGGCGATTTGCCGGTATTTGTCGCGGTTCCCGAGCAGGGCGCGCCGTGGCCCGGCGTGGTGGTGCTCCACGACGTCGGCGGCATGAAGGAAGATCTGCGTAACCAGACACGGTGGCTGGCACGGGAGGGATTCTTAGCCGCGGCGCCCAACCTGTACTTTCGCGGCACAATGATGAAATGTCTGTTCGCGATCGCGCGCGACCTGAAGGCGCGGCGCGGTCCGACTTACGACGACATACAAGCTGTCCGCGCATGGCTGGTTCGACACGAGGGATGCACGGGCAAAGTTGGTGTCATCGGGTTCTGCATGGGAGGCGGGTTCGCGCTGTTGCTCGCGCTGGGTTATGGCTTCGGAGTGGCGAGCGTAAATTATGGCGGTCCTTTGCCGGAGGATGCCGCGGTCTTTCTTTCGCGGGCCTGCCCAATTGTCGCTAGTTATGGGGCAAAGGACCGCTGGAACCGGGGTGTGGCGCAGAAGTTAGAAGAGACGCTCGCCGCCGCGGGTATCGCGCACGACGTGAAAGAGTATCCGGAAGCGGGCCACTCGTTTCTGAACAATCATGACACGTTGTTGTTCAAGGCGCTGCGAGTGATTCAGATTGGATATGACGAACCAGCTGCTGAAGATGCGCGGCGAAGGATCGTTAGGGAGACTCTGATTAAGCTCTCTGCTTTCCAGAGCCGGTCAAGTTAGAGTGTCTGAGAAATGAAACAGAGGACCCTGGCGATGATGACCGGCTTTGAGCAGTACACGAGGAAGACGCGGCGAGCGATATTTTTGGAGGAGATGGAGCAGGTGGTGCCATGGCGTGAGCTGTGCGCGCTGGTGGAGCCGCACTATCCCAAGCCTGGGAACGGGCGGCCGCCGGTGGGAGTGGAGCGCATGCTGCGGAT